>JAGTRW010000011.1 GCA_018262095.1 Pseudomonadota bacterium
TTCGATTTTTCGGACGGCACGCTGCCGACGCACTTGCTCATTTCTCTGGCGTTCACGGCCTGGGCGCTGGTTCTGGTGATCAGGTCGCCGGGCCTGGCGGTCAATCGCTTGATCGTCAAACTGGGGCAGGTGAGCTTCAGCGCCTACATCCTGCATTTCTTCATGCTGGAACTGGCCAGCCGCATCGTGTCGTCGCTCTGGCACGGCCCGCAGGTCGGCGTCGCGTCGATTCCCTATGCCGGCGCCATCGTTCTGATCGGCGTGGTGCTGACCTATTTGCTGGCGGCGATCAGCTATCGCCACATCGAGCAGCCTTTCATCGCGATCGGCAAGCGCGTGATTGCCGGTTTGCGTTTTCCGGGAGCTGCAGTTCATCAAGGATCGGTGCCCAAATCATGAACGAGACGATGCCCGCGGCTTGCGCCGCGATGACGCTGGTGATTCCGACGTACAACCGCGCCGATCTGGTCGGTGAATGTGTCGCCAGCGCGCTGCAGCAGACGCTTCCCTTCGCGCAAATCATCGTCGTCGATGACGGTTCGAGCGACGGCACGGCGCAAGCCCTGTCGGCCTACGGCGAGCGCATCAGCTGCATCACGACGGCCAATGCCGGCGTCCAGGCCGCGCGCAATTGCGGGGTGGCCGCAAGCCACACGGCGCTGGTCGCCTTATGCGATTCGGACGACCTGCTGGAAAGCGATTTCGTCGCCACCGTCGCGCCGTGGATGGCCGGACGGCCCGACGTCGACGCGCTCTACTGCAATTTCTCGACCTTCGACCGCGACGGCAGCCATCCCGACAAGCTCTCCTTGGCGCCGCCGGATTTCTTTCGCGGCGCCCGTGAGGACGGCGAGTTCTGCAGCGATATTCCGCAATTGACCAGGCGCCTGCTCGACTACCAGCCGCTGTTTCCGACCGGCTGCGTGGTCAGCAAATCATTCTACGAGCGTATCGGCGGCTATGACAGCCGCTTCAATCGCGTCGGTGCCGAGGATTTCGAGTTCCTGTTGCGCGCCGCCAGCGCGGGCCACGTCGCCGTCTGCCGCAAGCCGCTGGCGCGCATTCGCAAGCATCCCGGAAACGAGTCCGGGTCGAGGCTCAGGCAGGCGCTCGGCGAGTCGCTGATCCTCGAATACAGCCTGGCCAATCACGCCGGGGCAGAGGCCTTTGCGGCGGAGATTCTGGCCAGCGTTCACAAGCGGCGTCTGGCCGCTTTCGACATGGCTTTCGCCGAAGGCGATTTCGCGTGCGCCGAGCAGATCGCCGCGCGCCTTGGCCAAATGCCGCTGAACCCGAACTATCTTCTCAAGCGCTGCATTTCGCTGCTTCCCGGGCCCTTGCGCAGATCGCTGTGGGCGATGTCGCAGCGCCAGGGCCGAGCGTCGCGCGCCAAGAACATTACCGTGACCTGAGGAGACCATCTCTTGCTACGCGTTGCCATCAACATCCTCAACTGGAACCGCGCCGCTGACACGCTGTGCTGCATCGCCGCGCTGTCGCGGCTGTCGCTGCCGCCGGAGCTCGGCGTCAGCCTGGAGATCTGCGTTCTCGACAACGGCTCGTCGGCCGCTGACCGTCAGACGCTCGCCGACGGCCTGCGCGACACGCCGGTTCGCCTTGAATATTCGCCGCTCAATCTCGGCTTTGCCGGCGGGCACAACCGGCTGCTGCGCGAGTCGCTGGCGGTGGGCGTCGACTTCGTCTGGGTGCTCAACAACGACGCCATTGCCGACGCCGACTGCCTGGCGAAGATGCTGCGGCTGATCGTCTCGGACGAGACGTGTGGCGCGGTGTCGCCGCTCATCCGCGCGCTTCACGACCGCTCGCACATCGATTTTTGCGGCGCTGTGCACGACTGGACGGCGCTTGAATCGATCAAGGCCGCGAGCCCGCAGCAGGGCGCCGAATTCGAAAAGACGCGGCGCCCCCTGACCTGGCTGCACGGCGCGGCGGTGATGTTGCGCTGCCGGGCGCTGCGCCAGGTCGGGCTCTTCGACGAAGACTATTTTGCCTATTACGAGGACAACGACCTGGGCGCGCGGCTGGCGGCCGGCGGTTTTTCCAACCGGGTGGCCTTCGACGCTTCGGTGTCGCACTTCACGACGCTCGGCGCGCCCGAAGAGCGGCCGACCTACTTTCATTACCTGATGGCGCGCAACGCGCTGCTGTTCTGGCTCAAGAACTGCCCCGACGCCTGGCGGCGGCCGATACGCTATCGCGTCGTCCAACAGTCCATCGTCGCGGCGCAGCGGCTCGAAAACTCGGGCCAACACGACAAGGCCGACGCCTGCCTGCTCGGCGCCTGGGACGGCCTGTTGCAGCGCATCGGGCCGCCCAGGCTCGAGCGCCCGGTGCCGTGGCCGATGCGCCTGATCTCGCGCGTGTTCTTGCGCTGAAGCGCCGTGACGCGTCCCCGCACCCATTGCAGATCATGTTGAAAGGTAGGCCACGATGGAATGCAAATTCATTTCGATAGTACTTCCGCAATTTCACCCTTTCGCGGAAAACGACCGCTGGTGGGGCAAGGGGTTCACCGAATGGACCAATGTCGCCAAGGCCAGGCCGCTGTTTACGGGCCACAACCAGCCGCAGCTGCCGGCCGACCTCGGTTTCTATGACCTGCGTCTGCCGCAGGCGCGCGCCGGGCAGGCCGAGCTCGCGGCGCAGTACGGCATCGACGGCTTTTGTTATTACCACTACTGGTTCAAGGGCAAGCGACTCCTCAACTATCCGATCGAAGAAAATCTGAAATCGGGACAGCCGGATTTTCCGTTCTGTCTGTGCTGGGCCAACGAGAGCTGGACCCGCGCCTGGGACGGCGAATCGCGCGAGCTGCTGGTCGAGCAGGGCTACAGCGATGATGACGATCTGGCGCACATCCGTCACCTGCTTCCGTTCTTCGCCGACCGGCGCTATATCCGCGTCGATTCGCGCCCGCTCTTCGTCGTCTATCGCGCCGACGACCTGCCCAATCCGCGCAAGACCTTCGACTTGTGGCGCAACGAGGCGCTCAAGAGCGGCGTCGGTGAGCTCTGCCTGGCGCGCTTCGAACGTGGCGGCGGCGGCGGCCATAAGGATCCGCGCGACGACGGCCTCGATCTTTCGATCGAGTTCGCGCCCGACTGGAGAAATCTCGGCGGCCGCTATTACGCCACCGCCAAGGCCCGGCTCGCGGCGCGTCTGGGGATTATTCCCAAGGCCTACCTCGAGCACAATATTTTCGACTACCGCCGAATGGTCGAGAAAGTGATGGCCAAATCGCCGCCCGATTATCCCTTCGTTCGCTGCGTCAGCCCGGGTTTCGACAATAGTTCACGGCGCGCCGCCGATGCCACGATCATCATCAACGGCAGCCCCGACGCGTATCAGGACTGGCTGTCGCGCAGTGCAGAGTGGTCGCTCGCGCACAACCGGCCCGAACATCGCCTGGTGTTCATCAACGCCTGGAACGAATGGGCCGAGGGCAACCACCTCGAACCCTGCGCAAAATTTGGCCGCGCCTATCTCGAGGCGACGCAGACCGTCAGGCAGCGCTTCAGCGCCTAGCGATCAGTTCGCCGGCCTGATTCCGGCGACCAGCGCGAACTGCACGTACTTGGTCTCGGTGAGTTGCCTGGCGAACACGCGGAAGGCGATCCGCCGCCAGATCGACCTCGTCCACCACTGCTCGCAGATGCCTTCGACGTGTTCGACCTCGAGGCCGCACTCTTCGAGCAGACGGATCGCGCTCTTGCGCGTGAAGAAGCGCAGGTGGGTGCTGTCGCGGATGCCGTTGAGTTCGTAGCGAAAGTCCTTGTCGAAAAGGATGTGCAGCAGGTTGTCGATCTGGCGCAGATTGGGCAGCGAGACGACGACTTTGCCGCCGGGCCTGAGCTTCCTGGCGGCCAGTTCGAGCGCCGCCCACGGATCGATCATGTGTTCGAGCACGTCGTTCATGACGATGGCGTCGAAATGGGCGTCCGGCAGATCGAGTTGTGCGTCGAAATAGCCGCACAGCACCCGGTCGAGAACCCGCCGCGCCTGCGCGGCCGCGACCGCGTCGGGGTCGACGCCCCAGACCTCGACTGCGCGCGATTTCTTGAGTTCCTCGCCGAAGGCGCCGCTGAAGCAGCCGACGTCGAGAATCCGCTGCGCTGCGTCGGGGACGAAACGCAGCATCTCGCGCCGCGGGTTGTGGTAGTAGCGCTGCTGGCCGTTGGCGGTCATGTTCTGATCCTGTCGTAGAGTGAAGCCGGCAGCCAGCGGCGCGCCAGCGGCGGCAATTCGTCGTAGAGCGGATGGCGGAAGGCGAAGAGCGCGATCAGCCAGACCACCGCCAGCGTGACCCCGGCCAGCGTCAGGACGGCCAGGTCGGGCCAGTCCGCCGGCACCAGCGCGCGGATCGCCAGCAAGGCCGCCAGGCAGGGAACGGCGACCTTGACGCTCACCCAGTGGGCGCGCCACGACTCGCGGTAGCTGTAGCCGAACTGGCTGGCCATCAGCCAGGCCGGAACGATGGCGGCGACGATGTCGGCGGCGCAAATGACGATGGCAAAAGTGGCGAGCTTACTCGCGCCAAAGAAGTAGATTGCCGCGAGCTTGACGCCGGCGGCGACGCCGGACGATACGGCCGAGAGGTAAGGGCGGCCGATCGCCATCAGACCGGGCTGCGTCAGCGAGAAACCGACGCGCGCGGCGACCTGAACGCAGATGATCAGCGCCACCGGCGCGGCGGCGACCCATTGTGCGCCGTAGAGGATGCCGATGATTTCCCTGGCGTAGATCGCGGTGATCGCCAGCGCCGGCCAATAGAGCACGGTCAGATAGGCGGTCGCCCGCGACAGGATCGGGCCGAGCGCTACCCCGGCGTGGTGGTTCCTGGCGATGAACGGCATGGCGTTGTAATTGATCGTCGGCCCGACGATCTGCTGGAAGATGCCGACCAGGCCGTTGGCGCGGCTGTAGAGGCCGACGTCGCGCGCGCCGGAAATCCGGCCGAGCACCAGGTCCGGGATCGAATTGTTGACGCGGTCGATCAGCGTGCCGAGGATCGCGCCGCCGCCGAAGCGTGCCGGCGCCGCCCAGCCCGACAGCGATGGCAGCATCAGCGCGTCCTTCGGCCGCAGGCAATAGTAGGCGACCACCGTCGCGCTGATGTTGATGACGTTGGCCCAGGCCAGCGCCATGTAGCTCATTCCCTGGAAGGCCATGAACACGCACGAGCTGGCGTAGGCCAGCGTGCTCACGGCATTGACGATGGCCTGCTGGCCGGCCTGCAGGTTGCGCGCCAGCATCGCGTAATTGAACGATGCGAAGGGCACCAGGAAGAAGCTGATGCTCAGCACGTGCAGCACGGCCGCCATGCCTGGTTCGCGATAGAAGGCGGCGACGTGGCTGCCGGAGAAATAGAGGAAGGCGGCGAGCAGCCACGAGGTGCTGATCAACAGGCCGAGCGCCGACCTCATCTTCTGCGGCGTCAGTTCCTTTTCGCGCTTGAGGTAATCCGAAATGCCGAATTCCCTGAACACGGCGACGATGTTGACGAAGACGACGGTGATCGAAAAGATCCCGACTTCGGCGGGCGTCAGCAGCCGCGCCAGAATCACCGTGACGCCGAACTGCACGACCGTGTTGGCGTTGGTCGACAGGAAGGTGATCAGGACCGAGCGGCGTAGCTGCGACATCGGCTTCAGCCCGTCCGCCGCGCGGCGCGGCAATCAGCGCGGCAGCCCATCACTGGGCTCGGCCACGAACGGCACGCGGGACGATCGCCCAGGTCGGGTCGCGATCCATCGCCGCGACCGCACCGGGCGCACTGGCCGACAGCCAGTCATACGCCTGCGCGGCCTGGGCGACGCCCAGGCTGGCCGAGACGGCGAGCATGGCGCGCGCGTTGGCGACGTAGCCGCCGGCCGCTTCGGGGTAACCGTCGAGCTTTGCTTGCGCAGCGCACGCCGGGTCGTCGGGCCAGTTGGCCTGGTAGACGTCGTGCCAGGTTTTGTACGGGGCCTGGCTCTTGGCATCGCGGATCTTGATCCAGTAGCCCGGCGCGCGACTGCGGCAGAATCCCTGCGCCTCGTTGGTAAAGCGCCCGACGGTGAAGCGGCTGAGCCAGGCGAAGTATTTCTCTGCCGAGGCGTCCTGGCGCTCGCTGATCAGTCCGACCACCAGCGCCATGAAATCGTTCTGCCACGGCGCGGTGAGCCCCGGCTTGTCGGATTGTTCGAGCGCGCGGATCGGCCCGGCGGCGCTGGCGGCGGATTGAGCGTACCACGCGAGGTTGGTCGACAGGCGTTTGCTGTAATACGCCTTCTCCGGATGGCGGTCGGGCAGCGCGTACGCCGCGTCGGCGATCGAGCGCAAGGCCCAGGCCTGGCCGCGGATCTGTTCGGGATGAACCAGGCCTTTCTCGTGCTCGCGATAATCCGGGTTGATCGAAAACATGTTCCAGGCGGCCCAGAACAGCGTCTCGTCGAGGTAGAACGCGTCGCCGCTGATCAGGTAGGGAATGAAGGCGAACGAGGCCTGGTGCGAAACGTCGACGGTCCAGGGCGTTTCGCCGTTGGCCGTCGCCGGCATCGCGTCCTTGGCCGTCGATTGTCCCGAGCGCAAGGCGAGGCCGGGGTGGCGGTCGAGATTGACCGGCTGGTCGCTGGCGCTGTCGCGGTAGTGGACCGGGATCGTCGCCGCGGCGTCGGCGTTGGCCAGCATCGCCGCTTCGGCGCGGCGATCCTGAGAAATCAGGTAGAGCGCGGTCCAGCGCGGCAGCGGGCCGATGTCCGGGCGGCCGCCGGTCATCGGAAAGTATTGCGTCAGCGCGGCGCCGCCCATCGGGCCGGCGTCGGTCTTGGCCAGTCTTGCGGCTTCGTCGGCGAGAACCGATTCGGGGATCTTGAGCGACAGGTCGTAGTTCCAGGTCGCCTTGCTGTCCAGAAAATAGGGCATATTGTGGCGGACTTGCGCCTGCGGTGCGTCGCCGGTCGTCCACAGTACGCGGTGCCAGCGCGCGTGGTGATGGTGGGTGAACGCCGCTTGCCGCAGCAGCGTCTTGTCGCCCTGCGTGACGAGAAGGTCATAGGTGAGGTTGCCCGGCTCGGCTGCGTAGGCCCAGTCGTTTTCGAGAACCAGGTCGGTGCGAACGCGCTGGTTGTTGTCGAGAAAACGCGCGTGCAGGCGAGCGCTCAACTGCGGGTGCAACTTGCCGCTGCCGACTTCGGTGAACGGGACGACCAGCGTGTATTCGCGCGCCACCGGCCCGAGCAGGCGCGGCGCGGCGTGGTCAGCGAGCGCGCGTTCGAGCGCGGGGCGCGTGAGCGCGACGAACTGTCTTGGCGCGCGGTGTTCCTGCAGGTTGCGGCTGCTCAGTTTGGCCTTGCCGGAGTAGATGAACTTGACGGCAAAGGCGGCGCCGTCCGGCGTTCGCGTGGCGATCCAGAGCTTCTCGTAGCCGCCGCCTTCGCCCGGCTTGTCGGCGCGGAAGCCGCGGCTGCGGCGGTTGACGAGGTCGCGGAAGCTCTCGGCGATCTTGGTCAGCGTCGTGAATTGACCGCCCGCCAGCTCCGGCGTGACGGTCAGCGTGAAGCGTTCGTCGGGCGCATCGCCCAGTTGCAGCGTGATCTCTTCGCCGGCTGCGAAGGGAATCCCCTGGATATTGCCGTTGCGGTCGCCGAAGGTGATCTGCGAAATTTGCGGCGAGTAGACGGTGGCCGCGAGTTTGAGGTCGAGGCTGGCCGGGGCGGGCGGGGGCGCCGCGGCCGGCCGCGCAGCTTCGCCGTTGTCGCGCGCGAGGTTGATGATGCGCTTCTCGCCGGGTTTGAGGTCGGCGATCTGCGTACTGAGAACGGCGAAGGCGAGCGATCCGTCGGCGTGGCTGGCTGTTTCGTCGATCTGCAACGGCAGGCGGCCATGGCCGTCGCTCGCCAGCAGGCGGCCGCCCTTGGCCAGGTCGCCGATCCTGAACGGCTGGCCGAAGGTCAGCGGTACGCTGGCCTGGGTCCGCTCGCCGGTCGCCACCACCTCGACGCAGGTGATGCTATGGCGCGCGCATTGCGGCGCGCTGCGCTCGGCCGCTGCCGGCCGGGCTTCGGCGCGCGCGTCGGGTCTGGCCGCCGGCGCCACCGCGCGCGGCACTGCCGCCACGCTTGGCGGTGCCGGCGCGCTCGGCGCGGGCAGCGCCGGTGGCGATTCCTTGGCGGCGCCGCCGCCAGCGTCAGATTCGATGACCACCAACTGGCCCTGGTCGTTGCGTTTGATCTCGCCGAGGTAGCTTGGCGGCGGCGGCAGTTCGGCGCGCGCGATGCCGGCGAGCAGCAAGGCGGCGATCAGCAGAATGCGCATCGCATCTAGCGGCCGATGGCCAGGTAGTCGAAGCCCAGCGCCCGCACGACGTGCGGGTCGTAGAGGTTACGCCCGTCGAAAATCAGCGGCTTTTTGAGCGCTTTGCCGATGGCCGCGAAGTCCGGGCTGCGGAATTCGCGCCACTCGGTGACGATGACCAGCGCGTCGGCGCCAGAGAGCGCCGCCATCGGGTTTTCGGCGTAGGCGAGGCCGGCTTCGTCGCCGTAGAGGCGTCGCGCTTCGGGCATGGCGACGGGGTCGTAGGCGCTGACGGTCGCGCCGCCGGCGAGCAGGTCGTCGATCAAGGCGCGACTGGGCGCTTCGCGCAGGTCGTCGGTGTCGGGTTTGAAAGCCAGTCCCCAGAGCGCGAAGTGCCGGCCCTTGAGGTCGCCGAGGCGGGCCTTGATCTTGTGCGTCAGCACGTGTTTCTGCGCGTCGTTGGCTTCTTCGACGGCGCTTAAGACCTTGAGCGTGATCTGGCCGTCGTCGCGCGCGGTCTTGATCAGCGCCTTGACGTCCTTGGGGAAGCACGAGCCGCCGTAGCCGCACCCCGGATAGAGGAAATGGGTGCCGATGCGTGGGTCGGAGCCCATACCCAGGCGCACCATCTCGATGTCGGCGCCCAGTTTCTCGGCCAGGTTGGCGAGCTCGTTCATGAAACTGATGCGCGTTGCGAGCATGGCATTGGCCGCGTACTTGATCAGCTCGGCGCTCTTGACGTCGGTGACGACCAGGCGCTGGTGATTGCGCTGGAACGGCGCGTACAGTTCGCGCATCAGCGCGATGGCGCGCTCGTCGCTGGCGCCGACGACGATCCGGTCGGGGCGCATGAAATCGTCGACGGCGGCGCCTTCCTTGAGGAACTCCGGGTTGGAAACGACGCTATACGGCGTATCGAGCCCGCGCTGGCCAAGTTCTTCGGCAATCGCCGCAGCGACTTTGGCCGCCGTTCCGACCGGGACCGTGCTCTTGTCGACGATCACCTTGTAATCGTCCATCAGCCGACCGACGTTGCGCGCGGCGGCCAGAACGTATTGCAGGTCGGCCGATCCGTCCTCGTCCGGCGGCGTGCCGACGGCGATGAACTGGATCGTTCCGTGGCGCACTGCCTTTTCGACGTCGGTCGTGAAATGCAGGCGGCCGGCGGCGACGTTGCGCTTGACCAGGTCGTGCAGGCCGGGTTCGTAGATCGGAATGCCGCCCGCTTCGAGGATGCTGATTTTTTCCGGGTCAATGTCCAGGCACAGCACCTCGTTGCCCACTTCCGCGAGGCAGGTGCCGCTGACCAGGCCGACATAGCCGGTGCCGATGACGGTGATGTTCATGAAACTCCTGTGAGTTGATTCAATAGATCGATGCGCAAAGTGCTCTTGCGCCAAGGCCAGCTTTTGATTTCCGCTGCACGTGAAATTCCACTATCCGTAAATTACTCGACTGGCGGCTCGGACTGTGTGCGCTGCCGCACATAGCGCAGGAATAAGGCCTGATTTCAGGCCGTCGGGCGCGCGCTGGCGGTCAGCGCGGGGGGGCCGGCGGACAACGCGCCAATTCGGCGAAGGCGCCCGGCAGCGTCGCTGCGCTGCGCGCGCGGCCGCAGAAGTCGTCGGCGACCAGCGCCGTCGCGGCGATCGTTGCGGGCGCCTGGCGCCAATCGAGATCAAGCGCGTCGGCCGAAACGAATAGCGCGTTCATTGCGGCGATCTCGTTCATCGCGACGCCGAGCTGCCCGCCCTTCGTCGCGCGAATCGTGTGAATGCGGCCATCGAGCAGATTGCCGTAAATCCGCACCGCCGCCGCCGCGTTGCGCACCGCGATGCCGCCGGTCGCGATCAGCGTGTTGTGGACGACGGCGATTGCGCTCGATCGGTTAACGTCGATGCCCTCGTCGTTGCAGTGGGCGACGATGTTGTTGCTGGCGACGCCGTCCTGGTGTTCCGGCGCGCACTGGCCGCCCTGGCCGCCCTCGCTGCGGCAGTAGGCGGGGTCGGTGCTGCCGCCGCCGAACGAGACGCCGACGCGCTGCCCGGCCGGCGAGGCGCCTGGCGGCGTGCACACGATCAGGTTGCGCTCGATGCGCCCGCCGCGGCTGCCGCCTTTCATGAAGATGCCGTAGGAGATGCGGTTGCCTTGGTCCTTGACGAAGTTGCTGACGACGTTGTCGGCGACGACCCAGCGACTGGCGCCGACCAGGTCGAACGGCGTGACCGGCTGGCTGGTCTGGCGGGGCCGGGTATTGGTCAGCGTGTTGAAGCGCAAGGCGCCGTCGTCCGGCCAATGGCCGCTGCCGTCGCCGTTGATCTTCAGATGGGCGTTGAAGTCCTCGACGCGGTTGTTGCGGATGATCGCGTGATGCGCCTGACCGGTGATGTGAATAGCGTGTTCGCAGTCGGCGTCAAGGGCGCAGACGCCGCGCAGCAGCAGGTTCTCGACGATCCAGTACGGCTGGTCGATGGCCAGGCCCTCGGCAGCATCGACTTCGACGATCACGCTGCCGGGCGTCGCTGCCCTGACGGTGATCGGCGCGTTCGCGGCGCCGGCGTTGGCGGTGATGACCCGGCTGCGCAGGCGGTAGGTTCCGGGAACGATCTCGAGAACCTGCCCGGCGCGCAGCGTCCGAAATCCGCCAATGATTTGCTCGACGCTGGCCGCGACGATCGTCGCTGACGGATCGTCACGGCCGGCCGCGCGAACCTGCTGGCCCTTGCCGAGCGTCGGCAGTGCCGGCGGCGGGCGTTCGACGATTTGCTCGGCGGCCCGGACCAGCAGCGCGACGGCGAGCGCCGCGCCAAGCGACGCCAGCAGCGATTTCCTGAGCAGACCGGCGGCGCCGTTCACCGGCGGCCTGGCGGGCGGACGACAATCAGCTCACGGGCGAGCATTGTTTTTCCTGAGCATTTTCCCGGCCTGATGCTTGCCGGCGAGCAGCAGCCCGCCTAGCGTGCGCGGATCGAAGGCGACGATTCCGCGGCGTTCGCGGCGGTGCGACATCCAGTCCTGCTTGTAGGCATCGTCGCCGGAGAGGTAGTCGACTTCGCTGACGCCGTCGATGTCGATGACCTGGCGCATCAGCGCGTCGGTGAGCAGCGTGCCGGCGGAAAAGGGGTTGCCGCCTTCGACGTAGGCCAGCTTGAAGATGCTGGCCTTGCCGCGATGAACCAGCCAGATCTGCGCGGCGATCGCTTCTCCGGCGAATTCGAGGACCGCCAGGCGCAGCCAGCCCTTGGCCGCGCCCAGCCGGCACAGCGCGCTGACCAGCGCGGGGTGCGACTCGGCCGGTTTCCAGCTGCGCCGGTAAATGGCGGCGAAGTGCTCGATCGCCGCGTCGAGCGCCGGACCCGGCTGCTGGTGGATGCGGATGTCGACACCACCGGCTTTCTGCGCCTTGCGCCGGTTTCGTTCGATGGTGTGGCGCAGGCGCGAAGGCGTGCTGGCCAGATAGTCGGCGTGGCTGCGCCCGGCGACGTCAAGATGCCAGTTGCCGAAACAGGCGTAACTGTCGGCGCGGTAGCCGGCATCGCGCAGCGCCGCAAGCATGTGGTCGAAGAAGGGATGGTCCGTATCGAGCGGCTGAAAACTGAGCTGCGGCCATCTTTGCGGCTGGGAATAGAGCCATTGGCCGAGCGCCTGGCAGATTGGCGCGTTGCTTGTCGTGGGGTCGCCGATCGGCGCGAAGAGGCTCGAGTAATAGTTGCTCAGCCCCTGGAGATTGCGCCCGTCGACGGTCGGCAGGCAGAGCGTCGCGCCGCTCTGCCGATCGTTCGCGACGATCAGTTGGAGCTTGCCGGCAAAGGTGTTGCCGTATTCGCAGAGCGTCGAAAACCAGTCGGGGGTCAGGAAGATATCGCTGTCCGCCGCAGCCGCGACGAGGCCTGGAAAGGCCGCGGCCAAACCAGTGAAGTGGGGAAAAGCCTGGATGGAAATCGTGTCCGGCAAGGGAAGCCCGTGATTCAGGAGTGGTGCTGATCATAACTCAGCCGTGGACGAGCGAGTCGCTGCAATCAGGCCATCGCACTGCTCACGCCGCCAAGGGCAGGGCGCTACACCGCGCCAGCTGACGTTCCTGGCGATGCCTGCCGTGAACGCCATTAAAGACGCGGCTTTCGCGGCAGGGGTCGCTGAAGACGCCTTTTGATGCGCTATCGGTCAGTGCGGGTTGCAATCGTCGCGCCGCGTTCGTATCGGCCTGTAGGGGCGAATTCATTCGCCGGAAAATCCTCTGGACGAATGACGATGTTTCTGTTGAGGAAGCGCTGAGTTCCGCCTTGATGGCGGGTGGCTTTTTCTTGTTTCGCCAAGAAAAAGTCACCAAAAAGAAGGCGACCCCGGCTCCGCGGTCGGCTGCGCCGACTTCCCTGCGCGACTCGTCAAGCCGGGCACCCCGGGAGTACTTCCTCGCGCTGCTTCGCATCGCTCGGGGCGCGGCTGCGCAACTCGGGGCTACGCCCCTCAGACAGTGCTCGCCGACTTCCCCCGGCTCGCCTGCGTTGCTCGGCGCTCCACAGGGGGAAAGGTCAAAACCGTCTGTGCACCACCGCCTGTCAGCACAATGGCAATTGAGGATCGGTTTGCTCATGCCCTCTGCGGCGTCGAGCAGCGCAGGGCGCAACGGAAAAAGGGCGAGGACTGTTTGAGGGCCGCAGGCCCGAGTTCCACAGCCCCCGTTGCGACCGAGCAGCGCAGAGCACCCGGCGCAGCCGGGCGACGCAGCGGGCGCGCCTTCTTCTTGCTTACTTCTTCTTGGCAAGACAAGAAGAAGTAAGCCGCCGTCAAGGCGGAACCCGGCGCGTCAGCCATCTCCCAATCAATCGCTTTCCTGGCAAAGCGCTCTCCGCGGGCGCAACAGCTGATTGCGACAGCGCCAATTTATTCGCCCGACAACGATAAGCGCCGGTTCGATGGGCGCCCACCAAGGGGACTTGCTTCGCGGCGAATGAATTCGCCCCTACAGCGCGCCCTTACAGCATTTTCTTTGCCTCCCTGGCCTGCGTCGCATTCCGCCGCGAGCAGATGGTTTCAATTGCAATCGCCCGCTCGCCCTATAATGCCCTGCAGCAAACTACCCGAATTGACCGACATGGAAGCTCTCACGGAAATACGCGGCATCCTCGACGACGTGCTCGCGCTGAACGGCAGGGCCGAGCGCTTCGCGCTCGAGACGCCGCTGCTGGGCGCCTTGCCCGAGCTTGATTCGATCGCGGTGCTGGCCTTGCTCACGACGCTCGAAGAGCGCTTCGGCTTTACGATCGACGACGACGAGATCGACGGCAGCGTTTTCGCGACCGTCGGCAGTCTGGTCGATTTCGTCGCCGGAAAACTGCGCAATTGATCGAAAGCGCGCCGCTCGAAGCCTTTTTTCTTCGGCTGCCGCGCGGCCGACGTTTCTGCTTGTTTCATGGCATCGCCGCGGGCGTCGCTGCGCGCGGCGCGATCCTCTACATCGCGCCGTTCGCCGAAGAGATGAATTGCGCGCGGCGCGTCGCTGCGGCGCAGGCCAGGGCCTTCGCCGCCGAAGGTCTGGCCGTGCTGCAGATCGATGTGCACGGCTGCGGCGACAGCGACGGCGATTTTTCCGACGCCGACTGGGACGGCTGGAGCGACGACCTGCTGGCGGCCGTCGCCTGGTTGCGGCAACGCGTCGCGGCGCCGCTCTGGCTCTGGGGGCTGCGCGCCGGATGTTTGCTCGCCGCCGAGGCGGCGCAACGGCTTGATCAGCGCGCAAACTTCCTGTTCTGGCAGCCGTCGGTTTCCGGCGAAATGGTTCTGCGCCATTTCCTGCGCCTGAAGATTGCGGGCGACGTGCTTTCGAATCAGCGGCGCACCAGCGTCGGAGAGATGCTCGCCGAACTCGCTTCAGGGCAGGCCGTCGAGGTCGCCGGCTACGCCGTTTCGGCGCCGCTGGCGCAGGGATTGCGCGCGGCGACGCTGGCGCCGCCGGCCGAGGTCGGGCAGCTGATCGTGATCGAGACCGGCGCCTCACAGGCGCCGGCCGGGCCTTCGCCGTCGCTCGAAGAGGCGCTGGCCGGGTGGCGCGCGTACGGCGCGGCCGTACAGTTTCACGGCTTGCGCTCGCCGCCGTTCTGGCAGCGCGTCGATCGGACCGACGTCGCGCCGCTGATTGCCGCGACGACGAAGCTGCTGCGCGAGGCGGCGCGATGAGCGACGAGCTGCCGCTGGTGTTTGCCTGCGCCGGCGAGCAACTGGTCGGCGTGCTCAGTCGGCCGCAGCGCGTGCAGCGCGTTGGCGTGCTCCTGCTGGTCGGCGGCGATCAGTACCGCGTCGGCAGTCATCGCCAGTTCGCGTTGCTGGCGCGCGCGCTGGCGGCGCAGGGCTATGCCTCGCTGCGCTTCGACTATCGCGGGATGGGCGACAGCAGCGGCGAACCCGTGGCTTTCGACGAGCTCGGGCCGGACCTCGCGGCGGCCAGCGAGCAGCTGTTTTCGAACTGCCCGGGGGTCGATCGGGTGGTGCTGTTCGGCCTCTGCGACGCCGCCTCGTCGGCGCTGATTTTTGCCGCGTCGCTTGGCGCGCGACTCGCCGGATTGTGCCTGCTCAACCCCTGGGTTCGCTCGGAGCAATCGCTGGCGGTAGCCCAGGTCAGGCACTATTACCGCGAACGATTCTTGAGTCGCTCGTTCTGGGCCAAGCTCTTTGGCGGACGCCTGCGCTGGCGCGAGTCGCTGCGCGAATACCTCAGGCAGTTGAAGCGAGCGCTGCGTTCGGGCCGCGAGTCGGTGCCCGACGATTCCTTTCAGGCCCGAATGCTGCGCGGGATCGAGCAGTTTTCGGGGCCGCTGCTGCTGATCCTGAGCGCCGACGACCTGACCGCGCGCGAATTCGACGACTGCGCGCGCGCGTCGCGCCGCTGGTCGGCCGCGCTGGGCCGCGAACAGGTGTCGCGCCGCGATCTGGCGCAAGCCGACCATACCTTTTCCAGTGCGTCGGCGCGGCGCGCGGTCGAAAGCGAGCTGTTGCGCTGGCTCAGCGAGTCGGTGGCGTGAACGCGCGGCGCCTCGCCGATTTTGGCGATTGCGGCGGCCTGCTCGCTGACCGACCATGACGCCTGGCCTGGGACGACGCAGTCGCTTCGAGGCGGCCGCTCTGGCGCTGGTTTCCAGTGTGTGTCTGGCCGCGGCGCTGGCGCTCGCCGGACTTCATCCGCTGCTGCCGGCGGCCGCGCTCGCCGCGGTGCTGGGCGTCGCGGCGTTCTCGGCCTGGCAGCCGTGGGCCGGCCTGCTGGCCATTCCGATGCTGCTGCCGGTGCTCGATTTCTCGCCGTGGAGCGGCTGGCTGATCGTCGACGAATTCGACCTGCTGGTGCTGGCGGTGGCCGCCGGCGGCTATCTTCGCATGCTCGGCGCTGGCTCGCGCCTGACTTGCCGGCGTGCCTTCCTGTTGCTGCTCGCGCTGGTCGCGCTGCTGCTGGTGCGCGGCGCCGACGGGCTGACGCTGTCCGGGATCGACCTGTTCGCGGGCTACGCGTCGCCGAGCAACAGCTTGCGCGTGCTCAAGACGCTGCTGTGGACGGCCCTGCTGCTGCCGCTGTTGGCGCACGCCGCCAGGCAGCGTCCGCCAGAGCAACTGGCAACGCGCTTTTTCGGCGCCTGTCTGCTCGGCTGCGCATGCGTGGTCGCGGCGCTGTTCTGGGAGCGCTCGTTCCATCCCGGCCTGTTGAACATGGTGACGCCTTACCGCACCGTCGCGCTGTTCTGGGAGATGCATCTGGGCGGCGGCGCGCTCGATGCCTATCTCGTCCTGCTCGCGCCGCTGCTCGTCTGGGCCTGGCGGACCGGCATGCCGGCGTGGCGCCGGCTGGTCCTCGGCCTGTTTGTCCTGGCCTTCGCCTACGGCTGTTTGACGACGATCTCGCGCGGCGTCTATGGCGCCATCGCCGGCAGCCTGCTGCTGCTCGCCAGCCTGCTGGTCTGGCAGCGGCGAGGTGGCGGGAAGGCGCCGCGCGTTCGCGCGAGCAGCGTCGTCGTGCTGTCGCTGGTGCTGCTCGAAGGCGCCTTGGTGCTCGGCGCGGGTTCATTCGTCAACCAGCGCCTGGAGGAGAGCGAACGCGACATCGCCGGGCGATTGCAGCATTGGCGACAGGGCATCGGCCTGTTGCAGACGAGCGAAGACTGGCTGTTCGGCATCGGCGTGGGGCGCGTGCCGCTGCGCTTTGCGCGCGTCGATTCGGGCGTGCCGGTGCCGGGCGGCCACCAGCGCGGTGCGGCGTCCGGCGCGGGCATGGTACTTTCCGGGCCGAGTCCGGGCGGCGCCGCTGCCGACGGCCTCTACGCGCTCTCGCAGCGCGTCGATCTGCTCGCCGCAGCGCGCTATCGCCTGGCCATCGATGCGCGCAGCGATCGCGACGCCGAGCTGCTGATCCGCGTCTGCGCGCTGCATCTGCTCTATCCGAAAAGTTGCCAGCGCCAGAGCGTCCGGCTCGCTGCTGGCGGCAGTGTGCATCGGGAGTCGTTGTTGGCCGGCAATCCGTTCGCTGTTGCTCCCTGGCAGCGCGCCTGGCACGGCGTTGTCCTGGTGTCGGTGCTGACGCCGGGGGCGAACGTCGAGCTGGACAAGCTGCAGCTGTCGGCGGGCGGCGCGGATTTGCTGCGCAACGGGCAGTTCATCGACGGCGCGGCGTACTGGTTTCCGCTCGCCCAATCAAATTTCCTGCCCTGGCACATCGACAACCTCTACCTTGAGATTCTGATCGAGAGCGGCGTCGTCGGGCTCGGCTGTTTTCTGGCGCTTGTGCTGTCTATCCTGTGGCGGCTTCTGCTCGCGTGCCGGCGCGGAGATCGCCTGGCCCCGTTCTTCATCGCCAGCCTTGCCGGTCTGCTCGCGTTGGGGCTGTTGATCAGCCTCTTCGACATGCCGCGCGTGGCCACGCTGTTTTGCCTTTTTCTGCTCTGGGCGTGGCAATTGACGCGCCGCGCCGCGCCGCGGCGGGCTAGGCGCTACTGACCGTCGTCGCAGTTTGCCGAATCCGGCGCGGCTCGCGCCGCATCCCTTCAAGCAGGACCCCATGACGCCGCTTCGGCGCTCGCTGGCAAGGGCGTCGTAAAGCCATTGGCTTGTGTTCGGTAGCGCACGGTGGGGCCAAAACAATGTGCGCACAATGCCTCCCTGATTGAGCAGGAAAGCCAATCCGCCCGTGCCAACCGCGCCGCGCGACGTCCTCTCGGTCAGAAAATTTTTCCGTTCCAATCAAGGTGTATGAGGAGTTGGCCATGATTAAAGTATTCAGTCACTGGATTCACTGGAAGACGATGTCCCGGATCGCGCTCGATTTCATCCTGCCCAGCGTTTGCCTGATTCTGGCCATCTCGCTCTGGGGGCCAGGCGGCGAACGTGCTCGCCAGGCGGTATTCGTCTATGCGGTGATTTTTGCGCTGGCCATGGTCGTCTTCAATTTCTGGCTCGGACTCTACAGCCGGACGCACAGTCGAAGCAAAGCGCAAACGCGCGCCCGCGCTGCACTGTCGCTGTGCGTTTCGATCCCGATCGCCTACGGCATTTTTTCGTTGCTGGTGATTTCGAGCGAGAATCAGAAGCTGCTGCTGTTCTCGGGACTGGCGGCGCTGTTCGCGACGCTGGCCCATCGCGTCTACACCACGCACAGCGGCTCCGGGGCGATGACCCATCGCGTCATGATCTTCGGCACCGGCGAAGCCGCGAGTTCGGTCGGCAAGGCGCTCAAGAAATCGGGCCGCGACATCCAGATCGTCGGTTTTTATCCCAGCCCGACCGACCTTGAAACGAGCTCCACGGAGCAACACGTGTTGTCGCGTTCGCAGTCGCTGTCGGACTCGGCGTGTGCCTTGCGTGTCGATGAAATCATCATCGCCGTACGTGAGCGGCGCGGCGGCATCCTGCCCTTGCGCGAATTGCTCGACTGCAAACTTTCCGGCGTCGCCGTGCTCGATCTGTCGAGCTATTTCGAGCGCGCGCTCGGCCAGATCCGCCTCGATTCCTTGCGCGCCGGCTGGCTGATCTTCGGCGAAGGTTTCCGCCAGGGCGTGCTGCGTACCAGCATCAAGCGCCTGTTCGATATCGTCGCGGCGTCGATCCTGGTCCTGCTCACCCTGCCGCTGATGGCCGTGACCGCCTTGTTCATCGTGCTCGAAGACGGCTCTCCTATCCTCTACCGGCAACAACGCGTCGGCCTCAACGGCCGCCTGTTCAACGTCATCAAGTTCCGCAGCATGGGCAACGACGCAGAGAGCGACGGCAAGCCGCGCTGGGCGGCGGCCGACGACGACCGGACGACGCGCGTCGGGCGGATCATTCGCAAGCTGCGCATCGATGAATTGCCGCAGTTGTTCAGCGTGCTCTCGGGCGACATGAGCCTGGTTGGCCCGCGCCCCGAGCGCCCCTATTTCGTCGATATGCTGACCCGTGACATCCCCTTCTATGCCGCGCGCCATAGCGTCAAGCCGGGCGTCACCGGCTGGGCGCAGGTCAGCTACCAGTACGGCGCGTCGGTCGATGACTCGATTCAGAAGCTGCAGTACGACCTCTACTATCTCAAGAATCACACGCTGTTTCTCGACATCGTGATCCTGTTTGAAACCGTCGGTGTCGTGCTGACCGGCAAGGGCGCCCAGTAAACATGAACTCCCGACCGCAGTCGCATTAGGCAGCGCAGAGAGGATCGCGAATGGATGCCGGCCGACAAGTGTTTACCGCGTGGAGCTACGGGCTGGCCGGTTTTGTCTATGCCGCTTTCGCGATCTATGTGGCGAGCGCCTGGCGCAGCGGCTGGCGCAGCCGTTCCTTGTTCATCGCGCTGGCGCTCTGCGCGCTCTGGGGATGCGCCGGCCTGGCCTTTGCGCTGACCGGCGCGGTGGTCAGTCTGGCCGGCAGTCTGCTCGCCGACATCCTGCGTTTCGGCGGCTGGTATTGCTTCCTGCTGGTCCTGCTGTGCCCCGACGCTGACCGGGTGAGGGGGCGCTGGCTGCGCGGCCTTGCCCTGGGCCTGTTCGTGGTCGGGATCGGCGCGCTGCTGATGGCCGTGCTGGGCCTCGGCGTCGCCGTCAACCCCTTGCGCCTGGCCTTGGTCGACGCCCTGGCGATGAGCGTCCTGGCGCTGGTCCTGGTCGAGCAGCTGTTGCGCAACGTTTCTCCCGACGCGCGCTGGAACATCAAGCCGCTGTGCATCGGCCTGGGCAGCTCGATCGTTTTCGACGTCTATCTCTATTCGCAGGCGCTGCTGTTCAACCGCATCGATATCGATGCCTTTAGCGTCCGCGGCTTCGTTCATGTGCTGGTGGTTCCGCTGCTCGCCATGTCGACGCTTCGCAGCCGCGATTGGAAGAACCGGCTGGTGCTCTCGCAGCGCGCTGCGCTGCAGTCGGCGACGCTGGTCGCGGTCGGCGTGTATCTGCTGTTCATGGCCGCCGCCGGCTATTACGTGCGCTATTTCGGCGGCGACTGGGGCCGCGCGCTGCAACTGGCGCTCGCCTTCGCGGGCTTGCTGCTGTTGCTGGTGCTGGGTTTTTCGGGGGCCTTGCGCGCCAAGCTCAGGGTGCTCGTCGGCAAACATTTCTTCAGTTATCGCTACGACTATCGCGAGGAATGGCTGCGTTTTACGAGCGCCCTTTCAGCGCAGGAAGACTTCTCCGAGATGGGCAAGAACGTCGTCAAGGCGATGGCCGGCATGGTCGAGAGTCCCGCCGGCGCGCTCTGGTTGAAGGACCCGTCCGGACAGTTGCTGGCCCAGACCGCGTGCTGGAATATTCCGGCTGGTGCGGCGAGCGAGCCGGCCGACAGCCCGCTCTGCCGGTTTCTGCGCGAGAGCGGCTGGGTCATCGATCTCGAGGAATACCGCCGCGCGCCGCTGCGTTACGCGCAGCTGACGCTTCCCGCGTGGCTTCTGGAAACGCCGAACGCCTGGCTGGTGGTGCCGCTGGCGACGGGGTCCGGAATGATCGGTTTCGTCGTGCTGGCGACGGCGCGAACGAAGATCGACGTCGACTGGGAAGTGATCGACCTGCTCAAGACGGCGGGCCGTCAGGCCGGCGCCTTTCTCGGTCAGATGCAGGCCACCGAGGCGCTGCTCGAAGCGAGGAAGTTCGATGCCTTCAACCGGATGTCGGCCTTCGTCGTGCACGACCTCAAGAATATCGTTGCCCAGTTATCGCTGATGCTCAAGAACTCCGAGCGCCATCGCGACAATCCTGAATTCCAGCAGGACATGCTGATGACCATCGAACATTCGGTCGAGCGTATGCGGCAATTGATGATGCAGCTGCGCGAGGGGTCGACGCCGGTCGACAGCCCGCGTGGCATCGAGCTCGCTGCGGTCATCCGCCGCGTGCAGACGGCCAAGGCCAGCCAGGGGCGCGAGGTCGACGTCGAGGTGCAGGAAGCGGTGGTGGCGCGCGGCCATGAGGATAGGATCGAGCGGGTGATCGGCCACCTCGTCCAGAACGCGCTCGACGCCACCGAGCAGCATGGGCGGGTCAGCGTCAGGCTCGAACGCCAGGGCAGCAACGCCAGCATCAGCGTCAACGACAGCGGCCACGGGATGAGCGGCGAGTTCGTGCGCGAACGTCTGTTCAAGCCGTTTCAGACGACCAAGTCGGCGGGAATGGGGATCGGCGCCTACGAGAGTTTCCAGTACGTCAATGAATTGGGCGGCAGGGTGTCGGTCGATAGCGCGATCGACGTCGGAACCGAGGTTCGCCTGTCCTTGCCGCTGTTCGATGCGGGCGCGTTCGAAGCCAGGAGAGCTTGAATGAGTAGTGAAAAAATGCGGCCGCTGCTGATCGTCGAGGACGATCCGGCGCTGCAAAAACAGATGCGCTGGGCCTTCGACCAGTACGAGACGCTGACCGCGGATAACCGCGAGGAGGCGCTGGTTCAGGTTCGTCGCCACCGGCCGCCGGTGGTGACCATGGACCTCGGCCTGCCGCCGGACCCCGATTCGGTTTCGGAAGGCTTCAGCCTGCTCGAACAGATCATGTCGATCGCCCCGGAAACCAAGGTCATCGCGCTGACCGGCCAGAACGACCGCAGCAACGCCTTGCGCGCCATCGCCCTCGGGGCCTACGACTTCATCGCCAAGCCGTTCGCGGCCGAGATGCTGACGCTGACCATCGAACGCGCGTATCGGCTGCATGATCTGCAGCAGGAGAACGCGCGGCTGCAGCTCATGCGCCAGCCCGACGTCATGGCCGGGCTGATTTCGCGCGACCCGGAAATCCTGCGCGTCTGCCGCACCGTCGAGAAGGTCGCGTCGAGCGCGGCGACCGTGCTGGTGCTCGGCGAGAGCGGCACCGGCAAGGAGTTGATCGCACGCGGCCTGCACGCCGCTTCGCCACGACGCAGCGAGCGCTTCATCGCGATCAACTGCGCGGCGATCCCCGAAAATCTGCTCGAAAGCGAATTGTTCGGCTATGAAAAAGGCGCGTTCACCGGCGCCGCCAAGACCACGCCAGGCAAGATCGAAAGCGCCCATCGCGGCACGCTGATGCTCGACGAGATCGGCGATCTGCCGCATTCGCTGCAGGCCAAGTTGCTGCGTTTCCTGCAGGAACGCGTCATCGAACGCCTCGGCGGACGGCAGGAGATCCCGATCGACGTGCGCATCGTCTGCGCCACGCACCAGGACCTCAAGACGTTGATCAAGGCCGGACGTTTCCGCGAAGACCTCTATTACCGCCTCGCCGAAATCGTCGTCAGCATTCCGCCGCTGCGCGACCGGCAAGGCGACGCCGCGCTGCTGGCGCACGCCTTCGTGCGGCGTTTCGCCGACGAGAACAAGCGCGCTGCGATGAGCTTGCGCGAGGATGCCCTGCGCGTCATCGAAGCGCACCCGTGGCCGGGCAATGTCCGCGAACTCGAAAACTGCATCAAGCGCGCGGTGATCATGGCCGACGGCAATCAGATCACGCTCGCCGACCTCGACCTGGTGGCGCCGGAAAGCGCGCAGGAGACGATCGTCGATCTGCGCCAGGCCAGGGAGGCGGCCGAAGCGCGAGTGATCATGGCGGCGCTCGGGCGCACCGACGGCAATGTGCTGCGCACCTCCGAAATCCTGGGGGTCAGCCGGCCGACGCTGTACGACCTCATGCACCGGCTCGGCTTGAAATGATCCGGACGCGGTTCTCCATCACCCCTATTTTTGAGGCGTCTATGATCTTGCGCAAATCGATGAATCGAATGGCCGTATCCGCACTGCTGGCGAGCTTTGTCGTGCTTGGCTGCGGCGGCGAGAAGCCCGAGGTCATGGTCGCTTCGGCCAGGGCTTATATCGCCAAGAACGACCCGAAGGCGGCGCTGATCCAGCTCAAGAACGCGCTGCAGATCAACCCGAATCTGGGCGAAGCACGCTTCGTTCTGGGCCAGGTGCTGCTCGACAGCGGCGATCCGACGGCGGCGGAAGTCGAGTTGCGCAAGGCCGCCGAGCTGACCTATGCGGCCGAGCAGGTGACGCCTCTGCTGGCGCGCAGTTTGCTGATGCAGGGGAAATTCGAAAAGATCGTCAATGATTTTTCCAGTGTCCGATTGACTTCTGCGGGCAGCAACGCCGATCTGCAGACGACCGTCGGTCAGGCCAATCTGATGAGCGGAAAGATCGGCGCGGCGCAGGCCGCTTTCGGCGAGGCGCTTGCCGCTGTTCCCGACTACGGCGCGGCGCTGATCGGCGAGGCCAGAATCAGCGCGATTAGGGGTGATCTTCCGGGGGCCATGGTGCGGCTCGGGTCAGTGCTCGAAAAATCCCCGCGCTCTTACGAGGCCTGGCAGCTCAAGGGCGATATTCTCAACGCCCAGGGCGACCCCAAGGGGTCGATCGAAGCCTATCGCCAGGCCCTGGCGATCCGGGCGGACTACCTGCCGGCGCACTCCTCATTGGTCGCCCGACTGTTGGCTGCAGGCAATCTTGAAGAGGCCGCGCGGCAACTTGCGGCAATGGCGAAAATTGCGCCGGCGCACCCGCAGACTTACTTCCTGCAGGCTCAGCTGGCCTATCAGCAGAAAGAAGACTTCAAGGCTGCCCAGCAGGCGATTCAACAACATCTGCGGATCATCCCGGACAGCATGCCGGGGTTGCAGCTGGCGGGCGGCATCGAATACCAGTTGAAGGCGTATTCGACGGCGCAAACCTATCTGCTCAAGGTGCTGCCGAAAACGCCTGAGCCCGGCTTTGCGCGTGTCGTGCTGATCGCCAGCTATTTGCGTGACGGCCAGCCGGGCAAGGCGCTGGCGCTGTTGCAGCCGGCGCTGGCGGGAATCGAGAAGAACTCGAACATGCTGGCGCTGGCCGGCGAAGTGTACATGCAGAACGGCGACACCGAGAAGGCTGCCGCCTACTTTACCAAAGCCGCTGCGCTTGACCCCGAGGATGCCGGCAAACGCACTTCGGTCGCACTGGCGCATCTGTCGATGGGCGAAGCCGAGAACGCCAACCGCGAACTCGAGAAGATCGCGCTGATCGACACCGGCGTCAGGGCGGATCTGGCGCTGATCGCGTCCCAGTTCAACGGTCGCCAGTTCGATCAGGCGCTCAAGTCGATTGCCGCGCTCGAAAAGAAACTGCCGGATAATCCGCTGGTGTCAAACCTGCGCGGCACCGCGTATCTTGGCAAGGGCGACTTGGCAGGCGCGCGCGCCGGTTTCGAACAGGCGCTGCTCAAGAGTCCCGCGTACTTCCCGGCACTGGCCAACCTCGCCAATGTCGAACTGGTCGAAAAGAAGCCGGCGGCGGCGAAGGCGCTTTTCGAAGCGGTCATCGCCAAAGATCCGAAAAATGTCCAGGCCTTGCTGGCCTTGGCCGAGCTGCATGCCAAGACCGGCGGTAAACCTGATGAAGTGGCCGATCTGATCACCAAAGCGGTGGCTGCCAACCCGCAGGATGCCGGGCCGCGGATTGCCTTGATCAGACAGCTGATCGCTGCCGGGGACTTCAAGCGGGCCGTTGCCGTGGCGCAGGAGGCGCTGGCCGTCATGCCGGATCAGCCGGACGTCCTCAACGCCGCGGGCCGTGCCCAGGCGGCGGCTGGCGATCTCAATCAGGCGCTGGCGACTTACGCCAACCTGGCCAAGCTGACGCCCAATTCACCGGATCCCTATCTGCGCATGGCTGAAATTGCGCTGGCCGCGAAAAACAAGGAAGCCGCCCGGCTGAGCTTCGGCAAGGCGCTGTCGGTCAAGGCCGATTCGATCGAGGCGCAGCACGGGATGGTCATGCTCGACCTCGATGCCGGACGCACGGCCGAGGCCTTGGCGAGCGCGCGTCGGATTCAGAAACAGCACCCCAGGGAAGCGGCGGGTCACGTGATCGAGGGCGATATTCAAGCCTCCAGGAAGTCATGGAAGGAGGCCGCGGCGGCCTTTCGCAAGGCGATCAGCTTGAACGGCGCAAGTGAAGTGGCGATCAAGCTGCATGCCGCGCTGAGCGCTGGTGGCGAGGTCAGTGAAGCGGCGCTGTTTGCCGAGCGGTGGCTCAAGGAGCACGCTGGCGAAATACGCTTCCGGCATTATCTGGCCGAGGCCGCCAATGGCAAAAAGGATTACGCCGCGGCCAGCAAGCAGTATCGGGCGCTGGTCGAGCTGCAGCCGAACAATCCAGCGATCCTCAACAACCTGGCGTGGACGCTGGCGCAGGTCAAGGACCCCAAGGCGCTCGACTATGCCGAAGCCGCCTACCGCCTGGCGCCCAATCAGCCCGCCATCAACGATACGCTGGGCGGGATTCTGGTCGACAATGGCGACCTTTCGCGTGGCCTCGGTCTGCTGCAGAAGGCGGCCGATCTTGATCAAAAAAATGCGCAGATTCGTTTCCACCTGGCCAAGGCATTGCTCAAGTCGGGGAAGCGGCTCGAAGCGAAAAAGGAACTCGATGAACTCGCGAGGCTGGGTGGAAAATTCCCGGCTCAGGCCGAAGTCGAGAAATTATTGCAGGACCTGAAAAAATCATGAGCCTCGTCGAGGATTGTCGCGCCACGGCCTTGGTCGCCGCCGTCGGCCTGGCCATCTGCGGTTTTTCAGCGCAGGCGACCGCCAGCCCGCCTGGCCGGTCCGCCGCTGAATTGGAAACCCTGAGATACGAAGCGCGTGCCTACGAGCACGGTGAAGGCGTCGCCCGTGACGTCGCGCGCGCCGCTGCGCTCTACTGCGACGGCGCGCGCGACGGCGATGCGGAAGCGCAATTCAGCCTCGGCTGGATGTATGCCAATGGCCGGGGGCTGCCGCGCAACGATGAACTGGCTGCCTATTTCTTCACCCTGGCGGCTGCCCAGGGCCACCAGCAGGCAAAGACGCTGCTGCGCCTGGTCACCGCAAGCGCCGCTTCGCGGCCCGACTGCATGCGCGCCGCGCTCGAAGACGCCGAGCCCGAAGCGGTCACTCCGGCGCAGCGCGCCGTGCTCGGACTGGTGCGCAAACTGGCGCCCGAGTATGGCATCAGCCAGTCGCTGGTGATGGCCGTCATCAGGACCGAGTCCAATTTTCAACCCGGCGTCGTTTCGCCAAAGAACGCTCAGGGCCTGATGCAGCTGATTCCCGAAACCTCGCTGCGTTTCAGCGTGAAGAAGCCGCTCGATCCGGAGCAGAACATTCGCGGCGGACTGTCCTACCTGCGCTGGCTGCTCGCTTATTTCGAGGGTGATGTTTCGCTGGTCGCTGCCGCCTATAACGCCGGCGAGGGGGCGGTGAATCGCTACCTTGGAATTCCGCCTTATGCGGAAACGCGAAATTACGTCAAGCGCATCACCAGCCTGTTCAAGAACAGCGCACACCCTTACGACCCGGCGGTTACGGCGCCGTCGCCGCAGCTGGCGCGCATTCGCGTGAGCCAAGCCCTTTGAAGCCTCCGGCTTGCTTCATCGCCAGGGCAAGTGCCGCCGCCGGCCGGCGATTCCGAGTGTCGGAATTTCTTACAGTGGGTCGGTCTGGCGGCCGCTTATGTTGAAATAATCCAATAAATACAAGGGGAAGGTTTTTCGGCACAAAAGATGCTTGTGACAACGGCAGCAATTGATCGGAGTGCTCGTCCGGCATCGAAGGGGCGTCTCCATTGGGCTAATCGTGAAATCTAGGATGTCGGAAATGAATCGATCTGCCCCTGTCAACGCTCTGCCTCGCGCCGTGGCCGCGGCGCACCTGTCCGCCAGGCATCGTCCTGCCATCGACGCGACGTGTGGCCGGCCGGCAAGGGTCGCACGCGGTGGCTAGGGGCCGTCTCGCGCGGCCAAGGATCATTCGTTCGCTGGCGCGCAAGTTGGTGCATCAGGCGACGCGCAAGCTGCTCTCCTGGCTGCCGCGCAATCAGCGCTTCCGGATCTTTCGTCTATTCGCCGACTGCAACCCGGAGCCGAGCCAGCGCCTTGTCCTCAAAATAGCGGAAAGCAAGGAGGAACTCGAAGCCTGTTTTGCGCTGCTGCACCAGGCCTACGTCGCCAGCGGTTTCATGAAACCTCATCCATCGGGCATGCGCGTGACGATTTATCACGCGCTGCCGGCGACCACGACGCTTTGCGCCAAATACGACGGCAAGGTCGTCGGCACCATCTCGCTGATTCGCGAAAGCGCGCTGGGCGTTCCCTTGCAGAGCATCTTCGACCTGACCGCGGTGCGCGAGAAGGGCGGCCAGATTGCCGAGGTGTCGGCGCTCGCCGTGCATCGCGATTTCCGCAAGACCGGGGGCAGCATCCTTTTCCCGCTGATGAAGTTCATGTACGAGTACTGCACCACTTTTTTCGATACCCGGCATCTGGTGATCGCGGTCAATCCCAGTCATATCGAGCTGTACGAGTCGCTGCTGCTGTTTCGGCGACTCTCCGCCAACGTCGTCGAAACCTACGATTTCGTCAACGGCGCACCGGCGATCGGCGCCACGCTCGACCTTCAGGAAGCGCCGGAGATGTTCCGAAAACATTACGGATCCAAGCCGCAGCGCCGCAATCTATATACCTACTTCATCGAGCTCAAGCTAGCCAACATCCAGCTTCCCCTGCGCCGCTACTTCACGACCAACGACCCGGTGCTGACCCCGGAGCTGCTCGACTACTTCTTCAACGTACGTACCCGCTCTTTCGAGAATCTGAGCGATCACAAGAAAGCGCTGCTCCATCTGATCTACGACTTGCCGGGCTATCGTGCCGTCCTTCCGCTGCTCTCCGTCCCGCAGCAGGATATTCCGATCCGCCATCACCCGCGCTTCTCGGTCAAGTGCCCGGCCTACATCGTCTATGACCCGCTCAACTGCGCGGAGAAGCTGGCGATCGAGGTGATCGAAGTTTCCCGTTACGGCTTCAAGGCCCGTGCCGAAAATTCGCTGCCGCTCGACATCTGGTGCGATGCGACGGTGCAACTCGGCGAGGCGGACATTTCGCACTTTCGCGCCTTGCCGCTACGCGAGAAAAGCAACGGCTTCTACGCCTTTCGCCTGATCGAGCCCGATCTTCTCTGGGAAGAATTCGTATCGGCGTTGTACCGCAGCACGACTTGCAAGGACCTCGATATGGTTGGCATCCGGGCCGAAGTGACATGATTCTGGCGCGCCGTTTCTCGATCGATCAGACCAGCATCTGAACCGCCGGCGGGTGGCCCAGAAAGTCATGGGGACTGGCTGAAAAGCCGTAGGCGCCGGACTGGAAAATGACGACGAAGTCGCCCGCTTCGGCGACCGGCAGGCGCATGTTGTCGGCCAGCGTGTCGAGCGGCGTGCAGAGCGGGCCAACCACCGAAACGACTTCCGTTGCCGCCGAGCCGATGCGGTTGCCGATCGCGACGGGATAATTCTTGCGGATGACCTGCCCGAAATTCCCCGAGGCGGCCAGATGATGGTGCATGCCGCCATCGACGACGAGAAAGCCGTGGCCGCACGAGGTTTTCTTTTCCAGGACACGGCACACGTAGATGCCGGCTTCGCCGACCAGATAGCGGCCCAGTTCGATGATCCAGCGCGCTTGCGGGAAGTGGGCGGCGTAGCGTGCGCGCAGTCGCTGCAGGTTCTCGCCGACCCGCGCCAGCGCCAGCGGCTCTTCGCCGCGGAAGTAGGGGATGCCGAAGCCGCCGCCCAGATTGATGCTCAGGATCGGCGCGCCGATACCTTCGGCAATCCGGGCCACCAGTTCGATGCTCTTGTTTTGCGCATCGATGATCGCTTCGGCCTTGAGGTTCTGCGAGCCCGCATAAATATGAAAGCCCTCGAAGGCGAGTGCGCTGCGGTTGATTTCGGCCAGCGCCTGGGGGACCTGCGCGACATCGATCCCGAACGGTTTCGGGCCGCCGCCCATTTTCAGTCCGGAATATTTCAGTTCAAAATCGGGGTTGATCCGGATGGCGACTCGCGCGCTGCGGCCCAGGGTTTGAGCGATCGTCTCGAGTCGCCGCACTTCGTCGATCGACTCGACGTTGATCAGGATTCCCGCAGCGACCGCCTGCGCCAGCTCGCCGGGCCGCTTGCCGGGACCGGCAAAGCTGATGTTCTGCGGGCTCATGCCTGAATCGAGCGCGCTCAACAGCTCGCTCCCGGAAGCGACGTCGAAACCGTCGACCTGCTGCGCCAGCAGATCGACGACCGCCGCCATCGGGTTGGCCTTGATCGCGTAGTGAATTTCGGCGGCGCCCTTGAACGCTTCGCGCAGCGCCCTGATCCGTCGGCAGATCAACGAACGGTCGTAGGCATAGAAGGGCGTCTGCCCGGCGCGCGCCGCCAGCGTCGCCAGGGTGTCGCCGGCGACGCGCAATTGGCCGTCGACAACCGCAAAGCCGTAGTCGATAGGCGCGCCGGCGGGGTCGCCGAGCGGGGATGGGGGGTCAGTTCGGCTTGACATGATTTTCGCTCGTGGTCATGAAATTGTCCTGGTAGACGGTGGCCAGGGCCTTGCGGTCGATTTTGCCATTGGCGTTGCGCGGCAAGCTGGTGAAGATCAGATCGATTCGCGCCGGAACCATGTAGGCGGGCATCCTGGCGCGGCAGTGAGCGAGCAGTTGCTCGCCGGTCAGTGCTTCTGCGTCGCTGGCTTTGACCACGGCGACAATGGCCTGCCCGAGCAGCGGGTGCTCGATGCCGAAGGCCGCGGCTTCGTCGACGAATTCTGCATCGTAGAGAATTTCCTCGACTTCGCTGGGGCTGACGCGGTAGCCGGAAGTCTTGATCATTTCGTCACGACGGCCAATGAAATAGAGGAATCCGTCCTTGTCGCGGCGCACGACATCGCCCGAGAAGACCGCGATTTCGGGCAGCGTCAGACCGCCGGCGCGCAGTTCGGCGGGAAGCGCCCGGTAGCGCTCGGCGGTCTTTTCTGCGTCATTCCAGTAGCCCATGCCGACCAGCGCGCCGCGATGGACGAGTTCGCCGGCTTCGTCGTCGTCGCACAGCGTTCCGTTTTCGCGCAGAACCAGGATTTCGGCGTTGGGGATCGCGCGGCCGATCGAATCCGGGCGCCGATCGATCTCCTGCGGCGGCAGATAGGTCGAGCGAAACGATTCGGTCAATCCATACATCAGGAAGGGGCGGGTCTTGGGCAGCGCCGCCCTGAGTCGTCCCAGGATTTCGCCGGGCAGGCGGCCGCCGGTATTGGCAAAGTAGCGAAGATGATCGCTCGCCGCGCGCGGCCAGTCGAGGTGGGCCAGCTGAATCCACAGCGGGGGGACCGCCGTCAGCCCGCTCACCCTTTCGCTGACCACCGCCTTGAGGATGTCGCGCGGCAGCAGATAGTTGATCAGAACGACGCGCGCGCCGCAATGGAAGGCGGTGGTCAACTGGCTGAAACCGGCGTCGAAGGACAGCGGCAGGGCGGCCAGCAGCGTATCTTCGCCAGTGTTCTCGAGATACTGGGCGACGCTTTGGGCTCCGCACACCAGATTGCGATGCGAGAGAACGACGCCCTTGGGTTTGCCGGTACTGCCCGAGGTGTAGAGGATCGCCGCCATGTCGCTGTCGATCAGGCCCGCTGCCGCGCCGGCCTGGCGCAGGCCGTTGAAGGCAGTCCAAGCGTGCGTACGGCAAGCGCTGAGCGGCGTCGGCACACTGTCGTCGACGCCGTCGACGAGCACCACGTGGCGCAGCTCCTGACAGCCCGGCAGGACCTCGCGCAGCTGATCGAGGCGGCTCTTCGAGGTGACCAGCAGGCGTGCCGAACAATCGCGCAGGATGTGGGCGACCTGCAATGGCTTGAGGACCGGATTGATCGGAACAAAAACGCAGCCGGCGGACGCGGCGCCAAAGCAGGCGACGACAAACTCGAAGCGTTTTTCCAGAAAGATCGCGACCCGCGCGTGCTTTTCGCCTGAAACGGCGGCGATCGCGCCGGCAAAGCGGCCGACCTGTGCGTCGAGTTCGGCATAGCTGATGTCCTGACCCTGATAGCTCAGCGCCACGCGCTGCGGATCCCTGGCGGCCGACAGTTCGATCAGGTGCTGCAGAAGATAGGTGGTTTTCATCGATGGTGGCCGATTGGTCGGTGATCTCGGGTTTGCTCAAAGCAATGGATTGCCGGCTGTTGGCCGGACAAGGCAGTATAGGGTCTTTGCGTCACTCGTTTTGCAGAAGGTGTGCCGATGAAGCGAAATGGGCTGTCGGCCAGTCAAGTTCCAGGCACGTTGGTTTCATCGACTCTTTCCTGATCGCGCTTCAGCGTTGCGTCCTTGGTCCCGCCCGTCTGAACGGGGGGCGAATCCAGCTTCGATGAAATGGCCTTCCGCGTCAATTCGAAAGAGCCGCAACGGCTTACCTTTGAGCGGTCCGCCAAGCTTGAACAGCGCGTGTGCGAATGCTATTCGGTGGTTCAGGCCGAGTAGGGTCGCTTGCTTTCGAGCAAGCGCGGTTCAAAGCACCAGACGTCGCGACCGGGTCCGACGGCAAGCGCACGAAACGCGGCCCGGTCTTCGCTGTAGATGACCTCCGGCTTGACCGATTTGCGAGCGGCTTGATGCTCCCCAGCGCAAAGCGGCGGGCTTTGCCGAACAGCCCCAAGCAAGCCGCTTTTCAGCCTGGCGATAGCGTCAAGTCTGCGAAAAGCGAATAACCGGATTTATTCCTTTTTGCCTGGTACATGGCCTTGTCGGCATTGGCGACCAGCGAATCCGCAGTCGTGCCGTCAGCCGGAAAAATCGCGACGCCAATACTTGGATGAATGACCAGGCTGAGGTCGATGTCACGTATGCGGATGTTGCACGGCACCTTGACCATGGCGATGATCTTTTCCGCGATGGTCGCGATATCAGCTTCGTTTCTGACCTCCACCAGCATGTAAAGGAATTCGTCTCCGCCATGACGGCAGACGGTGTCTTCGTCGCGCGACGCTTGCTTGATGCGCGCGGCAATCGTCGTCAGCACGATGTCGCCGACGTCGTGCCCATGGCTGTCGTTGATGCTCTTGAAGTCGTCCAGGTCGACGAACATCACGACCAGCGAAATGCCATTGCGCTTGGCATGAGCCAATCCGTGTTCGAGGCGATCATTGAACAACGCGCGGTTGGGAAGGCCGGTCAGTGGATCGTGCAGCGAGGCATGGCGCGCTTCATCGCCCTGCTCTACCGCCACAGCCAATCTCTCTTGCAGGATAGCCCGTCCCTGCACCTCTTCCTTCAGCGCAATATTGACCAGCGACAAAGCCTGCGAAGCATCCTGCACCTTGCCCTCGATGGCCTCACTCTCTTCCAGGGCGTTTTCGATACCGGGCGAGATTCCTCCGTCCAGCAGTTCCCGCTTCAGGCCGGCGTTGACTGACGAGAGATCGTCTGCGCATTCTTCGACAACGTCTTTGATGCGCTCGCTTTGTCCCAGCACCTGGGTCAGAGAATTGGCCGGAGGAGGACTCTTCGACAACGGGGCGATTCTTGCTTTTAGCATGAGTCCATGCGTCCTGATAGAGATAAATCAAAATTGGATGCATTAACGAGGCATCCAGGCACTTATATATTCCCTGTGCCATCGGAACATCAATCGGATGATCAGTCTGTGCGCGAACGTACAGTGTGTATGGTTGCGATTTCGCCATACTGTGTGGTCCATGAACTTTGCCTAATTTTCGTACATTCCGAATGTCCGGTTCTTTACCGGTCAGCACTCGACCCCCTCCCCTGATAGACGAGGCGCTCAGCACTCGGCGCGCCGGCATCCGCTGGAAGTGCTGGATGGCCTCTGCGTCCGCCACACCAACGGTCGGTTCAGGTTTCGAACTCAAGGGGGAACTACCGGCCGAATGCGGACCTAACGATTCGCGACCTAGGTTGTGTTTGTATTGGACAGATTCGGACTGACAGGAGACTTGCAATGAATGTCGCAAACCGCATCATCATGATTCTGGCCATTGCATTACTCTCGCTTTTGGGCGTAGGTAGTTACGCTCTGTGGGGACTGAATGCGGCACAGCAACGTTTCGAATACGTGCAGGACAACTCCGTACCGAGTGTCCAGGTCCTCCAGGATGCCAGCAACCACGTCCAGAGGCTGCGCATTGCCTTGCGCGACCATATTCTTGCCGGCGACAGTACGGAAGAAAAGGATGCGCAGGCAAAAGTGATCGCAGAAACGGAGCAGGCCATCGACCAGGACCTGGCCCGCTACGAGAAGGAACTCCTGTCGGACGACACTGACAGACAGATGGTCACCGCCGACAAGGCTGACCTAGCCAAGTTCATGGCAATGACCCAGGCGGTCATCGCCAAGTCCAGCGCTAACGACATGGCCGCCGTGCATACAATGCTCTCGCCCACGGGTGAATTCAGTTTCATCGCCAAGCAGTTGACCAAGGATTTTTCCGATCATATGGCCTACAACTGGAAACTGGCCGAGAGTCTGCGCAAAACAAACGCTGCCGAGTACGCGCAATCGAAGTGGATACAATTATCGACAATGCTGCTGGCCGTCGCGCTGGTGGGGATTCTGGGCTATGTGGTGGCCAACGAGATTCGCGTGCGCATGAACAGGCTCAAGGGTTTCATCGAACAAGTGAATCGCGATCTCGATTTCACCCAGCGCATCAAGATTACCCGTCTTGACGAACTGGGCGGCGCTGCGGACGCTTTCAACAAGCTAACCGAACGTTTGCAGGCCAACCTCAAGGCGATCGCCACAGGCGCCCATTCCGTGGCGACCTCGGCCAATCAGATGGCGACCACGTCCAGCCAAGTGGCCACTGCCTCACACCAGCAGAGCGAGGCGGCGTCGGGGATGGCGGCCACGGTCGAGGAAATGACGGTGAGTATCAACCACGTTGCCGACCGGGCACAGGAAGCCAATCGCCTGTCGAGCGAATCCGGAAAGCTGGCGATTTCCGGCGAGACGATTATTGGTCAGACGGCGGACGATATCCAGAATATCGCGACGACGGTCAATGCGGCGGCGGAACTCATCCATGGCCTGGAGAGGCATAGTCAGGAAATCTCCAACGTCGTCCAGGTGATCAAGGACGTCGCCGACCAGACCAATCTCCTGGCCCTCAATGCGGCCATCGAAGCCGCACGTGCCGGCGAGCAGGGGCGCGGCTTCGCGGTGGTCGCCGACGAAGTGCGCAAACTGGCCGAGCGCACGGCATCGTCGACTCAGGAAATCACCGGCACCATCGATACCATGCGCAACGGCGCCAGCAGAGCCGTACTCAGCATGCGGGAAGTGGCCGACAAAGTGGCCCAGGGCGTCGAGCGTGCTCAGGAGGCGAATGTGTCGATCAAGCAGATCGGCGAAAGCAGTCGCAGCGCGGTCGGCATGGTCGAAGAAATCGCGGCGGCCATTCGCGAGCAGGGATCGGCGACAAACAATATTGCCACGCAGGTCGAGCGCATCGCGCAGATGTCCGAGGAAAGCAGCGCCGCTGCCGGAAACAGCTCGCAATCGGCAAAGGACCTCGATCGGCTGGCGACCGAAATGCAGAAGATTGTTGCCGCGTATCGACTTTGACGTGGGGGCGATATGCAGCGGGGCAACGCTCGCTTACTGGAGTAGGGCAGTCGTCAGAATGACCATAAAGAGGACTTCCCACATTCCGCAGGTGGCGTAAACCAACCGGCATCGAGGTGCTGCTTTTCACGATTTATTTAATACTGAATCAAAACGCTTCTGGGGCACCGAAAACCCAGTCGTGACGCGGCTCGCAGAGATATGTTCCGCGACGAGTTCGGGAGCAGGTGCCGGAGTTATGCAGAAAAACGGTTCCCTGTAACAAGGTTGGTCGCCAGAATTTACGTCATGAGCAGTCAGCAGTTTCATGTGATCACGGGCGCCTCGGGGGCCGGCAAGTCAGCGCTCATAGCCGCGCTGAATGATCTTGGTTATGCTTTTCCAGCAGTTGCCCTTATGACGGTCGGCAGCAGTCCCGCCCAAAAGAGGGCTTTGCCTCGAACAAGCCGTGCCCGTGAATTGTTCATGATCCCGTCAGTGTGCGCCGGCCGCGCCGACGGTACCGACTGGCTGCGCGTCGATCCAGCCAAAATACTTGAGATACTGTTTGATCTCACTGGCCGACAAGTTCTGATTCGGCATCGGAATATCGTTGTGTTCCTTGAGCATGGCTTTTGCGTCAGCATCCGTTTCGAGCATTTTTTCCGGCGACGTGAGCCAACTGGTTAACCACGCCTCGCTGCGACGCTTGCTCACGCCCGCCAGATCAGGGCCAAGCTTCTTGCCCAGCCCAATGGAGTGGCATGCCAGGCATTTGCTTTCAAAGGCCTGCTTGCCGGCGATCGCGTCCGGGTCCGTGGGCGCGGCGGTCGCCTCCATATTGTGATGTTCGATATCCTTTTGATCGGCCTTCGCCTCGGTTGAGATCAACCCGATGGCGCCTTGTGAGGCATTGGCGAAATGATGATCGACCATGATGTAGGAGCCGTCTTCTGGAATCATGAATTCGACGATGGCGGCGTTGGACGACCCGAGCAGAACAGTCTGCATGCCGCGGAACTGGTTGTCCGGGTTGCCATCGATCCAGACGCGATCGAAAATCGTGCCGACCACATGGAAGCTGGACGTCTTGCTCGGGCCGACATTGAGCACGAACAATCGTACGCGTTCCCCCGCTTTCGCCGACAGCGGCTTGGTCACCATGCCGTTATGGGTACCGTTGAACACCGTGTGGGTCGGTTGTGCGGCCTTCAGGCGATCGGTATCAAGGACATAAAGCGGCGCTCCATCAACTTTTCGATTGTCCGGATCAAGCTTGGCGTAGAACTCACTCTGGATGACGACATATTCGCGGTCCACCTTGGTCGGGTAGCCTTCGCGCGGTTCGACAACAACGGCGCCGTACATGCCCGAGGCAATATGCTCCAGAATCATCGGGGTACCGCAGTGGTACATGAACACGCCCGGGTAGTTGAGGGTGAATTCAAAAGTAATGGTTTGCCCGGGGGCAACCGATCGGTATTTGTCCTGGGGTGAGACCATGGCCGCATGGAAGTCCATCGAATGCATCATCGGTGCCGCCGTCAGTTGCACACCGGGAATGGTTTCGTCGCTGCGGTTGGTCATGCTGAAGCGGATCTTGTCGCCGACACGTGCGCGAACGGTGGGGCCAGGAACCTGGTCACCGAAAGTCCAGGCGCTGAATTTTACGCCCGGCGCAATATCGATGATCTTGTGGGACGTATCAAGCTGAATGGTTTTCACGGGGGAGGGGTCGAGCGGCCTCAAATCAGACGTCAGGCTCAGCGAGCTGCCGCTTGAAAAAGGACCGGTGTGACGTACCGATGAGATCGACGCCGGCGAGGGCTTCAAATCCATCGACTTTACATCGTATGGGTCGGCCTTGGCCGTGGGGTGTCCTACCGGAACATCGCAGGCCATGAGCAACAATATCGGAAGCGCCAACACAGTGGCTTTTAGCAAGAGATTCATGGAAGTCCAATCTTCGCTTTCCGAACCACAAGGCGACTCATCATCCGGATAGCATGGCGTTAGCTACGGCCCATAAACATGGGAGGAGAGTCGTGGCAAGGAATGTTCGGGTGTTTCAACTGTCGCCACAGAAACGATGCCGTCAAATTTGGCGTCGCTGATCGCATTGAAAGTTCCGAGATGGCTATCAGACAAGGGGCCTTGATTCTGGTTCAGCAGGAAAAGCACCGAGCGAAAACGAATTCATCTACTCACGATGCGCTGAAATCGCGCACGGTCGACCCTGGACTGATTTTCGGGCTGCCAAGTCAGCTTTTTTGACAAATATCAAATTCCCTTCGTAATAGCCGAGTAAAATGCTCAACTTAAATGCCGAGTAAAAGACTCAACTATTTAGCCTAGGAATTCAGATGTTCTTCCCGAAACTGAAGCAATCCCTGATTCAATCCAAAACAGACAATGAGGGGCTGCAGCGCGACAAAGCGGATCTGCTGACACGCATTGCGCTGCTCGAGGCCGAGCGCACCGCGTTGCACGACGAGGCCACGACCCTGCGCCGCGAACGTGCCAGCCTGAGCGGAGTGTTCTCCAGTCTCGGTAGTTTCGGCGACTCGCTCGGCGGCGTCCGTCAGTCGTTCTTTGGGCTGGCAACAACGCTCAATCAGGAAAAAGCGTCAGCACGCGAAGCGGCGTCTCAGTCCGACAGCAACCGCGTCGCCTTCGAGAAGATCGCGGCCAATCTGTTCGCCATGTTCGAGCGCATGAGCGAGGCCTCGCGCAACGTTGACGGCCTACACCAGCGCGCCGGCGAGATCGGCGGCATCGTCAGCCTGATCAAGGAGATTGCCGACCAGACCAACCTGCTCGCGCTCAACGCGGCAATCGAGGCGGCACGAGCCGGGGAAGCCGGGCGCGGTTTCGCGGTGGTCGCCGACGAGGTGCGCAAGCTCGCCGAGCGTACAGCCAAGGCGACGACCGAAATCTCGGAACTGGTCGGCAGCATTCAGCAGGAAACGCGCGTCGCCAAGACGGTGATGGAGATCGGCGCCGACGACGCCAGCCGCTACGCTACAGAGAGCAAGGTCGCGATGCACAGCATGCAGCGTCTGCTGGAACTGGCACGACACATGGAAGGCGCCGTCTCATCTTCGGCCTTGCTGTCCAATGTCGAACTCGCCAACATCGAAGAGCTGACGCTCAAACTCGAAGTGTACAAGGTCTTTCTCGGCGTCTCGCGCATCCGCGCCGACGACCTGCCGGACGAAAAGCACTGTCGCCTCGGCCTGTGGTACTACGACGGCGAAGGGCGCGAGCGCTTCGCCGGGCTGCCCGGCTACGCCGAACTGGAAATACCGCACCGCGCGGTTCACGCGCACGCCCGCCAAGCCGTGACCCTTTTCTACGCTGGCGAGTTCGAGGCGGCGCTGGGTGAATTGCAGGCGATGGAAAGCGCCAATCTGAGCGTGATGGGCGGCATGACCCGGATGCTCGCCAAGGCGACAGCGCGGTGACTGTAACGGGCAATGCAGGCTTTTTCCTCGAAATCGGGAAGTAGTATGCTTTGATGGTGAAGGAGCCAGTATGACCGACCACATGCCAGATGACTTGTCCGCGGCTGGTCGCGACCTGCGCGCCTACACCGATGAGTTGCGGCCCAAGCATTCCGTGGTCAGAAACGTTTCCGGCGAATGGGTGCTGCTCAGGCATGCCGACGTCGTCGCCGCGGCCATGGATCACCAGCGCTTTTCCAGCAGAGTATCTCGCCACCTGCAGGTTCCCAATGGATTTGACGGTGAGGAACATGCGCGCTATCGGGAAGTGATCGCGCGGCACTTGAGCCATGAGGCACTGGAACCGTTTGTTCCCGTCTTCGAAAGCGTTGCGACCCAACTGATCGCACGATTGCCGAGAGGCGTGGTGCTGGATGCCGTGGGTGAGATCGGCGCCGTGTTTGCAGTGCGTGTCCAGTGTGCATGGTTAGGTTGGCCGGCCGCGCTGGAACCACAGCTGCTGGCGTGGATGGAGGAGAACCACGCAGCGACCCGCTCCGGTGACCTTGCCTGGATGGTCAACGTGGCCGAACAGTTCGACAAGATCATTTTCGCGGCCATCCTGCCCTGCCGTGCGAGGCACGGCAATGCTCCCGACGATGTGACCACCCGGCTTTGCCGTGAGGTGGTGGACGGCCGGTCACTGACGGAGCTTGAGCTCGTTTCGATCCTGCGCAACTGGACCGGCGGTGATCTGGGATCCCTTGCGCTGTGTGTCGGCGTGCTCGTGGCCCATCTCGCCGAGCAGCCGGGGCTGGTCGAGCGGCTACGTACGGCCTCGGACAGCGAAGTGGAGGCGGTTATCGATGAGATTTTGCGCCTCGATGATCCGTTCGTGTCGAATCGACGCATCACCACGTGCCCGGTGCACATCGCGGGGCAGGATATCCCCAGCGGTGCGCGGGTCAAGCTCAACTGGACTTCGGCCAACCGTGACGAGGCGGTTTTCGGCAACAACCGCTTCGACCCCGAGCGCAACGCGGCGGCAAACCTTGTCTACGGGATCGGCAAACATGCGTGCCCGGGGCGCTTGCTGGCCACCTGGGAACTGCGCATCGCGTTGCGGGCATTGTTGACGTCGGTGCACACCATTGCGCTGGCGCCCGATCACAAGCCAGAGAGGGAAGTGGCACCGGTGGGTGGATACCGCCGGATGCCAGTGATCCTGGTCTAGTGTCGTGCTGCATTCTGCTTGGACCTTAAGCGACTATTGACGCGAACGACCTATTGCAGAATGTTGCGAGCGCTCTTCGTCGACGTCGAGTTGAGGTTCAATCCGAACGCGGGGTGCGCCGTGCCGTCATTGCCCGGCTCAATTCCTCGAGGTCCGGCGTTTGCAGAAGTCGCCGCGAGAGCGGCAGGAGGTCGCGGTTTTCTTTCGCGATGTGCTGCCGGTAAAGCTCGGCCATCCGGCGGACCGCCGCTTCTTCGAGTGCGCTGCCAGTGCCGTCGGCGATCGGCGTCAGTTGCATGCGCACGACGTCCAGTGCGACGGCCATGCGGACATGATCCGACAGCAGATTTTGGACCAGCGATTGCACTGCGGCGGTCTCATCCACGCCGGCCCGGGCAATCAGCGTCGGGAATAGGCTGCGTTCCTCATCTTCGTGGTGGTTCGGTCCCGCCAGGTCGAAATAGCGCAAGATGTTGCGCGCCGCCTGTCGCGCCTGATCGTCGGCGCCGTGCTGCGGCAGATAGACCAGCAGCCGCTCGAGCGTCTGCAGTTGCGCTTCGATGCGTCCGTGGCAGGCTTCCAGCATTTCCAGCGGCTCGTCCAGCGACGGGGCATGCGGCAAAAGGGAATCAGTCATCACAGTCCTCAAAAAAATCGCGGACCTCATGGCGGCTTGCCGCGAAGATAGGCTGTTCATGCCGGCCGGGCTTACGAATGACCGACGGCATGATCATCTCCGCGGAAACTGAAGGCGTCCTCAAGCAGACGCAATTCTGGTTGATGCAGCAGCGCCAGGCGTTCGACCAATTGCTCGCTCCTGGGTAGCAGATGGATTTCGACTTGGCGCCGGTCTTGCTGATTTTCGCAGCGTTCGATCAGGCCGAGTTTCTCGCAACGATCGAGCAAGGCCACCACGCCGTGGTGTTTGGCCTGCAATTTCTCGGCGAGTTCGCCGACGCTGGCCCAGTTCTTTCCCTGCATCGCTTTGACGTGCAGCAGTAATTGATACTGAAGAGAGGTGACGCCACCCGTACGGCAGATGTCTTCGCTTAGGCGAGAAAAGCGCCGCAGCTGATAACGGACATGGGATAAGCGGCGGTAATCGTCCTGAGAAAGCGCAGCTGGAAGGATGACGGCTGCCTCGTTCGCCGCAGACGAATCGGGGGCGGTCCTGGGCTCGGGGTTCGACATTCGTATGCTCAAGGATGGGGAATATTGAAAGTTTAAAACGTTGGCGTCGCGAAAGCGCTCATTGCACGGCAGCCGACGTCATCGCCGCAAACCGATCGTTGTCGAGGTGAGCGACAGATGCCCGCGCGATGGCAAAGGCGGCAAATCGGCTACTGAATATCGTTCATGGCGGAGCCTCGTCGTCGCGCAATAGCCACTGCAGATCGCCGCTGCGCCAAAGATCGGCACCCCAGGCCAGGAATGCCAGCAGTGCTGCGACCACCAGCCAGAAGCCGGCAGCGACCTGCTCGTCAGCCAGATAAACCGTGCATAGGCGGGTCGGCGCGCGCAGATAGAGCAGCCCGGCGACCGCTGCCATCCAGCACCAGTTGCCGACGAAGAAGGCCTGCACGATGCGGCCAGCCGGCCGCCACGAGCAGTTCAATGCCGCGCCGGCGGCCTGCAGCGAGCCGAACTTGGCCGCTTCGGCCCACGGCAGCAGGCGAGCGGCGTCGATCGCTCGCGGGATCATCCAGAACGACGTGACCGACAAGGCCAGCGACAGGCCGGGCAAGCCGTCGCGATTCCAGGCATCAAGCCATGGCCGCCGTCCCATCGCGTCGCCATCGGCCAGCAAATAGCCCGCCAGCACGATCAGCGGCAACTGAACCAGCATGTGTCGTGCCATATTGCTTTCGAACCAGACGCGCACCAATGGCGTTGCCAACACGCCGAGAAGGAGCAGCACCAGGAGAAGAGCCGCGTGGCGTTTCATGACCCAGCGCCGGCAGGAGGTTTCTTGGCGCGGCTCGTTGCGCCTTGCTCGAGCGCGCTCGCCAGCGCTTGCGCGGGTTTGGAGAAGTCAACGATGCGCACCAGCCAGCCCTGTTGATCGACCACGTGGATCGCCGCGTTGTGCTCGAAGCCGCCCAATCCGTCAGCGATGACGACGATCCCGAAGTTGGCGAGCAACACCGGCAGGTCGGCCGCATCGGCGAGCGTGGCGAATTGCCACAAGGCCGGGTCGGCGCGCTGCTGGCGAGCGTAGGCGGCGAGTTCGGTGATCGTGTCGTATGCGGGATCGAAGCTGACACTGAGCAGACGAACCCGATCCTGCAAGCCGCGACGGCGAATCTCGGTCTGCAATTGCTGGAACTCGCTGCCGAACGCACGACAAATGGTTGTACAGCGCGGGTAGACAAAATTGAGCAGCGTGACGCGTTGCGGGTCGCCCAGCGGCACGGGGCTGCCGTCGATGCCCACCGTCCGCAAGGCCGGCAGACGAATCGGGGGGCGATTTCGACTTGAACTCGATTGTTGCTAAAGCCTGGATCGTTGCGCTGATTGCATTGCGTCCCTTGATGCTCGAAAGGAAGTCTGGAGTTAGATTAGCGGACGTCCAGCGGAGTCAGCGGGCTCCCGGCGATTTAAATTGGGAGAGCACCTCGAGCGGCCGGTTGTGGCTTGGCGGAAGAAAAATTTCAGCGACCCGCCAGCAAGGTCAATCCAAGGCCAAGCATGATTGTGCTGATCAGGGAGTTCAACACTCGCCATGCAGCCGGTTTGCTGAATAGTGGGCCGAGCAGGCGGGCTCCATAGCCTAGCGCGAAGAACCATGCAAAGCTGGCGGTGACCGCTCCTCCCCAAAATATCCACCGCCCAACGCCTTCCCGTTGATTGGCTAGCGAGCCAAGCAGAATCACGGTGTCCAGATACACATGTGGATTGAGAAAGGTGAAGGCAAGGCATGTCGCCATTGTTGCCCACAACGATGAGCCGACCTCTGAGCCCAGCTTGAGTTGTTGGGGCTGCATCGCCCGACGTGCAGCGACTATCCCATACGCGAACAAGAAAGCAGCGCCGCCATAACGAGCCGCATTGATGACCACTGGCACCGACTCGATCAGTACGCCAAGACCAGCGATACCTGCTGCAATCAGAAGCGCATCGGCACTTGCGCAGACAAGCACAATGGGCAACACATGCTGCCGTCGAATACCTTGACGTAGAACAAACGAATTCTGGGCGCCAATGGCGATGATCAATACGGCTCCAGATAAGAATCCAGCAACAAGGTCAGCAGTCATGTGTTTACGAAGATATTTGCGATGAGGAACAGAATGATGTGCGCCAATGTATCAGTACAGCTAAACTTTCTTACCGAACATTAATTTTTCTAAATATGAAAATTGACAACGCCCACCTCGCCGCATTCGCCGCAGTTTTGCGCGAAGGCACCTTTGATCTCGCAGCGCGGAAACTGAATGTCACGCCATCTGCGATTAGTCAGCGAATCAAGTTGCTTGAGGATCGCCTTGGACAAATCCTTATCCAGCGAACAACACCATGCCAAGCCACCGAGTCGGGACGCACGCTACTGCGCTACGCTGAAGAAGTAACGCTCCTTGAGTCCGAGGTTCTTGCCGCATTGGGCGTTGATGCGGGGGATGCCACGACGCGGACGCGCATACCGATTGTCATCAATGCTGATTCACTGGACAGCTGGTTTGCCGAAGTCCTGCAAGCCGTGGCCAATGACGAGTCGCTTACTCTGGACGTTAGAACCGAAGACCAAGATCATTCAGTTGCTCTGCTACGCGAGGGGGTCGTGATGGCGGGAGTAAGTGCGATTGCTGACGCGATTCAAGGGTGTCGGGTCGAACCGTTGGGGACGATGCGCTATCTGGCTGTTGCCTCACCTAGCTACGTTGCGAAATACTTTCCAACGGGGGTCAATGAGCAAAGCCTCAATTTCGCACCAATGCTCATGTTCAACAAGAAAGATGCCTTGCAATGGACTTTTCTATCCCAACTGACCAGCCAAATCATCCATCCACCGATCAATTACGTTCCCTCAACCCGTTCGTTTCTTGAGGCCGCATGTCGCGGGCTGGCGTGGGGAATGATGCCTGAAAGCATTGTTTCTGACGCCTTGCATTCCGGTGCCCTGGTCAAGATTGCAGCAAAGCACTGGCTGGACGTTCCCTTGTATTGGCACCGCTGGCGGATTGGTTCGAGGTCATTGGATTTGCTTACCACTATCGTCCATAACGCCGCCAAAAATAGGCTACGAAAGATTCGCCGGTAATTAGGGGCGCGCTGATCAATTCGCTCCGTTCGGACTGAGCCTGTCTTGCCCCTGGCAAGACGCCGATTTCTAATCACCGCCCTTCGCTCGTTCGACACGCTCACGGCTCAGGGCGAACTGAATAAATATCGGATACCCGAGCTGCCGACCCGGCCGACGAACGGCCAGCTTGATGCGCGCCAGGAGGGGCCTCTGAAGCGGCGCGGACACTTCGCCGCCAGGCGCTAGCGGCCAATTTCCTTGAGCAGGGCGACACCGGCGTCGCCGGACAGACCTCGCCACTCGACAATCGCCTGGTCGGCGCTGTTCGCCAGCAGGCGGCGCAGATCTGCCGAGATGGCGCTGGCCTTGACCAGCGTCACGCCGTTGGCGGCCATTCGCGCATAGTTCTCGGCGAGCCGGGTTTCGAGCAGATGCCATTGGTTGGCCTCGGTGGCGCTCGCCGCGCGGTCGACTGCGTCGCGCAGCTCGGACGGCAGCGCGCCATACGCCGACTCGTTGAGCGTCGCCAGGCTGAGCGGAACGGCATAGTTGACCTCGGTGAAATAGGGCAGGTAGTCCCACAGCTTGCGGCCGGCGCCACCGTCGCCCGACGACAGCACGGCGACCACCGAGCCGTCGATCAACTTGGGCATCGCGTCGGCAAACGACAGGTTGACCGGTGCGGCGCCGGCGGCGGCGAAGACCTTGACGCCGGTGCTGTCGTAGGTGCGGATGGTCAGCCCCTTGAGGTCGTCCGACGAGACGATCGGCTTCTTGGCCCAGATGCCGCTCGGCGGCCATGGCGTGGTGTATAGCAGGCGCTGTTTTTCGGCGGCGAGGCGTTTGGCATACGCTGGCCGCGCGACCTGCGTGAGCCGGCGTGCCTCGTCGTTGGTGGCGGCGATGAAGGGCAGCGAGGAGAGCAGAAACAGCGGATCGACCTTGCCCATGGCGCCGGCGAAAGCATCGCCCGCGGTCACTTGGCTGTCGCGAACGGCGGCGATCATCTCGGCCGACTTGATTCCGGCGCTGGCGTCGAAACGCGTCGTGACGACGATGCGCCCGGCGCTCTCCCGGGCCAGCGCCTCGGCGAAAAAGCGCAAGCCTTCACCGGGCATCGACGTCGCCGGATACTCGGTAGTCATGGTCCAGCTGATCTGGGCGATCGCCTGGGGGGCTGGGAGTAGCAACGCAGCGGTCAGGAGCAGCAGCAAGCGGCGGACACGGTTCATGGTCAAATGTCTTTCTTTCCGGGGTGACGGACGGGAGCGCTAGGTCATTGAGTATCGCGGTGTCCTTCGTGCGCCGTCAATGATCGAGCCGCTCGTGCATCAGCGCTTCAAGCCAGCTCATGAACACCTGGACGCGGCGCGGCAACTGGCGGCGGTTGGGGTAGATCAGCGCCACCGGCAGTGGCGCGGGACGCAAATCGCCCAGGATGGCGACCAGTTCGCCGCTTTCGAGGTAAGCATGCACGCCCGTTTCGGGCGACTGGATGATCCCCTGTCCGGCCAGGCCGGCCGCCGTATAGCTCAGCGAATTGTTGACCGTCAGGGCGCCCGCCATCGGCAGCGAACAGGTGCGGGTTGGGTCGGCGGGGTCGATATACTCGAAGTCGGCCGAACACGCACCGAGAGTCGGCGCGTAATGCACCAGCTGGTGTGCGGCGAGGTCTGCCAGCGTGGTCGGCGTGCCGTGCCGCGCCAGATAGTCGGGACTCGCGCAGTTGATCAGGCGATAGTGGCCGAGTGGGCGCGCGATCAGGCTCGAATCGCTCAACGTTCCGACGCGCAGAACGCAGTCGAAGCCTTCGCGCACCAGGTCGACAAGCCGATCGGTACTCGACAGCTCGACTTCGAGATCGGGATGGGCGCGCAGGAATTCGGGCAGCTTGGGCAGCACGACATCGCGCGCGACGGCCAGCGGCATGTCGACGCGCAGGCGGCCGCGCAGGCTGGCCGGGTCGTTGCGAAACAGCGTCTGTACCTCGTCGAAGTCGGCCAGCAGGTCCTTGCAGCGCTCGTAGAATACCTGGCCGTCCTGCGTCAGCCGCACTTTGCGCGTCGTGCGGTGCAGCAGCCGCGTGTCGAGCCGGCTTTCGAGTTGCTGCACCGCCGTCGACACGCTGCCCTTGGGCAGGCCCATCGTCAGCGCGGCCTGCGTGAAGCTCGTAAGGTCGGCGACGCGAACGAAGATGCGCATGGCGTCCAGGAGGTTCATCTCGTCTCGATTGGTATGTATTGGCGAACAGTCTAATCGGATTTAAGGTATTTATCAGGCTCCTGCAATTCAATACCATGGATTTGCAGCTCAGGTATCAAATGAATCAGCACTCAACGACCGACTGGAGATCAACATGGAATCGACCAAAATCGCACTCGTCACCGGCGCCAGCCGGGGCCTCGGACGCAACGCCGCGCTGCATCTGGCGCGCCAGGGCGTCGCCGTGGTCATCACCTACCGCAGCCGGCGCGCCGAGGCCGACAGCGCGGTCGGCGAGATCGAAGCGCTCGGCGGCCAAGCCGTCGCCTTGCCACTCGACGTGGCGCAGAGCCACAGTTTTGCCGCCTTCGCCGGCGAGCTCAAGACGGCGCTCGCCACGCACTGGCAGCGCCAGACCTTCGACTATCTGGTCAATAACGCCGGTATCGGCATCAATGCGCCGTTTGCCGAAACGAGCGAAGAGGCGTTCGACGAGTTGGTGAATATCCACCTCAAGGGGCCGTTCTTCCTGACTCAGACGCTGCTGCCGTTGATATCCGACGGCGGGCGCATCGTCAATATTTCGAGCGGACTCGCGCGCTTCGCGCTGCCCGGTTACGCCGCCTACGGCGCGATGAAGGGGGCGATCGAGGTGCTGACGCGCTACCAGGCCAAGGAACTGGGCGCGCGCGGCATCGCCGTCAATGTCGTCGCGCCGGGCGCCATCGAAACCGATTTCGGCGGCGGCGCGGTGCGCGACAACGCCCAGCTCAATGCCTTCGTCGCCAGCCAGACGGCGCTCGGCCGCGTCGGGGTGCCCGACGATATCGGCGGCGTGATCGCCTCCTTGCTGTCGGAGGGCAACCGCTGGATCAACGGGCAGCGCATCGAGGCCTCGGGCGGAATGTTTCTTTAGGCACCGGTTTGGCGATCGTCGCCAGCGGGTTTCGCACCGCGTGGGGACGCAAACCCAGGGTTTGAATCCGCAATGCGTGATTGCCGTTACCGGTCACCGCTGCCTGGAGCTCAGTAACCCTGGCTCTTCAACGCAAAAGGCCCCAGGCGCAAACCGTCGATCAGGAACTCCATGCTTTTCCTGACCTTGGCCGAGGTCGCCGAACGGCCGCTGGTGACGGCCATCACGTCCGCCGTTTGCGAGTGCTGCGGCAGAACACGGACGAAGTGGCCGGCGTTGAGGTCGTCGGCGACATCCCAGTCCGACAGCATGATGATTCCATGACCGTCGAGCGCCAATCCACGCGTGATGTCGCTGTGGTTTGAGCCGATCCGGCCGGTGACCTTGATCGATTCCATTCCGTTTGGCCCGTTGAGCCGCCACACGCCGAAGGCCTGATCACGCCCCTTGAAGAGCAGGCAATCGTGCTGCGCCAGTTCGCTAACGCTGCTCGGCGCCTGGCGATTTTCCAGATAGCTGGGCGCTGCGCAGAGGATTCGTTCGCTTTTCACGATACGGTGGGCAATCAGGTGGGGTTCGTTGACCTCGCCGACGCGAATGTCGATGTCAATTCCTTCATCGATCATATCCATGCCGGTATTGACGAGTTCAAGCCAGATTTCGAGCTTGGGAAACTGCTTGCCGAGCCGGGAAAGAATCGGCGACACATGATTCCGGCCCAGGCGCAGGCTGGTACTCACGTGCAACCTGCCGGACGGCTCGACTTTCGTGCTGGACATTTCGTCGGACATCCGCTCGATATCTTCGAGGATCTGGCGCGCCCGGCTATAGGCCACCTCGCCCTGGGTGCTGATTCGTACCCGCCGGGTGGTGCGGTTGAACAGCGTCACGCCCAGACGCTGTTCGAGGCCGGCGATTTTTTTGCTGACAAAGGCGGGCGAGATGCCGAGCTCCTGCGCCGCACCAACGAAGCTCGACAAGCGCGCGACGCAGCAGAAAATTCGAAGATCGCTGAACTCGATATTGTTCACTGGTGGTTATTAGTGACTTAATAAAAAAGCCGATTATACATTTTTTGAAATTCAGTATCTTTCGCTCCTAAGGAACCGAGGTAGCCGTCAGCAAGGCGAATCGAAGACGAATCAAGTCGATTCAGCTCAGCTTGTCTGGCCTCGTCGATTGATCATAGAGGAGCGTTACTCAGCATGAAGAAAGTCCGCATTTCAGTCGCCGGCGCCGGTTTGATCGGCTACCGCCACATCGAAGAGATTCAGAAGAACCCGGATTGTGAACTGCTTTCCATCGTCGATCCGCACCCGCCGACCAAGCTTGCCGGGCTCGGCAGCAATGCCGCTCTCGGCGCGACCGCCGGCGTTCCCCTATACGCGTCGCTGGGCGAAATGCTGACCAAGGACAAGCCGGATGGCGTCATCCTGGCGACCCCGAACCAGTTGCATGCCGACCAGGCGATCGAATGCATCAATGCCGGCGTGGCGGTCTTCGTCGAGAAGCCCGTCGCGCACACGCTGGCCGATGGCATCCGTCTGTGTGAGGCGGCCGAAGCCTGCGGCGTCAAGGTGCTGGTCGGCCACCATCGCCGCCACAGCCCGATCCTGCATAAAGTGGTCGAGGTCGTCAAGTCGGGAGTGCTTGGTCAGCTCGTCTGCGTCATGGGCAGCGCGGCGTTCTACAAGCCGGACAGCGAAGGCTACTACGACGGCCCGAACGCCTGGCGCCGTGAACCTGGCGGCGGTCCGATTCTGCTCAATCTGATTCACGAGATCGGCAACCTGCGCGCGATGGTCGGCGAGATCGTCGCCGTGCAAGCGTTCACCTCGAATGCCACGCGGGGTTTCAAGGTCGAGGATAGCGCGGTCATCAATCTCAAGTTCGCCAATGGGGCCTTGGGCTGCTTCCTGTTGTCCGACGCCGCAGGCAGTGCCAAAAGCTGGGAACAGACTGCGCAGGAAAACAAGCAATACACGACGTATCCCGACGAAGACTGCTACACGATCATCGGCAATCGCGGCTCACTGGCCGTGCCGACGATGCGTCTGAAGTATTACCGGCAGGATGGCGACCGTTCCTGGTACAAGCCGTTTGTCTGCGAAACGCTGTACATCGAGCGCAAGGATCCGCTTGCCGAACAGATCGCGCACTTCGCTGCGGTCATCCGCGGCGAAGCCGAGCCGCTGGTTTCGCCGCGCGATGGCCTGCAGAACCTTCGGGTGACCGATGCCGTCGTCGAAGCGGCGAGGAGCGGCGGGGTGGTCACGACCATTTGACCGGACGATCAGGACACGAATCAAAAAAATAGCATCGAGCACGCTATCGGGTGCTGATTCTATGCGGATGGCCTCGCCGGTTCGAGGCCTATTGATCAAGGAGATCGACATGAAAATAAAGCGGATTGTGGGCTGTGCGGCACTGGTTTTTGGCGGACTGATTTTTTCTGCGGCAGTTCAGGCGCAGGTCAACGAACACACTTTCAGGATTTCAATCGCCGGCGCGGCGGGACACCCGTCGGTGATGGGCGCCGAGAAGTGGGCTGAACTGGTCAAGCAGAAGAGCGGCGGCAAGATGCAGATCAAGGTTTTCGCCGACGGCGTGCTCGGCGGCGACGTTCAGGCGCTGTCGGCGGTGCAGGGCGGTACGATCGATTTTACCTCGATGAACTCGGGGATCCTGCAGACGCAGGTCAAGCAATTCGCCATCTTCGACTTTCCGTTCATGTTCGATAACGGCAAGGAAGCCGACGCGATTCTTGACGGTCAGTTCGGCAAGAAGCTCGCCGATTTGTTGCCGGCCAGAGGGCTGCTCAACCTGGCTTACTGGGAGTTGGGCTTCCGCAACATCACCAACAGCAAGCGCCCAATCAGCAAGGCGGAGGATCTCGCCGGGCTCAAGATTCGCGTGATCCAGTCACCCATCTACATTGAAACATTCAATGCGCTCGGCGCCAATGCCGTGCCGATGCCATTCACCGAAGTCTATACGGCGATGGAGCAGAAGATCATCGACGGCCATGAAAACCCGTTCGCCGTAATCGAGACCAGCAAGTTGTATGAGGTCCAGAAATACCTGACCGTCAGCAATCATATCTACAACCCGCAGTCGGTTCTCGCGAGCAAGAAAAGATGGGATACCTTGACCCACGACGAGCAGGCGCTGCTGACTGCGACGCTCGCCGAAGCGACCAAGTGGCAGCGCCTGAACTCCCGCGAACTGGCTGAAAAGTCGCTCAATAATCTCAAGAAATCGATGAGCGTCAACGTGCTGCCGCCGGAAGAAGTCGCGAAAATCCGCATCAAGATCAAGCCGGTGATCGAGAAATTCAGCACCAACGTCGGTCCTGAACTGGTTGCCGAATTGCAGAGCGAACTCGAAAAAGGTCGCAAAAAATAAGGCGCGGCCCGCGACATGAAAGCTGTCCGTGGCGTAGCCTTGTAACTGCGCCACGGCAGATGGTGGTGTTTTCACCTTTATGGGTAACAAGTCCGTCGAACAAATCCGAGCAGGAAATTGAGGGTTTCTCTTCTTCCCTCTGGCCGTGATCGCCGCTTGATTTTCACCCGATCAATCGGCGCTGCGGAATTTCGAATCGGCTGAGCGGTGAGTGAAACGGACTTGTTACCCATGAAGCTGGGCCCGCTGTACGGTGCCTTGCGCAATATTCAAACCGGTTCTGACTAGGGGGTAAGAAAAAATGGCCTTACTCGGCAAGGCGGCAATGATTCTTTCGTTCGACATCGTTGCCGAAGCGATCGACGAGCACGACGATTGGCATTCGCACGAGCATTTCAACGAACGAATGTCGATTCCGGGATTCCTGCGCGGATCGCGCTGGGTCGCTTCAGCCGCTGAGCCAAACTACTTCGTGATGTACGAAGTAGCGGATCTCGACGTCCTGGCGTCTGCGGCCTATCTCGAACGGCTCAATCATCCGTCGCCGTGGACGACCAAGATGATGGCCAACTATCGCGGCATGCGCCGGGGCTTGTGCCACTTGTCGGCTAGCCACGGCGACGGACTCGGCAACGTCGGCCTTTTGATCCGCTTCAGTCCTCAGGACGCGAATGAATCGCTGCTGCGCGACTGGCTATGCGGCGACGTTTTGCCGACGCTCCCTGCACGACCTGGACTCGTCAGCGCGCACCTGTTCGAAACGGCGCTAGATCCAGAGCTCACGCAGGAACAGCGAATTCGCGGCAAGGATGGCGCCATCGACTGGGTGCTGCTCGTCACCGGCTACCGCGCGCAGAGCCTTGCTCGGCTGGCCGAAGGCGAGCTCTCGACCGCACAACTCGAGCAGCGTGGCGCCGCCGGCGTTAGCGCCGGCCGCTACACGATGATGCACTCGCTGTCTGCGCAAGAGGCCGCGACGAAAAATCCCGCTTAGCCGCCTGTCGGCCGCCCCTCGGCAGGCGCTTCGAGCGTTGCTATCGTCGGCTGATTGATGAGCCCGACCGCAGCGCCGCGCCGCGCGCGCTGGCCCAGATGCTTTTCATCCGAGTGCAGCGTCTTGGCTTTGTTGCGGAAAACGCCCTTGATGCATACCGTCGGCCCCTTGGCGGCGACTACCGCCTTGAGCGTCTCGCTCGCCTTGAGGCCGATGATCTGCACGCCCTTGCCGCTCGACAGCCGCTTCATCTGGGCTAGCGGGAAGACCAGCAGGCGACCGTCGGACGACAGCGCGGCGACGTGGTCCATTGCCGCAACGCGCACCGGCGGCAGGATTTCCGAGCCGTCTTCCATCGACAGAAACGACTTGCCGGCTTTTTGCCGTGACAGCAGGTCGCCGAAGCTGCACACAAAACCGTAGCCCGAGCTTTTGGCAACGAGTAATTCGTCGGCCGCTTGCGCGATCAGTACGTGGGCGATGCGGCCGTTGCCGATCTCGATGAACGAGGGCAACGGCGCGCCCATGCCGCGACCGTCGGGCAGGCTGGCAATCGGCAGGGTGTACGCGCGGCCCTCGGTCGACAGGATCACCAGCGAATCGATCGAGCGGCATTCGTGGCTAGTCCCGAAGCTGTCGCCGTCCTTGAAGGTGACGCCCGAGAGGTCGAGGCCGTGGCCCTGGCGAACGCGCGCCCAGCCTTTTTCGGAGACGATCAGCGTGACCGGCTCGTCGGCGACGGCGGCGACTTCCGAGCGCGACGCCATCGACGCCGGTTCGATCAGCGTGCGCCTCTCGTCGCCGTGCTTGGCGGCGTCGGCCTTGATTTCCTTGATGACGAGTTTACGCAGCAGCGTGTCGTTGGCGAGCAGTTTCTCGAGTTCGTCGCGCTCGATGCCGAGCTTGGCGAGTTCCTGCTCGATCTTGATTCCTTCGAGCCGCGCCAGCTGGCGCAGGCGGATTTCGAGGATGTCCTCGGCCTGGCGGTCGGAGAGCGCAAAACGATCGATCAGCGCGGGCTTGGGTTCGTCCGACTCGCGGATCAGGTGGATCACCTCGTCGATGTTGAGAAAGACGATGTGCCGGCCTTCGAGGATGTGGATTCGGTCGTTGGCCTTGGCCAGACGGAATTCGGTGCGCCGCACGACCGTGCGCACGCGGAACTGGCACCACTCGCCGACGAGATCGACCAGTGTCTTCTGGCACGGGCGGCCGTCGATGCCGACGGCGACGAGGTTGATCGGCGCGGTCGTCTCCAGGCTGGTGTGCGCCAAGAGCAGGGCGACGAACTCGTCGCGCGGCAAGCGCGAGCTCGTCGGCTCGAAGACCAGGCGGATGTCGTCGTCCTTGCCCGATTCATCGCGCGCGCGTTCGAGCTGCGAGGCGAACAAGGCTTTCATCTGTGCCGCCGACTGCTCGATCGATTTCTTGCCCGGCTTGGGCTGCGGGTTCATCAGCGCGCCGATCTCGGTGAGCACTTTGGCCGACGAGACGTTCGGCGGCAGTTCCTTGATCACCAGTTGCCAGGCGCCGCGCGCCATTTCCTCGAATTCGTAGCGCGCGCGAACGCGCAGGCTGCCGCGCCCGCTACTGTAGGCGCTGGCGATCTCGGCCGCCGACGAGATGATCTGGCCGCCGCCCGGATAGTCCGGGCCGGGGATGTGCTCCATCAGCTCTTTGATGCCCGCCGACGGATTGTTGATCTTGTGGATCGCTGCGGCGGCGACTTCGGCGAGATTGTGCGACGGCATTTCGGTGGCCATGCCGACGGCGATCCCCGACGCGCCGTTGAGCAAGGAAAACGGCAGGCGCGCGGGCAGGAAAGCCGGTTCCTGGAACGAGCCGTCGTAGTTGGGCTGGTAGTCGACGGTGCCTTCGCCGAGTTCGCCGAGCAGCAGTTCGGCGATCGGCGCGAGACGCGCTTCCGTATAGCGCATCGCCGCCGCGCTGTCGCCGTCGCGCGAGCCGAAGTTGCCCTGGCCGTCGACCAGCGGATAACGCAGCATGAACGGCTGGGCGATGCGAACCATCGCGTCATACGAGGAAGTGTCGCCGTGCGGGTGGTATTTACCGATGACGTCGCCGACGACGCGCGCCGATTTGACTGGCTTGGCGCCGGCCAACAGGCCGAGTTCGCGCATGGCGAACAGTACGCGGCGCTGCACCGGCTTCTGGCCGTCCTTGACGTCGGGCAGCGCGCGGCCCTTGACGACGGCGATCGCGTATTCGAGGTAGTCGCGTGACGCCGACTCGTGCAGCAGCACGCTCTCGCCGTCGTCGTCGGGCGGTTCGGGCAAGGCCGCCGGCGGCGGCGCGGGCGGTTCGGGCGGTTCGCCTGTGGTCGCCGCGGGAACGATTTCTGCGGGTGGCTCTACAGCCGGCGTTGCGGCCGTTTCGGCTAAGGGCGGCAGGTCGTCGAACAGGTCGGGGGTATTTGGCATATCAGTCTTAAAAAATCAGTTAACCACGGCGAACACGGCGAAAGACATTAGTAAGAATCGCTTTTCGTTTTGGTTCTCGCTGTGCCCGCCGTGTTCGCCGTGGTAAATCTCGTCCTAAATCTCCGCGCCGATCAGCGCGCCGTTGGCTTCCATCCAGGCGCGGCGTCCGGCGGACTCGTTCTTGGCCATCAGCATGTTCATCACCGGATTGGCGTCGTCGGCGCCGGGCTGGCGGATTCGCATCAGGCGGCGGGTGTCGGGCGACATCGTCGTCTCCCACAACTGCTCGGAGTTCATTTCGCCGAGGCCCTTGAAGCGCGACAGTTCGACCGCTTCGGGCTTGATTCCTTCGAGGCGCAATCGGTCGAGCATCGACTCGCGCTCGGCGTTGTCGAGCGCGTAGAGCTTGCGCGGCGGGCGGTTCTTGCCGTGGCCCGGAACGTCGAGGCGATAAAGTGGCGGTTGCGCGAAATAGAGGTGGCCCTGCTTTATCAATTGTGGGAAGTGGCGGTAAAAGAGCGTGCAGAGAAGCACGCGGATGTGGCTGCCGTCGACGTCGGCATCGGTCATGATCACCACCTTGCCGTAGCGCAGGTTGTCGAGCACGCTCGCTGGAGCTTCGGGGGCGTGCGGATCAATGCCGAGCGCGACCGCGATGTCGTGCACCTCGCGGTTGGCGAACAGGCTGCCGGCTTCGACTTCCCAGGTGTTGAGCACCTTGCCGCGTAGCGGCAGAATCGCTTGTAGTTCTTTATCGCGGCCAGCCTTGGCCGAGCCGCCGGCCGAGTCGCCTTCGACCAGGAACAGTTCGTTGCGCCGGATGTCCTCGCTCTGGCAGTCGGAGAGCTTGCCGGGCAGGATCGCGACGCCCGACTGCTTGCGCTTCTCGATCTTCTGGCCGGCGCGCGAACGCGCCTGCGCGGCGCGGATCGCGAGCTCGGTGATCTTCTTGGCGTCGTCGGGGTGCTCGTTGAGCCACAGTTCGAACGGGTCGCGAACCATTCGCGCGACCAGCGCGACGGCGTCGCGCGAGTTCAGGCGCTCCTTGGTCTGGCCCTGGAACGACGGGTCGAGGACGCGCGCCGCGAGCACGTAGCTGGCGCGCGAGAAGACGTCCTCGGCAGCGAGCTTGACGCCCTTGGGCAGCAGCGCACGGTGCTCGGCGAAACCCTTGACGGCGTCGAACGCCGCCTGACGCAGTCCGGTCTCGTGGGTGCCGCCAGCCGGCGTCGGAATCAGGTTGACGTAGGATTCGCGCGCGAGGTTGCCCTCGGCGCTCCAGCAGATCGCCCACGCCGCACCCGAGCCGACCGGGAAGTTCTCGTCGCCGGCCGCGGCATACTTCTGCGCGGTGAACATCGGCGCGACGAGCTCGCCGTCGAGCTGTTCGGCGAGGTATTGCTGCATTCCGGCGGCGAAGCACCAGGTGTTGGTGACGCCGGTCGCTTCGACGGTGAGCGACATCTCGAGGCCCGGCAGCAGCACCGCCTTGCTGCGCAGCAAGCGTTCGAGTTCGGCGACCGGGATCGTCGGCGAATCGAAGAACTGCGGGTCGGGCCAGGCGCGCACGCGCGTGCCGCTGGCTTTCTTGGGCGCGTCGCCAAGGCGCGCCAGCGGCTCGATCAGCGCGCCGCCGGAGAAAGCAAGCTGGTGGCGCGCGCCGCCGCGCGTGACTTCGACTTCGAGGCGGGTCGATAAGGCGTTGGTCACCGAGACGCCGACGCCGTGCAGGCCGCCCGAGAAGCGGTAGGCCGAGGTGCCGTCGGCCTTGTCGAACTTGGCGCCGGCGTGCAGTTGGGTGAACACCACCTCGACCGTCGGCACGCCCTCGACCGGGTGGATTTCGACCGGGATGCCGCGACCGTCGTCCTGTACGCCAACCGAGCCGTCAGCGTGCAGCGTGACCGTGATGTGTTTGCAGTAGCCGCCAAGCGCCTCGTCGGCGGCGTTGTCGATCGCTTCCTGGATGATATGCAGCGGGTTGTCGGTGCGCGTATACATTCCCGGACGATGGCGAACGGGCTCCAGTCCCTTGAGAACGGAAATGGAATCAGCGGTGTAACTCATTGCGCGGGGTTCTCCTGCAGGCGTGCTTGACGGCATTTACGGAAAGGCAAAGGCCAGAACGCGTCTGGCCTGCTTGCTTTTTTAAGCGCGGAGTTTACCACCGGACAGCAGCGCTGTCGGTTTTGCCGAAAAAGCGCCGATCAGCCTGTCGGCGCGGTATCGAGATAGGCGGCCAGATCGACTTCGTCGATCTGTTCGGCGCGCATGAAACGACGCGCGTAGTCGAGATGGACGCCCGAGCGCAGGAAAAGGTCGAAGAGATCGGCGTCGAGGTGGCCGTCCTTTTTCATCTGCGCCATGATTTCGATCGCTTGCGAAAGCGTTTTCCCCTTCTTGTATGGGCGGTCGACGGCGGTCAGCGCTTCGAAGATGTCGGCGATCGCCATCATTCGCGCCTGCACGCTCATTTCTTCGCCGCGCAAACGCCGCGGATAGCCGGTCCCGTCGATCTTCTCGTGGTGAGCCGAGGCGATTTCGGGGACCTCGCGCAGATGCTTGGGGAAGGGCAGTTCGGAGAGCATGATCAGCGTCTGCACGATGTGCTCGTTGATCTTGTAGCGTTCCTCCTCCGACAGCGTGCCGCGCGCGATACTCAAGTTGTGCAGCTCGCCCTGGTTGTAGCGCAGTTCGGGGACTGCCATCCTGAATCCCCAGTGCGGGTCTTGCGCGACCCGGTCAGCGGCTTGCCGCGCGATCCGGTGTTCGGGCTTGTCGGCGAGCAGCGGCTCGAGCGTTGGCAGGGTGGGCGGCGGCGTTCGCGACTTGCGTTCGGCCTCCTCTTGCGAGATGCCGATGCGGTCGTCGAGCGTTCGCGTCCAGCTGCGCGCGGCGATCGCTTTGAGCCGTTCCTGCTTGTCGGGCGCCATCAACTCGCCGCCCTCATTGCACGCGGCGACGAAGGCGAAGTCGTCGTCGAGTTGCGCGAGCTGCGCGGCCAGTCTGGCCTGTGCGCCGGCTTCGGGTTGGCCGGCGGCGATCGCTTCGAGGCAGGCGATCTCTTCGTCGCGCTTGATGACTTCGAAGCGCATGCGGATCTCGTGGATTCGGTCGTAGAGCGTTTCGAGCTTGGTTGCCTTGTCGACGACGTATTCCGGCGTCGTGAGCTTGCCGCAATCGTGCAGCCAGGCGGCGACGTGCAGCGTCTCCCATTGGTCGTCGTCGAGGCGAAAGTCCCGGTACGGTCCGTCGCTCTGCGCGCAGGCGGCGCGCGCCAGCAGCTTGGCAATTTCCGGAACGCGCGCGCAGTGCCCGCCGGTGTAGGCGCTCTTGGCGTCGATGGCGCCGGCGATCAGCTTGATCAGCGCTGCGAACAGCAGCTTCTGGGCGTGGATCAGCTCCTTGGTTTCGAGCGACACGGCGGCCGAACCGGAGAGCGCACCGATGAACGAGAGGCGCGCCGCGTCGGTTTCGTCGTGGCGCAGCAACACCATCGCGCCGACCAGACTTTGCTGGCGGTTGAGCAGCGGCACGGCGATGGCGTGGCGATCGCCGCAGGCATTTACTGCGGCGGCAAGGCCCAGGGCGTCGATGTCGGCGTCGGTCAGCCGTGCGGCGCAAGCGCTTCGCGCCGCCAGTGCGGCGCCAAACAGCGGGCTGTCAGTCGCTGGATCGACGAGCAGCGCGCTCGTCGGCAAGGCGCTGCCGTCGGCACGCAGTCCGGTCGCCGGCAGCAGCTTATCGTCGTCGACGAGGTAGAGCACGCCGGCGTCGGCGTCGGCGGCGGCTATGGTCTCGGCGAGCAGCTGCGGCAACAGCCGGTCGAAATTGTTTTCCGCAGCGACCGCCAGGCTGATGTCGAGAAAACGGCGAATGGTGTGCTTCATGCTGTCGACGGTCTGCGCCAGCTCGCCAACCTCGAGAACCTTCGATTCGACGCTGATCGGCTTGGAAAACTCGAAGTGGCGGATGGCGTCGACTTCGCCCGCCAGTTTGCGCAAGGGTTGCGAGACGGCGCGCGCCAGCGCCCAGGTGACCGGGATCGCCAGCACGATGACCAGCGCCATGACCAGCGCCGCGTGGCGCATCAGCGTATAGGCGGCGGCCATCAGTTCGCTGTCTGGAATCGCGCTGATCAGTACCAGCGTGCCGGCACCCTCAAGCGTCAAAGGGCTGAGCGCGACGTGCCAGAGCTCCTTGCCGACCGGCAGCACCCGCTGCACCGCCGCGTCGCCCCGGAGGTCGCCGATCATCGGCGCCAGTTGCGCGAGTACGGCAATCCCGGCTTCGGCGAGATTGGCCAGAACCGGCTGGCCGCGAGGTTCGAGCGAGCGCCGGATCATTTTTGCATTGTCCGGGTGGGCGATGATCTGGCCGTCTGCGTTGACCAGGGCGATTTGCATCCCGGGCGTCGCTTTCTGCTGCGCCAACACCTGGTCGAGCGTCTTGAGCGCGATGTCGGCGCCGACCACCGCGGCGGACCGGCCGGCCTGGCTGGCGATCGTCGTGCCGACCTCGCCGGTGGTGAAGAACAGGTAGGGCGGCGTCTTGACCTGCCCGCTGGCGGAGAGCGCTGCCTGGTACCAGTTGCGCGTGCGCGGATCGTAGCTTTTTGCGTAGTCGGGTCGCTCTTCGCTGTGCAGACGGGTCAGCGTCTTGTCGAGAAAGATGAAACGGCCACGCAGCCGGCCGGCCGGGTGGTCGATGCTCTGCACCAGATAAGCGGTCTCGGGCGGCGCCGAGAAATCGCCGGCGGCGTCGGCGACGCGGCGCAGCATGAAGAAGTCGCCGTTGCCGTAGCCGACGTAGAGCGAGGTGAGCTCGGCTGATCCGCTCAGCGCCTCGCGCACGAAACCCAGATGGCCGAGCCTTTGTTCAAGCGAGCTGGCCTGCGGCAGCCCGCCCAGGCTCAACAAGCGGGTCGCCATCTCGGCCGGGCCGATCAGACTGCGCACTTCGCGCAGCGTTTCGCGCCCGATGCGCTCACTCAACTCGTCGGCCGACGACTTGAGGATGCCGCGACTGACGGTGTAGCCGAGGCCGCCGACGACACCGCCGACGATCAGCAACAGCACCAGGAACAGCGTCGAGATGTGCACGTGCAGCGGAAAGCGGCGTTTCATGGCGGCTGCCCTCGTCGGTCGGACCAGTCGACATTCTACTGGTCTTGTCGTCCGCCAAGGGGACGCCGCTCACGCCGGCGGCCGATGACCGCCGGTCGGCATTCAAGTCCTCAAGCTTTGGGCATCGGCCCGAGCTTGACGCCGTCGGGATAGTACTTCCAGCCGTCGCGGACCTTGATCTTGTCGTCCCACGGCAGCTTGTACTCGCCCTTGGCCAGATCGCGAACCCAGGTCAGGTAGTTGTCCTTTTCGCCGCCGGGTTTGCCGACGTAAGCGCGGCAGCCGAGGTTGAAGATGTTGTTTTCCAGCGCCCAGTTCTCGCGCGCCTTGTCGACCAGCCTCGGGAACAGTTCGGCGGTGACGATTTCCCACGGGTTGCGGTGACCCTGCTGGACGACGTTGCCGTCGTAGTTGCAGATGGTGCCTTCGCCGAAGTAATAGAACACGCCGTCGTAACCGGCGAGGTTGACCGAGATGGTGTACATCAGGTTCTGCCAGGCGTTGGTGCGGTTGGTCCAGATCCACTGGTCGTTGACCTGCGTCGAGTAGCCGGAAATACGGATATAGACGTTGGCTCCCTTGTACGCGGCTTCGCGCGCGAGTTCGGGGAACATCCCGTCGTGGCAGATGCAAACGGCGAGCTTCGATCCTTTCGGTCCGTCGCAGACGGGCATTCCGAAGTTGCCCGGCGACCACGGCTCGATCGGCACCCACGGCTGCAGCTTGCGGTAGTGCAGCGCGATTTCGCCCTGGTCGTTGATGATGATCGCGGTGTTGTACGGCGCCTTCTTGGGATCCTCGTTCTTTTCCATCAGCGAAAAGACGCCCCACACCTTGTTGCGCACGCAGGCGGCCTTGAACTTTCCGATTTCCGGGCTATCGACGGTGAGCAGCATTTCGTCGTAGGTCCAGATCGCGGTGTTGAGGCCCTGCGTCGAATACTCGGGCATGACGATCAGATCGAGGTCCGGATAGCCGGCCTTGGTGCTGTCGACCGCCTTGCAGATCTGGTCGACCTGCACCTGGATGTCCGCCGGCCCGGTGATGACCGGGACCGGATATTGGATCATTGCAACCAACAGTGCTTCTTCCCAAGCGCTGACGCTTCCTGTGCTAGCCATGGTCTTTCTCCTTTAGAAAAAACTGAGATGTGGTCCGATTGCAAAACGGCTGGACCCTGATTGCCGCGTGAATGGTGATTGGGGCGTAGGACGTCCGTTTCAGACGGACAGAAACTGCTTGATTCGCGCCTGGTCGGTATCGGCCACCGCGCACTCGTGCACCAGGCGGCCGCCTTCGATCACGAACAGCCGGTCGGCGACGTCCATGGCGAAAGACAGCACCTGCTCGGAGACGACGATGGTGATTTCGCGCAGCTTGCGGATTTCGTTGAGCGCGCGCGCGATGTCCTTGATGATCGACGGCTGGATTCCCTCGGTCGGCTCGTCGAGCAGCAGCACCTTGGGTTCGGTGACCAGCGCACGGGCGATCGCCAGCTGCTGCTGCTGGCCGCCCGAGAGGTTGCCGCCGCGCCGCCGCCGCATGTCCCAGAGCACCGGGAAGAGCGCGTAGATGTCTTGCGGGATCAGCCGGTCTTTCGAATTTTCGAGGCCGGTCTGGATGTTCTCCTCGACGGTCAGCGTCGGGAAAATCATCCGGCCCTGCGGCACGTAGGCGATTCCCTTGGCGACCCGGCGATAGCTTTCGTCGCGGCTCACTTCCTGGCCATCGACCTGCACCGTTCCCGACTTGATCGGCAACACGCCCATCAGCGACTTGAACAATGTGGTTTTGCCCATGCCGTTGCGGCCCATGATGGCGACCGTTTCGTTTTTCGCGGCGGCCAGGCTGATGCCATGCAGCGCTTCGCTCTGGCCGTAATTGACGACAACTTCCGATACCTTTAGCATAATTGTTCTCCGGTCAGTGGCCGAGATAGACGTCGATGACCTTGGGGTCGGCCTGCACCTGCGCCATCGAGCCCTCGGCGAGGATCTTCCCCTGGTGCATGACGGTGACCTTGTGCGCGATACGCGAGACGAAGTCCATGTCGTGCTCGATGACGATCATCGAGCGGTTCTGGCAGATGCGCAGCAGCAACTCGGCGGTCAGTTCGCGCTCGCGCGCGCTCATTCCGGCGATCGGCTCGTCGAGCATCAGGAGCTCCGGGTCCTGCATCAGCAGCATGCCGATTTCGAGCCACTGCTTCTGACCGTGCGAAAGCAGACCGGACTCGACATCGAGACGGTCGGCGAGACCGATCAGCTGCGCCACTTCGTCGATCTTGTCGCGAACGACCTGATCGCACTTGAAGCCGAGCGCGCCGATCACGCCGCGACCGCGCGGAAACGACACTTCGAGGTTCTTGAACACCGACAGGTTTTCGTAGATCGACGGTGTCTGGAACTTGCGTCCGATTCCGGCGCGAACGATCAGGTGCTCGGGAAGTTCGCTCATTTCCTCGTTCTTGAACTTGATGCTGCCCGACGAGGCACGCGTCTTGCCGCAGATCAGGTCGAGCAGCGTCGTCTTGCCGGCGCCGTTGGGGCCGATCACCACGCGCAGCTCGCCGCGGTCTACATAGAGCGTCAGGTCGTCGATCGCCTTGAAGCCGTCGAAGGAAACGGTCAGGCCTTCTACGGCAAGGGCGAAATCGGTATTGCTCATGGTTTTTTCCTCCGCTTAGGCGATTTGACTGCTGATTTTGCCGGCCAGACCGAGCTCGCCGGCCGCCGCCGCGGGGCTGGCGGGGGCTGTCGGGCGGTGCGTTGGCGCGGTAGGCGCAACCCGGGCGGCGGCTTTGGTGGCCTTGCTGCGGCGCGCTGCCAGCCAGGGCTTGACGTGACTCTCGTAGAGTCCGGCCAGTCCGTTGGGGAAGGCCATCACGACGCCGATGAACAGCGCCGCCATCAGGAATAGCCAGAGGTCGGGGAAGCTTTCGGAGAAGTAGGTCTTGCCGAAATTGACCAGCAGCGTGCCGTAGATCGCGCCGACCAGGCTCATGCGACCGCCGATCGCGGCGAAGATCACCATCTCGATCGACGGCACGATGCCGACGAAGGACGGCGACATGAAACCGACCTGCAGCGCGAACATCGCGCCGCCGATCGCCGAGAGCGCCGCCGCCAGGCAGAAGGTGAACACCTTGAACATCGCCACGTCGTAGCCCGAGAAGCGCACGCGGTCTTCCTTGTCGCGCATCGCCAGCAGCAGCGTGCCGAGCTTGCTTTGCTGAATCAGCCGGCAGAGCACGATGGCGCCGAGCAGCAGCGCGGCGTTGGCGAAGTAGAGAACGTATCTCGCGCTGTCGCTGCGGATGTCCCAGCCGAGCAGCGTCTTGAGGTCAGTGATGCCGTTGACGCCGCCGGTGAAGCCCTGCTGGCCGATGATCAAGACCGACAGGATCAGCGCCACCGCCTGCGTGATGATCGCGAAATAGACGCCGCCGACGCGGCGCTTGAACATCGCGAAGCTGATGATTAGGGCCAGCAGGCTGGGAACGGCGATCACCGCGAAGAGTGCGAAGGGCAGCGAGTGGAACGGTTGCCACCACCACGGCAGCGCGGTCAGCTGGTTCCAGTCCATGAAGTCGGGGATTCCCGGCGTCGACTGGATGGCGGTGCTCACCGGGTCGGACGCTTCGAGCTTGAGGAACATCGCCATGGCGTAGCCGCCGAGGCCGAAGAAAACGCCCTGGCCGAGGCTCAAGACACCGGCGTAGCCCCACAGCATGACCAGGCCGATGGCGACGAAACCGTAGGTCAGGTATTTGCCGACCAGGTTGAGGCGGAAGATGTCCATCGACAGCGGGAACAGCACCAGCAGGATCAGGGCCAGAATCGCCACGCTCCAGTAGTTGCCATAGACAGTTCGGATGAGGCCGTTTGCTTTCATGGTGGGCTTTCGTTAAGCGTTAGCGAGCGGGTCAGCGACGGATCTTGGCGGCGAACAGACCTTGCGGGCGCAGCATCAGGATGCTGACGATCAGCAACAGCGTCAGCACCTTGGCGTTCGATCCGCTCAGGAAGAACTCGGCAACCGATTGCGTCTGGGCGATGCCGAAGGCCGAGACGACCGTTCCCCAGAGACTCGCGGCGCCGCCGAAGGTGACCACCAGAAAGGCGTCGACGATGTAGAGCGAGCCGCTGGTCGGACCGGTCGAACCGATGGTGGTGAATGCCGCGCCGGCGACGCCCGCGACGCCGCAGCCGATGGCGAAGGTGACGCGGTCGGTGCGCGTGGTGTTGATGCCGATGGCGTTGGCCATCACGCGGTTGGAAACGGTGGCGCGTACGCGCAGCCCCCAGCGCGATTTGTAGAGGGCGAGCAGCACGCCGCCGGTGACGATGAGCGTGAGCGCCATCACGAAGAGGCCGTTGATCGGAATGTCGAGGCCGTCCTTGGGCGCCCAGGAACCCATCAGCCAGTCGGGCAGCGTCGCGCTCACTTCCTTGGCGCCAAACGACGAGCGGAAGATCTGCTGCATTCCCAGCGACAGTCCCCAGGTAGCCAGCAGCGTGTCGAGCGGTCGCTGGTAGAGGTGGCGGATGAAGGCCCACTCGACCAGCCAGCCGACGATGAAAGCGAAGACGAAGGCGGCGGCGATGGCGAACGGGAAATAAGCCTGCGCCAGGGCCGGCGCGTAAGTCTCGGTGAGCTGCGAGAAAAGGTAGATGGTGTAGGCGCCGATGGTCATGAACTCGCCGTGCGCCATGTTGATGACGCCCATCTGGCCGAAGATGATCGCCAGTCCCAGGCCCATCAGCAGCAGCACCGAGAACAGGCTGAGCCCGGCGAAGCCTTGCATCAGGCCGATGTTGAGTATTTCGGAGAAGCTCATGTCATTTCCTCGTTCAAACTGTGGGCGGCTGACCGGCGCCGCCTGGCGGCGGCGCCCGGTGCAGCGTTCAGACGCGGACTATTGATAGCCCTTGGGGAAGGGGTTGGGTTCGATCAGACCGGGCGACTCGGTCACCACCTTGAACTGGCCGTCGGACTGCATCTGACCGATTCGCGTCTTGCTCCACAGGTGGTGGTTGGGGTGAATCTTGACGTAGCCTTCGGGGGCGTCCTTGAACTCGATTCCGCCCGACGCCGCGGCGACCTTGTCGATGTCGAAGCTGCCGGCTTTCTCGACCGACGCTTTCCACAACCACGGGCCCAGATAAGCGGCCTGCGTCACGTCGCCGATCACCGCGTTCTTGCCGTACTTGGCCTTGAATGCCTCGACGAATTTCTTGTTGTTGGGATTGTCGAGCGACTGGAAGTACTTCATCGCCGCGTAGAAGCCGACCGTGTTCTCGCCGCCGATGCCGAGCATTTCGTCCTCGGTCACCGAGATGGTCAGCAGGAACTGCTTGTCGCCGGTGATCCCGGCCGCCTTGAGCTGCTTGTAGAAGGCGACGTTCGATCCGCCGACGACGATGGCGTAGATGGCGTCGGGCTTGGCGACCTTGATCTTGTTGATCAGCGAATTGAAGTTGGTCTGCCCGAGCGGGTAATACTCTTCGCCGACGACCTTGCCCTTGATCACGTTTTCGATGTGCTTGCGAGCGATCTTGTTCGACGTGCGCGGCCAGATGTAGTCCGAGCCGATCAGGAAATAGGTCTTGGCTTTCTTTTCCTTGGCCGCCCAGTCGAGGCCGTAGAGGATTTGCTGCGTCGCTTCCTGTCCCGTATAGATCACGTTCTTCGACTGTTCGAGCCCTTCGTAGAAGGTCGGGTAGTAGAGCATCCCGTTTTCCTTCTCGAAAATCGGCAGCACCGCCTTGCGCGACGCCGAAGTCCAGCAGCCGAACACCGCCGCGACGCGGTCGTTGACCAAGAGCTTCTTCGACTTCTCGGCGAAGGTCGGCCAGTCGGACGCGCCGTCTTCCTTGATCACCTTGATCTTGCGCCCGAGCACGCCGCCCAGCGCGTTGATCTGATCGATCGCGAGCTGTTCGGCCTGGATCGAACCGGTTTCTGAAATGGCCATGGTGCCGGTCGCCGAGTGCAGCTGGCCGACCGTGACCTCGGTATCGGTCACCGCCAGCTTGGTGGTGTTGACCGCGGCGGTCGCCGGCGGCGCGGCATGCGCGGCGAGCGGCATGGCGAGCATGAGCGGCAAGGCCGCGGCGCCGATCATGAAGCTGCGGCGCTTGAAGGAACAGTGCTGATTCTTGGACATCGATGGCTCCTGGGTAAGTGGCTGGGAACGCCGTATCGCTGTGGGCTGATGCGGCGTCGTGGAGTGCACACTAGCGAGCAAGTCGCGGCGCGCGAATAAGTCAAACGACGTATGTGGCGGCGTCTGCGCAGCGGCTATATTTTTGGGCGCAACCGTCTCCGACTCGTTGCGCGTTATCGCGATTCCCTTGCCCCGACACGGGGCGTAAGTCACCGAATCGGTGCGGGTTCAGACGACTTGCGCGCGGGTTTGCTGCCGTGCAGTCAGCCAGACGGCGTTTTTTGGCGAGGGGAATGCTACTTGCTTGGGAGAAGCTTCGATTGAGCAGACAAGGAACGCCCGTGCCGCCTGCCGCCACGCAGCGCATCATCACCATCCGTCGCGAATACAACAGCTGGGTCGCCAACGAGACGCTCGAGGACTACGCGTTACGCTACACGCCGCGCAGTTTCCGTAAATGGTCGTTCTCGAACATCGCCAATACGGCGCTCGGCGGCGTGTCTTTTCTCGCGCTCGAGGCGATCGGCGGCTCGCTGGGAATCAACTTCGGCTTCGTCAATGCGCTCTCCACCATCGCGCTGGTGGCGCTGGTGATTTTCTTGACCAGCCTGCCGATCAGTTTCTACGCGGCGCGCTATGCGGTCGACATGGATCTGCTGACGCGCGGCGCCGGTTTCGGCTACATCGGCTCGACCATCACCTCGCTGATCTACGCGTCATTCACCTTCATCTTTTTCGCGATCGAGGCGGCGATCATGGCGATGGCGCTGCAGCTGTGGTTCGGGCTGCCGATCGTCTGGGGCTACCTGGTCAGTTCGCTGGCGGTCATTCCTCTGGTGACGCACGGCGTCACCTGGATCAGCCGCCTGCAGCGGTGGACCCAGCCGCTGTTCATCGTGCTGCTGCTGGCGCCATTCCTAGCGCTGCTGTTCGCGTCGCCGGAAAGCTATGCGGGCTTCACGACCTTCGGCGGCCACCACGGCAACGATTTCGACGCTCTGGCGATCGGTACCGGCAGCGCCGTCGCCTTCGCCTTGATCTCGCAGATCGGCGAGCAGGTCGACTTTCTGCGCTTCATGCCGCCGCAAACGAAAGAAAATCGCTGGCGCTGGCGCGCTGCGGTGACCGCCGCCGGACCAGGGTGGATCATTCTGGGCGCAGCCAAAATGCTCGGCGGCGCTTTTCTCGCGTTCCTCGCGCTGCAGTCGATGCTGACCCCCGAGCAGGCGGTGCAGCCGACGCAGATGTACCTCGCCGGATTTTCCAGGGTGGTCGGCGATCAGCGCCTGGCGATCGCGTTATCCTGTGCCTTCGTCATCCTCTGCCAGATCAAGATCAACGTCACCAACGCCTACGCCGGATCGCTGGCCTGGTCGAATTTCTTCTCGCGCCTGACGCACACGCATCCGGGGCGGGTCGTGTGGTTGGTCTTCAACGTGCTGATCGCGCTCATCCTGATGCTGCTCGGCGTCTTCGAGGCGCTCGAACACGTGCTCGGCATCTACTCGCAGGTCGCGTTGGCGTGGATCGGCGCGGTGGTCGCCGACCTGGTGGTCAACAAGCCGCTCGGTCTGTCGCCGCCGGGAATCGAGTTCCGCCGCGCCTATCTCTACGACATCAACCCGGTCGGCGTCGGCGCCATGCTCAGCGGTTCGGTGCTCGGCATCGTCTCGTTCGCCGGCTATCTTGGCGGGCAGGCGCAGGCCTTCGCACCGTTCGTCGCGCTGCTCACCGCCTTCGTGCTGGCGCCGACCATCGCGCTGGCGAGCGGCGGGCGCTTTTACCTGGCGCGCGCGCAGGCGACCGACTGGCAAGCCGGCGAGGAAGTGCGTTGCGTGGTCTGCGAGAACCGCTTCGAGTCCGAAGACATGGCCCATTGCCCGGCCTACGGCGGCGCCATCTGCTCGCTGTGTTGCACGCTCGACGCACGCTGTCGCGACCGCTGCAAGCCTGAGCAGGGCTTGCTGGCGCTGCTCATGCCACTGATCTCGGGGGCGCTGCCGGCGACGCTCAAGGCGCGCGGCGTGCGGCGTCTGGGCCAGTTCCTGCTGGTCTTCTTCATCAGCAGCGCGCTGATCGCCGGAATCGTCGCGCTGGTCTATCAGCAGGAGCTGATTGCTGCACAAACCGGCCAGGCCAACCTGCTGCTCTCCTTCTTGCGCATCTACGCCGTGCTGATCCTGCTCACCGCGGTCGGCGTCTGGTGGCTGGTGCTGACCAACGAGAGCCGACGCGCGGCGCATGAGGAACTCGAACACCAGAACCTCTTGCTGCTGCGCGAGATCGAGGCGCACAGCGATACCGACCGCCAGTTGCAGCAGGCCAAGGAAAGAGCCGACGCCGCCAGCGCGGCCAAGAGCCGTTATGTTCGCGGCATGAGCCACGAATTGCGCACGCCGCTCAACACCATTCTCGGCTATTGCCAGATCATGTCGCACGACGATGATCTGCCGCGCCGCCGGCGCGACGCCGTCGCCACCATCGAGCGCAGCGGCGAGCATCTGTTGACGCTGATCGACGGCTTGCTCGACATCGCCAGCATCGAGGCAGGGCGCTTGCAGCTCAACCCACAGGAGTTGCGCTTCGCCGAGTTCCTGACGCATATCGAAAAAATGATTCGCCTTGAGGCGAGCAAGAAGCAGCTCGATTTTCGCATCGAATTCGTCGGCAATATGCCCGACGTGGTGCATGCCGACGTCGGCCGGCTGCGTCAGATCCTGACGAACCTGCTGACCAACGCCGTGCGCTATACGCCGCACGGCACGGTCACGCTCAAGACCACCTATCAGTGGGACCTGGCGCTGTTCGAGATCAGCGACACCGGCTGCGGTATCGCGCCCGACGAACTCGAACGCATCTTCCAACCCTTCGAGCGCGGCAGCGCCGCGCAGGGACACGGTGCGGCGGGCCAGGTTGCCGGGACCGGGCTGGGGCTGACCATTACCCGGATGCTGGTCGATCTGGCCGGCGGCGAGCTGACGGTGAGCAGCGTCCCCGGCCAGGGCAGTACCTTCCGCGTCAAGCTCTACCTGCCTTGGGTGGTCAACCCAAAACTCGCCAGTCGGCCCGAACGCGAGATCGAGGGTTATGCCGGGAGGCGGCGTCAGTTGCTGGTGGTCGACGACCAGCCGAGCCAGAGCCGCCTGCTCGTCGACCTACTGACCCCGCGCGGCTTCCTGGTCTGCGAGGCGCATCAGGCCGACGAAGCGCTGGTGCTGGCTGCCGAGCTCAAGCCCGATCTGATCTTCCTCGACGTCTCGATGCCGCAGGTCGATGGCTGGACGTTGTGCCGCCTGTTGCGCGAGCAAGGCTACGCCGGGCCGATCGTGATGGTTTCGGCCAACGCTTATGAAAACCAGCTCGAGCGTTGCGAGGCGGCGGGCTGCGAAGGCTTCATCGTCAAACCGGTGATCGAGTCGGAACTCTTCGTGCACCTCAATACCTGGCTTGGGCTGACGTGGACCTATGCCGACCCGGCCAATCAGGTCGATGCCGAACCCGCACCCGACTTCTCGCGGCTGCCCGCCGCGCTGCGTGCCGAACTGCGCGACTTCGCCGAACTTGGCCATCTGCAGGGGCTGCTGCGCCGCCTCGACGAACTGGAAACGCTTCACCCCGAGCTGCGCACGACGCTGAGCGCCGTTCGCGCGCTGACCAGCGAGCTGCGCTTCGATACCCTGATCGAGCAAATGGATGAGCCTCTCGATGACTATGTCGCCGCCACCTGAGCCGGGCGCCGAGCGCCGCGTCGTCCTGCTGATCGACGATGTGCCCGATACCGTGCGCATGATCGCCGAGGCGCTCGACGCAGCCGGGTTCACGGTGCTGGTGGCGACCGACGGCGCCAGCGCGCTCAAGCGGCTGACGCGAATCCGGCCCGACGCGGTGCTGCTCGACGCCTGCATGCCCGGCATGGACGGCTTCGAGACCTGTCGTCAGCTCAAGCTGGTGCCGGGAATGGAGACGGTCCCTGTGATTTTCATGACCGGACTCACCGAAACCGAGCGCATCGTCGAGGCGCTGTCGGCCGGCGGTATCGACTATCTGGTCAAACCGGTGGCGCCCGATGAGTTGGTCGCGCGCTTGCACGCGCACCTGCGCGTCGCTCGCCAGCTCAACGACGCCATGCAAACTGGCGGCGCCGCAGAAAACGAGGCGCTGCGCGAAAATCCATTGACCCAGCGCGAAATGGTCGTGCTCGAATGGATCGCGCACGGCAAGACCAACCGCGACATCGGCGATATCCTCTGCATGAGCCCGCGCACCGTCAATAAGCACCTTGAGCATATCTACGAGAAGCTCGGCGTCGAGACGCGCACGGCGGCGGGCGCCCAGTTCGGCCGGCTGGCGCCGCTTAAGAAATAGCGCCGACGGGCCGGCTGTAGCGCTTCAAGAGCGCAGGATTGCTGTTACCCTCTCGCTCTTGACCAACTCAACCGACCGACATGACTGAAAGTTCGGCGCTCGCCTCGCTGTGGATGGTTTCGATCTGGCTGCTGCACGTCGTTTTCATGGCGCGCGCCGTTCTGCGCCGGCACCGCGACCCGGCGTCGAGGCTCGCCTGGGTGGTCGTGATGGCGGTCGTTCCCTTGCTCGGAATCATCGCCTACCTGCTGCTCGGCGAAACCAATATCGGTCGCCGGCGCATCGCCGCGATGCGCAAGGTGCTGGCGCAATTGCCCGCGGCGAGCGCTACGCCGGATGCGACGGCGACGAACTCCTTGGCCGAAATCCCGCCGGACTACCACCACCTTTTTCAGGTCGGCCGTTCGATCAATGGCTTCCTGCCGGTCGGCGGCAACCGGGCGCGGCTGTTGCCGGACGCCAATTCGACGATAGACGCGCTGGTCGATGACATCGACGCGGCGACCGAGCATGTCCATCTGGTTTTTTATATCTGGCTTCCCGATCACAACGGGATCAAGGTCGTCGAGGCCTTGCAGCGCGCCGCGTCGCGCCAGGTTGCCTGCCGCGCGATGGCCGATGGCCTCGGTTCGCGCGCGATGATCGCATCACCGCATTGGTCGGCGCTGCGCGCTGCCGGTGTTGAGGTGGCCACCGCGCTGCCGATCGGCAATCCGCTGCTGCGCGCGTTGCGGGGCCGAATCGATCTGCGCAACCACCGCAAGATCGTCGTGATCGACAACCGCATTACCTACTGCGGCAGCCAGAACTGCGCCGACCCCGAGTTCCTGGTCAAGGCCAAGTATGCGCCGTGGGTTGATGCGGTGATCCGTTTCGAGGGGCCGATTGCGCGGCAGAATCAGCACCTGTTCGCCAGCGACTGGATGGCCGAGGTCGATGAAGACCTCTCTGGCCTGCTGCGCCAGGCGTTGCCGGCTGGCGAGAGCGGCTTTGCCGCGCAGGTGATCGGCACCGGGCCGACGGCGCGCTATTCGGCGATGCCCGAGGTGTTCGAAACGCTGATGTTCGCCGCGCGTCGCGAGCTCGTCATCAGCACGCCGTATTACGTCCCCGACGAGTCGATGCAGGCCGCGCTGTGCGCCAGCGCGCTGCGCGGTGTCGCGGTCACCATCATCTTCCCGGCGCGCAACGATTCGTTGATCGTCGGCGCGGCGAGCCGCAGCTATTACGCTGACCTGCTCGCCGCCGGCGTACGCATCTTTGAATACCAGGGTGGCTTGCTGCATACCAAGTCGCTGACGCTCGACGGCGAAATCACGCTGATCGGCTCGGCCAACATGGACCGCCGCAGTTTTGATCTCAACTACGAGAACAACGTTTTATTTTATGATCCGGCGTTGACCGCCGACGTGCGCCGACGCCAGGGCGATTACCTGGCCGGATCGTGCGAGGTCACTGCCGCGATGGTCGCCAGTTGGCCGCTGGCGCGGCGGCTCTTGAATAACGCCACCGCGATGTTCGGCCCGGTGCTGTAAAGATAGCGGCAGCGTTTCATTGCCCGCAACTGGCCGGATCGCTGGCGTAGGCGGTGAGTCCCAGACGACGCAGGCGATCGAGGTAGCAGCCGTAATGCCGCGCCCAGTCGAAGGCGCGGTCGTCGGCGAGCAGGCCCGGGATGTTGGTGAGATCGACGTCGGCGATGTGGAGGTCCTGGTCTCCGGTCGCGCGCATCAGGCCCTCGACCAGCAGCATGTCGGACAAGAGGTAAGCGGCGTATTTTTCGGAAATCCCGAGCCGCGTCGTCGTTTGCGCCAGCGTCAAGTCGGCGATCTGCTCGATCGCTGCAGTGAGCGCCGTGCGCTCGAGAAGCTTGTTATCTTCGGCTTTGCCGAGCAGTCGCTCGACTGCCGGCCAGACGCCCTGGGTTACCGGGCGGCTGATCGCCGTCATCGCCACGGATTCCGGGAGCGCAGCGCTGACGCCGTGCAGTCTTTCGGCCAGCAGCGCGCGCGCCGCAGCCAGTTCGTCGCCGGAGATCGGCTGCAACGCGCAGGTCGGCGACGTCGTCTGGCGGATCGCCTGGCACAGCTCGCGATGCCAGATTTTCTGGCCAAGTGGCGCGCCGAACGAGTGGCGCTCGCCGGCAAGCTGCAGGCTGCCGCCGCCGATGTCGAGGACGTGGCTGGTTCGCAGGCGTTCGCCGAGCTGTTGCTGCGCCGCGAAGTGGCCGTAGGCGCCTTCGGCCTGTTGGGGGGCCACCAGTACGGCAACGCCACTGGCCGCCTCAATCTCGGCAAGCTGCGTCGCGAGCTTTTCGGCGTCCTGCTGCAAGGCCAGGCGCCAGGCGGAAAAGCCGGCGCCGACGCGAACGCATTCGGCCGAAAAACCACCTTGCTGCGGCAAGTCGCGCAGCGCTGCGATCGTTGTTGGCAACGTCGCTTCGAGACCGCGACCGGCTGCCAAGGGAGCCAGGTAGTCGATGTCGACGCGCGTCGTGAGCGCGCTATTCGACGCCCCAGCGCGAATTCCCGACGATCCGATGTCGAAAGCGACGCGGCAGGGCTCGGCGGCACTCGCCAGCGCGCCGAGCAGGGCGCCGGCCAGCGCTACGATCAGACGACGGATTGGGGCAAGGCGCATGCGCGATTACAGGTGCAGATAGCCCATCACGCCGAACACCAGGCCGATTCCCGCGGCGCTGAAGACGCCGCCCAACATCCAGCGCTTGCGCGTGAGCAGCGTGATCGCCGACAGCGCGATGGCGATCTGCAGCAGGGTGCTGGCCAGCGCCCAGCGGCCATGCACGTGCATTTCGAGTTCGCTCTGATGGTCGGCGGCTTGGGCGGTGGCTTCGAGTTTCTCGGCATCGACCTTGATTTCTTCTTTTTCCTTCTTGTAGCGCTCGATGGCCTGGCTGAATTTCTGCTGGGCTTCGCCGGTGGTCAGCGTCACCGACAACTCGGCGAGGTTCTGCTTGTTGCTCTTGGCCTGGTAGTAATTCCATTGATTCGACGCCGAAGTCTTCTGGATCGCGGCTTCATTCTTGTAGAGCAGTGCCAGATTCTGCGCATGACCCCCCATGTAGCCAAAAATGGCGCCCACCGTCGAAAGAATGGCGGTCAGCACCGCGACGCGCGAGGTGAAGCTGTCGCCGCCGTGTTGGGCGACATGCTCGACTTCGTGATCGTGAGGGCCGTGTACGTGAAATCCATGACCGGACATTGGCATTGCTCCTTGGCAGTTTGTTGAATGACGGCGAATTCTATCTTCTGCAGCAGGCGAATCGACGCCTGGCGACGCTCTTTTTTCGCTGGAAAGGGAAGGGTCGGGTAAGCGGGGATCAACGGAACTGCGCCATGTCCGTCGTCTGCGCTAGCAACGGCTCAGCGCATCAGTCGATTGAGCCGCTCGCATCGCCGAATCGCCGTGCCAGGTGGCGATAAATGTCGCCGCAGATGAGCCCGAGAAGCGCTGAGATGAAGGCGACCGGCGCAAGAAACAGGTAGGCAAAAAGAAACGGGGAATGAAGTGGGGCGATCGACAAGCCGATGGCGACCAGGAAGAAAGCCGCGACGCCGCCGGCAAACGCGCTGAGCCGCCCGGTACCGAAAGCACGATACGCGAGCGCAGCGAAATACCCGGCGAGTAGCGGCGCCCACTGATGCCAGGAACACTCGTCGGGGACCGACGGCCACGAAACCAATTGGCAGATGAGGTTCTCGACGCGGAATATATCGGGCATTGGATTTTTGTGATCGGCTAATGAACAGCTGCAAATCGGCTGCTCTCGTGGCGTTCATTCTAACGTGTTGCTTCGAATGATTGAATTTGCTTGACGTCGTGCCTGTACGACCCCCGGCAAGCAAATAGGCTCTGCCAAAAACATCAGCCATCGAAGAATGGGTGCATCTGTCTTTCGCGCGTGGACTAGAATTCTCCACGCCTATGCATTCGGCATTGCGCTGCCGGTCGGGTCAAAATCAACGCACGCAGCTGGCCTGCTTGAACGCATGCCGACGCTGTGAGCTGCTTCAGGAGGCAAGATGAGGAACGTGCCAAAAGAAATTTTCCTATGTTCGTGCTTGTTCTTCCTGCACGGGACGGCTCTGGCGGCTTTGGGCGAGAACGAGGCATCGATTGTGGCCGATCAGGCGCACATGTTGAGTAGCGGCAACATCGCTTTCAATGACCCTGCCGCTCCAGCTATCGGGATTCGCTATTTCGACTGGGGCTTGCCTTTCTTTTTCGGACGCAGAGTCTTTACCGCCATTGAGGGCAGGAGCACTCCGGGCGGTAACGGGCCCTATGTCGCCTATTAGCGATTGCCGGCTGTTGTACATGCCCCTGGCTGGCGTAGGCGATGCCTGGAGAGTACAAAAATGCGCCTGCAGGGCAAGGGGGCACCTGATTCCTGGATTTGTCACCCCGGCGTCATCCCGGTCTGTAAACGAACAAGGCCCACATTGCTGTGAGCCTTGGTATTTCTGGTGGAGACGGGCGGGATCGAACCGCCGACCTATTGATTGCGAACCAATCGCTCTCCCAACTGAGCTACGCCCCCGAAAGCGCGAGATTCTACGCGGCGGAAATCACCGCGTCAATCATCAATGCGCCGATGCCTCGTGCCGCGCCGTCGCTTCGCTATTTTCCGGCTTATTTCTTGGCTTTTGCCGGTGCGGCGGTGACCGAGATGGCAACGGCTTCGGCATAAACGCCTTCAACCTGGTCGCCCTTCTTGATCAGCTTGAGTTGCTCGGGATCCTTGATCTTGAGCTGAACCGTATTCTCGACGCCGCGCAGCGTAACGATTTGTTTTTTGACGTCAACCTTTTGCACGTCGGCGACAAATTTAACTTCCTTCGCATCGTAGCCGGCGGGTTTTTCACCCGGCTTGGCGCTGCCCTGATCGCTGCTTTCGGCTCGTTCGCGAACGCCGCCGCCCTTCTTGAGTTCGAGAACCAGAGCGCGGGTATGGGTCGCGACAATCTTGTCGCCGACCTGGATCTGATCAAAATTCTTGACCTGCTCGCCGGCAGTGACCTTGAGCAGTTCGCCGTTGGCGCGCTTGAGAACGACGCTACGCGTCGCCTTGTCGATCGATTCGACCGTCGACGTGACCTTCGCCTCGACGACGCCGGCGAACTTGCCGGGACCAACGAGGCTGACCGCGTCAGCTGTCGGTTGCTGTGCCGAGGCGGTGAACGGGAGAAGCACGAGTGCTGCCGTAGCCAGTGCGCTGCGAATTTTCATGGCGTTTTCCTCTGTTTTAGTTGTCGTGTCTGAGTCGAGACGGTTTCTCACCAAGGAGACCGCCTTAAAAAAAAGGCTTGCCGTGACGCAAGCCTTTTCTCGGAATCGAAAAAATACGAACTACTTCTTCTTGCCCTTGTTCTTGGCCGTGGCGACCGTAGCCTTGAAGGTCGCGCCAGCGGAAAACTTCGGCACGGTGGTCGCGGCGATCTTGATCTTTTCGCCGGTCTTCGGGTTTTTGCCTTCGCGGGCGGCGCGAGCCGCAGCCTTGAAGGAACCGAAACCAACCAGGCTCACGCCATCACCCTTGGCAACCGCGTCAACGATTGTTTCGATCACGGCATCCAGCGCTTTGCCCGAAGCAACTTTGGACAGTTCGGTACGTGCAGCAATTGCGTCGATCAATTCAGACTTGTTCATAGTATCTCCTGTTGTTCATTGTTGAGCCTCACCAGTACTCCGCCGCGATTCTTGCACTCTCTGCCTCTGCTGGGAAGGGGGGGAGGCACAGTATTTGTAAAGAAAACGAAAATTATGTTGTTTTTTGCGTGCCAAAAGGCTTTTTGGACTCGGCTGGCGGTCTATTTTTTTCGCGCCAGCAGCGGCTTGAGAAAGCGGCCGGTGTGGCTGGCCGCGGTGCCGGCTATGACTTTAGGCGTACCCGCAGCGAGGATGCGGCCGCCGCCGCCGCCGCCCTCGGGTCCGAGATCGACGATCCAGTCGGCGGTTCGGATGACATCGAGGTTGTGTTCGATGACGACCACCGTGTTGCCGTGGTCGGCGAGGCGGTGCAGTACCGTGAGCAGCATTTCGATGTCCTGGAAGTGCAGGCCGGTAGTCGGTTCGTCGAGAATGTAGAGCGTTCTTCCCGTGTCGCGCTTCGAGAGTTCGAGTGCCAGCTTGACGCGCTGCGCCTCGCCGCCGGAGAGCGTGGTCGCCGCCTGGCCGAGCGTGATGTAGGAGAGACCGACGTCGACCAGCGTCTGCAGCTTGCGCGCGATGACCGGTACGGCGTCGAAGAAGTCGCGCGCCATCTCGACGGTCATCTGCAGGATGTCGTGAATGGTCTTGCCCTTGTAATGGATTTCGAGCGTCTCACGGTTATAGCGCTTGCCGTGGCAGACGTCGCAATCGACGTAGATGTCGGGCAAAAAATGCATCTCGACCTTGATCACGCCGTCGCCCTGGCAGGCCTCGCAGCGCCCGCCCTTGACGTTGAACGAGAAACGGCCGGGGCCGTAGCCGCGCGCGCGCGATTCGGGAACGCCGGCGAAGAGGTCGCGGATCGGCGTCAATAAGCCAGTGTAGGTCGCCGGGTTGGAGCGCGGCGTGCGGCCGATCGGGCTCTGGTCGACATTGATGACCTTGTCGAAATGGTCGAGGCCGACGATTTCGTCGTAGTCGGCCGGCTCTGCGGTCGATCCGTAGAGGTGGCGCGCGGCGGCGACGTAGAGCGTGTCGTTGATCAGCGTTGACTTGCCGGAGCCGGAAACGCCGGTGATGCAGGTCAAGAGGCCGACCGGCAGCTTGAGCGTGACATTCTTGAGGTTATTGCCGCGCGCTCCCGTCAGCGTGAGCTGCCGCGCCGGGTCGGGCGTTCGCGGCTGGCCCGGCGCTTCGATGCGCCGCCGGCCGGAAAGGTAAGCGCCGGTCATCGACGCCAGATTGTCCTCGACCTCTCGCGGCGTTCCCTCGGCGACGACAAAGCCGCCGTGGATTCCGGCGCCGGGGCCGATGTCGACGACGTAGTCGGCACTGCGGATGGCGTCTTCGTCGTGCTCGACGACGATCACCGTGTTGCCGATGTCGCGCAATTGCTCGAGCGTCTGCAGCAAGCGCGCGTTGTCGCGCTGGTGCAGGCCGATCGACGGCTCGTCGAGAACGTACATCACGCCGGTCAAGCCCGAGCCGATCTGCGAGGCCAGGCGGATGCGCTGCGCCTCTCCACCGGACAGCGTTTCGGCCGAACGGTCGAGCGACAGATAGTCGAGGCCGACGTTGATCAGGAACTGCAATCGGCTGCTGATTTCCTTGAGGATCTTTTCGGCGACCTGCGCCTTGTTGCCTGACAATGGCAAGGCCTGGAAGTGCTCGCGCGCATCCCTGAGCGGCAAGCGGCTGATCTCGTGCAGCGTCAGCGCGCCGCTGTCGCTGCCGATGCGCACGTTGCGCGCTTCCTCACGCAGCCTAGCGCCGGCGCAGCTCGGGCAGACCTTGTTGCTGATCAGTTTGGCGAGCTCTTCGCGAACGGCGTTCGAGTCGGTCTCCTTGTAACGGCGTTCGAGATTGTTGACGATGCCCTCGAAGCTGTGTTGCTGCCGGCTCACCCGGCCGCGTTCGCTCAAATAGTCAAAAGCGATCGTCTCTTTCCCCGAGCCGTAGAGCACGACCTGCCGGATCGCCTCAGGCAGCTCAGCGAAAGGCGTGTCGACGTCGAAGCGGTAGTGCGCTGCCAGCGAGGTCAGCAGCTGGAAGTAGAACGGATTGCGCTTGTCCCAGCCGCGGATGGCGCCGGCGGCGAGCGACAGGTCGGGGCGCGCGACGATGCGCTTGGGATCAAAGAATTGGATCACGCCGAGGCCGTCGCAGGTCGGGCAGGCGCCCATCGGATTGTTGAACGAAAAAAGCCGAGGCTCGAGTTCCTGCAGCGAGTACGAGCAGATCGGGCAGGCGAACTTGGCCGAGAACAGGTGTTCTTTCTGCGTATCCATTTCATAGGCGATGGCGCGGCCGTCGGCATGACGCAGCGCCGTCTCGAACGATTCGGCGAGGCGCTGACGCATGTCGGCGCGCACCTTGAGGCGGTCGACGACGACGTCGACGGTGTGCTTCTGCGTCTTGGCGAGCTTGGGCAGCGCGTCGATTTCGTGGATCGCGCCGTCGACGCGCAGCCGCGCGAAGCCCTGCGCTCTCAGTTCGGCAAAAAGTTCGAGCTGCTCGCCCTTGCGCTCGGCGACGACCGGCGCCAGGATCATCAGCTTCGTTTCTGCGGGCAGCGCCAGCACGTGATCGACCATCTGCGACACCGTCTGCGCATCGAGCGGCTGCTGATGTTCGGGGCAGTAGGGGGTGCCGGCGCGAGCGAACAGCAGGCGCAGGTAGTCGTGAATCTCGGTGACCGTGCCGACGGTCGAGCGCGGGTTGTGACTGGTCGCCTTCTGTTCGATCGAAATCGCCGGTGACAGCCCTTCGATCAGGTCGACGTCGGGCTTGTCCATGCGCTGCAGGAACTGGCGTGCGTAGGCCGACAGCGACTCGACGTAGCGCCGCTGGCCTTCCGCATAGAGCGTGTCGAAGGCGAGCGACGACTTGCCCGAACCCGACAGGCCGGTAATGACGATCAGCCGGTTGCGCGGCAGGTCGAGATTGATGTCTTTGAGGTTGTGCGTGCGCGCGCCGCGTATCCTGATTTCTCGTAGTTCGTCCATGGGGGAGCGTGGCCTGAAGGGGGAAGCAAACCTGTTAATATAACCAGTTCCGACCGTTCGAACCAATCATGGTTCGACTATTCCTTGCCGTGTGTTGACCCGATGCGTTCTCCGACCAATGATCCGATGACTTCGACCGAGCGCCGTGCCGGCGCCGCGCTGGCGTCGATCTTCGCCCTGCGCATGCTCGGCCTGTTCCTGATTCTGCCGGTCTTTGCGATCTATGCCAAAGACCTGCCGGGGGGCGACGACATGGCGCTGGTCGGTTGGGCGCTGGGCGCCTACGGCCTGACCCAGGCGCTGCTGCAGATCGCCTACGGCATTGCGTCGGATCGTTTCGGGCGCAAGCCGGTGATCGTTTTCGGGCTGCTGCTGTTCGTCGTCGGCAGCTTCGTCGCGGCGCTCGCCGGCGACATCTACGGCGTCATCGCCGGCCGCGTGCTGCAGGGCGCTGGCGCGATTTCCGCGGCGGTGACGGCGCTCGCCGCCGACCTCACGCGCGAGCAGCACTTGACCAAGGTGATGGCGATGATCGGCTCGTCGATCGGGCTGGTGTTCGCGCTGTCGATGGTCGGCGCGCCGCTGCTCTATGCGGCGATCGGCATGCCGGGGATCTTCGCGCTGACCGGCGCTCTGGCGATTCTGGCGATCTATGTGGTGCTCGAGGTCGTTCCCGCGGCGCCGGCAATTCCGCGCCGGCCGAGTTGGCCGAGCTTCGTCGAGGTGCTCTCCAACCGGCAACTGCTGCGCATGAATTTCGGCGTGTTCACGCTGCACCTGGTGCAGACCGCGATGTGGGTGCTGCTGCCGTCGATACTGGTCCAGCGCGGCGGGCTGGCGGTCGCCGAGCACTGGCAAGTTTACCTGCCGGCGGTGCTCGTCTCGTTCGTGATCATGGTTCCGGCGATCATTGCCGCCGAAAAACACGGACGCATGAAGCTCGTCTTCAATGCCGCGATCGCGCTGCTGCTTGTGGTCCAGATCGGCTTTGGCTTCTTCGGCGACAGCGTCTATGCGCTGGGTTTTTGGCTGACGCTGTTCTTCGTCGCCTTCAACGTGCTCGAGGCGACGCAGCCGTCGCTGATTTCACGCCTCGCGCCGGCGCACGCCAAAGGGGCTGCGCTCGGTGTCTACAACACCACCCAGTCGCTCGGCCTGTTTCTCGGCGGCGTCCTTGGCGGAGGGCTGGCCAAGCACTCAGGTGCGCTGACCGTATGGATCGCCTGCGCCGTACTGGCGCTGTGCTGGCTGGTTCTCGGGCTGTCGATGACGATGCCGCCGGTACGCGCACGAGCGGCAGCATAAGCCTTTATAATCCCCGGTTTCGAACATCCTTCATGGAGGCAACATGGCTTCGGTCAACAAAGTAATTCTCGTCGGTAACCTGGGGGCCGATCCGGAAACCCGCTTCATGCCCAATGGCGACGCCCTGGCCAACATCCGCCTGGCGACCACGGAGTCGTGGAAAGACAAGGCCACCGGCGAAAAGAAGGAACTTACCGAATGGCACCGCGTGGTTTTTCGCAACAAGCTTGCCGAGATCGTCGGTCAGTATCTCAAGAAAGGCTCGGCGGTTTACGTCGAGGGGCGCATCCGCACCCGCAAGTGGCAGGACAAGGAAGGCCAGGAGCGCTATACGACCGAGATCGAAGCGCGTGAAATGCAGATGCTCGGCGGCCGCAGCGGCGGCTCGTCGTCGGGTGGCGAGGCCGAGTACGGCGGCAGCATGCCGTCTTCGGCGGCGCCGTCGCGCAGCGGCGCGCCAGCCAAGAAGGCACCGAGCTTCGAGGACATGGACGACGACATCCCGTTTTAAAACAGTCGCTACAAGACAAAAGTAAACAGACCCGGACAGGTTGATCGCCTGTCCGGGTTTTTTTCGGGTACTCGGCAGCTCCCGTTCGGGGGTGTACGCGCGCCGATCCTTGACGTACCATGAGCAATCATAGAAATGGAATGTGAGTCCATAAATGGAAAAAAAGAGTGCGCCAAAAAAGAAGAGTGCGTCCAAAGCCGCAGCGGTTCCACTGATCAGCGCGGCCGTCAGGGTTCTTGCTGTCCTTGAACGCCTCTCGCGGCAGCGCGCCATCGGACTGGAGGAGATCTCGCGCGAGATCAAGCTGGCCAAGCCGACCGTCTACCGCTTTCTGCTGACCCTTCAGGAACTGGGCTATGCACGCCGCGTCGATGGTGACCGCTGGGCGATGACGCTCAAGATGTTCAACCTGGGATCGCGCGCGCTTGATCATCTGGATTTGCTGTCGGCGGCGCGTCCGATCGCCGAAGCTTTGTCGGAAGAGCTCGGCGAAACCGTACATATGGGCGTGCTCGACGGCGATGCGGCGGTCTATGTGCTGAAAATCGAGTCGCGTTACACGATCCGCATGTATTCGCGCGTCGGCCGGCGCATGCCGCTTTACTGCACCGCGATCGGCAAAACCCTGCTCGCCTTCGCCAAGGACGCCGACCGCGAGGCGGCGCTCAAGGGCGTCCGTCTGCTGGCCATCACCAAGAATACGCTGACCTCCCGCGCCGCCCTCGATGCTGAGCTCGCGCAAATCCGCGAACAGGGGTTCGCGCGCGACAACGAGGAGCGCGAGGAAAACCTGCACTGCATCGGCACGCCGATCTTCGACTACACCGGCGCGGTGGTCGCCGTGCTCTCGGTGTCCTGGCCGAGTTTCCGTTACGAACTGGCTGAAGAACCTGGCTGGATCGACCGGGTCAAGGCGGCCGCGGCTCAGATCTCAGCCGTCCTCGGTTATCTCCCGGACGCGCAGGACTGAGTCTCGAGTATTTCGATCGAGCGCGCTGGTTCAAGCGCAGGGCGGCGTCCCGTGCCGTCTTTTGACGCCAAGACTCTAAAAATGGAATATTGTTTCAAAAAAACTTGAAGAGCTTTTCGCCATGGTGTAAAGTTCTTCTCGGCTGCATGGAAGAGTCTGCCCTGATGGGACTCAGCGCCCAGTCGCTGGTGCGGTTCGCAGGCCGCAATTCCCCGCATGAACACCCTGAAATTGAAATTTAGCTTGGAGGTACGATGAGCGACGTGTTTTTCCCCGATGCCGGGCTTGAGCTGGAAACGATCGAAGCGGGCAAGGTCAGCCGAAAGATCCGCGCACGCGGCGGTGACCTGATGATGGTCGAAGTGTTCTTCAAAACCGGCGGCGTTGGTTCCGAGCACCGGCATGTGCATGAGCAGGTCACCTACTGCCTTTCGGGCGAGTTTGTTTTCACCATCGAGGGCGAAACCGTAACGCTGCGCCCCGGCGATTCGCTATTTTTCCCCTCATCGGCACTGCACGGCACGGTCTGTGTCAGCGAAGGCAGCCTGCTCGACATCTTCACGCCGCAGCGCGAAGACTTTCTCAAGAATTGATTCTGGAGGTTTCATGAAACTCGAAACACGCTATGCGCACCATCCCGAGGACGTCAAGGGCTACGATACCGAAGCCTTGCGCCGCCATTTCCTGGTCGAACAGGTTTTCGTGACCGGCGAACTCAAGCTCGTTTACACGCATGTCGACCGCGTCGTTTTCGGCGGTGCGGTGCCGACCACACAAGCCCTTGTCCTCGAAGGCGGCAAGGAATTCGGCACGCCGAACTTCCTCGATCGCCGTGAGCTGGGAATCATCAATATCGGCGCCAAAGGCCGCGTGCTGCTCGATGGAAAAGTTCAGGAACTGGCCAACGGCGACGGCCTCTACGTCGGCATGGGCGTCAAGGCGGTCTCGTTCGAAAGCGATAATCCTGCCGATCCGGCCAAGTTCTATCTGATCAGCAGCCCCGCGCACGCCACTTACCCGACGGTGCGCATCACGCGCGCCGACGCCAACCCCAAGAAGCTCGGCGCCGTCGAAACCTGCAACGTGCGCACCATCTACCAGTACGTCCATCCGGCAGTCTGCAAGAGCTGCCAGCTGGTCATGGGGCTGACCGTTCTCGAACCGGGCAGCGTGTGGAATACCTATCCTCCGCACACCCACGAACGGCGCATGGAGGTCTATCTCTACTTCGGCATGTCGGAACAGACTCGCGTCTTCCACTTGCATGGCCAGCCGCTCGAGACCCGTCACATCGTGATGGCCAATGAGCAGGCGGTGATCTCGCCGTCGTGGTCGATTCACGCCGGCGTCGCTTCGGGTCCGTACTCGTTCATCTGGGGGATGGCTGGCGAGAACCAGACTTTCGACGACATGGACACGCTTGGTCCCAACGACCTCAAATAAGGAAAATGACAATGAGTGGAATTCTTGACGCATTCAAACTGGATGGCAAGGTGGCTATCGTCACCGGATCCGAACGCGGCCTCGGTCGCGGCATGGCCGTTGCATTGGCGCAGGCCGGCGCCGACATCGTCGGCGTGACCTACGTCGCTGACGCGCCGGAAACCGCTGCGGCGGTCGAGGCGGCGGGGCGCAAATACGTGCATGTGCAGGCCGACCTGTCCTCCATCGAGCCGGTGGGACGCATCGTCGACACGGCCTTGAAGGCCTTTGGTCACATCGACATCCTGGTCAATAACGCGGGAATCATCAAGCGCAACGACTCGGTCGATTTTACCGAGCAGGAATGGGACGACGTGATGAACGTCAATCTCAAGTCGGCATTCTTCATGTGCCAGGCCGTTGCCCGCCAGTTCATCGCGCAGGGCAAGGGCGGCAAGATCGTCAATGTCGCTTCGATGCTGTCGTTCCAGGGCGGCATCCGGGTGCCGTCCTATACTGCCTCGAAGAGCGGCATCAAGGGAATCACCATGCTGATGGCCAACGAGTGGGCCAAGCACGGCATCGGCGTCAATGCCGTCGCCCCCGGCTACATGGCGACCGATAACACCACGCAGTTGCGTGCCGACGAAGCGCGCAGCGCCGAAATCGTCGGCCGGATTCCCGCCGGACGCTGGGGGCTGCCCGAGGATCTGGGCGGCGCCGTCGTTTTCCTGGCGTCGAAAGCTTCCGATTACGTCAATGGCTACACGATTGCCGTCGATGGCGGCTGGCTGGCGCGCTAAATAGCTCGGTAACACCATCCACACCCCAAGGGGGCATCATTTCGTTGCTGAAATGATGCCCCCTTCTTCATGGGCATCGACCGAACCGTGCTTTTTTTACGCCAATCGGCGCTGCCGGCGGGCCTGCCTGCATTGGCCGTGGTGCGCTGTTTGTCATTGCTTGTACAATCGAAGCCGGGGTAAAAACATTAGCTGTCTGGATCTGATAGGGGGCAATCATGAAACTTTCTACACGCCTGGGGCTGATCGTCGGCTGCGCCACGTTGGGTGCGCTGGTGCTGGTGCTGGTCGCGCTGCAAACGATTCATTCGACGATGCTTGAGGATCGTCAGTCGCAGATTCGTCTGATGGTGAGTTTTGCCGGCAAGCAGGCAGCCAGCTTCCTGGCGCAGGAAAAGGCCGGGACGCTGAGTCGCGATGAGGCGCAGACCAAGGCCAAACAAGCGCTGTCGACGCTGCGCGAAGGCGATGACTACGTCTTCGTGCGCAAGATGGACGGCACCGTGCTGGTGCACACCGATCCGCGCAAGGAAGGCAAGGTGGACATGGGCTCGAAGATGCCCGATGGCCGCACGCTGATGCAGATCTATGTCGATGCGGTCAAGACCAGCGATCTGGCGATGGTCGAGATCAAGACCAAGCGGCCCAAGGGCGATGTCGAGGTGCTCAAGATCAACGGCCTGGTCAAGGTTCCCGAGTGGGACTGGATCATCGGTTTTGGTCTGTTCGCCGACGATATCGAGCAGGCCTACTGGCACAACGCGCTGCGCTTTATGCTGATCGGCCTGGCGATCTTTGCCGGGGTGATCGTGGCGGCAGTGCTGATGGCGAGAAAGATCTATCGGGCGCTGGGCGGCGAGCCCGACTACGCTGCGGCCATGGCCAGGAGCATTGCCAGCGGTGATCTTTCGCAAGAGGTCAGTCACCGCGGCATTCCCGGCAGCCTGATGGAATCGATCGAGTTGATGCAAGCCGGGCTGCACGAGATCATCGGCAGCATTCAGAGCAATGCCGGCAAGGTCGCCCAAGCCTCGCACAACCTGTCGGCGCTGATGCAACAGATCAATAGCTCGTCGCACCAGTCTTCGGATGCCGTCAATTCGACGGCGTCGGCGATCGAGCAGATGGCGGTCAGCGTCGACCACATTTCGCAGAGTGCCAAGGAGACCGAAGTCAATGCCACGCACACGACGCAACTGGCGAACCAGGGCGAGAACATGGCGAACAAGGCGAGCGACGAGATTCAGCGTGCCGCCAGTCAGGTCGATGACGCCAGCGGGCTGATCGCCGGTCTTGCCGAGCGCTCGCGCGAAATTGGCGGAATCGCTCGCGTCATCAAGGAAATCGCCGATCAGACCAACCTTCTGGCGCTCAACGCGGCGATTGAGGCGGCGCGCGCCGGCGAGCAAGGCAGGGGTTTTGCGGTGGTCGCCGACGAAGTGCGCAAGCTCGCCGAGCGTACTGGCCAGGCGACCGACCAGATTACCGGGATGATCCAGGCGATCGACAAGGATACGTCGGCGGTGGTTGCCGGCATGCAGTCGGTCGCACCGCAGGTGGCGCGGGGCGTCGACATGGCCGGTCAGGCAGGCGCGGCGCTGCGCGAGATCAACGAAGCGTCGCTGCTGGCGCTCTCCAATATCAGCGAGGTGGCCGCGGCGACGACCGAACAGAGCCAGGCGAGCGCCAGCGTCGCGCGCAATGTCGAGCAGATTTCCGGAATGATCGAGGAATCGACGGCGGCCGTTCGCGCCGCCAGCGAGAATGTGCTGGTCCTCGAGCAATTGTCCAAGGAGCTGCACGACTCGGTGGCGCGCTTTCGCGTTTAGGCGGCAGGCTGCCATCGATCAGAAACAGATGTGAATAGAGCCGCTTGAAGCTAATGCTGTTCGCTTAAGCCGTTCGTGGTGAGCCTGTCGAACTATGAACGGCTCCGGCACGAAGCAAAAACCGCCATCCCCCTTCGACAAGCTCAGGGCGAACGGCGGTTTTCTTCTCAACTGAACGGGGTCGCCGCGTGACGCGGCTTATGAGCGCAGGCTTCAGCCTTGCGGAACGGTGTCGGCAAAGGCCGGGCGCAGCATCAGCTTGGCGTAGAGGCGCGCGAGGTTGGGGTGCTTTTCGCTCCAGTCGATTTCGGGGAAGCGGAAGGCCAGGTAGCCAAGCGCGCAAACTGCAGCGATGTCGGCGAGCGAGAAGTGCATGCCGATGCAGCAGGCGTTTTCGCCGAGTTCTTTAGCCATGTAGTCGATCCCGTGGCTGATCTTGCTTTGCTGACGGGCGATCCAGTCCGGACTTTGTTGCTTGGCCGGACGTTTTTGCTCAAGGAAGAGCAGCGCGGCGGCATCGCAAATGCCGTCGGCCAGCGCTTCCCAGCGTTTGACTTCGGTGCGCTCGCGATTGGGCGCGGGCATCAGCTTGTTGTTTGGCGCGACGTTGTCGAGGTATTCGCTGATCACCCGAGAATCGAAGAGCGCGGTTTCGTCGTCGAGCACCAGCACCGGAATCTTGCCCAGCGGATTGAGGTTGGGAACAGTTGATTCGGGCGTCCACGGCGAGTCTAGAACAAACTCGTATTCGATTTTCTTTTCGGCCAGAACGATACGCACCTTGCGGACGTAAGGACTGGTGAGTGATCCGATGAGCTTCATTAGCGTCCTGCTGGAGAATAATTCCGGCAAATTATAGCATTGCCGCAGTGATCAATTTACTGGAGATTTTGCCGTGCGGGTAAAATAGCGAGCTTACCGCAAAAGGATGAGTGCCATGTCTTTCAATACCCTTACTTCGCTGTCGCCACTCGACGGCCGTTATGCCACCAAGGTAGATGCCTTGCGCGAGCAGTTCTCCGAATTCGGACTGATCCGCCGTCGCCTGCAAGTCGAGATCGAATGGCTCAAGGCGCTCGCCGCCGAGCCGCATTTTGCCGAAATTCCGGCCTTTTCGCCGGCGACCGTCGCGCGGCTCGATCAATTGCTCGCCGACTTTGGTCCGCAGCAGGCGACCGAGGTCAAGGCCATCGAAGCGGTCACCAACCACGACGTCAAGGCGCTCGAGTACTGGATCAAGCAGCAGTTGGCCGACAACGCCGAAGTGATGCGCGTTGCCGAGTTCATTCACTTTGCCTGTACCTCGGAGGATATCAACAATCTGTCGCATGCGCTGATGCTCAAGACGGCGCGTGATCAGACGATGCTGCCGATGCTGGCGCGCGTGGTGGCGCGTTTGCGCGATCTCGCGCACCAGCATGCCGAGCTGCCGATGATGTCGCGCACGCACGGTCAGCCGGCGACGCCGACGACGCTCGGCAAGGAAATGGCCAACGTCGTCTATCGTCTCGAACGCGCGGCTTCGCGCATCGCGCAGGTCAGCCTGCTGGGCAAGATCAACGGCGCGGTCGGCAACTACAACGCGCATCTGGCGGCCTACCCCGCTTACGACTGGGAAAGCTTCGCCAAGCGTTTTGTCGAAAGCCTGGGGCTTGAATTTAACCCCTACACCATCCAGATCGAGCCGCACGACGCGATGGCCGAGCTCTACGACGCCTTCGCACGCGCCAATACGATCATGATCGACTTCAACCGCGATGTCTGGGGCTATATTTCACTGGGTCTCTTCAAGCAGAAGCTCAAGGCCGGCGAAATCGGCTCGTCGACCATGCCGCACAAGGTCAACCCGATCGACTTCGAGAACTCCGAGGGCAATCTGGGCATCGCCAATGCGCTGCTCAAGCACCTTTCCGAGAAGCTGCCGATCTCGCGCTGGCAGCGCGACCTCACCGATTCGACGGTGCTGCGCAATATGGGCGTCGCGCTGGGCTACACGCTGCTCGGCTACGACTCGCTGCTGCGCGGCATGGGTAAGCTCGAAGCCAATCCCGAGTTCCTGCACCAGGACCTCGACGCCAACTGGGAGCTGCTCGCCGAGCCGATCCAGACGGTGATGCGCCGTTACGGCATCGCCAATCCCTACGAGAAGCTCAAGGAACTGACGCGCGGCAACCGTATTTCGAGCGCCGGAATGCAGGAGTTCGTTCGTAGCCTGGAAATTCCGCAGCAGGCCAAGGACGAGCTGCTCAAGCTCACCCCCTGGGACTACACCGGCAAAGCCGCCGAACTCGCGCGGCGGATTTAGTAAAAGCGGTTGACCACGGCGTGCACAGCGAACACGGCGAACAAGCAATGCTTTTGCAGGCTTGTTCGGTCACCTGGTGGTGGCGCGAAGGAATACTCTGAATCCAGTGTTTTCGCCGTGCCCGCCGTGTTCGCAGTGGTTCAATAGAGGCATTGATGCCTGCTAAATGGAGTGAATGACGTGTCCGAATTTGCCGCAAACCTCAAAAAGCTGCCGGGGATCTCGCATCTGGCAGCGATCAATCTGCTCGATGGCGACGGCAACGTGCTCGCGACGATCGAGAACAAGCCGGGCAGCCAGGGCTCGCTGGCGGTCTACAACCATCTGGCGCAGACCTACGGTGCGATCACTCCGGATGCCGCCAGGAAAGGCGTCGAGCTCTTTGCCGAGCACGCCACCGACGCGCGCGAACACCCGGGAAAGCATCCGAACATCGACCGGCTGCTGGCGCTGATCGACGAAAACAAGACTTTGCGAACCAAACACGTGTTTGCGTTGTGAGCGGCGAAACTTCTTGGCGCAAGTCGCTGACTAAGGCAGGGTGTCAATAGGGCCATTCGGTCGGTGCGCTGAAGTCGCGAGATAGCCGCCGCCTCGTCAATCACAACGGAGAAACAAGCATGAAGAAGATCATCGCCGCATTGGTTATCGCCGGCCTGGCCAGCGCCTCGTTTGCCCAGCAGAGCCTCAAGCCCGAGGAAATGATCAAAATTCGCAAGGCGAACATGACCGTCCAGGCGTGGAACATGGGAAAGATCAAGGCCAATCTTGACGGCAACTTCAACAAGGAGCAGGTGATCGCTGCTGCCAACGTACTGGCCGCGACCGCCAACTCCGGCACCGGTGCGCTCTTTGCGCCGGGGACAGACAAGGACGTCGGTGACCAGAAGACGCGCGTGAAACCTGAGCTTTTCGATCCGGCGCATAAGGCCAAGCTTAGCGAAGTCGGGATGGCTTTCGGCAAGGAAGCCAACGAACTGGCCAAGGTTGCGGCGACTGGCGACGTGGCGGCGATCAAGGCGCAGTTCGGCAAGACCGGCGGTGCCTGCAAGGCGTGTCACGACGAATTTCGCCAAAAGGACTGACGGCCACTGATCGCTCGCGCCAACAAAAAGGCCGCCAGCTGGCGGCCTTTTGCGTTTACCAGGCCGGCGCGGCCTGGACGGCAGCAGGGGGGGGCGGGGCCGCTAGCCAGGCGCCCGAGGCGCCGTAAACCGCAGCCAGCGCGATCGCCAGCGCGACGATGAAGGCGATGGCGCCGCCGCCGGTCGTCGACTCGCCGTACTCGTCACCTTGTAGTTCCTTCCAGCCGGTGATCATCGGCTTGACCAGATTGTCCTTCTTGACGTGGGCGTAGAAGGCGATCGCGGCGAGGTGCAGGACGATCAGCGCGATCAGCGCGTTGCTGGTCAGTTCGTGGATTGCGGTGAGTCGGTCGGAGAGGTCCTTGGTGATCAGGTCGTAGAGCGGCCCGCGGAAGGCGATGTCGTCGTTGCCGAACAGGCCGGTGCAGAGTTGGAGCGCGACCAGCGCCAGCAAACCGATGACCGACAGGGCGCCGAGCGGGTTGTGGCCGATTCCTTGCCATTGGCCGCGCAGGTAGGCGGCGATCGACGCCGGTGTCGGCAAGAAGCTCGCGAAGCGCGCGTGGCTCGATCCGATCAGGCCCCAGACGATGCGGAAGACGACCAGCCCGACAATCGCCAGGCCGATTCGGCCGTGCCATTCGATCGCGGCGCCGCCGATATTGCCGGTGATCAGCGCGGCGCTGACGCACAGGACCAGCAGCCAGTGAAAGAGGCGCGTCGGCAGGTCCCAGAGCTTGATGCGTTTCGTGGCCATGCAATTCTCCAAGTCATCCAAAAAAAACGGGCGCCGATTGGCGCCCGTCAGACTCATTTCCGAGCGCTTAAGTTCAGACGACCGCCCCGTCCTCGTTGGCGCCTTCGACGGTCTTCTTGACCTTGATGAAGTGCTCGCGCGAGACGCCGAGCCACATCACCAGCGGGCTGGCGACGAGAACCGACGAGTAGATGCCGAAGCAGATGCCGATGGTCAGCGCCAATGCGAAGTAGTGCAGCGTCGCGCCGCCGAAGATCAGCATCGAGAGCACCATCAACTGCGTACAGCCGTGCGTGATGATCGTTCGCGAGATGGTTCCGGTGATCGCGTGGTCGATGACCTGCGGCGTGGTCAGGCCGCGAACCTTCTTGAAGGTTTCGCGAACGCGGTCGAAGACGACCACCGATTCATTGACCGAGTAGCCGAGCACCGCCAGCACGGCCGCCAGCACCGTCAGCGAGAACTCCCACTGGAAGAAGGCGAAGAAGCCGAGGATGATCACGATGTCGTGCAGGTTGGCGATGATCGCCGAGACCGCAAAGCGCCACTCGAAGCGCAGCGCCAGGTAGATGACGATGCCGACGATCACCAGCAGCAGTGCCAGCGAGCCGTTCTCGGCGAGTTCGCGGCCAACCTGCGGGCCGACGAACTCGACGCGGCGCAGCGTCGCTCCCGGCGCCTCGGCGTCGAGCGTGGCCATCACCGCCTCGCCGATCTTGGTCGAGTTGGTTTCGGCCTTGAGCGGCAGGCGGATCATGACGTCCTGGCTCGAACCGAAATTCTGCACGGTCACGTCGGTATTGCCGGCCTTGATCAGCCCTTGGCGGATCTTCTCAAGATCGGCGGCCTGCGAGTAATTGACCTCGATCAGCGTGCCGCCGGTAAATTCGACCGACAGGTGCAGGCCGCGATGCAGCAGGAAGAACACCGCGAGCAGGAAGGTGATCAGCGAAATGACGTTGAACACCAGCGCATGGCGCATGAACGGGAGGTCTTTTTTGATGCGGAAGAATTCCATCTCTGCGTATCCTTATTTGGCGACGGTGCTGTGACCGGGTTTCCAGACGCGACCGATGGCCAGCGATTCGAGCTTGCGGCGGCGACCGTAGATCAGATTGACCATGGCGCGCGAGACGACCACCGCCGAGAACAGCGAGGTCAGAATGCCCAGGCAGTGCACCACCGCGAAGCCGCGCACCGGACCCGAACCGAAGACCAAGAGCGCGATACCGGCGATCAGCGTGGTGATGTTGGTGTCGATGATGGTGTCGAAGGCGTGCGAGTAGCCGGCGGTGATCGCCGCCTGCGGCGACGAACCGTTGCGCAGTTCTTCGCGAATGCGTTCGTTGATCAGCACGTTGGAGTCGATCGCCATGCCCAGCGCCAGCGCGATGGCGGCGACGCCGGGTAGCGTCAGCGTGGCCTGCAGCAAGGATAGCAGCGCGACCAGGAAGAGCAGGTTGGACGCCAGCGCGACGACCGAAATGAGGCCGAACAGCACGTAGTACATGATCATGAACGCGGAGATCGCGGTGAAACCCCATAGCGTCGAATGGAAGCCCTTGGTGATGTTTTCGGCGCCGAGGCTCGGGCCGATGGTGCGTTCCTCGATGATCTCCATCGGCGCCGCGAGCGATCCGGCGCGCAGCAGCAGCGCGGTGTCGTTGGCTTCCTGGGTGCTCATGCTGCCCGAAATCTGCACGCGTCCGCCGGCGATTTCGGTGCGGATCACCGGGGCGGTGACGACTTCGCCCTTGCCCTTTTCGATGAGCAGGATGGCCATCCGCTTGCCGACGTTCTCGCGTGTGATTTCCTTGAAAATTCGCGATCCGGCCGAGTCCAAGTTGAGGTGCACCGCCGCTTCCTGGGTCTGGTTGTCGAAGCCGGGCTGGGCGTCGGTCAGGCGGTCGCCGGTCAGCATCACCTGCTTCTTGACCAGCAGCGGCCGGCCGCCGCGCTCGACGTAAAGCTCGGTACCAAACGGAACCTGGCCGGCCATCGCCGCTTCGAGCGCGCCTGGCGTGTCGTCGACCATGCGGATTTCGAGCGTCGCGGTGCGGCCCAGGATGTCCTTGGCCTTGGCCGTGTCCTGCACACCGGGCAGTTGGACGACGATGCGGTCGGCGCCCTGCTGCGCGATCACCGGCTCGGCGACGCCGAGCTCGTTGATCCGGTTATGCAGGGTGCCCATGTTCTGCTTGATGGCAAATTCCTGAATGCGCTTCATCGCCGTCGGTTTGAGCGTGGCGGTGAGCTTGAGGTCGTTGCCGCTGCCCTGGTCGGTGAGCTGCAGGTCGGGCTGGCTGTCTTCGAGGACGATTCGCGCCTTGCTGCGCGTGTCCTCGTCGCGGAAGCGGATGACCACGCGCTCGCCTTCGCGGCTGATGCCGCCGTGGCGGATGTTCTTGTCGCGCAGCAGGCTGCGCAGGTCGGCGCCGATCGAATCGAGACGCTTGGTCAGCGCGCCCTTCATGTCCACTTGCAGCAGGAAGTGCACACCGCCGCGCAGGTCGAGGCCGAGGTACATCGGCAGCGCGCCCATATTGGTGAGCCATTGCGGCGAACTGGAGAGCAGGTTGAGCGCGACGACGTACTGCGGGTCGGCGGCGTCGGGGTTGAACTGCTTTTCGAGCAGATCCCTGGCCTTGAGCTGGGTGTCGGTATCCTTGAGGCGGACCTTGACTCCAGTGGTGTCGAGGAAGGTCCCGTTGCTGTCGACATTCGCCTGCTTGAGCGTCGCTGCGACGCGTTCGAGCGTCTTGGCATCAACCTTGAGCGTCGCCTTGGCGCTCGAGACCTGGACGGCCGGGGATTCGCCAAAGAAATTCGGCAGGGTATAGATGAAGCCGAACACCAGCGCGAATGCGACGATGACGTATTTCCAGAGCGGATAGCGGTTCATGGGAGCAGTGAAGAATAAAGGTGGTGGTGCGGCGTCGGAATGACGAAGAGATGCGGACGAAGTGCGGCGCCAGGCGCCGCACTTCCCACTCCCGTCTTCTTACAGATTCTTGAGCGTACCTTTGGGCAGGACCAGCGAAATCGCGCCCTTTTGCATCTGGATCTCGACGTTGTCGGCAATCGCGATCGAAACGAAATCATCGCCGACCTTGGTGATGCGGCCAGCCAGTCCGCCCTGGGTGACGACTTCGTCGCCCTTGCTGAGCGCTTCGAGCAGTGCTTTGTGTTCCTTGGCCTTTTTCATCTGCGGGCGAACCATCAGGAAATAGAGCACGGCGAACATCAGAATGATCGGCAGGAACTGCATGACACTGTCCATGGGTCCGGCGGCGGCCGCCGCGGTTTGGGCGTAGGCGTTACTGATCAGCACATTAGTCTCCTTGGGTAAATCGAAAAAGCGACAGAAAATAAGCCGCTTATTGTATCACCTGGCCTCTTGGTTGCGTCCGGCATGAAAGGCGGCGACCATTTCGGCGAGTTTGCCGGCGGCGATCGCTTCGCGCAGCTCGCGCATCAGCACCTGGTAGTAGTGCAGATTGTGTAGCGTGTTGAGTTGCGCGCCGAGAATTTCGCCGATGCGGTGCAGGTGATGCAGGTAGGCGCGCGAGAAGTTGCGGCAGGTGTAGCAATCGCAGCCGTCGTCGAGCGGGCGCGGGTCGTTCTTGTGCTGCGCGTTCTTGATCTTGATGTCGCCGTAGCGCGTGAACAGGTGGCCGTTGCGCGCGTTGCGCGTCGGCATCACGCAGTCGAACATGTCGATTCCGGCCTGCACGCCGGCGACCAGGTCTTCGGGCGTGCCGACACCCATCAGGTAGCGCGGCTTGTGCTGCGGCAGGCGCGGCGCGGTATGCGCCAGGATTCTCGCCATTTCGTCCTTGGGTTCGCCGACCGAGAGACCGCCGATGGCGAAGCCGTCGAAGCCGATCTCGGCGAGGCAGCCGAGCGACTCGTCGCGCAGGTCTTCGTACATGCCGCCCTGGACGATTCCGAACAGCGCGTTGCTGTTCTCCAGGCGATTGTGTTCGTCGCGCGAGCGCTGCGCCCAGCGCTGCGACAGGCGCATCGAGATCGCCGCCTCGGTGTGCGTCGCCGGAAACGGCGTGCATTCGTCGAAGATCATCACGATGTCCGAGTTGAGTACGTGCTGGATGCGCATCGATTCCTCGGGCGTCAGGAACAGCTTGTCGCCGTTGATCGGCGACGAGAACTTGACGCCTTCCTCTGAAATCTTGCGTAGCGCGCCCAGCGAGAACACCTGGAAACCGCCCGAGTCGGTCAGGATCGGGCCGTTCCAGCCCATGAAGCGGTGCAGACCGCCGTGCGCGGCGATCACTTCAAGGCCTGGGCGCAGCCAGAGGTGGAAGGTGTTGCCCAGGCAGATCTGCGCACCGATTTCGGTGAGGTCGCGCGGGGTCATCGCCTTGACCGTGCCGTAGGTGCCGACCGGCATGAAGACCGGTGTCTCGACGACGCCGTGAGCGAGGGTGAGGCGGCCGCGGCGCGCGGCGCCGTTATTGGCGAGGAGTTCAAATTGCATGGTCTTGTCTTTCGAGGAGCATGGCGTCGCCGTAGCTGAAGAAGCGATAGCGCTGCGCCACCGCGTGACGGTAGGCGGCGCGCATGGTCTGCGTTCCGGCGAAGGCCGAGACGAGCATCAGCAGCGTCGACTTGGGTAGATGGAAATTGGTGATCAGCCGGTCGACGACGCGGAAGCGGTAGCCGGGCGTGATGAAAATATCGGTTTCGGCGTCGCCGGCGACGAGCTCGCCGCCTTGTGCCGCCGCCTCGAGCGCGCGCAGGCTGGTGGTGCCGACGGCGATGACGCGACCGCCGCGCGCGCGGGTACGCGCGATCGCGTCGACCGTTGCTGGCGGGATGGCGAAGCGTTCGCTGTGCATGCGGTGTTGCGAAAGGTCATGTACGCGCACCGGCTGGAAGGTTCCGGCGCCGACGTGCAGCGTGAGATAGGCGAGTTCGGCGCCCTGGGCGGCGAGCGTCGCCAGCATCGCATCGTCGAAGTGCAGCCCGGCGGTCGGTGCCGCGACGGCGCCCAAGTGGCGCGCAAAGACCGTCTGGTAGCGCGTCTCGTCGTCGCTTTCGGCGTCATGCGTGATGTACGGCGGCAGCGGCAGGTGGCCGTGCTGCTCAAGCAGTGCATAGAGATCGCCGTCGCCGACAAGTTCGAGCGCGAAAAACTCGGACTGTTCGCCGCTGCGGCCGGTTACCGTCACGCTGAATGCGCCTTCGATGACGATCCGGCTGCCGGGCTTGGGCGACTTGCTGGCGCGGATCTGCGCTACCGCGTGGTGCGCGTCGGCGATGCGCTCGATCATCACCTCGACCTTGCCGCCGCTGTCCTTCTGCCCGTAAAGGCGGGCCTTGATCACGCGCGTGTCGTTGAGGACCAGCAGATCGCCCGGCGTGATCAGTTGCGCCAGGTCGATGAATTGCCGGTCGTGCAGCGTTCCCGCGGCAACGTGCAACAGGCGGCTGGCACTGCGCTCGCTGGCCGGGTGCTGGGCAATCAGCTCGGGAGGCAGGTCGAAATCAAAATCGTCGAGAGTGAGCATGCGAAAAATTGTCAGAAGTTTGGCTTGTCGGTTAGCGCCGAATCGAGGATAATTCGGCCTCTTTCGATTCGTCTGTTGCGGGTCCCGAATCTGTTTGCGAAATCGGCAAGTGTCGCGCGGCAGGGGCTGCGGACCCGGTGAAATCGAAGTGCGGCGCATTATACCATATAAATCAATTGCTTATGTGGGTAGTTGGCAAGGCCGCAATAAGCACGACGTCCGTTGGTTTGGTGACACAGCGGATCCAAAGCGTTGCCCCGATGGCGGAATCGGTAGACGCACGGGATTCAAAATCCCGCGCCGCAAGGCGTCCCAGTTCGAGTCTGGGTCGGGGCACCAAGAAACAGTTTCAAGCAGTTATACGTTCCAAGAAATCGACTGAAACCCACTGACCGTGGGTTTTTTTTCGTCTACGCGGCCTGTAGCAGTCCGCTTGCGTCGAGCAGCGATCTGGCGTATCGGCTGATTTCTCCCTTTTTCTTCAGGACAAATACCTCACCCTGAACAACGATCGGAAGGGCATTGTCAATGACCGACGGTCAGGAGGGGTGATCTGGCCACCGGTCTGCCGTCCGGCGACGGCTTGGCTGGTGCGAGGGAATCGCCGGCCCGCCTGGCGATGTCGTATGACTATGCCGGGATGTATTTACAAAACCAGCCGATCGTTGCGCAGGAGCAACACTTCTGAATAGCCGCGGCCTGTTTCAAAACTTGTATATGCCATTCGACTATTCCGTTGGGTAGAATCTGTCCGCGCCGATGGATTTCTTCGTAAATTTTGAGGAGGACGAAATGAAATTCGTGTCAAAGGCTGGCTTTGTTGCAGTCGCTCTTGCCTCTTCGTCAATCGCATGCGCACAGGTGTATGTGGGCGGCGGTGTTGGTCAATCGTCGACGACGTTTGGCAACGAGCTTTATTTCAACATTCCAAATGTTGCCGAAGATTTTGACAAGACCGACACCGCATACAAGTTGTTTGCTGGCTATGAATTCTCGAAGAACTGGGCAATCGAAGCCGGCTACGCGTATTTGGGCAAACCCCAGATCAATTTTTCGGGTTTTGGCAGCTCTGGTAGCGCTCAAATAGAAAATTCCTCGTGGTTTATTGACGCGAAAGGGACGTTACCTTTAAACGACCAGTTCAGCCTGTTTGCCAAGCTGGGATGGGCCATAAACAGGTCGGAAGTTAGCGGCAGCTCGAGCAACGCCGCCTTGAACGACGCGGTCGGCTTTCCTGTAAGCGAGTCTAAGTCGACCAACGACGTTCATTATGCGCTGGGCGCAGAATACAACTTCAATAGGAATTTTTCTGCCCGACTGGAATACGAGGACTTTGGGAAGTTTGGCGACACCGACAGAACAGGGACCACCAAGACGGATATGTGGTCTGTCGGCGTCGGGTATAAATTCTAAATGCGCACGGCTGCAAGAAAAACGATCGTGTGGCCGTTTTTCATGTACGCACGGCAGGAGTGACTCGCGCGAACGGAGAAAAGACAGCTGCGCGCCAGCCTGCGTGTCTTTGACCTGCGCGGACGTTCCCGCAATTTTTGCTGAGATCTTGCGGCTAATGCGGACGTAGCGCGAGCACGAAGAGATGAGGCGATTCTCCCTAAGCTCCTTGGCGCAGTTTATTTCAGCCTTCTGCCCGCCCATTGTGGCGGGTTTTTCTTTGACGATCCGTGGTCGAAAGTTTCCGTCTGGCAGCGCTCGAGCACCACGGGCGCACGCGGTCGCCGAGACGTCGGGAACGGCGCACCGCCGCATCGGCCTTTTTCAGGCGCGCCGGATGGTGTTGAGTCGATTGCTGAGATAATTGGAATGTCGGCGCCGACTTCACGCAGCGCGGCGCGAGGAGCAACACCGCAACCTGACGGGTTCAGGCGAACGACGCAATGGAGGGATCGGCAATGGTTATCAAGAATGCAAGTGCAGCGGCCAAGGCAACGAAGGCGAAGAACGCGCGGTGCAGAGAATTGATGCGTGCCATCAAATCCGGGAAAGCCAGCGACGCTGAGATCAAGGAGTTTTCAGCGATGCCGCGGGATATTGGGCCGGCACGCGGCAAGGTTTTTGACGTGTTGTTGGCAGCCAAGAGCAAACAATAACAAGACTGCCGCGCTTAGCCCGAGGCTGATCGCCAAGGGTGAACACCGGGAGCCCTTCGCTGGTTGGCGCGGCAGAAAAATACCAGTTCAATGCAGGTCGCGGTTTTTTGATGTGATCCGATGTGGGGCGTGTGGCGATGCGCCGTTGCTGGCATGACGATCCTCAGTGGCGGCAAGGGCCGGTCTCCAGTTGGTGCGCCGCGGTGGCTTTCCCGCTATATTGAAACCGCATTGATCAAAGCAGGAAGGATTCATCATGTTCAAGAAAATACTCGTCCCGACTGATGGTTCCCAGTTCTCGCAGGATGCGGCTTGCCGGGCGGTTGCCTTGGCGAAGGAAAGCGCCGGCCAGATTGTCGCTTTTTATGTGGATCAGCCGTACTCGCCTTTTCACAGTCAAGGCAGCGGGAATGGTTTTCCAATTGTTCCCAGCTTCAAGAAAGCCAAGGACAAGGAAGGCCAACGAATTCTCGGTTTTGTCGAAAATCTCTGCTGGCGGGAGGGCGTAAGCTGCAGAAAGGTGAGCAAAGAAAGCAATGTCATCTATGAGGCAATCATCGAAGCCGCAACGGAAAACGGCTGCGATCTGATCTGCATGGCTTCGCACGGACGAGGTGGAACGCGGGCAATAGTTCTTGGCAGTGAAACCAGCAAGGTACTCACCCACTCAAAAATCCCGGTACTGGTTTGTCGCTAGGCGGCGCAACCTCGCCTTATATCGCATCGATCGCGCCAGAGGTTTAGAATCGTTTTTTTTAGGCAGCAGGGTTGCACGTGTATCGAGTCGTTACGGATTACCGGGATCATTGCGGAAACAGAATACTGGATCACGGTCCGTGGTTTACGTCGGAGAGCGCCGCTGAGTCTTGGGCTAACGTGCTGCGCCGCATTGGCTATTGCGTTCGGGTCGAGAAACTGGAAGGATTGATCGCGGCACACCGTCACGATCATTGACCGGTGGCGCAGGCGGCATTCGAGCCCGTTGTGCTTTCCCGGCATCGGTCGCAGGGTATTGAGAGGACTAACGATGAAGACGATTTTCGCTTTCCTGGCGTTTTCTTTTTCGACTGCGGCGTTTTCCGTGTGCTATCTGATCTATAGCCCTGCCAACGAGGTTGTTTGGCGTGGCACCCGCCCGCCGGTGGCGATGGACACCGTTTCGCTCAACGCAGCGGTGCAGAAGATTGCTCCCAAAGGGCATCTCATTGTCTCCAACGACGACAAGGCGCCGTGTCCGGCGCTGGATTTGACCAAGCCGCGCAAAACCATGCGGCAAAAGGCCGAAGAGATGAAGTACGACTGAGAGAGCAATCAGCCATCGCCCAAAAATTGGGCGGCGTCACTTAAGTCTGGTCAGGCGCGGACTTAGCTCACTTATCCACGACTTACCCACAGGTTTACCGACGGTTTCTGTGCACTACCCGGGCTTACTGCGTTGCCGACGGCGTGGCCTCGGCGGCAACCTCGGGCTCGTCGAGGTCGAGGGTCTTGACTCTGCCGTCGCCGGAAAATTCGTCGTAGAGCCAGTCGCCGTCGACCTGCGAGACGCCCGGCGGCGGCAATCTGTCGTGGCGCGGTAGGCCGGACAGCGCCTGGCGCATGAAGTCGATCCAGATCGGCAGTGCCAGCGTGGCGCCGAACTCGCGTCCGCCCAGCGACTTGGGCTGATCGTAGCCCATCCAGGCGACGGCAACGACATTCCCCGAGTAACCGGCAAACCAGCCGTCCAGCGCGCCGCTGGTCGTACCCGTCTTGCCGGCCAAGTCGCTGCGTCCCAATTGCTGCGCCTGGCCGCCGGTGCCGCCGCTGACCACTTCGCGCAACATGCTGTCGATAATGAAGGCATTGCGCGCGTCGATGACTCGCTCTGCGTCAACGCCGACCGATGGCTCCGGAGTTTCCTGCAGCACCGCACCGCGATCGTCGGTGATTTTCTGGATCAGCCAGGGCGTCACCCTGAAGCCGCCGTTGGCGAACACCGCGTAGGCGCTGGCCATCTGCTGCGGCGTCACCGAGCCGCTGCCCAATGTCAGCGTCAGGTTGTCCGGTTGCTTGTCAGCGTCGAAGCCGAAGCGCTGCAGATAATCGCGCGCGTAGGACGGCGAAATGGCGCGCAGCAGGCGCACCGCGACGACGTTCTTCGACCTTGCCAGCGCGCGGCGCAGCGTGATCGGGCCGTCGAAGCCGTCGTCATTCTGCGGTTCCCAGGCGCGACCCTTGTCGCCACCGGGCAGCGAGAGCGGTGCGTCATTGACCAGCGTCGCCGGCGAGAAGCCTTTTTCCAGCGCCGCCGAATAGACGAAGGGCTTGATGCTCGATCCGGGCTGACGCCAGGCGCTGGTGACATGGTTGAATTGCCGGCGCGCGAAGTCGAAACCGCCGACCAGCGCGCGATAGGCACCGGTTTCGGCGTTCAGCGCGACGAAAGCGGCATCGACCTCGGGCAGCTGACTGATCACCCAGCGCCCCTTGCCGTCGCGGCTGGCACGGATCACCGAGCCGACGCGAATCCTTGATGCCATCTTGCTGTTGGGCTGCAAGGCGCGCGCGGCGAGGCGCAGACCGTCACCGCTAATCTCCAGCGTGTCGCCGCTCGCCGGTTCGGCCAGCACCCGCTTGGGCGAGGCTTCGGTGACCACCGCTGAAACCAGGTTGTCGCTGTTCGGGTGCTTGGCCAGTACCGCGTCGATGGCGTCGTCGAAAGCGTCCTGGTCGTCCGGCAGCTCGACGTAATCTTCCGGTCCGCGGTAGCCATGGCGCAGGTCGTAGGCCTGCACATTGCGCCGTACCGCGTCGTACGCCGCGTTCTGCTCGGCCTTGACGATCGTCGTATAGACCTTGAGGCCGCGCGTATAGGTCTCGCCCTTGTACTGCGCGTAGAGCGTCTGGCGAACGAGTTCGGCGACATAGTCACCATGCACCTCGAACTGCGGGCTGTCGCTGATCTTGAGTTTTTCAGCGAGCGCCTGCTGGTATTGCTCTGGCGTGATGCGGTCGAGGCTGAGCAGGCGCTTGAGCACCAGCTCCTGGCGCGCCTTGGCGCGCAGCGGGTTGACCGCCGGATTGTGCCGCGAGGGGTTCTGCGGGATGCCGGCGAGCATCGCCGCTTCGGCCAGCGTCACGTCCTTGAGCGGCTTGTTGAAATAGGTTCGCGCGGCGCTCGAAAAGCCGTGCGTGCGTTGGCCCAGGTAGATCTGGTTCATGTACAGCTCAAGGATCTGATCCTTGGACAGCGCCGCTTCGATGCGGTAGGCGAGAACGATTTCGGTGAGCTTTCGCCGCACGGTCTTTTCCTGCGACAGGAAGAAATTGCGCGCCACCTGCATCGTGATCGTCGATGCGCCCTGGCGGAAACCGCCGGTCAGATCGGCCAGCAGCGCGCGCGTGACGCCGCGGAAATCGACGCCGCTATGCTCGTAGAAGCGCGCGTCCTCGATCGCCAGCAAGGCGTCCTTCATGACTGCGGGAATTTCGCCGATCGGCATGAAGTCGCGGTGCTCTTCGCCGAATTCGCCGATCAGCGCGCCGTCGGCGGTATAGATGCGCAGCGGGATCTTGGGGCGATAGTCGGTGACGACGTCGAACGGCGGCAGGCTGGGCAGCACGCTCAGCAGCGTCAAAACGACCAGCGCCAGGATCAGCAGCACGGCGTCGGCGGCCAGTGCCTGCAGCGTCCGGCGCCGATTTTCGCGGTAATTGGACTTGGCCAGGGGCAGCGTCAGAAATTCTTTGGTCGACTGGAATAAGCGCACTCGCGGGCCTTGGCATGAAGCGATCGGTCGATTTTTTCGCCGCCGGGAAGCGGCAGGCGGACGGTCAATGGTTGCCAGTTTAGCGCCATTGACGCAGCTTGGCGAAAGCGACTCGGCGACGCGCTGCTCGTTCTTGCGTCGAAGGCTGCTGCGCCTGATCGGCTTGGGCGGCGAACGTGTATCATTCGGGCTTCGTCTACCGGGCCGCCGGAGGCAACTGGCCTTCGACCGGCAGGATCGTGTGACTATCGTGCGCAAACCAACTATTCGTCAACCGTTGACTCAGGCCGGCAAGACCGGTCTGTTGATCGTTTCCATCCTGCCGGAGTAAGCATGCACTCGCCCGTTCCCCGCTTGGAATTGCTGGGCATCACCAAGCGTTACCCCGGCATCGTGGCCTGCGCCGAGGTCAGCCTGTCGGTGCTGCCTGGCGAAATCCACGCGGTGCTCGGCGAAAACGGCGCGGGAAAAAGCACGCTGATGAAAATCATCTACGGTGCGGTCAAGGCCGACGCCGGAACGATTCTGCTCAACGGCCACGAGGTTTCCATTGCCAACCCCGCGCAGGCGCGCCGGCACGGGATCGGCATGGTGTTCCAGCATTTCTCGTTGTTCGAGACGCTGTCGGTGGTCGAGAATATTTCGCTGGTGCTCGACGAGCCGTTCGACTTGCCGGCGCTTGCCGTGCGCGTCAAGGCGGTGTCCGAGCGCTACGGCCTGCCGCTTGACCCGAAGCGGATGGTGCATAGCCTTTCAGTCGGCGAGCGCCAACGCGTCGAAATCGTCCGTTGCCTGCTGCAGGACCCGAAGCTTCTGATCCTCGACGAGCCGACCTCGGTACTCACACCGCAGGCCGTTCAGACCTTGTTCGAGACGCTGCGCCAACTCGCCAGCGAAGGCGTCTCGATTCTCTACATCAGCCACAAGTTGCACGAAATCCAGTCGCTTTGCGATGGCGCGACGATCATCCGCCACGGCAAGGTCACCGGTACCGCGATCCCCCGCCAGGAAACCGCTGCCAGCCTCGCGCGCATGATGATCGGCCGCGAACTGCCGGTCTGCCAGGCGCCGGCCTATGAAGGCGAGAAACGCACGGTGCTGACTGTCGAAGCGCTGAGCCTGATCTCCGAAGAGCCTTTCGGGACCAACCTCGAGGATATTTCGTTCAGCGTCAATGCCGGCGAAATCCTCGGCATTGCCGGGATTTCGGGCAATGGGCAGGCCGAGCTGATGGCCGCGCTGTCCGGTGAGACGACCGTCGAAAAACATTCGATCCACTTCGACGGCGAGGCGATCGGTCACCTCAACGCCGGGCAACGGCGCAACCGCGGACTCGTCTTCGTTCCCGAGGAGCGACTCGGGCGCGGTGCGGTGCCGCCGTTTTCACTCTCGCACAACGCGCTCTTGACGGCGCACCGCAAGGGCATGAAGAACTGGGGGATGGTGCGCTACAGCAAGGCGCGCGAGTTTGCCGACCAATGCGTCGCGCGCTTTGACGTGCGCTGCGGCGGGTCGGGCGACGATGCGCGGTCGCTGTCGGGCGGCAATCTGCAGAAATTCATCGTCGGCCGCGAAATCATGCTCAAGCCCAAGCTGATGATCGTCGCCCAGCCGACCTGGGGCGTCGATGTCGGCGCTTCGGCCGTGCTGCGCCAGGCGTTGGTCGACCTGTCGCGCAATGGCGTCGCCATCGTGCTGATCTCCGAAGAGCTCGAGGAGCTCTTTGAAATCAGCGACCGCATCGCCGTGCTGGCCGAAGGGCGGCTTTCGGCTGCGCAGCCGCGCGGTGCGACCAGCGCCGAATCGGTCGGCCTCAAGATGTCGGGGCTGTTCGACGAAACGTCCACTTCCCAATCGAGCGAGGTTTCCCATGCATCTGCTTGAGCCGCGCGCACGTCCGTCGCGGCTGATGCGCTGGACGGCGCCGCTGATCGCCATCGTCGCCACGCTGCTCGCCGGTTCGCTGCTGTTCTGGTCGCTGGGCAAACCGGTGCTCGAGTCGTTCGAAGTCTTCTTCATTCAGCCGATGACGAGCAGCTACGGCTGGAGCGAGCTGTTGATCAAGGCCTGCCCGCTGATCCTGATCGCCGAAGGGCTGGCGATCGGCTTCAAGGCGCGCATCTACAATATCGGCGCCGAAGGCCAACTGATCATCGGCGCGCTGGCCGGCGGCGGCGTCGCGATCTATATGGACGGCAGCGACTCGGCGTGGGTGATGCCGGCGATGATTCTCGCCGGGGCGATCGGCGGCGGGCTGTGGGGCGCCTTGCCGGCCTTGCTCAGGACGCGCTTCAATGCGCAGGAGACGCTGACCACGCTGATGCTCTCGTATGTCGCGAGCTTCATCCTCTCTTTCATGGTCAGCGGACCGTGGCGCGACCCGGAAGGGATGAACTTCCCGCAGTCGATCATGTTCGGCGACAACGCGCTCTTTGCCATCCTGCTCGAAGGTTCGCGCGTCAATACCTCGATCTATCTGACCGGCGCCGCAGTGCTCGCCTTCTGGCTGTTCAACGCGCGCAGCTTCATGCATTTCCAGCTCGAGGTCGGTGGCCACGCACCGGCCGCTTCGCGTTACGCCGGCTTCTCGTCGCACCAGACGGTATGGTTCAGCCTGGTCGTCTCCGGGATCACCGCCGGGCTCGCCGGGGTCGGCGAAATCGCCGGACCGGTCGGCCAGCTCAACCTCAATATTTCGCCGGGCTACGGCTTTGCCGCGATCATCGTCGCCTACCTCGGGCGCTTGCATGCGCTGGGAATCGTTCTCGCCGGCTTGCTGATGGCGCTGATTTACCTCGGCGGCGAAGCCGCTCAGGTCAGCCTGCAGATGCCGTTCGCGATTACCGGGATCTTCCAGGGAATGCTGCTTTTTTTCCTGCTCGGTTCCGACGTTTTCATCGACAACCGCCTGCGTCGTTCAGCCTGAGTGACCGCGAAAGCCATCCTATGATCGAACAGCTCATTCCAATCCTCGCCGGGACGCTGGCGGCGGCGACGCCGCTGATTTTCGCCGGGCTTGGCGAACTCGTCGTCGAACGCACGGGGGTGATGAATCTGGGCGTCGAAGGCATGATGCTGGTCGGCGCCATCGCCGGTTTCGCGGCGGCTGCCGAGACCGGCTACGGTGTCGCCGCCGGGTTGCCGGCCGGGGCGCTGGCCGGTGCCGCGACGGCGATGATCTTCGCTTTCTTCGCCCTCTCGCTGGCCGCCAATCAGGCCGCCTGCGGCTTGGCGCTGACCATCTTCGGCATCGGCCTGTCGGCGTTCATCGGCCAGAACTACATCAGCTACAGCCTGCCAGGCTTGAAGCCCTTGCCCATTCCGCTGCTGGCCGACATCCCGCTGCTCGGGCCGGTGCTGTTCGCGCAGGATGCGGTGGTCTATCTTTCTCTCGCGGCCTACGCGGCGGTCGCCTGGACGCTGACCAAAACCCGCCTCGGGCTGCTGCTCAAGGCCATCGGCGAGTCGCCGGAGTCGGCCCATGCGATCGGCTATCCGGTGATCCTGATCCGCTTCGGCGCGGTCGCTTTTGGCGGCGCCATGGCCGGCATCGGCGGTGCTTACCTGTCGACGGTCTATACGCCGCTGTGGGTGCAGAACATGAGCGCCGGGCGCGGCTGGATCGCCGTCGCGCTGGTCGTCTTCGCGACCTGGAAGCCGACCCGGCTGCTGTTCGGCGCCTACCTGTTCGGCTTCGTCACGATTCTGCAGTTTCATGCCCAGGGCCTGGGAATCATGCTGCCGGTCCAGTTCCTCGCGGCGCTTCCCTATCTGGCGACGATCGTCGTGCTGGTCGTCATTTCGCGCGACCGCCGGGTGCTGCAGAACAACTTGCCGGCGTCGCTCGGCAAGCCGTTTTTGCCTTGACGTCGCTCGGTTCGCCTAAAAACAGATTAACCACGGCGAACACGGCGAAATACCGAGAATTGAAGCCGTTCTATCTGTCATTCGACGGTCGCGCCGCGTCATTTCTGTTTGTTTCGGTTTTTCGCCGTGCTCGCTGAGTCGCCGTGGTTTGATCTTTTTGACTCTGACAAAGTTGATTTCTCGCTAGAGGTTGCTTGATGACTACATTACTGCTCAAGAACGCCGACGTGCTGGTGACCATGGACGACCAGCGCCGGGAGATTCCCGGCGGCGGGGTGTTCATCCGCGACGGCGTGATCGAAGCGGTTGGAGCGTCTGCCGAACTGCCGGCGGGCGCCGATCAGGTGATTTCGCTGGCCGGCTGCGTCGCGCTGCCAGGTCTTATCAATACCCATCACCACATGTATCAGAGCCTGACGCGGGCGATTCCCGGCGCGCAGGACGCCGAGCTCTTCGCCTGGCTGCGCAGGCTCTACCCGATCTGGTCGCGGCTGACTCCGGAAATGATCCGCGTGTCGACGCTGACGGCGATGGCCGAACTGATCCTGTCGGGCTGTACGACGTCGAGCGACCACCTCTATCTTTATCCCAACGGTTCGCGCCTCGACGATTCGATCGACGCCGCTGCGACGCTGGGAATGCGCTTTCACGCCGCGCGCGGCAGCATGAGCGTCGGCGAGAGCGATGGCGGGCTGCCGCCCGACGCCCTGGTCGAAGACGAAGAGGCGATCCTCAAGGATAGCCGGCGGCTGATTGAGTCCTGGCACGACGGCTCGCGTCACGCGATGCTGCGCATCGTCGTCGCGCCTTGCTCGCCGTTTTCGGTGAGCCGCGAGTTGATGCGCGAATCGGCCGATCTGGCTCGCGCCTATGGCGTTTCGCTGCACACGCATCTGGCCGAGAACGACAACGATGTCGCCTACAGCCGCGAACAATTCGGCATGACGCCCGCGCAGTACGCGCAGGAGCTCGGCTGGGTCGGTCACGACGTCTGGCACGCGCACTGCGTCAAGCTCGATGCACCGGGGATCGGACTCTTCGCGCGCACCGGCACCGGCGTCGCGCATTGCCCTTGTTCGAACATGCGCCTGGCGTCGGGAATCGCGCCGATTGCGGCGCTGCGCGACGCCGGCGTGGCGGTCGGCATCGGCGTCGACGGCAGCGCGTCCAATGACGGCGCGCATCTGCTCGGCGAGGCGCGGCAAGCGATGCTGCTCGCGCGCGTTGCATACGGCCCGGCGGCGATGAGCGCGCGCCAGTCGCTTGAACTGGCGACGCTCGGTGGCGCCCGGGTGCTGGGGCGCGACGACATCGGCGCGCTGGCGCCGGGGATGAGCGCCGACGTCGTCGCCTTTTCGCTTGACGGGTTGGCGATGGCCGGCGCCGCAGTGCATGACCCGGTCGCCGCGCTGCTCTTCTGCGCGCCGCAAAACGTCAGCCATTCGATCATCAACGGTCGGCCGGTGGTCAGCGACGGCCAGCTGTTACCGATCGAGTTGCCGGTGCTCGTCGAGCAGCACAACCGACTGGCCCGGCTACTGGTCAATGCGGGCCGCTGACCGCTGAGCATGTCGCTCGCGCCGGCCGGCTCGGCGTTGATCTATTCAGGTCGCCAGGTGCTTGAGCAGCGTTGAGAAGAGCTGTTCGGGGTCGAATGGTTTGATCAGGAAGTCGTTCATCCCGGCGTCCAGGCAGCGCGCCCGGTCCTCGGCAAAGGCATTGGCGGTCATCGCGATGATCGGCGTATCGCGCTGACCAGGCAGTTCACGGATCTGTCGAGTGGCCTCCAATCCATCGAGTTTCGGCATCTGCATGTCCATCAGGATCACGGCGTAATTCGTTTCCCGTGCCCGCTCGATGGCTTCGAAGCCGTTTTCGGCGGTTTCGACCACCAGTCCTGAACCCTCGAGAAGAAACTGGGCTACCTCGAGGTTGATCTGCTCGTCGTCGACGAGCAGGATGCGACGGCCTCGATGGTCTTGGCGAAGCGTGGCTTCAGCGTCCGCCGTTGGCGTCGGTGTCAAATCCTCGTGGCTTTGCCCCTTGCGCAGGCGAACGGTGAACCAGAAGGTGCTGCCGACGCCGGCGGTGCTTTCGACGCCGGCTTCTCCGCCCATCAACTCGGCGAGGCGTTTGCTGATTACCAGTCCGAGTCCGCTGCCGCCGTATTTTCGCGAGGTCGAGTTGTCGGCCTGTTCGAAGGCATTGAAAATCCGCTGCTGAACTTCGGGCGCGATACCGATACCGGTATCGATAACCTCGAAGCGGGCCAGCACCGATTCGGCAGACTCTTCCTGGACAAATGCACGTAGCGTCACCGTGCCGTGTTCGGTGAACTTGATGGCGTTGGCGACGTAGTTGAGCATGGCCTGCTGCAAGCGGGTCGGGTCACCGCGCAGAGGGGTCGGGAAGCTGTCGCTTTCGGTCTTGAGTTCAAGCCCCTTGTCCTTAGCGCGTTCGCTCAGAATCGAACTGACATTGCTGATCAGGCTGCTGACCGTCAGCGCACTGTCGTCGAGGACGAATTTTCCGGCTTCGATCTTGGAAATATCGAGAATGTTGTTGATCGTTGCGAGCAGGTGATCGGATGCGGCATCGATCTTGTCGAGACGGTCGGCCTGGGCCGGCGTGACGCCAGCGCGGCGTAGCAGGTGGGCCATGCCGAGGATGGCGTTCATCGGCGTGCGAATTTCGTGACTCATGTTGGCCAGAAAGGCGGTTTTTGCAAGATTGGCCGTCTCGGCGGCCTCTTTGGCCTGCGCCAGCTCGACGGTGCGCGAGGCGACGAGCTCTTCGAGGTGGAGGCGGTGTTGCTGCAACTCGGCTTCAGCCTGCTTGCGTCCGGTGATGTCACGGCCGATCCCGAGCACGCCGAGCAGGCGATGCTGGGCGTCGAAGACGGGGGTTTTGGTGGTTTCGACGAGTTCCTGATGGCCGTCGGAAAACGAGATCGAGTTGCTTGACCGATTCGCCGCGCTGGATGGTGGCGAGGATTCTCTGCCATTCGTCGTTATGTTCGGGGGGAATCTGGCCAAGCATCGATTGACCTAGAATCTCGGCGGCTGAGAAACCAAATATCTTTTCCGCCGCCGGGTTCCAGTTGGTGATCTTGCCGTCGAGCGTCATGCCGATGATCGCATCATCTGACGATTCGACGATCGCCGCCATCATCACCCGCTCTTTCTGCAAACCCGTTTCCGCAGCCGCCTTGGCCTGTCGCAGCTCGTCCTCGATGCCTTTGCGCTCGGCAATTTCAAGCTGTAGTTTCTGATTGACCCGACGCATCTGTTCCGGGCTCGGGATTTTCAACGCCTGCGGGATCAAGGGCCAGAGCACGAAGGCGGTAAGCACCGAAATGGTCGCGGTAATCGCCTTGAGCAAGGCGTCCAGCGCATACATTGGCACCCATAGCACGACGGCGTTCATCAGGTGCGTCGCGCCGCAAGCCATGATGAAGGCGGCGAACATCCACAACAGCCAGCGATACGGAAAGTCGGGACGCCGTCGCGCGAAATAGACGATCGCCAGCGGCATCGAGAAATAGGAGAAAAAGATCAGCAGATCGCTGGCGACGAAAGTGAACACCAGCAGCGGCGACCAACTGATGCAATAGCCGTGCGGGAGATAGCCATTGACGGCGAGAAGATTGCTCAATTGCTCAAACATGTCTGCATTTCCTCTCAGTAAAGCAGATCGATTGTGGCAGCAATGCGCTTGCGCATTGACCTATCTGAACGGATTACCGCGTCTTCATATGAGACAAATGACAGCGTTGATCAGCGTGAGGAATCATTTTCCGGCCAACAAGTACTGCAGATCGCTGACGATGGCGTCTGTCGGCGCGCCGTCCTTGAGGTAGAGTCGGATTTTCCCGGCAGGGTCGATGACGTAGGCGCCCGCCGAGTGGTCTATCGTGTAGTTGGCGCCGTCACCGCCGACGCTGCGCGCATAATAAACTTTAAATTCCCGCGCCGCCGCGTCGGTCGCGGCATCGTCACCATAGAGCCCGATGAATGTCGGGTAGAACCATGGCACGTAGCCAGCCAGCCTTTCCGGCGTATCGCGCTGTGGGTCGAGCGTCACGAACAGTACTTGTACCCGCTCAACATCGGTCCCGAGTCGCGCCATCACCTCGGCAAAGCGGGTCAATGCGGTTGGGCAAATGTCGGGGCAGAAGGTGTAGCCGAAGAAAATCAGCACGACCTTGCCGTGGAAATCGACAAGCGATGCCGGCTGACGGCGATGATCGCGCAGATTGTTGAGCGAACGTCCGAAATCCGCCCCGGTGAGCTCGACGTTGTTGAAAACCGCTGGGGGCCTCTCGCCGCAGCCGGCCAAACCGAGAAGCAGAAGCAGAACAAAAACGCGCGACATGGCTGGCCTCTGCTTAGAATGGCGCCGCGCGCGGTCATGGCGCGCGTTTAGCGGTTCTTCTTGATCGGCGGGACGAACTTGTAATCGATGTCCCAGGGAAAATAGATCCATTTGTCCTGGTTGAATTCCTTGACGCAAAGATCGACGATTTCGCGTCCCATCGGTTTGGCGTAGAGCGTCGCGAAGTAAGCCTTGGGCAGCAGCTTGCGGATGACTCGCGCGGTGTTGCCGGTGTCGACCAGGTCGTCGATCAGCAGATAGCCTTCGCCATCATGGTCGACACCTTTCAGAACTTTTACTTCCGAACGCGTGTTCTGCGCGCCTTCTTCGGCCGATTCGTCGTAGCTCGACGCGCAGATGGTGTCGAGCAGGCGGATCTCCAGTTCGCGGGCGACCAGTGCCGCCGGGATCATGCCGCCGCGCGCGATGGCGATGATTCCCTTGAACGGCCCCTTTTCCATTAGCGCGTGGCAGAGCAGGCGCGTGTCCCGGTGCAATTCCGGCCAGGAGATCACGATGTCGTCCCGGTAGGGGCTCTTGAGCGAAGATTCCATGCCGCGTTCCTCAATAGAATGAATGGCTCGCATTATAGAGGGTGCCATCGATCAGCCCAAGCCGGATCGATGCTTTTCCTTGAGGCAAAAAAAGCGGCCCGTAGGCCGCTTTTTCGGGAAGCTGCGATTTACTTGGGAACGTTGCCCTGGACGCCTTCGACGAAGAAATTCATCTTCAGGAGGTCGGCATCCGAATAGACCTTGCCGGCCGCCAGGAATACCTTGCCCGACTGATCCTTGAGCGGGCCGGTGAAGGGGTGCAGCTTGTCGGCTTTGAGCGCGTCGCGGCGCTCTTCGGCGACTTTCCTGACGTCGGCCGGAACGGCCGGTCCGAAGTTGTCGATATTGACCGCGCCTTCCTTGACACCCCACCACAGACTGCCGGATTTCCAGGTGCCGGCGGCAACGTCGTCGGTGACCTTCTTGTAGATTACGCCCCAGTTGAGGATGGATGCGGCGAGGTGCGCCTTGCCGCCGAACTTGCTCATGTCCGAATCCCAACCGAAAGCGAGCACGCCTTTTTCCTGCGCGGCCTGGACGACCGCCGGCGAATCGGTGTTCTGCATCAGCACGTCGCAACCCTGCGAGATCAGCGCGAGCGCCGCTTCGCGTTCCTTGCCCGGATCGAACCAGGTGTTGACCCAGATCGCGCGGGTGGTGATCTTCGGATTGACGCTGCGCGCGCCGAGCGTGAAGGCGTTGATGTTGCGGATCACTTCCGGGATCGGAATCGACGCCACGACCCCGAGCTTGTTGCCCTTGCTCATCTTGCCGGCAACGACGCCGAGCATGTAGGCGCCTTCATAGGTGCGCACGTCGTAGACGCCGAGGTTGGCTGCCGTCTTGTAGCCGGTGGCGTGCATGAAAACGGTCTTGGGGAAGGCCTTGGCGACTTTGACCATCTGGTTCATGTAGCCGAAGGACGTGGCGAAGATGACCTTGTTGCCCTTTTGCGCGAGGTCGCGGAAGACGCGCTCGGCGTCGGCGGTTTCCGGAACGCTCTCGACGAAGGTCGTTTTGACCTTGCCGCCCGACTGTTCCTCAAGCTGCTTGCGACCCTGGTCGTGCGCATACGACCAGCCGTGATCGCCGGTCGGGCCGATATAGACGAAACCGGCCTTGAGCGGTTCAGCGGCGTGGGCCAGGGTCAGGCTCGAAACCGCCAGGACCGCGACCGTGGTGAGTGTTTTGAGGCGGGAAAGCAACATGCTTGATTCTCCTGGAAAAGGACGATGGGTTGATGGGCGAACTTTATCGGCGTCAGGCGGCGGCCAGCGCCTGATCGAGATCGGCGATGAGGTCGTCGATGTGCTCGATGCCGATCGACAGCCGGATCATGTCTTCGGAGACGCCGGCCTTGAGCATTTCGGCGGGGCCGAGCTGGCGATGCGTGGTCGTCGCCGGGTGGCAAGCCAGCGACTTGTTGTCGCCGATGTTGACCAGGCGGGTGAACAGCTGCAGTGCGTCCTGGAAGCGGCCGCCGCCGGCGCTGCCGCCCTTGACGCCGAAGGTCATGATGCCGGAGGCGCGGCCACCCATGTATTTTTGCACCAGCGCGTGATCGGCGTGGTCGGGCAGTCCGGCGTAATTGACCCAGCTCACCTTGGCGTGGCCTTTGAGGAATTGCGCGACCGCCAGGGTGTTGGCGCAGATGCGCTCCATGCGTAGCGGCAGCGTCTCGAGACCTTGCAGGATCAGGAAGGCGTTGAACGGTGAAATGGCGGCGCCCATATTGCGCAGCGGAACGACGCGCGCGCGTCCGATGTAGGCCGCCGCGCCGAGCGCTTCGGTATAGACGACGCCGTGGTACGAAACGTCGGGTTCGTTGAGGCGGCGGAACCTCTCCTTGTGTTCGGCCCAGGGAAATTTGCCGCTGTCGACGATCATGCCGCCGATCGAGTTGCCGTGACCGCCGATGTACTTGGTCAGCGCATGCACGACGATGTCGGCGCCGTGCTCGAACGGGCGGCACAGGTAGGGCGACGGCACGGTGTTGTCGACGATCAGCGGAATGCCGTGGCGGTGCGCGATTTGCGCGAGCTGCTCGAAGTCGGTGACGTTGCCCAGCGGGTTGCCGACCGATTCGCAAAAGATCGCCTTGGTCTTGGCGTCGATCAACGCTTCAAAGGACGAGGGCTGGCGGTGGTCGGCGAAGCGCACGCTGATTCCGTATTGCGGCAGGGTATGCGCAAACAGGTTGTAGCTGCCGCCGTAGAGCGTCGCCGCCGAGACGATGTTGTCGCCGGCCTCGGCGATGGTCATGATCGCATTGGTGACCGCGGCCATTCCTGAGGCCAGCGCCAGACCGGCGACGCCGCCTTCGAGTGCAGCGACGCGCTTTTCAAGAACGTCCTGCGTCGGGTTCATGATTCGCGTGTAGATATTGCCCGGCACCTTGAGGTCGAAGAGATCGGCGCCGTGCTGCGTACTGTCGAACGAGTACGAGGTGGTCTGGTAAATCGGCACGGCAACCGCCTTGGTCGTCGGTTCAGGGCTGTAGCCGGCATGCACGGCGAGCGTTTCGAGCTTCATGGTCTCTCCTGGAGCGGTGTTGGACGCAAAGGATGAATAGTAGCACTTGCGCCAGCGGCCTTTTGCACCGTAACGCATCCCGGAATCGACTTTTTCGAGGGCAAGAAAAAGCGCCCGCAGGCGCTTTGGGATGATGTGGTTCGGGCAGGAGTTACCTGCGCAGCCCGTGACTTTTATCTCCGGTAAGTCAAGGATCGAGCGAGCGCAGGCAAGACAAGGCGCCCCGAAGGAAGTGCCCTTGGGGCGCGCAGACCGCCGCCGCATAGCAGCGCTATGCAAGGCGGTTTGCAACGCAGTATTGCCAAGCGCGGACTATCCTATTCAGGCGTCCCCCAAGGGGACTTCCTGCGTTCGCCCTTTCAGGGCTCACTCCGGTCGCATCTGCGGGAAGAGGATCACGTCGCGGATGTTCGACGAGTCGGTGAGCAGCATCACCAGGCGGTCGATGCCGATGCCGCAGCCGCCGGCCGGCGGCAGGCCGTATTCGAGCGCGCGGATGTAGTCGGCGTCGTAGTACATCGCTTCCTCGTCGCCGGCGTCCTTGGCCTTGGCTTGCTCCATGAAGCGCGCGGCCTGGTCTTCGGGGTCGTTGAGCTCGGAGAAGGCGTTGGCGATCTCGCGGCCGACGATGAACAGTTCGAAGCGCTCGGTGATGTTCGGATTGCTGTCACTGCTGCGCGCCAGCGGACTGATCTCGGCAGGGTAGTCGATGATGAAGGTCGGGTCCCAGAGGTCGGCTTCGGTCGTTTCTTCGAACATCATCAGTTGCAGCGTGCCGATCCCCATTCCTGGTTTGACTTCGGCCTTCTTCGCCGTGAGCTGCTCGATCAGCCACGCTTCGTCGTTAAGCTGTTCAAGCGAGTAACGCGGGCAGTACTTGCGGATCGCTTCGACCATCGTCAGGCGGTCGAAAGGTTTCGAGAGGTCGAGCGTGCGGCCCTGGTATTCGAAGACTTCGGTGCCCAGCGCGTCGCGCGCGGCGTGGCGCAGCAAGCCCTCGGTGAAGTCCATCAGCTTGCGGTAGTCGCTATAGGCCTCGTAGAACTCCATCATGGTGAATTCGGGGTTGTGGCGCGGGCTCATTCCCTCGTTGCGGAAGTTGCGGTTCATTTCGAAGACCTTCTCGAAACCGCCGACGACCAGCTTCTTGAGGTAGAGCTCGGGCGCGATGCGCAGGAAGAGTTCCATGTCGAGCGCGTTGTGGTGCGTCACGAACGGGCGCGCCGAGGCGCCGCCGGGAATCGGGTGCATCATCGGCGTTTCGACTTCGAGGAAGCCGTGGTCGGTCATATAGTTGCGGATCGACTGGACGATCTTGCTGCGCGCGACGAAGGTGAAGCGCGACTGATCGTTCATGATCAGGTCGAGGTAGCGCATGCGGTACTTCTGTTCCTGGTCGGTCAGACCGTGGAACTTCTCGGGCAGCGGGCGCAACGATTTTGAGAGCAGGCGGATTTCCGTACACTGGACCGAAAGTTCGCCGGTCTTGGTGCGAAACAGCGGGCCGACGGCGCCGATGATGTCGCCGGTGTCCCAGCGCTTGAACGATGCGTAGGTCTCTTCGCCGACCTTGTCGCGCGCGACGTAGAGCTGGATGCGGCCGGAGACGTCGGAAATGGTGACGAACGACGCCTTGCCCATGACGCGCTTGAGCATGATGCGGCCAGCGACCTTGACCTCGACCGGCGTCGCCTCAAGCTCTTCGCCCGACTTCGATTCGTAGACTTCGGCGATCTTGCCGGCGGTGTTTTCGCGCGAAAAGTCGTTGGGATAGGCTTTGCCCGTGGCGCGCCATTCGGCGAGCTTGATGCGGCGCTCGGCGATGATGTGGTTTTCGTCCTGCTGGGTCGGGGTTGCGCTGCTGGGTTCGGACATGGTCGTCTCGCAATCGATGTTTTTAAAGGGGGGCTGGGGCGGTCGTTCAGACGCCCTGTTTGAGGGAGGCTTCGATGAACTGGTCGAGGTCGCCGTCGAGCACGCTCTGCGTATGGCCGACTTCGACGTTGGTGCGCAGATCCTTGATGCGCGACTGGTCGAGCACGTAGGAGCGGATCTGGTGGCCCCAGCCGATGTCGGTCTTCGAGTCCTCGAGTTTCTGTTGCTCGGCCTGGCGTTTGCGGATCTCGGCTTCGTACATGCGCGATTTGAGCATGGCCATCGCCTCGGCGCGGTTGCGGTGCTGCGAGCGGTCGTTCTGGCACTGCACGACGATGCCGCTGGGAACGTGCGTGATGCGCACCGCCGAGTCGGTCTTGTTGATGTGCTGGCCGCCGGCGCCCGAAGCGCGGTAGGTGTCGATGCGCAGGTCGGCGGGGTTGATGTCGATCTCGAACGAATCGTCGATTTCGGGGTAGACGAAGATCGAGCAGAAGCTGGTGTGGCGGCGCGCGTTCGAGTCGAACGGCGATTTTCTCACCAGCCGATGGATTCCGGTTTCCGAGCGCAGCATGCCGAAGCAGTAGTCGCCCGAGAGCTTGATCGTCGCCGTCTTGATTCCGGCGACGTCGCCTTCGGACTCTTCCATGACGTCTACCGTGTAACCCTTGCGCTCGCCGTACTTGACGTACATGCGCAGCAGCATCGACGCCCAGTCCTGCGCTTCGGTGCCGCCGGCGCCGGCCTGGATGTCGATGAAGCAGTTGAGCGGGTCGGCCGGGTTGTTGAACATGCGGCGGAATTCGAGGTTGGCAATCTGCTTCTCGATGCCGTCGACGTCGGTCGAAATCGCAATGAGCGTATCGTCGTCGTTTTCCTCGCGCGCCATGGCGAACAGCTCGTCGGCGTCTTTCAATGCTTCAGCGACGTGATCGAGCGTCAGCACGACGTTTTCGAGCGACTTCTTTTCCTTCGAGAGTTCCTGCGCGCGGTCGGCGTTGTCCCAGATCTTCGGGTCTTCGAGCTCGCGCGAGACGGCCTCTAGCTGATCATGTTTCTGATCGTAGTCAAAGATACCTCCGCAACTCGGTGGCGCGCTGGGCGATATCCACGAGTCGGTTGGCGATGATATTGAGCTGTTCGGCTTCCATGGTGTTCCAAGCGATAGACGATAAACGAGGGATTATAAACGTTGAACGCCTGGTATTTAAGGATGACGCCGCTTTTCCTCCCGCTTTTTTGTCGCCCGGCCGCGTTTCACGGCGGCCTTTGATGTCACAGCGTAAATTTTGCGGCCGCCTGGCTCAATTCACGCGCCAGTTCGTCAAGCTGCCTGACCTGGGCATTGGCCGCCTGTACCGAACTGTCGGCTTCGTCGACCATCTGCGCAATGCGCTCGACGTTGCCGGCGATGCTGTTGCTGACCTCGCTTTGCTCGCGCGCGGCATTGGCGACATCGCGCGTCTTGTCGAGCGTGGCTTTCGCGCTTTCGTTGATCTCGCGCAGCGCCTGCGCAGCTTTCTCGACCAGTTCGACGCCCAGTACGACCTGGTCGCGGATGCCGTCCATGCGCGCCGCAGCGGCGTCGGTATCGCCCTGGACGGCGTTGATCGTTCGCGTGATGTCCTGCGTCGCGCCGCTCGTTCGTTCGGCGAGCTTGCGCACTTCGTCGGCAACGACAGCGAAACCGCGCCCCTGTTCGCCGGCACGTGCGGCTTCAATCGCCGCGTTGAGCGCGAGCAGATTGGTCTGGTCGGCGATTTCCTTGATCACGGCGCTCATGCCGCCAATTTCGCGGGCGCGGTCGACCAGGCCGCGGATCAAGTCTGCGGCGCCGCTGATGTCGCCCGAGATGCGGCGAATTTCAGAGGCTGCGTCTTTGGCCTGCTGTTCGCCGCGGGTCGCGAGTTCGGCGGCCTGCTGCGAGTTGCTCTCGGTTTCCCGCGCATTCTCCGAAATGTGGCTGATGCTGACCGTCATCTGTTCGACTGCGGCGGCGGTCGACGACGTTGCGTCGGAGGTCATCTGGCTGCCGCGACTGATCTGCTCGGTTTTTTCGCTCAGTTGCTGCGACGCGCCGGCCAGCGTGGTCGACGCCTTGTTGAAGCGCTCGACCATGGCGTGCAGGCCGTCCTGCATGATGCGCATCGAACCGAGCAGACTGTCGGCTCGGCCCTTGGTATCGATTCTTCGCGACAGGTTGCCGTTGGCGATTCCCTGCGCAATCTCGGCCGCGTAGGCGGGCTCGCCGCCGAGTTGGCCGAGGATGCTGCGCATGGTGCGCAAAGCGAGCAAAGCGACGATGGCAATCAGCGCGCCACCGATCAGCAGCATCTTGACGGCGTCGGTCCAGAACGCGCGATCGATGTCGTCGACAAAAAATCCGATGGCCACCAGCCATCCCCAGGGCTGGAAGATCGCCGCGCCGTTGAGCTTTTTGTACAGCGTCTTGTCTTCGCTGCCCGGCCGGACGGCAGTCAAGGTGACGAAGCCCTTGCCGTTCTTGTTCCTGCTGATCTCTTCCTTGTAGACGTCCATGACCTGGCGGCCATCGATGGTCTTGCCGCCCGGATCGATTTTGCCGACACGTGACGGCGTGCCGTGAATCAGCAGCATATTGTCGGCGACGTTGCGCACGATGAAGTAGTTGTCCTGGGTTCGCTGCGCCGAGATGGCTTCCTTGGCTCGCGCCTGGGCTTCTTCATGCGTCAGCTTGCCCGACGTTTCGAGGTCGTAGAAGTACTTCATCTGGGCGCTGGCGACGTCAAGTAGCTGGACAATCTGCGACTGGCGTTCCTGGTACATGCTTTGCCGCAGTTGCAACAGGCCGCTCATGGCCATCACCACCATGCCGACCAGCGCAGCGGCGACGATCATCAATATCCTGGTTCTGAATTTCATGGCGCTCCATTCGAATAACACAGGTTATGCAAGCAATCCATCGTCAGTATGGTGTCGCCTATCTTGGCTGATTTCCTGCCGCAATGCTAAGATTTGTTTCACGTCAAATCGGATTGGTCCACTACATGGCTCGCAAGAAAGCCGTCTGGCTCCCGCAAATCGGGGCTGTCGCCACCTACATCGGTCGGGCCAGCCGACTGGCGCGCGGCGGCTACAACGTTCGCGTCGTCGCCGAAACCTGTGCCGACCGAATGGTCGTCGAAGCGCTCGGGCGCAGCGGTTCGCCGGTCAGGTTTACAGTCAAGCGCGAGAATCTGGCACCGCTGCAGCCCGGGCTGTTCGACTAAGCTGCTGCGGGCGTTTGAGCGCTTGCCGCAGCGCCAGCAGTCAGCTGCGCGACAAGAACCCGTTTTTCCGTCGCCGTGAGTTGCTTGACCCGGTATTCGGCTTTGAGTGCGCTCGAACGATCAGGGTAGGCCTGGCACGCCAGCAGCCGGGCCGGTGGGTGCGATCGCGTGTAGCGCGCGCCCTTGCCGCTGGCGTGCGCCGCGTAACGCGCCGCGACATCGCGCGCGATGCCGGTGTAGATGCTGCCGTCGGCGCATTCGATCAGGTACAGGAACCAGCTGGCCGGCGACGGCAGCTTGCTATCGGCCGTGCTTGATCGCGCCGCTGGCACCTTGATTCCTGGGCGGCGTGATCAGACCGATTTTTCCTGTTCGCCACCGAGCGCGGCGAGCAGGTCGTCGAGCAGACGCGCGACTTCGCCGGACATCAGGGTGAAATCGATGTCGAAGCGCTCGTCTTCGTTCTCCGCCTGCCCATCGGCTTCGTCCTTGAGGATGTCGAGGAAGGAAAGCCGCTTGATCTGCAGGTTCTCGTTGAGCAGGAACGAGATTCGGTCGCCCCAGGTCAGCGCCAGTCGCGTGACGACCTTGCCGGCGGCGATGTGCCGGCCGATTTCATCGCCTTCGAGCGTGTGCTTGACGTAGCGCACCGTCGCGTTTTCAGCCGAGCGCAGTTCGAGGTCCTGGTCGAGCGTGAAATTCGTCGGTGCCTCGCCGGCGGCGATCCAAGCGGTCATCGCTGCCGACGGCGATTGGTTGACCTGGACCAACCGCGCCGGCAGGCCTTCGGCTGATTTGCGCAGATGCTCGAGAAATTCCTCGGCCTTGGCCGGCGAAGCGGCGTCGATCACCAGCCAGCCGTTGACCGGGTCGATCCAGCCGAAGGTGGTGCGGCGGCGAACGAAAGCGCGCGGCATCAGTTCGAGCGTCATCGCTTCGCGCAGCTCGCGCATTTCCTTGCGCCCGACTTTGCGCCCTTCGGCTTCCTCGATGTCCTTCGCCTTATCGTTGGCGAACTGCTTGACCACCGATGCCGGCAACAGCCGCTGTTCGGCGCCGAGTGCCAGCAGCCACTGGCGGTTGACGGCGTGCACCAGCGGCCCGCCGGGGCGCGGCGCGACCCAGCCGATGCTCTGCATGGCGCTGGCGCTGCACGGCTGCAGCGTCAGCTTGGACAACTGATCTTCAAGCGCGCTGGTATTGTCGGCCCAGTTTTTGGGAAGGCGGTAGAGCTGGAGGTTTCTGAACCACATGGGCAGGACTTTAAAAAAAGAGAGGAATTATAGGGCTGAACGCGGCGCGTAATCGATCGTTTTTGGGTCCTTGTTCTGCTTCATTTTTCGAGAGTATTGAATGAGGACTGCCGTGTGGTCCATAATGTCGCCATGAATGATCCAGAACCCATTGATCCGCGTCGTCGGATCCGAGAGCTCAATGCCATCCCGGAACGGGACCGTACCGATGAACAGTGGGATGAGCTCAACGAGCTCGAAATCCGCACCGCACCCGGCAACAGGGAGTCGAACGGGCAGCCGGAGAAGCGGCAGAATCCCGCCGGGCAGGTTCGCCGCCCCGACCGCGGGCCCAAGAACAACAATCCTCGGCCCGATCAGCGACCGCAGGAAGGTCGGCCCGCCGATGGTCGGCCGCCCAAACGCCAGCACCGACGTCCGAAGCGTCCCGCCGAAACGCCTGGCAACAGCTGATCGGCTGTTCTTGGCCACTGAAAAAACCGAGCGTGCTCGGTTTTTTTTTTGCCTGCGCCTGACCCGAAGCGGCGCGCGTGCTGTCAGCGTCAGCGCGTCGGCGTGCCGCTCGCCGTCTGCCCGAAAAGCAGTGATTTGGACTCCTCGGTCACCGTCGGCGCGGTATTGATCTCATTGGCCAGACGATACGCGCGCTCGACCGCGGGACGCGCCTCAATCAGCTCGAACCAGCGCTTGAGGTTGGGGAAATCGTCGAGCTTCTGCTGCTGTCGTTGCCACGGAACAATCCACGGATAGCACGCCATGTCGGCGATGCCATAGTCGCCGGCGATATATTCGCGCTCGCTCAGGCGCTTGTTGAGCACGCCGTACAGGCGATTGGTTTCCTTGACATAGCGATCGATGGCGTAGGGGATCTTCTCCGGCGCGTAATGGCCGAAATGATGATTCTGCCCGGCCATCGGGCCGAGCCCCGCCATTTGCCAGAACAGCCACTCG
>JAGTRW010000080.1 GCA_018262095.1 Pseudomonadota bacterium
TGACGATTTCGCCGATCTTCTTGACCGTCATCACCGTCGGGTAGTCCTGCGGATGCACGTCGGCCGAACGGAAATCGCGCGCTTCAACCTGCACCGCGCTCATCGCAAACGCCGATGCCAGTACCACTCCCAGAATCTTCTTCAGTTTCTTCTGCATAACTACCTCCTTGATTGACACGAAATCGTGAAAGGACTTGGCGAACCAAGCCGAATATCCCAAAAACCAACGCGACGAAATTATGGTGACGAAGCCCATTCCCAGCCAATGTTATTTAGGCAAAGCCCCATGCGTTATCGGTATGTGCTCGCCCGGGCTGGTATATTCGCGCCATGGCACACCAAGGGAGCGAACCAGCATGGATGTACGACGGCTAAAATACTTCATCGCCACAGCGGAAGAGCGCAGCATCAGCCGCGCAGCCGAAAAGCTGCACATCACGCAACCGCCGCTCACCCGTCACATCCAGTCGCTCGAAGAAGAGCTGGGCGTGCAGCTGTTCACGCGAACCAACTCGGGGGTTGAACTCACCCAGGCCGGCACTGCACTGCTCGGCCACGCGCGCAATATCAACGCGCACGTCGAACTGGCGACCGAGCAGATCAGGCGAGTGGCGGCTGGACAGGCCGGTCGGATCGATATCGGCGTCTTCGGCTCGGCGATGCTCAACATCATCCCCAGAATACTGAGTTCGTATGCGCAGACCTGCCCGGATGTCCACGTCGTGCTGCACAGCGCCTCCAAGGGGCGCCAGATGGAGGCCATGCACCAGGGGCGAATCCTGATTGCCTTTGACCGCTACCTGCCCGAGTCGCCCGAATTGCAGACCGAACTGGTCTGCCGCGAAGCGCTATGGGTCGCGCTTAACCGACGCAATCCGCTGGCCCAGCAAAAGAGCATCAGTGTGGTCGACTTGAAAAACGAAGCGCTGATCGGCGAACAGGATCAGAGCGTCTTCTTTGTCAGCCAGGCCCTGTGCCGACACCATCACTTCGAACCGCTGATCGTGCATAAGGCCGCCGACATGATTTCGGCGGTGGTGATGGTCGCCGGCGGATTTGGCAGCGCGCTGGTTCCCGAATCGGTGCTCAACCTGCAACTGCCCGACGTGGTTTTTCGCCCGCTGGTTTCTGAAGTCGAGGCGCTGATCGACCTGCACTGCGTCTACCGCAAAGACGAGCAATCGCCTTTGCTCGCCTCGCTGCTCGAGTGCATCCACAGCTATCGCGAGCAGAATCAGTCTTTTTTCGGCAGTCCGGCAACTGAGCACCAACAAACACCGGCAGGGCCAAAAACAATGCCGTGAAAGCCACTGTTTACGCGGCTTTCACGGCATTCTTGGGGAACCGCGCCGAGTGGCGCGTCTTGCCGCTTGCTCGATCAGCGAATGACGCGGGCGCCCTTGCCCTTCATCGCCGCTTCGACTTCCTCGACGCGAACCATCGAGGTGTCGCCCGGGGTAGTCATCGCCAGCGCGCCGTGCGCCGCGCCGTACTCGACGGCGGCCTGCGGGCCCTTGCCTTCGAGGAAGCCGTAGGCGACTCCCGAAGCGAAGCCGTCACCGCCGCCGACGCGGTCGTAGATTTCCAGGTTGTCGCGTTGCATCGACTGATAGAGCTCGCCCTGATAGTAGAGCAGCGCCGCCCAGTCGTTGAGCGAGGCGGTCGTCGCCTTGCGCAGCGTCGTCGCAGCGACCTTGAAGTTGGGGAACTGCGCAACCGCCGCCTGGATCATCTTCTTGAAGCTCTCGGTCTCGATGTTGGTCAGGTGCTCGTCGGCGCCCTCGACTTCGAAGCCCAGGCAGGCGGTGAAGTCTTCTTCGTTGCCGATCATCACGTCGACGTACTTGGCGATTTCGCGGTTGATCTTCTGCGCGCCGGCCTTGCCGCCCTGGCTCTTCCACAGCGAAGCGCGGTAGTTGAGGTCATAGGCGACGACGGTGCCGTACTTCTTGGCCACTTCGACCGCTTCGATCACCGCTTCCGAGGTGTTCGAAGCGAGCGCGGCGAAGATGCCGCCGGTATGGAACCAGCGCACGCCCTCTTCGCCGAACAGCTTTTCCCAGTTGACTTCGCCCGGGCGGATCTGCGACGCGGCGGTGTAGCCACGATCGGAGCAACCGAGCGCCGGACGGATGCCGAAGCCTTTTTCGGTGAAATTGAGGCCGACCCGGGTGTTCTTGCCGAGGCCGTCGAAGTCACGCCAGATGACGTGGCTCATGTCGACGCCGCCCTGCATGATGAAGTCTTCGACCAGCCAGCCGATGTCGTTCTTCGGCAGCGCGGTGACCACTGCGGCACGCTTGCCCCAGCATTTGCGCATGGCGCGCGCGACGTTATACTCGCCGCCGCCTTCCCAGACCTGGAACGAACGCGCATTGCGCACGCGGCCGAAGCCCGGGTCGAGGCGCAGCATGACTTCGCCGAAAGAGACGCAGTCCCATTTTGTTTCGGCGGCGGATTTGATGATCAGTTCGGACATTTCTTTCCTTTCTTGTATTTTGAAAAACCCTTGAACCACAACGGGCACGACGAACACAACGAGATTCAGTAAAACAGAAGCGCTCTTTCGTTCGCCTCATCGATGAACTTCGCAAACGGCCTTTTCTAGTCGTTTCGTTGTGCCCATTGTGTTCGTGGTGGTTAAGCGCTTCTCCGACTTACTTACCGGCCAGTTCGGCCTTGATGGTCTTGACCAGTTGCAGCGTCTTGCGGACGTTCTCTTCGATTCCCTTGAAGTCCTTGGCGTCGAGCAGCTTCTTGGTGATCATGTTGGAGCCGATGCCGCAGGCGACGATACCGGCGCCGAACCACTTGCGCAGCGACTCTTCGGTCGGCTCGACGCCGCCGGTGGGCATGATTCGCGTCCACGGCATCGGGCCCATCACGCTCTTGACGAAGTCCGGGCCGCCGACCGACGAGCCGGGGAAGACCTTGACGATTTCGCAGCCGAGTTCCTGCGCGTCGTTGATTTCAGTCGCCGATCCGCAGCCGGGGCTGTAGGGAATGCCACGGCGGTTGCACAGCTTGGCGACTTCGGCGTTGGTCATCGGGCCGACGACGAACTTGGCGCCGTTGGCGATGAAGATTCCGGCGGTCGGCGCGTCGCAGATCGAACCGACACCCATGATCACCGACGGATCAGCCTTGGTAAAGTGCTTGGTGACCTCGAAGAAGACGTGCGCAGCAAAGTCGCCGCGGTTGGTGAATTCGACACACTTGGCGCCGGCGTTGGCGCAGGCCTGGATGACATTGATGCACAGCTCGACGTCGGGGTGGTAGAAAACGGGAATCACGCTCTGGTCCATCATCGCGGACAGAACCGCCATACGATCTTTTGC
>JAGTRW010000012.1 GCA_018262095.1 Pseudomonadota bacterium
TTCGGACGACGGCTTGCGCCGGCCCGTCGCCGATCCGTCGAAGCGCATGAAGACGATGTCTGCAGGTTCCAGCGCGGCGTAGGCGATGCCGGTCGGCGTGATCAGGAAACCCGCTTCGCCGTTCTCCTCGGCGCGCACGCTGAGGTTGCCGGCAACGCCTTTATTGAGGCCGCAACTCATGGTTCGGCAGGCGGTGGCGATCAGTTTTTGGCGCAGTTCTGGCATGTTGCCTTTCCTTGGAGAAAAATTAGCGCAACCCGACCGCGTCCGCGGCGCGGGCTGTTGGTGACTCCGAGCCCAGGAGCGTGGTTATACTGGCCGCGAAGTTCTATTGATCGACCCCCTCGATGATGCCATTTCATCGGTCCGTTTGACAGGGGCTAAGAAGCCTCTGCCGATCAGGAAATTTCCCAGGGACAGGCTTCAGTTGTTGCGGCGCCGGTCAGTTTTCTTCTCGCCAATGACGTTTATCGTGCCATCGGGTCTTTGCTCTTCGAGGCGGACGCCAAATCCCCACAGTTGGGCCAGGTGTTCGAGCACGGTGTCGTACTGCGCGTCGAGTTTTTGCCGCTGGTGTGCGAAATGGCGCAGCGTCAGCGATCGGTCGCCGCGCAGGTCGACGTTCCAGACCTGGATGTTCGGTTCACGGCTGCCCAGATTGTATTGTTCGGCGAGTTGGCGGCGCAGCGTGCGGTAGCCCTGGTCGTCGTGGATCGCATCGATCTGCAAGTGGCTGCGCGTATCGTCGTCGAGCGCCGAAAAGAAGCGGAATTCGCGCATCACCCGCGGCGAGAGGAACTGGGCGACGAAGCTCTCGTCCTTGAAATTGCGCATCGCGAAGTCGAAGGTCTGGCGCCAGTCCGAGCCGGCGATATCCGGGAACCATTCGCGATCTTCAGCGCTCGGCTGCTCGCAGATTCGCCGGATGTCGCGCCACATCGCAAAACCGAGCGCGTAGGGATTGACTCCCGAGTAATGGGGACTGTTGTAAGGCGGTTGATAGACGACATTGGTGTGCGACTGTAGAAACTCGAGCATGAAACCGTCGGACAGGCCGCCTTGGTCGTAGAGCGTGTTGAGCAAGGTGTAGTGCCAGAAACACGCCCAGCCCTCGTTCATCAGCTGAGTCTGGCGTTGCGGGTGGAAATACTGGCCGATCTTGCGCACGATGCGGACCACCTCGCGTTGCCACGGCTCGAGCAGCGGTGCATTCTTCTCAACAAAATAGAGCACGTTCTCTTCCGGCTCCTCGGGAAATCGCGACTGCTCGCGACGGACCTCGGCGCTCGGGTGCGACGGCAGTGTTCGCCACAGGTCATTGACCTGCGCCTGCATGTACGCCTCGCGTTCCTTGAGGCGCAGCGTTTCCTTTTCGAGCGATTGTTTCGGCGACCGCTTGTAGCGATCGACGCCGACGTTGAGCAAGGCATGACAAGCGTCGAGAATTCGTTCTACCGCTTCGATGCCGTGCCGCTCTTCGCATTGGGCAATGTAGTTGCGGGCGAATACCAGGTAGTCGATGATCGCGTCGGCGCTGGTCCACTGCTTGAACAGGTGGTTGCCCTTGAAGAACGAATTGTGTCCATAGGCTGCGTGTGCGATGACCAGCGCCTGCATCGGCAGCGTGTTCTCGTCCATCAGATAGGCGATGCACGGATTGGAGTTGATCACGATTTCGTAGGCCAGGCCCATCTGGCCCCGCTTGTAGCGATTTTCGGTGGACAGGAAATGCTTGCCGAACGACCAGTGGTGGTAATAGACCGGCATGCCGATCGAGGCATAGGCATCCATCATCTGCTCGGCGCTGATCACTTCGATCAGGTGCGGATAGCAGTCCAGTCCGTAGTCCTCTGCGATGCGACCGATCGCCGTATCGTATTCGGCGATCGCCTGGGGCGTCCACTCGGAGCCGGTGGGCAGGGTGGGGGGGAGCGCGATCGGGTTCATGCTCGCACTCCTAAGCTCGCCGCTTAAACAATTCGCGGAATACGGGGTAGATGTCGGCCAGCGTCGCGATGTGCTGCATGGCGAAGCGGCCGGCGTGGGTCGATTGCAATTGCTGATACTCGGCCCAAAGATTCTGCGGTGCACCTTCGGTAATCTCGATGTAGGCAAAGTACTGGCATAGCGGAAGCAGCTGGCTGGCGAGCAATTCCCTGCAGCGCGGCGAGTCGTCGGTCCAGTTGTCGCCGTCGGACGCCTGCGCGCCGTAGATGTTCCACAGGCTGCTCGGGTAGCGTTGGCTGATGATCGACAGCATCAAGGTCAAGGCACTGGAAACGACCGTTCCGCCCGACTCGCGCGAGGTGAAGAAGTCGTCCTCATCGACCTCGGTAGCGACCGTGTGATGGCGGATGAAGACCACTTCGGTGTGTTCGTAGTTGCGGGTCAGGAACAGATAGAGCAGCATGAAAAACCGCTTGGCGATGTTCTTCCGCCCTTCGTCCATCGAACCTGAAACGTCGAGCAGACAGAACATCACCGCCTGCGTGCTCGGTTGCGCGACGCGCACGCGGTTGTTGTAGCGCAGATCGAAGGGGTCGATGAACGGCAGCGAGTCGATTTTGGCGCGCAGTTTGCCGATTTCGCGCCGTACCTGCTCGACCTGAGGGTGGTCGTCAGCGAGCGTCTGGCGCAAGCCGTCGAGTTCCTGCTCGAGCGCGCGCAACTGCCCGGCGTAAGGGCCGCCAATGGCGATCCGCCGTCCCGCCGCGCCGCGCATCGTTCTGCCCAGATTGATATTGGTCGGCACGCCGGTTTGCGCATAGCCGGCGCGCACGCGGCGAAACTGCTCGGTACGGGCCAACTGCTGCTTGATCAGATTGGGCAGCGCCAATTCGTCGAAGAAGATATCGAGAAACTCGTCGCGCGTCAGCGTGAATACGAAATCGTCGAGGCCTGCACCGCTTTGGTTCGCCCGGCTTCCTGTTCCCTGGCCGCCTTCCGGCGGTCGCTCGAGCTGATCGCCGCTAATGAATCGATCGTTGCCTGGGCTGACGATTTCACGCCGCCCTCCCGATCCGTGGGCGAACTGCGATTCGGCGATGTCATTGCCGGGAATCCCTATTTTTTCGCCGTTATCGACGTCGCGTATGCCGCGCTGGTCGATCGCGTCGGACACCGCCTTGCGGATCTGTCCTTTGAAGCGCCGGATGAACCGACTGCGATTGACCGAACTCTTGTTCTTGCTGTCGAAGCGGCGGTCTACGATGCGGACGGTCATCGGGTTCTCCCTGACTCTTCCTCTTTTTTTATGCTCAAGAGGATTTACGCACGCGCAGATACCATTCGCACAACAAGCGCACCTGCTTTTCCGTATAACCCTTGCTGACCATGCGCTCGACGAAGTCCCGATGCTTCTTGTGCTCCTCGCCGCTGGCCTTGGTGTTGAAGGAAATGACCGGCAGCAGTTCTTCGGTATTGGAGAACATCTTCTTCTCGATGACCGCGCGCAGTTTTTCGTAGGAGGTCCAGCTCGGGTTGTGCCCCTCGTGCTTGGCGCGGGCGCGCAAAACGAAGTTGACGACTTCGTTGCGGAAATCCTTCGGGTTGGAAATTCCCGCCGGCTTCTCTATTTTTTCGAGTTCGTCGTTGAGTGCGCCGCGATCGAGCATTTCACCGGTGTTCGGGTCGCGGAATTCCTGATCCTGAATCCAGAAATCGGCATAGAGGACGTAGCGGTCGAAAATATTCTGTCCATACTCCGAATAGCTCTCGAGGTAGGCGGTCTGGATCTCCTTGCCGATAAACTCGGCGTAGCGCGGCGAGAGGTACTCCTTGATGTAGCGCAGATATTTTTCTTCGACCTCGGGAGGAAACTGCTCCTGCTCAATCTGCTGTTCGAGCACATACATCAGGTGCACCGGATTGGCGGCCACCTCGCGATGGTCGAAATTGAAGACCCGCGACATGATCTTGAAAGCGAAGCGGGTCGATAGCCCGGTCATTCCCTCGTCGACGCCGGCAAAATCGCGGTACTCCTGATAGCTCTTGGCTTTCGGGTCGGTATCCTTGAGATTCTCGCCGTCATAGACCCGCATCTTCGAAAAGATGCTCGAGTTCTCCGGCTCCTTGAGCCTCGACAGTACGGAGAACTGCGCCATCATGCGCAAGGTGTCCGGTGCGCACGGCGCCTGGTCGAGCGAGGAATTGACCAGCAATTTCTCGTAGATGTGGATCTCGTCGGAAACGCGCAGCGAGTACGGCACCTTGACGATATAGATGCGGTCGAGGAAGGCTTCATTGTTGCGGTTGTTCTTGAACGACAGCCATTCGGCCTCGTTCGAGTGCGCCAGGATCAAACCATCGAAGGGAATCGCGCCGAATCCCTCGGTTCCCTTGTAGTTGCCTTCCTGAGTCGCGGTCAGCAGCGGGTGCAAGACCTTGATCGGCGCCTTGAACATTTCGACGAACTCGAGCACGCCGCGGTTGGCCAGGCACAAACCTCCGGAATACGAATAGGCATCCGGGTCGTTCTGCGAAAAAGTCTCAAGCTTGCGGATGTCGATCTTGCCGACCAGCGACGAGATGTCCTGATTGTTCTCGTCGCCGGGCTCGGTCTTCGATACGGCAAGTTGCGACAGCACCGAAGGATGGCGTTTGACGACGCGAAATTTAGTGATGTCGCCGCCGAATTCGTGCAGACGCTTGACCGCCCACGGGCTCATGATGGTCCCCAGGTAGCGGCGCGGGATGCCGTAGTCTTCTTCGAGCAGCGCGGCGTCTTCGTCGGGGTTGAAGAGGCCGAGCGGCGATTCATGCACCGGCGAACCCTGGATCGCGTAGAACGGCACTTTCTCGATCAACGTCTTGAGTCGCTCGGCGAGCGACGACTTGCCGCCGCCGACCGGGCCGAGCAGGTAGAGAATCTGCTTCTTTTCTTCGAGTCCCTGCGCCGCATGACGGAAGTACGAGACGATGTGTTCGATCACCTCTTCCATACCATAGAGGTCGCGGAAAGCCGGGTAACGTCTGAGCATCTTGTTGGCAAAAATGCGCGACAGCCGCTGGTCGCTGCGCGTATCGACCAGCACCGGTTCGCCGATCGCCTCAAGCATTCGCTCGGCGACGCTGGCATAGGCCGAGCGCTCTTTCTTGCACAGTTCGAGATACTCCTGAACCGTCATCTCCTCTTCTTGCGCCGCCGCGTAGCGGTTTTGATAGCGAGCAAAAATCGACATTGCCTTTCCTCCTTCGGCTAGGACTTTAGTCGTATCTATTAGAGCGGCGTTTCGGGAAAAGGTTTGCAGTCGGGATGGCGCCGTCGCGGCACGATCAGCGGCTGCGCTGGCCAGGGCCGGTGCCGATCATCTCGGCCGGCTTGACCCACGAGTCGAATTCCGACCCGGTGACATAGGCCAGCGCCAACGCCGCCGCGCGTAGAGTGCAGCGTTCGCGCTGCGCTTTCTTGGCGATTTCGGCGGCACGGTCATAGCCGAGGTGTGGCGTTAGTGCAGTGACCAGCATCAAGGATTGCTGCAAGAGCGCGTCGATGTGCTCGCGATCAGCCTCGATGCCGCGCACGCAATGCGCTTCGAAGCTGGCCATGCCGTCGGCGAGCAGGCGAATGCTCTGCAGTACGCCATTGGCCAACAACGGTTTGAAGACATTGAGTTCGAAGTTGCCGGAAGCGCCGGCGATCGCGATCGCCACGTCGTTGCCCATGACCTGGCAGGAAATCATCGTTAGCGCCTCGCACTGGGTCGGATTGACCTTCCCCGGCATGATCGAACTGCCCGGCTCATTTTCCGGAATCCTGATTTCACCGAGTCCGGCGCGCGGGCCCGAGGCCAACCAGCGGACATCGTTGGCGATTTTCATGAGCGCGACCGCCAAGGTCTTGAGCGCGCCATGCACGGCGACCACGCCATCGTGCGCGGCCAGTGCCGCGAACTTGTTGGCGGCGCTCACCAGCGGCAACTCACAGCTGCGCGCCAGTTTGGCGGCGACGCGCGCGCCGAACTCGGGGTGGGTATTGAGCCCGGTGCCGACCGCCGTTCCGCCGATGGCCAATGGGTACAAGGACGCGAGCGTCGCCTCGACGAGCGACTCCGCGTGCTCAAGTTGGGCGACGTAGCCGGAAAATTCCTGCCCCAAGGTGAGCGGCGTGGCGTCCTGCAAATGGGTCCGACCGATTTTTACGATGTCGGCGAAAATTTCCACTTTCGCGGCGAAGCTGACGCGCAAGCTGGCCAATGAAGGCAACAGTGAGCGGCGAATGCCGCTGGCCGCAGCGAGATGCATGGCGGTTGGGAACACATCGTTGGACGATTGCCCGAGGTTGACGTCGTCGTTGGGGTGCACCAGACGATTCTCGCCGCGTTCGCCGCCAAGCAACTCAGAAGCTCGGTTGGCAAGAACCTCGTTGAGGTTCATATTGGTCTGGGTGCCGGAACCCGTCTGCCAGACCGACAGCGGAAATTCGTCGTCGTAGCGGCCAGACAGAATCTCGGCGGCCGCCGCGACGATGGCCTGCGCCTTGTCCTCGCGCAGCAGTCCCAGTTCGCAATTGACCTCGGCGCAGACGCGCTTGATCGCGGCGAGGGCATGCACGATCTCGAGCGGCATGCGCTCTATGGAAATCCTGAAGTGTTCGAGCGATCGCTGGGTCTGCGCTCCCCACAACCGTTGCGCTGGAACCGCTATGGTTCCAAACGAATCTCGTTCAATTCGTTGGCTGTTCATGCAAGCGGCTATTGAGTTCGTCGATGACGGCGGACCAATCCGCATCTTCGATGATTTCCTCCTTGAGAAAACATCGCTGCGAGTCGCTCCAGAATGGCGCACGATAAAGGGCGAGCTGATTGGCCAACGGGCCGTGGGTCCTGATGAATTCTTCAATTTCCGCAGGGGTGGCAGGCAGCCCAAGCTGGGCGAACAGATCGGCCATGCTGTGTTGCTGGGTATCCATCGCGCACCTCCTTCAGTCAACGGGCCACCGGACCCGGCGTTGGTTGAGATTGAAACGGACGACAACAGTTCCAGGGGTCGCTGCGCGGCGTCAATCAAATGTCTGGGATGGCGTTCAGCGCGTCAATCTTTGCGGCACAGATGAAATCGTTTTCAGACAAACCGCCGATCGCGTGGGTCGAATAACTGACCCGACATTGTCTGAAGCCGATTTCGAGGTCGGGGTGATGGTTTTCGCGGTGCGCGACCCAAGCCGTCGCGTTAACGAAAGCGATGGTTTCGTAGTAATTCTTGAACTGGAAGGTCTTGACCAGCGTTTGCGCCGACTGCTCCCAGCCTGGCAGTTCTTTGAGCAAACGTTCGATTTCTCGCTGCGCCAGCGGCGGAACACCGCCTTCGCAGGGTTTGCAGCGCTGCTCGGCAAGCAGGCCAGGCGATGTGTTCATGATCATTCTCCAATCAGCCCATGTCTGCGCGTTTGATTTCTCGACGGAGCGAACGTTCGGCTGATTGGTTGAATTTGTCGATGGGTTCCCGCGTTGCAGCCTTTTTCGTCGCCAAATTCAAGAGCGGACGCTACCTCAAATCGCTTACAAGGCGCGCAGCTCAAACAGGTGGCACTGCCACGGCAGAAGATCGACGTACAGACCGACATAGCGCATTTCGCTGCCGTTGCGATCGTAGGATTGGTCCGACAGTTGATCCTTGAGCCGCCACTCTTTGCCGCGCAACTCATCCCAGGGGACGCTGATCTTGGCTTGAGCCGTTTGTGGCTGGTAATTGACGATGATCAGATAGCGCTCGTCGCCATGGACCCAGCACCAGGCCAGAATGCCCTGACAGCTCTGGTTGTCGGGCCAGCCGTTGCGCTCGCAGAGGCGCCATTGACCCAGGTGAAAGACGTCGCGATCGATCGCTTTGAGCAGTCGCGCATAGAAGGCGGCGAGATCGTGATCGACCGGCTCGGCCGGGCGGCGGCCGAGAAAGACCGGCAGCCTTAGCTTGCGGCCCTCGAACTGTCCTTCGTGCAGCAGCTTGGCGCCGGGCAAGGTCAGCGTCGCCAGCGCCGCGGCGCGTTCCTTTCTCGGCGAGAAAACGGCGGCGGCGCGCGGTTCGTCGTGGTTCTCGATGAAACGGAGCATTTTCTGCTGGTAAGCCGAGTCAGCCAGCAGGTGCATGCGAACGCTCTCGGCGTCGCCGTGCTCAAGCCGATCATAGAGCTTCTTGTCATAGCAGTAATCGAAGCCCTGCTGCGTAAGTTCCCACTCAAGATCCCAGTAGGTTTCGGCGATGAACTTGAATTCCCGGTGCTTTTCCTTGATCGCCGGGATCAATGCCTGCCAGTAATCGTCGGCCGGCTTGGCGCTCGCTCGCGATTCCCAGGTCCGTTCGAAAACCGCGTTCAGCATCAGCATCGCCATGTCGCAGCGGATGCCGTCGCACTGCGCGGCGATTTCCGCGAGCGTTTCGAATACCGCCTGGCGCAGCCCCGGCGCAAAGGCATCGAGCTGCAGCACGTCGGGCCACGCCGGAAAGAATGGGTCGCGGCCGCAGGCAAACACTGCGCCTTCTGCTTCGATGAACGACGCCGGATGGTTTGTCGCATCGTCGGCGTTGCCCTTGACGAAGTACTCGGGATGCGTGCTCACCCAGGGGTGGTCGGGCGCCACGTGGTTGGGAACGAAATCGAGGATCAGCCGCAAGCCGCGCTCGCCGAGCCGGCTGCGTGCGATGGCCAGTCCGGCCGGCCCGCCAAGCTGTCGGTCGACGACGTAGCGGCGCACGCAGTACGGCGAGCCGACATTATCCGGCGCCGCAAAGTCGGGCAGCGCTCGCCTGAAGTCGTCGATCAAGCCCTTGTTGCGCATGGCAATCGCGATCCCGGCCGGGCTGCGTTCCCACACCCCCATCAACCAGACGGCGTCGAAGCCAAGGGCGGCGATCGCTTCCCACTCCGCTTCGGGAACGGTGGCGAGCGTCAGCGCTTGGCGGTGTTTCTGGGCGAGCTCCCGCAGCCACACCCAGGTGTTGATCTCGTAGATCAGCGGATGCGACGGCCACGCATTCATGTCCTTTTCTCCACCGCAGTGAACGCGTGCTGCTTGCCTGCCTTGAGCAGTTGCTCACCGTCCATGAAGCCGTAGAGCTCGATCAGCTTGGCCACCAGCCCGGTCCATCCGGTTTGATGGCTGGCACCGAGTCCGGCGCCGTTGTCGCCGTGGAAATACTCGTAAAAGAGGATGTGGTCGCGCCACTGCGGATCGTTCTGGAACTTCTCGGTTCCGCCATAGACCGCTCGCCGGCCATTATCGTCGCGCGTGAAGATCCGCGTGAGCCGCTTTGCGATCTCCTGGCTCACCTCGAAGAGGTTCATCATCTTGCCCGACCCGGTCGGGCATTCGATCTTGAAGTTGTCGCCATAATACGTGTAGAAATTGAGCAGCGACCGGATGATCAAGGCATTGACCGGCATCCAGACCGGGCCGCGCCAGTTGGAGTTGCCGCCGAACATGCCGCTGTTCGATTCGCCCGGCAGGTAATCGACGCGGAACTCCTGGCCCTGCACGCGGAAGACGTAGGGATGCTGCTGGTGATACTTGGACAGCGAGCGGATGCCGTAGGGGCTCAGGAACTCGTTCTCGTCGAGCATCTTGGTGAGTATCCGGCGCAGCCGATCCGGGGTGACCATGGCCATGATGCCGCGATCGGCGACGCCCAGATGGCCCGGGCCAGTCGGGTGAATCGTTTCCATGAGCTCGGGAATTCGGCGCAGCCGCTCCTGCATGTGCGTCATCACGCGCGGCAGGCGGTCGCGCTGCCACTGTTCGATGACCGTCGTGGCGCACAGCGGCAGCAGTCCGACCATCGAGCGCACCTTGAGCCGTGTCGCGCTGCCGTCGGGCAGGCGCAGCAGGTCGTAGTAAAAACCGTCCTCCTCGTCCCACATGCTGTCGGCGCCGGAACGGTTCATCGCCGCAGCGATGTAATAGAAGTGCTCGGCGAACTTGAGCACCATGTCCTCGTAGGCCGGGTCGTCGGCGGCGAGTTCGACCGCGAGCTCGAGCATGTTCTGGCTAAAGAGCGCCATCCACGCCGTGCCGTCGGCCTGCTCGAGGTGCCCGCCGGTCGGTAGCGGCGCGCTGCGGTCGAAGACGCTGATGTTGTCGAGGCCGAGAAAGCCGCCCTCGAAAACGTTCTTGCCGAAGCGGTCCTTGCGGTTGACCCACCAGGTGAAGTTGAGCAGCAGCTTGTTGAACGTCAACTTGAGGAAGTCGAGGTCCATTGAGCCGTGCAGCGCCTGCTCGGTGCGGTGCAGAAACAGCGTCGCGAAGGCATGGACCGGCGGGTTGACGTCGCTGAAGTTCCACTCGTAGGCGGGCATCTGGCCGCTTGGATGAAGATAGTCGCCACGCAGCATCAGCTTCATTTGATGCTTGGCGAAGTCGGGGTCGACGATCGATAGCGGCAGCGTGTGAAAAGCCAGGTCCCAAGCCGCGTACCAGGGGTATTCCCACTTGTCGGGCATCGAGATGACGTCTTCGTTGAGCATGTGGAACCACTCCGAATTGCGGCCATTGCGATAGCCCGAATGCAGCGGATTCGAATTGTGTTCGTCGAGCCAGTTGTCGCCGTCGAAGAAGAAGAACTGCTTGCTCCACAACATGCCGGCGAGCGCCTGGCGCATCACGCTGGCCTGATCCGGGGTGAGCGACGGCGGTGTCAGCGAGCGGTAGAAGTCGTCGGCCTCCTGCTGGCGGATGGCGAAGGTCTCGTCAAAGGGTTTGCCGAAGGCGGCCGCCTTGCCTCGCTTGCTGGCGGCGCTCTTGCCGGCAAGGCGCAAGCGTACGCTCTTCGACTGTCCGGCTTCGACGTTGAGGCGATAGTGCGCAGCGACCTTGGTTCCATGCTGCTCGGGATTGACTGCCGCCTGACGGCCTTCGACGATGCAGTCGTTGATGCCGTCCTTGACGTAGCGGTTGTCGTTGGTCTGGCCGGGGAAAAGCCGCGCGTGGTTCGTTTCGTTTTCGGTAAACAGCAGCGGGACGTCGCCTTCGCAGCACAGCACGAATTCGCCGAGCAGCGGATGCGACGCGGCAACCGCGCTTGTTCCTGAAGCCGCGTTGATCTGCTTGACGATCGGCTTCTTCTCGGTGCGGTTAGATTGGGCGATCCACGGTGCCCAGTCGTTGCGGAACCAGAGCGTCGGCAAGAGATGAAGTTCGGCCGCGTCGGGCCCGCGGTTGGCGACCGTGATCTGCATCAGCAGGTCATCGGGCCCGTCTTTGGCGTACTCGACGAAGACGTCGAAATAGCGGTCTTCGTTGAAAACGCCGGTGTCGAGCAACTCATATTCCATCTCGTTGCGGCTGCGACGAGCGTTGGTGTCGACCAGGTCGGCGTACGGATACGCCGCCTGCGGGTACTTGTAGAGGTACTTCATGTACGAGTGGGTCGGTGTGCTGTCGAGGTAGAAGTAGTATTCCTTGACGTCCTCGCCGTGATTGCCTTCGCTGTTGGTCAGGCCGAACAAGCGCTCCTTGAGGATCGCGTCCTTGCCGTTCCACAAGGCCAGCGCCAAGCAGAGGTGCTGCTTGTCGTCGGAGATGCCGGCCAAGCCGTCCTCGCCCCAGCGGTAAGCGCGCGATCGCGCATGATCGTGGGTGAAGAAATTCCAGGCGTCGCCGCCCTCGCTGTAGTCCTCGCGCACCGTTCCCCATTGCCGCTCACTGAGGTAGGGGCCCCACTGTTTCCAGGCAATGTTTTGCTCGCGAGCCTCGTCAAGTCTGAGCTGTTCAGTGGTTTTCATTGGTTTTCCTTTCTGTCTAGCAATTCAAGTCCGAAAGAGCGGAAGCGCCAAATTCAAGAAGAGACGGGTAAGCAGCGCGGTGGCCGGAGCGGCATATCAGCGGCGATGAGCGCATTCCCTAGCGCACAGAACCAAGACTCTGCCGCGTATGCCGGGCGATCATCAACTCTTCGTTGGTCGGGATCACCCAGGCAGCAATTTTGCTGTTTGCGGTGCTGATGCGCGGGCCGTCGGCAGCGTTGGCGAGCGCATCGAGTTCGACGCCGAGCCAGGCGGCGGTGCGGCAGACCTGTTCGCGGATCGGCGCGGCGTGCTCGCCGATGCCGCCGGTGAAGATCAGCGCATCGACTCCGCCCAGCGCTGCGGCGAGCGAGCCGAGTTCGCGGCCAATCCGGTAGACGAACAGGTCCACCGCGAATCTCGCTTTCGGCTCGTCCGAATCGAGCAGGCTGCGCATGTCGCTCGAAACGCCCGAGACCCCGAGCAGTCCCGACTGTTGGTAAAGCAGTTTCTCGATGGCGCGCGCATCCATCTTGAGCTCATCGATCAGATAGAGAACGACGCCCGGGTCGAGGTTGCCGCAGCGGGTGCCCATCGGCAATCCGTCGAGCGCGGTGAAGCCCATGGTGCTGGCGACGCTGCGGCCACCGTGCAGCGCACACATGCTGGCACCGTTGCCCAGGTGCAACGCCACGACGCGCCCACGCGCGGCGTGCGCGTCATGCTCGGCGATCGCCGACGCGATGTACTCGTAGGAGAGACCGTGGAAGCCATAGCGCCGGACGCCGCGCGCGGTAATCTCGCTCGGCAGCGCAAAGGCCTGGGCGAGTGCTGACTGGGTATGATGGAAGGCGGTGTCGAAGCAGGCGATCTGGGGTAGTTCCGGGCGATTGGCGAGCAGCAGACGGATCGGCTTGAGGTTGTGCGGCTGATGCAGCGGCGCCAGCGGGATCAGTTTCTCCAGGTCGCCGACGATCGCCGGCGTCAGGCGTACCGGCGCGGCGTAGTCGATGCCGCCGTGCACCACGCGGTGGCCGACGGCGGCCAGCCGGTGTTCGCCGAGCTGCTGGCGCAGAAAATCGGCGAGGAAGTTGATGGCGCCGTCGTGGCCGAGCCTTTCCCCCGCACCCCACTGCTTTTCGCCGATGACGGCGCCGGCCACGTCGCTGGCTTTGAACCGCGCAGCGGTGTAGAGGCCTTCGAGTTGTCCGCCGAAAAACAAGTCGAGCGACTCGCCATGTTCCAGAAAAAGCGAGAACTTGACGCTCGACGAACCGGCGTTGAGAACCAGAATCGCGTCGCTCATCACAGCACCGCCTTGCCGGCGTTTGCGCGCCGGGCCTGCGCGACCAGCACGGCCACCGCACACGACGCCAGCCGGGTCATCACCGAGTCGGCGCGGCTGGTCAGGATGATCGGCACGCGGGCGCCGAGAACGATTCCGGCGGCGTCGGCGTCGGCCATGAACGACAGGCTCTTGGCCAGCATATTGCCGGCTTCGAGGTCTGGGGCGAGCAGGATGTCGGCCATTCCGGCGACCGGCGAGTCGATCTTCTTGATCTTCGCTGCCGCGAGGTCGATGGCATTGTCGAGCGCCAACGGACCGTCGAGGATGCCGCCAGTGATCTGTTTGCGGTCGGCCATCTTGCACAAAGCGGCGGCATCGACCGTCGACGGTACGTCGGGATTGACCGTTTCCATCGCCGACAGGATCGCCACCTTCGGCAGCGCAAAGCCCAGCGCATGCGCGAGGTCGATGGCGTTCTGCACGATGTGCTTCTTGTCTTCGAGCGTCGGGAAGATGTTGATCGCCGCGTCGGTGACGATGATCGCCCGATCCAGGCTCGGTACGTCCATGATGAAGGCGTGGCTGATGCGCCGCCCGGTGCGCAGGCCGGTCGCGCTGCGCACCACGGCGCCCATCAGTTCGTCGGTATGCAGGCTGCCCTTCATCAGCATCTGCGCGCGGCCCTCGCGCGCCAGCTGTACGGCCATTTCCGCCGCGGCCTGACTGTGCGGTGCGTCGACCAGTTCGTAGCTGGAGATGTCGAGCTTGAACTCGGCGGCAACGGTTCCGATGCGCTCGCGCGGGCCGACCAGGATCGGCTGCAGCAGGCCCATTTGAGCGGCTTCGACCGCGCCTCTGAGCGAGCTTTCGTCGCACGGATGGGCGACGGCGGTGGCGACCGGGGCCAGCGTCTGGCAACGGGCGATCAGGCGTTCGTATTTCTCGTGTTTGCGTTCCATCGCTCCCCCTCGGTGTCGATGCTGCCGTCTGCAAATGGTCGCTCAACGCTAGCGCGTTCGCTCAGACGAAGACATACCGACATCGTTGTATTCCCATTACCGTAATCCCTGCGGTCAATCGGCAACGATGGGCAGGCTCAGCCAAGGGCTTGGGCGGCAATGCAGCGGAAGATGAGGATGGAACGGCGACTCTCGCCGATATTCAAAGGCTGGCGGCGATTGCCGTGCACGACGCGGAACGCTTCAGGTCGTGGGGGTTACGGGCAGCTTTGATCGCATGGGCCTGGCGGTCCTGTGTTCAACAGACCACCAGGCCTTGTCCGGCTATCGGCTCGACTTGTGGTCGGCGCCCAGCTCAGGCGCCAGGTCAGCGTCGATGTTCTCACGCAGCATGGTCTTGATGCCGCGTACGGCTTGCCGGATTCGCGACTCGTTCTCGATCAGCGCGAAGCGCACGTAATCGTCGCCGTACTCGCCGAAACCGACCCCCGGCGAAACGCAGACCTTGGCTTTTTCGAGCAAGAGCTTGGCGAACTCGAGCGAGCCGAGATGGCGGTAGGCTTCGGGAATCAGCGCCCAAATGTACATCGCCGCTTTCGGCGATTCGACCATCCACCCGGCCTCGTGCAGTCCTTTGACCAGCACGTCGCGACGCTGCTGATACTGCGCGCAGATGTCGCGTACGCACTGCTGGTCGCCCTCGAGTGCGGCGATCGCGGCGACCTGGACGGGAGTGAAACTGCCGTAGTCGTGGTAGCTCTTGATTCGCGCCAGCGCGGCGACCAGCTCCTTGTTGCCGACCATGAAGCCGATGCGCCAGCCGGCCATGTTGTAGCTTTTGGAGAGCGTGAAAAACTCGACGGCGACCTCGCGCGCCCCCGCAACCTGCATGATCGACGGCGCTTTGTAGCCGTCGAAGACGATGTCGGCGTAGGCCAGATCGTGTACCACCAGGATGTTGTGTTGCTTGGCCAGCTCGACGACGCGTTCGAAGAACTCGAGTTCGACGCATTGCGCGGTCGGGTTCGACGGAAAGCCGAGAATCATCATCTTCGGCTTGGGGTAGCTCTCGCGGATCGCGCGTTCGAGTTCGGCGAAAAAATCGACGCCGGGACTCATTCGCACCGAACGGATGTGGGCGCCGGCGATCACCGCGCCGTAGATGTGGATCGGGTAGCTCGGATTGGGCACCAGCACCGTGTCCTCGCGGTCGAGCGTGGCGAGCATCAGATGCGCCAGCCCCTCTTTCGAGCCGATGGTGACGATGGCCTCGGAATCGGGGTCGAAGTCGACCTGGTAGCGATCCTTGTACCAGCGCGTGATCGCGCGGCGCAGGCGGGGAATTCCCTTGGACGTCGAGTAGCCGTGGGTGTCCGGGCGTTTGACCACCTCGGTCAGCTTGTCGACGATGTGCTGCGGCGTCGGCCCGTCGGGGTTGCCCATCGACAGGTCGATGATGTCTTCGCCGCGCCGCCGCGCCGCCATCTTGAGTTCGGCGGTGATGTTGAAGACGTAAGGCGGCAAGCGTTCGATGCGCGTAAAGCGGCGCGGAGTGGACGCAGACGCGGACGCAGAAGCGGACGCAGAAGCGGACGCAGAAACGGGCGCCGCAACGGATGGTGCGGCGGACGAAGCAGCAGCGGGTGAAACGGAAGGTGAAACCGAGGGTACAGCAGGGGATTGAGACATGATTTTATCTTTCACGTAAGCGCCCGGAACCGTCCGAGCGACGTTGGAAATAGAATTGTCATCGAGGCGAGACAAGCTTTCCGGCATCGATACTATGCAAAATATCGATCTGCCGCAATGGACGAGCGGCAGAAAGGCGTTCTGGCCGCTCGGCTGGGCTAAGCGCGCTCAAGTTTTACCGTTGCCACGAACTAAAGCATCTGCGCGACCGTTTCGAACGGCAAGCGCGGACCGCGCGGGCGGTTGCCAGAGGAATCGCCATAGCCGAGATTGCAGACAAAGTTCGCCTTCCATTGACCGTCGGGAAAGAATTCGGCATTGATCTTGGCCGCATCGAATCCGCTCATCGGCCCGCAATCGAGGCCCAGAAGCCGGGCAGCGATGATCAGGTAGGCGCCCTGCAGACTGCTGTTGCGAAACGCGGTGCTTTCGGCGAGCGCCGAATTGGCTTCGTACATCGGCTTGGCATCGTAGGCGGGGAACTGCGTCGGCAGATGATCAAAGAACCGGGTGTCCTGCGCAATGATGATGGTCACCGGCGCCGCCAGCGTCTTTTCCTGATTTCCCGGCGAAAGCGCCGGCATCAGGCGTTGCCGCGACGCTGCGGTGCGCAGGAAGACGAAGCGCGCCGGCTGCGAATTCATCGACGTCGGCCCCCAGCGCAGCAAGTCGTAGAGTTGGTGCAGCGTGTCGTCGCTGACCGGCTGGCCGGTGAATTTGTTGGCCGTATGCGCACCGATAAAGGCCTGATCCAGGCCGGATTGATTGATCGTCATCGTCTTCCTTTCGTGGGTACCCACGGCTGTTTCAAGCCAATCAGGCGAGTTTTGGGGAAAGCAGAAAACTGCGGCCGAACTGCCGGCGCTCATCGCGCCACGCGTTTGCCGCCAGGATCAGCGAAAGGGCGCACCAGAAAACGTTGTATTCGATTCCACCGAGATTCCACAACCAGACCGCACCTTTGGTGCTTAGCACCGCCTGCGTGGCGCCAGCCAGGACTGCCGCCGAGAGCAGTCCGCTCCATTTTGTCAGGATTCCGAAAACCAGGCCGATGGCGGCAGTGGTTTCGGCAATCAGCGCCAGGACCACGATCGGCATCGCCGGGCTGAAACCCGCTTTGGCGAAAAACGCCGCCGCGCCATCCATCCCGTTGAGCTTGAACAAGATATGCGGAACGAAGAGCAAGCCGCACAGGATGCGGATGACGACAATCGGATCAGTCAGGTCAAAACGCGGTTTGGACTCGGGCATTGGGTACTCCTTGAACGGGGATGATGTGAATGTTTTCGACGGCTGGAACAACTTGTTTTACATGTCCCCATACTATTGATTATTTTGTATTTGATAAACAGGGTGAAAATTGATAGTTTGTTTCTCGTTTGTTGATAATTCGGGTGTTGCGGGACGTTAGTTTCGCGTGGCACCGCCTTGCCTCCAGGAGATCCGCGCGCATGGATACGCTCAAAAGCATGAGAGTCTTCGCGACGGTCGTGGCTACTGGCAGCTTCGCTGCCGCCGCAGCGCGACTCGACATTTCTCGGGCGATGGCTTCCAAATATGTCCTCTATCTTGAGGAGCGCCTTGGCACGCGCTTATTGCAGCGGACAACGCGCAAGTTGGGGCTCACCGACTCGGGAACGGCGTATTACGAGCGCTGCGCGCAGATCCTCGAGGAGATTGAAGAAGCCGAGTCCGGCGCCGTCAATCTCTCAGCGACCCCGCGCGGAATACTGCGCCTGACGATGCCTGTTTCGTTCAGCGTAAGGCACATCGGCCCACTGATCACGCGCTACCTCGAAAAATTTCCCGAGGTCCAGATCGACGCGGTCTTGAGCGATCGTCGCATCGACTTGATCGAGGAAGGGCTGGATCTGGCCTTGCGCGTCGGTCCCTCGCCCGACCCCGGTCTCATCGCGCGTCGGCTGGCCGCCGACCGTCTGGTGATCTGTGCGGCGCCGGCGTATCTGGATCGTTGCGGAAGGCCGACGCGGCCGCAAGATCTCGCAGCGCATAACTGCGTGCTCTATTCCTACTCGGCGGCGGGCAGCGAGTGGAAAATGACCGGGCCGGACGGAGAGCATTCAGTGAAAGTTGGCGGCAACATGCGGGCCAATAACGGCGACTTGCTCAATCAGGTCGTGCTCAGTGGGGGCGGCCTGATGTGTCAGCCGGAATTCCTCGTCGGAGAGGATCTGCGCGCCGGCCGCCTGGAGGAGGTGCTCAAAGAGTACCGCTGCGAATCGCTCGGAATCTATGCCGTCTTTCCGAGCCGCAAGCATCTGCCGGCCAAGACCCGTACCTTCGTCGACTTTCTGGTCGAGCACCTCGCTTACTCGCACGCGGCCGGACAGAACCCCGGCGTTCCGCGCCGCGGATGAATCAGCCGATCAGATCGTCGTCACTAGTGTTTTTGCGCGTGCCTATCGACGATCTTTGCCGACGTAAAAAGCCCGTCACCACGACGGCCCGAGTTGGGAAAAATGCGCCGTCAAGAAATCGATCAGCGCGCGCACCTTGGCCGAGACGTGCTTGCGCGTTGGATATACGGCGTAGATTCCCAGATTGCGCGCGCGATATTCGGGCATCAACTCGACCAGCGTTCCTTCTGACAAATCCTTGCCGACCAGGAATGTCGGCTGCAGGATGATTCCCTGGTTGGCCAACGCGGCGGCACGGCAGGTGTCGCCATTGTTGGTGTGGATGCACGGCTTGGTCTTGACGTTCACCGGTCCCTCGGGACCGACAAATCGCCACTCGTCCTTGGTCGATGAATAGCTGTAGGCGATCACCGCATGCTGCGCCAACTCGCTGGGGTGCTTGGGCAAGCCGTGTGCTTCGAGATATTGCGGCGAGGCGCACAAAACGATGCGCGTGCTCGCCAGTTTCTTGCTGACCAGCGTCGAGCTTTCGAGCGACGCGATGCGGATGGCCACGTCATAGCCTTCTTCGACCAGATCGACCAAGCGGTCGGCCAGCGTGATGTCGAGGGTGACCTGCGGATTTTGTTCCCTGAACAGTCCCCACAGCGGTGCCAGGTGAATAATGCCGAAGGTGAATGGCGCGTTGATCCGCAACAAGCCGCTGGCGGCCTTGCTGCGTGACGTGATTTCTTCCTCAGCTTCCTGCAGCTCAGCGAGCAATTCTTTGCTGCGCGCGTAAAAGACCTGGCCTTCATCGGTCAAGGAAAGCCGCCGCGTCGTCCGATGCAGCAGGCGTACGCCCAACCGGGTCTCCATCTCGACCACATAGCGCGACACCGCAGCCTTCGACATTTCCAGCGCGTCCGCCGCTTTGACGAAGCTGCCCGCGTCGACCACCGCATTGAAGGTCTTCATTTCAAGGAATCGGTCCACACTATCCTGCCAGTCGAAGCAATAATTCGAGATTCTATTCGTTTGTCGCGAAATACCTAAGCAATAAGCTTGATTCCACGTACAGGGAAACGTCGAGCGGTCAAACCCATAGCAAAACGCCCTGTGATCTCGTGGTTCGCACGAAATGACAGGGCGCTATATGTTGGCGGAGTGGACGGGACTCGAACCCGCGACCCCCGGCGTGACAGGCCGGTATTCTAACCAACTGAACTACCACTCCAGTACTGCATGCTGCAAAAACTTGGCGTCCCCACGGGGATTCGAACCCCGGTACCTACCGTGAAAGGGTAGTGTCCTAGGCCTCTAGACGATGGGGACCCGGACTAAAACGACTACTTTCTTTCGGCTTGTTGGTGGAGGTACGCGGGATCGAACCGCGGACCTCTTGCATGCCATGCAAGCGCTCTCCCAGCTGAGCTATACCCCCCTGCTCGAAAGAAGGCCGCATTGTAGAGATCCGGCCAGCTCTTGTAAAGCGCTTTTTGAATTTTATTGAGTATTAGCGACAAGTTTTTAGTCGCGCGTCGCCACGCTCAGGCGCTTCAGTACCAACTCGCGCGGGAAAAGCGCAATCACCGCGTCGACCGACGGCGTGTGCGCCTGCCCGGTCAGCAGCACGCGCAGCGGCATCGCCAGCTTGGGCATTTTGAGCCCATGCGCGCCGATGCAGGTCTTGATCAGTGCGCCGATGGCCGGCGCTTCCCAGGCGACGTCGCGAACGCCGGCGATGAAGTCGGCGAGCGCCGGCAGCGCTTCGGGGATCAGGTGCTGCGCCAGCGTCTCGGCGTTCGGTTGCAGGTCGATGTAGAACGGTTCGGCGGCGTCGGCCAGTTCGTTGAGGTTGGTGGCGCGCTCCTTGTAGAGCCCGATGATGGCCGCCAGCGACGGCGTCGCGGTGACGGTGACGCCGCGCGCTGCGAGACGCGGTTCGACCAGCGCCGCCAGCCGCGCGTTGTCGGACGCCTTGAGGTAGTGGGCGTTGAGCCAGTTGAGCTTTTCGGTGTTGAACTGCGCCGCCGACGGCGTGATGTGTTCGAGGTCGAACCACTCGCAGAACTGCTGCATCGAGAACACCTCGTCGTCGCCGTGCGACCAGCCCAGGCGGGCCAGATAGTTGAGCACCGCCTCGGGCAGGTAGCCCTCGTCGTCGTATTGCATCACGCTGACCGCGCCATGGCGCTTGGAGAGCTTCTGCCCGTCGTCGCCGAGGATCATCGAGAGGTGGGCGTAGATTGGCACCGGTGCGCCGAGCGCTTCGAGGATGTTGATCTGGCGCGGCGTGTTGTTGACGTGATCGTCGCCGCGGATGACGTGGGTGATCCCCATTTCCCAGTCGTCGACGACGACGCAGAAGTTGTACGTCGGCGTGCCGTCGGCGCGCGCGATCACCAGGTCGTCGAGTTCGGCGTTGGCGATCTCGATGCGGCCCTTGACCATGTCGTCCCAGGCGACCACGCCCGAACTCGGATTGCGGAAACGCAGCACCGGCGTCATTCCTGCCGGCGGCGTCGGCAGCGTTTTGCCGGGCTCCGGGCGCCAGGTGCCGTCATAGCGCGGTTTCTTGCCGGCGGCGCGTTGCTCCTCGCGCATGCGTTCGAGCTCGTCGGGCGTCGTGTAGCAGGGGTAGGCGGCGCCCGAGTCGACCATCGTCTTGAGCACTTCCTTGTAGCGGTCCATGCGCTGCATCTGGTAGAACGGGCCTTCGTCGTAGTTCAAGCCGAGCCAGTTCATGCCGTCGAGAATCGCCTGCACGGCTTGTGGCGTCGAGCGTGCGACGTCGGTGTCTTCGACGCGCAGAACGAATTTCCCGCCGTGATGGCGGGCGAAGGCCCACGAGAAAAGGGCGGTGCGCGCGCCGCCAATGTGCAGGAAACCGGTCGGGGAGGGGGCAAAACGGGTGCGGATCATGATCTGTGGCCCAAAAGCGGAAAACGCGTATTGTAAAGTAAAGCACTCTTCAAATTGACCGCCCGGCCGAGTTGTGGTTAAATCCCGTCCCTCGAGCGGGCGGTTAGCTCAGTGGTAGAGCACTGCCTTCACACGGCAGGGGTCACTGGTTCGAACCCAGTACCGCCCACCATGATTCAAAAATACGAAACCCGCATTGTCCCGGGAACCATAACTTTGCCGTTTGGCAACGATATGCTTCCAAAATCGAGGGGCAAGGATATGCTTCCAAGTAAAAGCCAACCGGATTACGGTTGGCTTTTTGCTTTTCTGCCCTACAAAAACCTCGACTACGAATTGTCGCTCTCGCCTAACGGTCTTCTCGGCAGGTTTTCGGTGCCTGAGCTGCCGTTGCCGGGATTGGTAATGCCGGGCAGCAATGCGCCGGTCAACTGCCGTTCAGGTGGAAATCACGCAGAAGGTCCGCTTACCCATTCGGCGAACTCTCACACCCGACCCATTTCGGTCCGTCAGCTTTTCACAAAGTGGCCGGTCAGCGAAACCGAGGCTCCGCGAGTAGAATGCTCCAAAGCCGCCGTTGCTGACCTCACACTCCCGGCCATCAACGGACCGTCGCCGGTTCCATGAACCAGCCAATAAAGGGACTACCATGACCAAAAGCATCAGAAAAATCATCGTTGCAACGCTTCTTTCTGTTGGTGTTGTATGCGGTGCACATGCGGCAAAGCCGGCGAAGCCTGCCAGTCAAATCACGAAACCAGCCCCTGTTGAGGCGGAGGAAGTTTCCACCGTGCCCCTTGAATTCAAGGGGTTGCTTGTTGGTAGTCAGGTACCTATTGAGAAAATTAGGCAAGTGCTCCCAATGGGATGCGCAGGGGCAAAGGATATGTGCGAATGGGAGCGAAAGAATATCCCTGATCGCTTTGAGATGTCTTGTCGTGATTATAAGGATCACACGTCTTGCATGGGGGTTACAACGATTGCCGGGGCGATGGCAGACGTATCAACAACAACGCAGCAAGATGGCGCACTGGCCGACATCTCCATGACCATTTCTGTGAACCTGTATAGTACGGTAATGGAAGCTTTGGAGGAAAAGTACGGAAAACCCACCATTATTGACAGGGAAATCGTGTCAAATGGGTTCGGCGCTCACGCAGAAAACGTCACCAGCACTTGGATGCGCCGGGATGGCACGCATTTGATGGTGATGAAATATGCGGGGAAGCTTACTCAATCCATGATTGTTTTCGGCACGAAGAAGGAAAAGACTAAGCCAAACACGAAAGATTTGTAAAATAATCCTTAGAATCAGTAGTGTCCTGTTAAAACGATACCCATGAGCTTGAAACCAAGAACTGGTGCGGCATTCGGAGAATTTTTGTGTATCTCCGATTTGAACGGTGAATTGCCGATGAGGAAGTCTTCTGGCTTTGCTTTCGACGGAGACGCCGATGAACCTCGGCAAGACGTTGTTCGCCCAACTCATGGGCTTTCTGCCCTGGAAGACTTTTCATCGCATCGGCGATCGCTACGTCAAGTCGATGAGGCGAGACACGTAGATGCCAGAACATGCGAATTCAGAATGTTTTTGGCGGCACCAGCGCAGCTAGCTTTACCGCAAATGATGATGACAGCTCAGGGTCGCGACACGACCGCTACCTCTTCGATTTCATCTCCGGAAAGCAGTCAGTGAAATTTCGCACCCCGAAAGTTGCCTGACATCACCGAGTATTTTCGACACTTTGCGGTCGATCAGGCATTGGAAAAGCGGACTTTCGACTACGGGTTGCTAATTCAGTTAGGGAACCGGTCCGCGCGCCTCTCCAACAAGCCAGTCGACGAAGCCGGCAACCAGATTTCCGGCTTCGGCCTGACGTGGGATTATCGCGACATAACCCGTTTGCGGAACCCGGATGTCCGGCAGCGGCGTCATCAGCCTTCCGCTGGCAATGTCGATATCCAGCATCGGCAGCGGGCCGATCCCGATGCCGAGCCCGTCTTCCACGGCTTGGCGCGCCACGAAAAAGTGATCAAATATCTGACGGGGGAGTCCGGCAAGATGTTGGAGTCCGGCCGCCTCGAGCCAGTTCGCCCAATCGCCGGCGCGAGTTTCGCTCGCAAACAGCGTATGGCCCTCGATGTCAGCCGGCTTCAGGATCGGCCGATGCGCGAATAGCGCGGGGCTCATGATCAGCGTGTCCACGTCATCCAGCAATGGAACGATGCGGTGCTGCGGCCATACATCCGCTCGAGCGACACCGCGCCGAATCGCCAAGTCGACGCCACCGCGCAATTCCTCGAGCACACACGAAACCGTCGTAACCGCGACTTCGACGTGCGGATGATCTGCGTGGTAGCGATTGAGCCGTGGAATCAGCCAGCGCATCGCGAGGCTAGTCGGAGCGCTTACACGCAAGATGCGTCGCGCGCCAGGTCGGCCGCAAGCTTCCGCCGCAACAGCCAGGCGATCGAACGAAAGGCCGACCTCTGCGGCGAATATCTTCGCCATTGGCGTCGCGACCATGCAGCGGCCGTCTCTCGTGAAGAGCCTCTGCCCTAGCCAGCTTTCGAGCGCAGCGATTTGCCGGCTCACTGCGCCATGGGTTAGACCAAGTTCGGCTCCTGCTTCGGCATAGCTGCCTGTCCGAGCAGCGACCTCGAAGATGCGAAGGGCGTTTAAAGGGGGAAGGCGGCGCATTTTAACTCGTGAGTAAAAGTAACGTTATGCGTGACTAAAAGCATACTAGTCGATAATTGCTCACACATGTACGATTCGTTTGAAAAACGCTACAACCGAATAACCCACCTCACGTTTCCGCTAGCCCAGCCAATAATGGAACCAAGAAATCGATGGAGCACACAAAAACGCAGCCTGGTAGGTGCTTGCCTCACTCACGCGCTTCATGACGGCTACACCGATGGTCTCTATGCCTTCCTGCCCGCATGGCAGGCGCAATTTAGCCTTTCTTATGCGGCGCTGGCCGCCGTTCGCGCCCTGTATTACGCGACGATGGGGGGCTTCCAGCTTCCGGCCGACCGTCTCCTGAGCGGCTTGTCACCGCGAACAGCACTGATCCTGTCGACCGTCGTCGCCGCGGCTGGCTTGTTGATCATGGCGCTGCCGTTCGGTTTTTCGGGGCTTTGCGTCGGCCTCGTCGTAGCCGGCATCGGATCGAGCATCCAGCACCCACGGGGCTCGATGCTCGTCACCAACAGTTATGGCACGGCGTCGCGACGTCCGCTCGGCATCTACAATTTTTCGGGCGACCTCGGAAAAGCCGTGCTGCCGACGCTCATTGCCGTGCTATTGCCGATCCTCGCGTGGCAATCGGTGTTGGGCCTGATGGCCGTGTTGGGGATTACTCTGGCCGTCGCTCTGGTATCGCTGCCGCCGGCGGCTGCCGTCATCAGGAATGCCACGGGAGCGGCCACCGCCGGGCGCGGCCGCAACGGCTTCGGCATTCTGATGACGATAGGTGCACTCGATACGGCGACCCGCATGGGGTATTTGCTGTTTCTGCCCTTTCTTATCCGTGGTCGGGGCGGAGACTTGCCGACGGTCGGCATCGCACTCGCCCTGCTGTTCATCGGCGGAGCCTTCGGCAAGGCGAGCTGCGGCAGGCTCGGCGAGTGCCTGGGGGTTGTCAGGAGCGTCATGATGACGGAAGCTGCGACAGCCCTGCTGATCGCGGCAACGCTGGTCACGCCGCTGACGCCAACGCTCATCCTGTTGCCGTTACTCGGTATCGTACTCAACGGCACCTCTTCGGTACTCTACGGCTCCGTGCCGGAGCTTTCAGATGGCGATACGGGCCGGGCCTTCGCGCTCTTCTATACGAGCGTGATCGGCTCGGGAGGTATTGCGCCGATACTCTACGGTGCGCTCGCCGATCACACCAGCCAGACGACCGGCGTCCTGGCCTCGGCGGCGACCGCCGCCCTGATCGTTCCACTTGTATTGATGCTGCGGTCCCATCTGCACTGCTCCAGAGTAGGCCGCTCAGAAAGATATGCAGCCTGATATTGATAAAAACGAGGAGGTAATAAATATGCAAGTAGGATTTATCGGTCTGGGACGCATGGGGTTCCCCATGGCACACAACCTCATCAAGGCAGGACACTCGGTGGTAGCGCACAACCGAAGCAGGGGGCCCGTCGACCGCTTGGTCGCCCTAGGGGCTCGGCCCGCATCGTCACCTGCGGAGGTTGCACGTTCGGTGGATATCCTTGTTTCCTGCGTTCTGACACCCGAACAGGTCGAACAAATCTACCTCGGGCCGGAGGGAGCGATCGAGGGGGCGCGCGCAGGTCAGGTTTTCATCGATACGAGCACGATTTATCCGATGACCAGTAGAAAAATTGAGGAAGCACTCAGCGCCATAGGGGTTTCCTTCATCGACGCGCCTGTCAGCGGCGGGCCGCAGGGCGCGGAGAGTGGGACGCTCAGTGTCATGGTGGGCGCCGATACGGCGGCACTGAATAAGGCCCGCTCGGTCCTTGAGGTATTCGGGAAAAACATTTTCCATATGGGGCCGGTGGGAGCGGGCTGCTCAACCAAGATCTGCAACCAGATCCTCACCGGAACCGCACACGTCCTGGTGGCAGAGGCCATGGTGCTCGGAACGAAGCTCGGCCTCGACCCGCAGATGCTGTTCGAGGTGTTGCATCTCAGCTCGGGACAGTGCCGTGCTCTCGACCGAGCCGTACCCGAGGCCATTCTGCCTCGTAATTTCGACGCAGCCTATACGGTCAACGGAATGGTCAAGGACCTCGAGTGCGCCATCCGGACGGCCAGGGAGAATGGTGTGAGGCTATTACTACCAGCGCTGGCGCAGCAGATCTACGTGGAAGCGCGAGGTTTGGGGCACAGCGAGCAGCATCTTGCGGCGGTTATCATCCCCATGGAGAAAATTGCCGGGGTCGAGGTGGGGAGAAAAGAGCCGCTGAAGTAACCGGGGTGAGCTAGTCCGCTTTTCGTGGGGCTCCGAGGGATTGGTGAGCGGTGTTGCGCCACAGTCCCCAAGGACTGTGAATGCTGCCCGCTCGGACAGAGCCTCTGTCGGCCAAATTTTCCGGGGAACGACTGCTTTGGAGCGCATTCTTGACCAGCAGCTCCTGGCCGATTGTACGCATAGAGCATCAAGCTGATAAGCCGCCCTACAACGAGAGAGTGTATATTTGCGCGGAATTTTGACCCAATTTACGAGGCAGCATGGGGCTGCCAGAGGCCTGACATGAATTTTTCTCGAAGAGATTTTATTAGAACGCTGGGCGCGGGCGCGGGGATGTGTCTTGCGGGGCTGGGCATTCCCGGATGCTCGGGCGGCGCGGGGGGCGACTTCGCATCGTCGGACCCTAGCGCTACGCCTTTGTGGCCTGCGGGTAACGCCAGGAACAAGATCGTCGTCATAAGCGATCTTCACCTCGGCATAGACGACAAGTACACCGAAAACCTAAAAAACCGTCCTCTGCTTATTAGGTTTTTGCAATGCCTGCAAAACACCAGCGATGTACGAGAACTGGTGATTGCCGGTGATTTTCTGGATGAGTGGTATTTGCCTGTTTATTATCCCGTCTATACGGATCAATCTCTGTTTTACAAGAGTGTGATCGCCAATAATCAGGGCGTTTTCAATGAACTAAACAATGTGATTGCCAGTGGAATAAAGCTGGTTTACGTTCCCGGAAATCATGATCTGACCTTGGCGGCAGATGTTTTGCAGGAAGCGCTCCCTGGGTTGCTTCAGGCGAGGGATGTCAAAGGGCTTGGCGCCTACTATACCGGCGACCGCAATGAAATCGTCATCGAGCATGGCCACCGCTACGATATGTTTTCCGCGCCCGACACTCTCTCCAACGCACAACTGTGCGGAAATGAAAATACGATCCTGCCTGCCGGCTATTTTTACGCCCGCTATGCCGCAACCTGGGTGCTTGAGGGGCGTCCGAGCGCTGCAAAAAGTCTGCCCGAGGTGACAAACATACCCGATATAAACAACACGGATCAGTATGGCGCCTATTTGTATTATGCGACGCTGAAAAAAATATCGACGCGGATGACGCCCTACGAGAGCCTTTCCGAAAAGATATTCAATATGCGCATCTGCGGATTTCACGATGCCTACAGTTATCTTGATTTCTATCCGGCGCAGCAGGCGGACGGAACGATTTCAGCGCCGCTGCTGTTCCGAAATATTCAACGTACCTGGGCCGGGCGTCAGACGCTTAATCAAGTCAAGGTTCCCGACAGCTTCATTGAGGCCGTCACGGGGGCCCTTGCGTTTGAGTCATTTTTCAAGCAGGCCAAGGCGCAGTATCTCGAAAATCCCGCTGAAAAAGTGGACGTGGTTGTGTTCGGGCATACCCATGTGCCGTCCTATCGGGACATTGGCAATGGCAAATGCTACCTAAACTCCGGAACGTGGATAGACCATAATCTCAATTATCCGAATGCTGACCGTACCTTCGCGGTGATAACGACTGGCGAGCAGGATACGACCGCAGTTTACAGCTTCGTCGAGGAGGGCTCAGTCGTCAATGTCACGATAAGCGTCAGTGCGGTGTCCCCCCAGAATTGAGGAGTACGTCCTTCTCCCAAAAAGTGCTCGACAGAGCAAGAAAAAGTGACGTGAAATCACCAGTTCCGAATTTAGGCAACCAAAATTGAGACGATGCCATGGCCGATAAGAAAATCACTTTAGAAATGGCTGACGCCTACGATATACCAACCTTCAAGAAGGAACTTCAAGAATCCTTCGCCCTAGCAGTGGTGGATGAATTCGGATCCTTACCAGACGGGCCAATCCCTTCGGAAAACGATCTGGACAGTTCTATGAATGCACGAGGTAGCGTCGTTCTGCGAATTCTGTGCGATGGCCAAAAGGTAGGTGGTGCTGTGTTAATCATCGACGAGCAGACTCAGAATAATTCTCTCGACCTGTTTTTTATAAGAGCAAGGGAGCATGGTCGCGGCTTAGGGAATAAAGCATGGTTTGCTATTGAAAAGCGATATCCGGAAACAAAAACTTGGCAGACTTACACGCCATACTTTGAAAAGAGAAACATCCATTTTTACGTCAATAAATGTGGATTCAAAATAATCGAGTTTTTCAACAAATATCACTCAGATCCAAACCATCCCTGTTCCGAAGATTTTCCCGGACATGACGAAGCGTTTCGGTTCGAGAAGATGATGCAAAGAGATTAAGGAATTTTTTAATATTCTAGAAATGTGGGTTGATATGCCGACGAACGACGATGTCGATGTACCTCGTATCGCTGCCGAAAGCAGCTAGCCTGTGCTCAGCGCGGGGGCGCATGTGTTTTGTGTAAATGGATTCTCGGCAAGTTTATCCTTCCGAAATGGGGTGATGGCAAAGATATGATTCCGACTGATAGAGAGACGCACGGGTTTTTGGAATAAATTGGACGCAATGTGGCAACGATATGCTTCCAAAATCGAGCGGCAAGGATATGCTTCCAAGTAAAAGCCAGCCGGATTACGGTTGGCTTTTTGTTTTTCATCTCCGAGAAGATTGCGCTTCAAAGAATCGAGGGGGACGACGTTTGTGGCAGATTTTCGGCTTCAGCGGTCATTGGGGAATCGCAACTTGGGCGGCCGTTGAGCGACAAATTTCAGCCATCCAATCATCGCCAAGAGCGGTTGCATTGAGGGAGCACTGAGCGGAGAGATTCAGGTCGCTTCGGAGTTTCCGCTTCTACGACGACAGTGCCTACCATAGCTGTGGATTCGGGCTGCTCTTTAGATGTTCCGTCGGCACGGTGACGAATAGATCTGCGCAGTGTTCGGATGAAGCACGCATTCAACGAAACACCGAGAGTTTTCGATGAAATCGCCCCGCAGGGAGAGCGTGGCGTTGAGGTAAGGCCCGTATCGTCATGTCCATGGCGTGTGAACAGTTCACTGCAGCCGTAGGTACACAATCGAGCCAATAACCGAGAGGCCGACGAGCCGGGCGAAGAACCTTCGCGGAAGGCCGGCGTCTACTAGGTCAACGTTACCGTCCTTTCTGGCCAATCGGCTGGATGTCTACCTGGTACCGTTTGCCACGAGGAGTAGGCAATGCGCAAATTCAGCAAGACCCACGAAGCCATATTGGCGCTCTCGCCCGAGCAGTATCGCGTCACGCAGCAAAACGGAACTGAACATCCCGGAACCGGGAGCTATCTGCATACCCACGAACCGGGTATCTATGTCGATGTGGTGTCGGGCGAGCCGTTGTTCGCCTCAGCCGACAAATTCGAGTCGGGATGCGGCTGGCCCAGTTTTACCAGGCCCATAGACCCGGCCCATGTCAATGAACTGCGCGACACCACCCACGGCATGGCCCGCATCGAAGTACGCTCGACCCATGCGGACAGCCATCTTGGGCACGTTTTCCCCGACGGGCCAAGTGACCGCGGCGGACTACGCTACTGCATCAACTCAGCTTCGCTGCGCTTCATTCATCGCGACGCGATGGCGGCGGAGGGCTATGCAGCCTACCTGAACCAAGCGCAGGTCATGCCATGAGCGACGAACGCGCAGTGCTTGCCGGCGGTTGCTTCTGGGGAGTGCAGGAGCTGATTCGCGGTGTCGACGGCGTCCTGTCGACGCGGGTCGGCTATGCGGGCGGCAATGTACCCAATGCGACCTATCGCAACCACGGAACCCATGCGGAAGCCGTTGAGATCGTCTTTGATCCTGCCCGTGTCAGTTATCGGCAGATCCTTGAGTTCTTCTTCCAGATTCATGACCCGAGCACACCTAATCGTCAGGGCAACGACGCTGGACCCAGTTATCGATCGGTGATCATCTATACCAGCGACGAGCAGAAGCGGGTGGCCGAAGACACGATCGCCGACGTCGATGCCTCGGGTCTGTGGCCCGGCAAGGTCGTCACCGAGCTCCTTCCCGCCGGCGACTTTTGGCCGGCCGAAGCCGAGCACCAGGATTACCTTCAGCGCATCCCCGATGGCTATACCTGCCATTTCGTTCGGCCGCGCTGGCGACTGCCGGTTTGCACCGATAAGCCTGGAAACGAGACGTGACCGCTAATTTTGAGCACAGACCCAACCGATGAGGACGCTGCGCGACACCCCACTTTCCATGCTCGATCTCGTTTCCGTCCGGGAAGACGGCTCCGTGGCCGAAGCACTGGCCACCTCCCTGAAGACCGCACAGCACGCCGAAACCCTGGGCTTTACGCGCTACTGGCTGGCGGAACACCACAACTTGCCTGGAATCGCCAGCTCGGCGACCGCCGTTCTGGTCGGTTATATCGCTGCCGGAACCCGACGAATTCGTGTGGGTTCCGGCGGGATCATGCTCCCCAACCACGCGCCGCTGGTCGTTGCCGAGGCGTTCGGCACACTTGCCGAGCTGTACCCCGACCGTATCGACCTGGGCCTGGGAAGGGCGCCGGGTACGGATCGGGTCACCATGCGGGCGCTGCGCCGGGATCGCGTCGAGACCGAGGCCGATTTCCCGCGCGATGTCGCCGATCTTCAGCAATTGCTGGGGCCGCCGCTGGCGGGGCAAGCCGTCGTTGCCATGCCGGGTGCCGGCACCAAGGTGCCGATCTGGCTGCTCGGTTCGAGCCTGTTCTCTGCCCGATTGGCCGCCGAGCGGGGCCTGCCCTATGCGTTCGCCGCACACTTCGCGCCGCGCTTGCTGCAGCAGGCTGTTGATCTGTACCGGCATGAGTTCCGTCCATCTGCCGCGCTGGCTCGACCGTACGTGATGATCGGCGTTCCGCTGATCGCTGCGCCGAGCGATGACGAGGCGCAATTCCTGGCCAGTAGCACTTACCAGCGTGTCCTCGGCATTTTGCGGGGAGACCGCGGCCGCTTTCCGCCGCCGGTTGAAGGCTACATGTCGCGCCTTGACCCGCACGAGCGCGACGCCATCGGCGACTTTCTCGGTGCCGCCGTGATCGGCAGCCCGGACAGCGTACGCCGGGGCCTGACGGAGCTTCTGCACAGCACGGCCGCGGATGAACTGATGCTCGTTTGTGACATTTACGATCCGGCGTTGCGCTTGCGTTCGCTTGACATTGTGGCGACATGCGCTGCATAGCGTTTTGCGTTCGGCAGCGCACAGACCCGGTCGCCCAGGATTGTTAGTCTCGCACGGGCGATCGAATTTTTCGGCGCCACCCGCGAGCTTTGGTCGCAAGATTATGTTTCTACTACCGGCTTGGCAGCAACTCCAATACTGCCGTAGACCGGCAAGGAGTCGGCGATGGAACAGCACACGCACACGATGAGTCACCTGTTTTCTCAACTCGGCCAAGACAGCGACGCAGCAGCCATCGCGCACTTCATCACAACCTACAGGTCGTTGCCGGGGGGAATTCGTTTGTCCGACGCGGCATTCTGGACGCCCACGCAAGCCGCTTTTTTGCGCGAGGCAATTCAGGACGACTCGGACTGGTCGGAGATTGTGGACCAGCTCAATTCAGCGCTGCACGCCCAGAGATAGGGACGCCTCGCCATGAAGCGTTCGGAAACCGACTCGATGGGCAGCATCGACGTTGCGGCTGACTGTCTCTGGGGCGCCCAAACCCAACGCTCTCTTCGAGGAATGGGTCGTGCCCGCCGATATGATTCATTCGAGCGAGTAGGTCTTGCGGACGACGCCTGGTCGGCCATGCCTGCTGCAGCTGTCAATAAGCGTCGATGGCAAAGTCCGCGTAGAGGACCGTGTGATCGAGTTCGGACGCGGAGCAATCACGATATAGCGGCAAAAAACTGTCATATATCGACATGAATCATCTGCAGGCTATTCCGATTCCTGATCCGCAGGGTATTCGATACCCCAATCTCCGTGCTTATACCAATCTTCACCAATCAGTTCCGCCGGATGCTGAGTGCGACCCGAGCCGTTCCCACAATTGAGTGAGTCAACCGAACAATACTTGTCACACCCCCAGCAAATTCGTTCGGGATGTTTGGGGTTCAATGGAAACGGCTTTGCCATCGTTTTTCCTTACTTCAGTCAATTGCTTTCGATTACTGCCCTTGGGGGCCGGTAGCGGTACTTTCCCGAAAAATCTTCTCAGCCAAGTGGCGCTTCGTTACATCACGAGCCATCGCTATAGACCCCGTGGCTTCACCGCCCCCATCTGTAATGATCGCGAAACTCATCTCGACAAAGATGCCCCCTCCATCGCGTTTCAGCGCGCGGGTAAGCGTCGCTCGTCCAGCATGTTGCGTCATGCCATTCGCCATCGCGCGGTTGAAGCCCGCCCAGTGGGCGGCACGCAGTCGCTCGGGAATAATCAGGTCGAGGCTTTGCCCTATGGCCTCGTCTTTTGTGTGGCCAAAAATCCCCACAGCGGCGGCATTCCAGAAGCGAATGACTCCTTCCGCATCGCTGTAAATGATGGCGTCTGCAATTTATTCTGTGATCAGGCGATGGGTGTCGAATTGCGCGCTCAAGGTCATGATCTTTCTTCCGTCCCGGGTTTCGTCGAGGGTTCTTCTTTTCGAATAATCGTCCAGGCATACATCACGCTGGTTTCGTTGAATTCGCGTCCTGTTTCCATATCACGCCACCAAATCTGTGACTGCGATACTGCCCCACAGTAGCGCCAACGACGGCGTTCGCCGTTGCACAACTCAATCTCGTAGATTGCGTCCGGTTCTGCCTCGACCATTGTGGACTCGGCCTGCTTCCCTATAATTGACATAAGATAAACCGCCTAACTGAGATGCAAAAATTCCTGACCTGACCGACTGCCCTAGAGCACGAACAATAGGCACGGAAAGCCTTTCTCATCCCGGCTTGCCGTCCAACCGGGGACGCGTCAGAACGGGCCAGTAACGCACCGCATAAAGACCGAACGCAGCGGCCCAAAGCAGCCCAGACAGTTCAATACTCACCAGGTACAGTCCTGGCGATGCGATTCCGCCGAAGACGCGAATGATCGCTGCCGCCTGGATCAGCACGAACGCCGTGATTTCGAAACCGTCGGCAATCAGCAGCCGCCCGGTATGACCGCGCGCCGTCCGGGTCATCATGCCTAGGGTCAGGCCGCCAATGGCGCCGACCGTGAGTGCGTGGGCGGCATAGGAACCCGTCAGGAAACCCAGAGCCGTCAGGCCGCGCAAGATGAGATAGACGACGATCCAGGCATAGGCGGCATGAAGTATCCACACCAGTGGTGTAGCCAGGGTGCGCCACGGTTTCCACAGAAACAAGCGCCAGCCATTTGCCAGCGCACTGACGAGCGCAATCATGGCGACGATGGGCGGCGACCATTGCAGTAGAGCGGATACGAACAACAGCATCACCGATCCCAACGCCGCTTTTTCCACCAGCGGATGGCGCGTGGCGTTGGTGCCGGGGATGCCGTTATTGGTAAACATCGGGATCACGCGGCCTCCCATCACCACCATGATGAAGAGGACCAGATCCAGTGCCAGTTGCAAGCCAAGGCGCGGCGATAGGTCGAAGCGTCCCTGCAAAGCCATGTGCACGGCAAAAATCAGTCCGCCCATCAATACCAGCAGACCGACGAAAAAATAGTTGCGCGTGTTTCGCGCTTTCCACAACGGAATACTGATGGCCACTGCGACGGCGAGTGGAAACGCGGCATTGATCACCGCCGCGGTCATCGCCAGCGGCGTCAATACCAGGACTCTGCCGGCGATCCAGAGCGCTGCCAAGGCCATCAAGGGTACGCCGCTGGGCGTGGCTTGGTTGGTCCACGCCCGTACCGCAGTCGGCAGGAAACCTGCAATGATCGCCATTGCGTAGCCGAACAGCATTTCATGGCCGTGCCACGATGCTCCCGAGAGATAGGCGGCGGGCAGGAATCCCGAAAACTGCGCGACCCAGAGGATTACGCTAATCGCGCTGAACACGCTCGCCAACAAGTAGAACGGGCGAAAACCCAGATTCCAAAGTGCGAAAGTGGCTTGATTCGCGGGTTCGATCGCTGATGGCGGTCGAACTAGGGGTAATTGGTTCATTTGAACTCCTTTTTGTATCGCCTTGCCGTCAAGGCATCCAGAATTTCGACTGCTCGGTCACCGCAACGGTCGCGTCGCCGACATCTTCGACCTTGAATTCGATTGGGTTCGCGCCGGCCTTGGCTGCGCCGGGATCGGCGCTGAGCACGATGGTCTGACTACCCATTTCGCCGCCCCTTACGGTGATCGGCCGATCGTTTTCGAGGCGGATGCCGTCGATTCCGGCGATGCTGAGACGGAAGGTTCGCGTCCGGTCGCCGGTGTTCATGATCTTCAACTCGTAGATGTTGTCGATGCTGCCGTCGTCGGCTTCGCGCGACAGCGTGCCGTGATCCTTCAATATGTTGACCTTCAAGGGGATGCGCGTCGCCAGAGACCAGGCCGTTGCCGCCGTGAGCAGAAAGAGAACCGCGCTGTAAATGATTACTCGTGGCCGGAAAGCGCGGCGTACGATATCCATCGGACCGTAGCGCTTGCTGACGGCGTTCTGCGTCGAATAACGGATCAACCCGCGCGGGTAGTCCATCTTGTCCATCACCTGATCGCAGGCGTCGATACACGCGGCGCAGCCAATGCACTCGTTCTGCAAGCCGTCGCGAATGTCGATTCCGGTCGGACAGACCTGGACGCAAATGCCGCAATCGACACAGTCGCCCAAGCCTTGCGCGGGGTGGTCGACCGCCTTGGCGCGTGCTCCGCGCGATTCGCCGCGCTCGACGTCGTAGGCGATGATCAGTGTATCGGGGTCGAACATGACGAACTGGAAGCGGGCGTAGGGGCAGATCTGGCGACACATCTGTTCGCGCAGGAAGCCGGCGTTGCCGTAGGTGGCCAGAGCGTAAAAACCGACCCAGAACGACGACCAGGCGCCCGGTGACAATGAAAAAATGTCGCGCGCCAGATCGTGAATCGGCGTGAAATAGCCGACAAAGGTAAATCCTGTCCACAGCGAAAAGATCATCCAGGTCGCATGCTTGGCCGTTTTTATTGCCAATTTTCGCGGCGTCCACGGCGCCGCGTCGAGCTTGATGCGTTGCGGCCGTTCGCCTTCGATGACCTTCTCGAACCATAGGAAGATTTCCGTATAGACGGTTTGCGGGCAGGTATAGCCGCACCACAGGCGGCCGGCGACGGCCGTGAACAGAAATAGCGCGAGCGCACCCAAGACCATCAGCGGGACAAGATAGATCGTGTCTTGCGGCCACAGCACCAAGTCGAAGAAGTAAAACTTGCGCTGATCGATATCAAGCAGGATGGCCTGCCGGCCGTGCCAGGGCAACCAACACAGGCCATAGAAAACAAGCTGGGTCAGCCAGACGAAAATCCAGCGCCAGCGGGTGAAGGCGCCTTTGATCGTACGCGGATAGACCTTGGCCTCCGGATCGAAGATCGGCTTGATGGGGATGACTTTTCTGGGCACTGGCTGATGGCGCATAGCTCTCGTGACGTCCGATTCTGGTGGATTGCGCGTGAGTCTTGCAATAAGATTCAAATGAATTGCATCTACATGCTATCAATCCTTTGCCGAATAAGCAATAATATAAATACATCTTAAAGAACAGCCATGAGACTAAGCTCATTTTCCGACTACAGCCTGCGCGTGCTGATGTATCTGGGGGTTCAATCGGACCGCCTGGCGACCATTTCAGAGATTGCTGCGGCGCACGAGATTTCTGAAAACCACCTGATGAAAGTAGTGCATCAGCTCGGACGCGGCGGATACCTCGAGACAGTTCGCGGCAAAGGCGGTGGGATGCGTTTGGCGCGAGCGCCGAAGGAAATCGTACTGGGCGAGGTGATTCGGCAAACCGAAGGCGACATCGCGATGGTCGAGTGTTTCAGCGGCAATTCATCGTGCAGGATTCTGTCGGCTTGTCGTTTGCGTGGCATTCTAGGCGAAGCCTTGAATGCCATGTTCTTGGTGCTCGACGGTTACACGCTCGCCGACCTCCTGGAAAAGCCGCAGGAGCACTTGATGGCCATTCGCTGGAAAGACAGCGTACCGCAGAAAAATCTGACCAACTAGGTCCGGGTCGGCAAGCCCCTGGCCAACTTTGGAAGATGATTCTGCCATCGTTTCGAGTGTTTCGTGTGCATGAATTGTTGAAGTTGAATCGGTCAATATGAAGCGACATCCAAAACTGCAAGACCTTTCGCGCGAGCACCACAGTGCATTGCAGTTGGCACTCAAAGCCAAACGCGCCGCAATGTCGGGCGACCAAACAAAAGTTGAAACGACAGCGGTGGCCTGCCTTGCAGCTTTTTTCTCGGCGCTCGATCCCCACTTTGTCATCGAGGAAGACAGCTTGTTGCCGTTGCTGGTTAAGGCCGGTGAAGACAGACTCGTAAAGCGGCTTCAGTATGATCACGGGGAACTGCGCCGCCTCGCCCTTCAATTGGAGCACGCTGACGCCGCGACATTGCTGTGTTTCGCCGAACTTTTGATGTCCCATGTGCGTTTTGAAGAACGTGAGATGTTCGTAGTTCTTGAAGCGCATCTGGCGGTGTAGGCGCTCGCCAATCGCAATCGTGCACAGATAGATGCCATCGGCGAGTGGGGGCGAATGACGATGCGGCCGGGATCGAATGATTCCCGGCCGCATTCAAATGCGATCGATCAAGCCTTTTCGGTGCTGGCGACCGGGTTGATCAGGGGCTGGGTTTTCCTGCTACGCAACAGGCGCAGCGCAAACAAGGCCAGGAAAACAACGCCTACCGAGAACACGACATCGCCGGGAATCCGCATCCAGACCAAGGTTTCCATCAGCTGCGAATGGACGACTTCGGGCGAGCGCGCGAACCACATTCCCTGGCTGATACTGGCCCAGGCCTGGTAGATGCCGGCGGGAACCAGCGAGATGAAGACCATCATCGCCAGTCCGATGTTGAGCGACCAGAACATCGTTTGCAGCAGGCGGTCGGACCACGCCGATCGTTCGGACAGGCCGCGCAGGCAGAACAACAACAAACCGATGCCGAGCATGCCATAGACGCCGAACAGCGCGGCATGACCATGCGCTGCCGTCATGTTGAGTCCCTGCATGTAGTACAGCGCAATCGGCGTGTTGATCGAAAAGCCGAGCAAGCCGGCGCCGACGACGTTCCAGAAGCCCACCGCGATGAAGCACAGAATCGGCCATTTGTACGCCTGCACCCAGGGCGCCGACTTCGAACGCTGGAAGTTGCGATAAGCCTCGACGCCGATCATCGCCAGCGGGACCACCTCCAGCGCCGAGAACATGGCGCCGATGGCGATCACGAAAGTCGGTGTTCCGGTGAAATAGAGGTGGTGCAGCGTGCCGAGGATGCCGCCGAACAGGAACACGATCGTTTCGAGCACGATGGCGCTATTCGCGGTACTCGCACGGATCAAGCCAAGGCGCGTGAACAACAGGGCGATGACGGCCGTCGCGAATACTTCGAAGAAGCCTTCGACCCACAGGTGCACCAGCCACCAACGCCAATACTCGATCATCGAGTAGTGAGTATGCGGGCCCCAGGTCAGCGAAGTCGCGTAGAAACCGCCGATGCACAGCGCCGCCAGGAAGACCATGGCAATCAGGCCGCGGCTTTCAGATGGCGTCTTCAATGCCGGCATCAACCCGCGCCCCAGCAGCAGAACCCAGAACAAGAGCCCGACGAACAGCAGGATTTGCCAAATGCGCCCCATGCTGGTGAATTCCAGCCCCTGGTTACCGATCCAGAAACTGAAGCTGTTGCCCAGATGCTGCAACGAGCCGATCCAGCCAAACGCCGTCGAACCGACAACGATCACCAGCAACGCGTAGAACAGGACATCGACGCCCAGTTTCTGGAATCGTGGTTCGTGTCCCGAAATCGCCGGCGCAATGTACAGGCCGGTAGCCAGCCAGGCCGTCGCGATCCACAGGACGGCGAACTGCGTATGGATGGTGCGGCTCACGGTGAAGGGCAGGATCTGCGCCAGCGGATAGCCAAAGAAGCTGTGCCCTTCGACCGCGTAATGCGCCGTGATCGCTCCCATGCCGACTTGCACCAGGATCAGGCCGATCACCACATAGAAATACTTCTTCGTGGCCTTCATCGACGGCGTCGGCTTCAGGTTGAACAAGGGATCGGCCTTGGGCGGAACCGGGTCGCCTTCTTCCTTGCTGATCGAATGGTAGAAGATCATCCCGGCAATCGCCGCGATCATCAGGATGACGCTGGCGATCGACCAGATTCCGGCGCCGGTGGTCGGCGTATTCCCGACCAGGGCGTCATGCGGCCAATTGCTGGTGTAGCTCAGATCACTTTCACCCGGCCGGTCGGTGGCTGCGGACCAGGAAGACCAGAAGATGAACGCGGGGAGCGCCTGCAAATCCTTCCGGTCGGGCAGAGAACCGGCGTTCATCGCGTACTGTTCGCGCAGTTTGTCCATCGCCGGATCATCACCGAACAGACCCACGTAGTGCTGTACAACCTGTTTTACCGCTTCGGTACGCTCAGTTGAAAGGACGATCGTTTCGCTCTTCGCATCGAAGCTGTTGTGACGCATTTCGTTCTTGAGCAGACCATTTAGCTCGGCTTGTTGGCCGACGCCCAGTTGCTCGAATTTCTTGCCGAAATCGCGTTGTGCCAGGATTTCGCGCAAGGCCAAAGCCTCGCGGTGCAGCCAGTCAGCCGACCAGTCGGGTGCGACATAACTGCCATGCCCCCAGACTGATCCCAACTGCTGACCGCCAGCGGACAGCCAGGCCTCCTGGCCGAGTTGCACCTGGCCCTCGGAAAACAGCACGTCGCCTTGTGTGCTAATGACTTGTTTCGGAATGGGCGGCGCGGTCAGATAGATTTCTGTTCCGACCCAGCCTAGAGCGGCAAAGGACAGAACGCAGATGACGGCCAGCCATGTCCACAGTTTGCGTGTAGCGTGCACGGCAAGATCTCCTATAAAAGTTGTTGAGGCTCATGGCCACAAGAATGAGCTGGGGCGGTAGAAGATATATATTAATTGCATCTAATAATAGATGCAATATATTTACATCTTAATTGGGTGTGGTTTGACCCGAGCCCGGGTAGCTGTCGGTTTTTCGCGACAAGGTCGTTGGGTTGGCTTAGCGGGGATTTTTCGCTCGGTGTGTTTACGTGGCCGACGACCGCTCACATTTGTATTGCGGATGCCCTTGGGACCGATTGCCCAGATCTGTCTAGACCGAGTTCCTATCCGTGAGCGGTCTTGCCGGGCGAGCGCTCAACTCAGATAGCAACCTTTCGCTTGCCGACACCGCCGTCTCAACACTCGAATTCGTGATGACTGCTGTCTCGCATCCCGTGAAGTTCCTCAATATCCAGTAGCGTTAATGCGAAATATCGGTCCTATAGATGCGAATGATTCCTATTCGTGTATAGTGACGATGAGTGTCGGCTATGCAGGCCGCTCGCTTTGTGCCCTTTACTTCCTACAGGAACTACCTCATGTTGCCATTTCGGAAAATTTCGGCCACCGTGCCGGTACTGCTTTTCGCATCGTTGCTGGCGGCGGGAGTAACGCATGCCGCACCAAGTGCAGACGGCATCGTGGTTTACAACGCCCAGCATGAAAGCCTGACCAGGTCCTGGGTCGAAGGTTTTACGCGCGAGACGGGCATCAGGGTCGTCGTACGTAATGGCAGCGACAGCGAGCTAGGCAATCAATTGGTACAGGAAGGTTCGGCTTCGCCTGCCGATGTCTTCTTGACCGAGAACTCGCCAGCCATGGTATTGGTCGACAATGCCGGGCTGTTCGCACCCATTGCTTCGGCAACCCTGGCGCAAATCGATCCAGCCTACCGTCCAAGCCATGGCAAGTGGGTCGGTATTGCTGCGCGTTCGACCGTTCTTGTCTACAACAAGGACAAATTGACGGCGGCCGACCTGCCCAAGTCGCTGCTCGATCTGGCCAGGCCGAACTGGAAAGGTCGCTGGGCCGCCTCGCCTGCCGGTGCTGATTTCCAGGCCATCGTCAGTGCCATACTTGAGCTCAAGGGTGAGGCGGCGACGCTGGAATGGCTCAAGGCGATGAAAAGCAACTCCACTGCGTACAAGGGCAACAGTACGGTGATGAAGGCGGTGAACGCCGGCCAGATTGAGGCCGGGGTAATCTACCATTATTACTACTTCGTTGATCAATCCAAAACCGGCGAAAACAGCCAGAACACGGCACTGTTCTACTTCAAGCGGAAGGATCCGGGGGCTTTCGTCAGCCTCTCCGGCGCCGGCGTGTTAACCAGCAGCAAGCATATGGAAGAAGCCCAGGCCTTCGTAAGATGGGTTACCGGCAAGGGCGGCCAGACCATCCTGAAAACCGAAAATTCGTTCGAGTACGCGGTGGGTCAAGACGCGCAATCGAACCCGAAGTTGCTTCCGCTGAAGGACCTGGATGCCCCGACGGTTGATGCTGCAAAGCTCAACGGCAAGAAGGTGGTCGACCTGATGACTCAGGCGGGCCTGCTCTAAAGTGTCGTCGGGACAATCTTCCAGCGTCGCAATCACGACGTCCGACTTGCGCAGGAGCGCTACGGCGGCCGCGCCGCGGCGGCAAGCGCTCGCTCCATTGCCCTGGCCGGTGTTTGGCGCAGCCATGCTGGTGTCGCTGTTGGCACTTCTGCCGCTGTTGTTCGTGTTGGCAGTCGCCATCCAGATCGGCTGGCACACTGTACAGGAACTGGTGTTCCGTCCGCGCGTCGGGGAACTCCTGGTCAACACCGCATTGTTGGTGACCATCACCGTCCCCCTGTGCGTCGCTTTCGGTGTGGCTATGGCCTGGTTGACCGAACGCACCGATCTACCTGGTGCCAGGCTTTGGTCGCTGCTGGCGATCGCCCCCCTGGCGGTACCGGCGTTTGTGCACAGCTATGCCTGGGTTAGCCTGGTGCCGTCGATTCATGGTTTGGCCGCAGCCGTTTTGTTGTCGGTGATTTCCTATTCACCGTTTCTCTATCTGCCGGTCGCCGCGGCACTACGACGACTGGACCCAGGCATTGAGGATGTCGCCGCCTCGCTCGGGCTGCGCCCGTGGGCGGTTTTCTTTCGCGTCGTCTTGCCGCAATTGCGTCTGGCGATCTGGGGCGGCATCCTGCTGGTGGCTCTGCACTTGCTGTCCGAATATGGCCTGTATGCCATGATCCGCTTCGATACCTTCACCACCGCCATCTTTGACCAGTTTCAGTCCACCTACAACGGCCCGGCGGCCAATATGCTGGCCGGCGTTCTGGCGTTGAGCTGCCTTGCCATGTTGGCGCTCGAGGCCGCCAAGCGCGGCCAGGCTCGCTATGCCCGAGTCGGTTCGGGCAGCGCACGCCTGCAACGACGTTCTCTCCTGAACCGAAGCACTACAGCCTTGGCGCTGCTGCTCGCGGCGCTGACCAGTGCGCTGGCCTTGGGGGTTCCGTTGATAACGCTCGGCAAGTGGTTGATCGTCGGCGGAACCGAGGTCTGGGATCGGGCCAGCGTTCTTTCGGCACTACAGCAGACGCTGCTTCTTGCAAGCGCAGGTGCGGCGCTCACGACCTGCGCGGCGATTCCCATGGCCTGGCTATCGATTCGCGTTCCGGGACGGTTGCAGCGCCTGCTTGAGGGCTGCAACTACGTCGCCGGCGCGTTGCCGGGCATTGTCGTGGCGCTGGCACTGGTTACACTCACGGTCAAATTTGCGCGTCCGATCTACCAGACCGCCATCACGGTTCTGTTGGCTTACCTGTTGATGTTCTTGCCGCGCGCCTTGGTCAGCCTGCGCGCTGGCATTGCTCAAGCACCGGTGGAACTGGAAAACGTCGCACGCAGTCTGGGGCGCACGCCGACTCAATCGGTCTGGCTGATCACCATGCGGCTGGCCGCACCGAGTGCGGCGGCAGGCGCGGCGCTGGTTTTCCTCGGCATTACCAATGAACTGACCGCGACCCTGTTGCTCGCACCCAACGGCACACGCACACTGGCCACCGGATTCTGGGCCTTGAGCAGTGAAATTGACTATGTTTCAGCAGCCCCTTATGCGCTAATCATGATCGCTCTTTCGCTGCCACTGACCTGGCTCCTTGATTCTCAATCCAGACGGAGCGCCGGCCGATGAGTACGCTTGAACTGAACGCCATTGACAAATCGTACGGCCCGCTCCGCGTCGCAGAGAAAATCGATCTGTCAGTCGAGGCCGGCAGCCGTACCGCAATTGTCGGTCCATCCGGCTCAGGGAAGACCACTCTACTGCGGATGATTGCCGGGTTCGAGTTTCCGGACCGCGGAAGAATTTCGCTCGATGGCAAGGTTCTTTTCGACGCCCCGGCGGCAGTCCCCGCGCACCAGCGCCGGATCGGGTATGTGCCGCAGGATGGTGCATTGTTCCCGCACATGTCGATTGCCGCCAATATTGGCTTTGGCTTGTCCGACAACAATGCCGGAAAGCCTCAACGCGTGGCCGAACTAATGGAACTGGTGGAGCTCGATGCACGCATGCTCAAAAGCTGGCCGCATGAGCTCTCCGGTGGTCAGCAGCAGCGAGTGGCTCTGGCCCGAGCCTTGGCCCAGCGTCCGACACTCATGCTTTTGGACGAACCGTTCTCGGCACTTGATACCGGTTTGCGCACGTCGATACGCAAGGTTGTGGAGCAGGTACTGGCAGAAACGGGGGTGACCTCCATTCTGGTGACCCATGATCAGTCGGAGGCGCTGTCGTTTGCCGACCAACTCGCGGTCATGCGCAAGGGCAAGCTAGTTCAGGTAGGACGTCCAAGAGACTTGTACCTGTACCCCAGCGACGAAGAAGCCGCGCGGTTCCTGGGCGATGCCATTATCGTTCCGGCCCGCCTTGAGTCCGGCTGGGCCAATTGTGAACTGGGGCAGATCCCTATCTTTGATCGCACACGCACTGGCAACGCGCAGATCATGCTGCGTCCGGAGCAACTGCAATTGCGCGATACCGTCACGTGCGAGAATGGCTCGGACGGCTGCCTAGCGACGGTAACCGAAAGCGACTTTGGGGGTCATGCCAGCTTACTGACGTTGCAGTTGCCAAGCGCTCCACTCGATATGCATCGCGGGGCGCGCGTCATCCAAGTGCGCAGCTTGAGCATTCACGCACCAAAGGTAGGCAGTACGGTTTTTCTCACGGTTATGGGGCACGCCCACATCCTGTGAGAGGAATCGTTTCGTTGTCAAGCAAGGTTGGTGGTCGCAAGCGCTGCCCATTGAATACGGCCAGCAGACTTGCGCTGCGAGGTCGGCGAAGACGATCGATCCACTTGAAGTGCATCGGTAATCGCATGGCTTTATCGCGCCGGGCTATGACCAAAGGAATCGCCGAGAGATGCTGAGCATGGATGGCAAATGCGCGGATCCTAGTGGAGAAAGAATGCGGCTGGTGTTTCCTATGCCAAATAACGCTTCAGCTTAGGTTCGGTATCGTGCCATCCATTCCTGAAATTCCTCCGCCGGCATTGGCTTGGCAATGAAGTAACCTTGTGCCACATCGCAGCCGAGTTCAGCGAGTATCTTCCAGTCGGCTTGTGTTTCAACGCCTTCGGCCACTGTCTTTCGTCCGAGATCATGGGCGAGGTCTATTGTCGAGCGTACGATTGCAGCCGAATCGCTACTGGTCGACATGTTTCGCACGAACGACTGATCGATCTTGATGTACTCCATCGGAAGCATTTGCAGATAGCTCAGAGAAGAATACCCGGTGCCGAAGTCGTCGATGCAGAGCGGAATGCCCTCATCCCGTAACCCATGCAAGACGTTAAGGGCGAATTCAGCGTCTTCCATCACCGCGCTTTCGGTAATCTCTATTTCCAGCAGACCTCGGGTCGTGCCCCATGTAGTCAAGAGATTACGGATTGTCTTTAGAAGATTTTCATCCCGAAAGTTGTATGCGGAGAGGTTTACGGCGATTGGCACAGAGCAGCCCGAACGTTCCCAAGTTTGATTCAGGCGTAGTGCTGTCTCGATGACCCACTCAGTTAGCGGCTTGATGAGACCGGTGTGTTCAGCTAGATCAATGAATTCGCCGGGGGGAATTATTCCTCGGACAGCGTGGCGCCAACGGACTAGTCCTTCCGTTCCGCAAACGCGACCGGTTAACATCTCGACTTTCGGTTGCAGGTAGAGCAAAAGGTCGCCATCTTCGATGGCGTGGCGCAACTCACCGGCGAGGGTAAGGCGGTGTGACTGGTTCATGCTTTTGCCTGGATCGAAGATGAGATGACTGACGCCTTTGCCTTTGGCTTGGTGAGCCGCGATGTCCATATGCCGAAAGAGGTCATGAGGCGTCGATCCATGCTGCGGAAACAGTGCAATCCCAAACTTGGCCGAAATATCCAGGGGAATATCGGCAATCGGAATCGGTTCTGTAAAAACCTCGCTGAGATGATGCACCAGGGCAATTGCGGTGTCGGCGCTGCCGTCCGGAAGGAGGATGGCAAACTCGTCGCCGCGCAGACGCGCCACAGCAGCAGACGCTGGTACCGCATTTCGTAGCCTCAAGCCGAATTCCTGGAGCACGTGATCGCCGTGCATGAAGCCGAGGGCATCGTTGATTTCACCCAATCGTTCGATATTGGCTTGTAGTACGGCGAAGGAGCGCTCGTGTCGTGCGCCATTCTCGAGAGCTTCTGTCAGCAATTCAGCGAATTGCGTTTCGTTGGGTAGTTCGGTGAGAGAATCAAAGCGGGACAAGCGGTGCATGGCCGCCTGAATTCTTTGCTGCTCGGCGCGTGCGCGTAGGGTGGCAATGCCAAAAGCTAAGTCGTCAGCCGATTCGGTCAGCAACGTCGCTTCATCTGCGCCAAATGAATCCGCTTCTGCCGCGTAAATGGCGAGGCCTCCAATGACCTTACCGTCCACCCGTAAAGGGCAGGCGACGGCAGAGGCATAGCCGGCCAGATAGCTCCGCCATGGCGCATAACCAGGATCGGTGAAAATGTTTCGGACCACACTGGTTTGTCCGGAACGAATCGCCGTAGCAACCGCACCCCGCCCGTGCTCGTTGTCACCCCAGCTGCCTTTCATCTGATTCAGTGCGGCAAGGCCGCCGGAATGGCCGCTCTCAGCCATCGGCTTTAGTGACTTGAATTCGTCGTCAATTCGATACCACACCGATGCCGCGTGATAGTTGCCGGCCTCCCCAATGGCTTCACACATGCTCTCGAGCAGCTCCTGTTCATCAGTCGCGCGCAACATGGCACGGTTGCCTGCGCTCAGGGTTCTCAGTGCGCGGCTGATATGCTCCAACTCGCGAACCCGTAGCTCAAGCTCTGCATTGAGCGTCTGGATCTTTTCTTCGGCGTGTTTTCGGTCGGTGATGTCGGAACCCATGACATAGTAGCCAACCACTCGATCCGTGGCGTCACGCTTCGGCATATAGTTGATGACCTGCCATACACCAGGAAAGGGTTGCCAGTCATAGCTTTGTGATTCCCCTTGCAGCGCTTTTTCAATGAGCGGGGCAGCGATCTTGTAACGTTCAGAGCCAAGTATCTCGCATACCGAACAACCCGCAATGTCGGTATGGTCAGACGAAAAACGTTCGCGGTACTGTTGGTTGACGTAGACGTAGCGCTGTTCTGAATTGACGTATGCGATCAGCGCGGGAACCGAACTGATCACGCTACGCAGGTGCTCCTCACTGGCGTGAAGTTCCATGGTGCGCTCGTGAACGCGTTGTTCCAAAAGGTCGTTCTGCACGCGAATCGATTGTTCCGTTTTTCGTTCCGTCGTTACGTCGCGAAAGACCAGAACGACGCCCGTGAGATTTCCCGCCGAGTCACGTATGGGGGCTGCACTGTCAGCGATTGGCCATTCTTTACCGTCGCGGGCGATAAGGACTGTATGGTTGGCTATGGCCTGGACTTCTCCGGTTTCGAGGGCTGCTGTTACAGGAATGATGGCCAGTTCCCGCGTCGTCTCGTTGATGATGCGAAAGACCTCTTCAATAGGGCGATTGCGAGCTTCGGCAAACGTCCATCCAGTGAGCCGCTCGGCGACTGGATTCATGCGGCAAACGCGACCCTCAGTGTCGGTAGCCAGCACCGCATCGCCGATCGAGTGCAGCGTCGTGGATAGACTCTCCTCGTTATTGGCGAGCGCGCGGCGGCTAGCATCGGTTTCTCGCAATTGACGTTTGATCAAGATGTAGCTTGCCGCAAGCAGCACGAACAACGAGAGTGCAACCAGCATGCCGGCAGTAATCAAGCGTTGATTGGTATGCTGCTGTTCGGTATTGCGGATTTCCAGCAGTTGCCGTTCTTCTGCTTCCATCTCGCGCAATATCCGGTATGTGCGTTCGCGTGTTTCCTGCAGTGGAGCTGATGCCACGAAAAGATTTGCGGCTTCAGCGCCCTTTGTCTTGCGCAAATATTCGATCTGTCTGGAAATCGCGAGACGTTGGTCAATCACCTTACGCAATTGCGACCAACGTTCCTGCTGCTGGAGATGGTCGGCAACGAGTTGTCTGATACGCTGAAGAGCGATTTCCCGAGACGCAATGGTCTTGTCGCGCGTAGCAAGATGCGCAGGATCTCCGGAAATCCGGAAGTTTTGTGTGCTCAATTCGATCTGGAGCGTATCCGCCTTGGTTTGCGCAACACTATTGAGCACCTCGTGAGTGTGTTCAACCCAATGTACCGCTTCTGCTGCATCTTGCGCTACTCTCCATGTGGCAGCTGAAAGAGACACAACCACCAGTACGGCGGCAATAAACGAGGTAATTACCTTGGCTTCAAAGCTGGAACGTAGGGTCAATGAAATCGTCCGGTTTTGTGGCATTCGAAAGGTTCGCGCCATTCCATCGACGACGGCTGCGCGGGTAATCAATATCTAACGCAATTCTCTTGCCAATGAAAGTGATTGGTCAGCAGACACGGCTGCTCAATTACATCCAAGCAACTTGCCGGCTGACTGAGCGACAAATTAGGCATCGAATAAGCAATGTAGTTCGTTCGGACTTTCGATGACGATGAATCCATCCGCAGTGTTCTTGGGCTTAATCGCACACAACCCTAACTGGGCGATGGGCCGCTTTTCAAAAGGTTCAAGGTCGTTTAGGGCAGGCAGTGTGAGTTCGCCAGGTCAGCAACCTGGCGCTCAACAGTCAAAGATCGCCATCGTTGCCGGAACGACAGGTAACTGGCTCATTGCTGAGCGAGTCAGCCAGCAGGCCGAATGTCGGCATTGGCCGACGAGGAGTCAGTTGGGCGAAAACCATGGGTCGAAGTTACATCAAAAACGGAATCCGCAGCACTGATCTAAATCGTTGCCAGCGACAAACACGCCCTTTGAATCAGTGAATAAAAGCCTCCAGAATCGGCTAGTGACTTCAAGGGACAAATCTCGAAGTTTGAGACGTTTGAGATCTTGAGTTCGATCTATCAAAACGGGATCGAATTAACTCGTTTAAGAAACGATTTCTTGCGCTGGCTTGTTCAGAAAATAGGCTGAAATGCCGGCCAATCCTGCTTGGTGGGGTTGTCGTTCGCACGACAAGTATTTGCTTTTTTATCGCCAAAAAGATTGCGCTTCAAAGTTTGTGGCAGATTTTCGGTGCCATTCCTGCCGTTGGCGTTGAGTCTTTTGAACCGCAGGTGCCGTGCAGTTTGCCGACGTTAAGGCTGTGCGCCAACGGAACGGCTGCTTCCTTCACTGGCGAATGAGCGCGGTGCTGAGGATACGGTGTCCGAGCAACAGTTGCATTGCGCGAATGTTCTTGGTGTGTCGACACCTGCAAAGAGCTTATCGCCAAACGCATCAGCAACACTAAGACAAGCGAAGTGCTGAACAACGATCGCCGATATGCTAGTCTGCCTGAAAACATACGCCTTTTTCCATTAGCAAATCCGCGCGGCCCGTCCGAAGATCGGTCAAGTGAGCTGTGCACGGAAAATTTTAGTTGCCAACTCTTTGACCAATCGCGCCGCAGATTTTCTCACCCAGATGTTCAAGGCTTCGCCTCTGCGGCAGGCCTTGTTTCGGCGTTTCTACATCGGGTCGATGGCTGTGGCCCTGGGCTATACGATGCAGGCGACCGTTGCGGCTTGGCTGATGGCGACACTGACCACGTCGGCGCTGATGGTGGCGTTGGTGCAGACTGCCAGCACGGCGCCGTCCCTGCTGTTTGGTTTGCTCGCCGGCACGCTGGCGGACATCGTTAATCGGCGCAGGATTATTCTTGCGATGCAGTTCATCCTGCTGGCGGCTACCGCAAGCCTCGGCGCGGCAGCGCTGTTCGGCGTGCTTGGCCCGGTGACCTTGCTCGTGGGAACCTTTCTGATTGGTGCTGGGTTCACGATCTATCTGCCGGCCCAACAGGCGAGCATCAACGACCTCGTAACACGCGCCGACCTGCCGCGAGCGCTTGGGCTTGGCGCCGTGGCCTTCAACCTGGCCCGTGCCATTGGCCCGGCGCTGGCCGGTGCCCTTGCCGCCTGGGTTGGCTCGGGCAGCGCCCTGCTGACCAGCGCGCTGTTCTTCGGCGTGATGATCGTCGCACTGCGCGGCTGGCGCGGTCCGGGTAATGCCATTCCCGGCGTGCCCGAAACGCTGCTGTCCGGCATCCAGAGCGGCTTGCGCTACGCCAGGCACTCGCCGCCGATGCGCGCGCTGATACTGCGCAATCTGTGCTTTTGTACCTGCGCGAGCGCGCTGTGGGCGCTATTGCCGGTCATCGCGCGCGATCAACTCGGACTTGGCGCCGGCGGTTTCGGCCTGTTATCCACAAGCATCGGCATCGGTGCGATCATCGGCGCCTTGTACATCCCCCCGAAATTGCACCGCCTGCCGCTGAATGCGGTGGTCAGTGCGGGTGTCGTCCTGTGGGCGCTTGCGGTGCTACTGATCGCCGCGACGCAAAATCTTGCCATCGCGGTGGCGGGTGCGTGCGTGGCTGGCGCGGCTTGGGTGTCTGTCCTCGCCTGCCTGTCGGCGGGAACGCAGAGCACTGCCCCGGCCTGGGTTCGTGCGCGCGCCGTGGCGATGTACCTGGTGTCCCTGCAGACGAGCCTGGCACTGGGCAGCGTCCTCTGGGGTTGGCTCGCGAGCTTCGAAGGCACCCGCATTGCGTTGGCCGTCTCAGCGGGCGCTATGCTTTCGCTGCTCGCGCTGACCTACCGCATACGCGTCAGGATGGGCGACGAGGCGGACGTCACGCTGGGCCGGCAGCCGTCGGAGCTCGCCATCGCAGTTGAGCCCATGCCCAACGACGGGCCGGTATTGATCCAGGTCGAATACCAGGTCACCGCTGAGAACCGCGAAGCGTTTCTGAACACCATACAGAAGATAGAACCGACGCGGCGCCGTAACGGCGCGAGCGATTGGCGGGTATTTCGAGATTTGGGTGAGGACGGACGCTTCGTCGAGCGCTTCGTCGTCGCCTCCTGGGCCGAATACGTGCGCTTGCGTTCCCGCATGACCGTTACGGACCGGCAGATTCACGAACGTATCGGGCAGTTCCAGCAGCCGGGCGTCGAGATCCGGGTGGCGCGCCTGATCAGCACCTCCTCGCGGGACGCGGTCCCGTTGACCGGCGACGTTGTTTCAACTTGAAGGCTGTTGTCAGCCGGTTGAAAAACACGCTGTCGCGCCAAGGCGAGCAGTTGGCTCCGCCGGACGATGATGGCCGCTTCGCGGCCGTTGGTTGAGCAAGGCTATCGCGCATCTCCGCGTCCGATTTCCCGGGGCCGGCTCGACGTCGACGTACAGACGGATACCTCCCGTTGCAAAACACCGCTTGAAGCGAGGGCGGGGCGCTCATATCTTGCCGCTGTGTCGATAGCGGGTGGCAGCGCTCGGAACATCGCCGAACGTCGCTCACCCCAGAACGTCATATTCAACGAAAGGAACGTACGCATGGCCAAAAATGCCCTTGTCGGTTTGCTGATGCTGGTCTCAACGGTCCTCGTCAGCGCTTCCGTGTTTGCCGACGAGCCAAGCCTGCACCAGGTCTACCAGGCGGCAGAAGCGGGCAAACTGACTGAAGCGCAGACGATGATGCATGAGGTGCTGAGCACCCACCCAAACAGCGGCAAGGCGCATTTCGTCGAAGCCGAACTGCTCGTCAAGCAGGGCCAGCTCGCCAAAGCCGAAGCCGAGTTGGCGACCGCCGAACGCTTCGCCCCTGGACTGCCTTTCGCCAAACCGCAGGCAGTGCAGAATCTGCGCGCGCAACTCGGCTCGTCGCGTTCTACTCGGACTGTTGAAACCCAGCAGTTCCAGCCGCTGCCGCAAACCGCGCATGAATCGTCGCTACCTTGGGGTATGCTGATGCTCGGCGCCGGCCTGATTGCTTTTATTGTCTTCGCCGCGCGCTTCATGGCCCAGCGCAACGCGTCGCCGGCTTCAAGCGGGGGCGCCAGCCCCGGTTTCGGCGCTGCGTCGGGTGGCTCGCCGTTGCCGCCGTACGCAGGAGGCGGCGCGGGAACAATCGCGACGCCAGGTTCGGGAATGGGGTCGCGCCTCATGGGCGGACTGGCGACAGGCGCGGCAGTCGGCGCCGGCATGGTCGCCGGCGAGGCGCTGATGCACCGCTTCATGGACGGTAGAGAACATCCGCTCAATTCGCCGCTGGGCAGCGACTTAGGACCATCGCTACCGGATGATGGCCGCCTCGACGACATGGGCGGTTCCGATTTCGGCGTCGCGGACAGCTCGTCCTGGGATGACAGCTCAAGCGGCGACTGGAACTGATCGCAACAGAAGCGGCCCCCGCGTTCCCCGAACGTGGGGGCCGTTTTGCATCCTTATCGTTCCGAAAGTCAGCGGACGGCAATATAATGCGTCCGAACATCTTTCTGGCGGAGGCGGTTGCCACCAATAGGGAGTGTGAAACGGCAATGATATAGTTCAAATGAGCGGCCGTCTTATTGCTCGCGGGGCCGCCTGCAAGGCGGCCTTTTTGTTGCACGCGGAAATGATGCGGAGTCGTCGGTTCAGAACTCCTCGTCGCCAGGCGTTTTAGCTCTCGGGGCCCGGCTTTTCGCTTGCCCCACAGCCCTTGTAAGGCCGTTCAAATGATCGAAATCAAGCAGCGTCTACACGGTTTTGTGGCTCGCAACGAAGCCTTGTGTTTGTGGGTTGTCGCGGTCTTGCTGTTTACCTTCGGGATTTGGCATCAGCCGTTCATCAACTTCGAGACGCGCTTCGCCGTCTTTGCCCAGGAAATGCTGCGGCACGGGCCGACCCTGTTCCCGACGACCTACGGACAACCGTATCCCGACTATCCGGTGACCTCAACCGTACTGATCTGGCTCGCGTCGCTTCCCTTCGGCGAGGTCACCAGGTTCTCGGCGGTGCTGCCAACGGCGTTGGCGTCGGCGCTGGTCGTGGCCTTGACCTACCGACTGCTTGTTCCCTACTCAAGGCGTTGGGGCGCATTGGCCGTTGGCTTTGAACTGCTGACCTTGATGTTCGTGGCCGAGTCTCGATCGATTTCAATCGACCAGATGGTTTCGGCGATCACGCTGGCCGCCTTCTATCTGACGCACCAGGCGTATCGCGAGCAAGCCGCGCTGCCGACAAAGCGGCTTTGGCTTCTGCTCATCGCCGGATTCCTGATCCGCGGCCCGATCGGCATCGTGATCCCAGCGGGCGTCGTTCTCTCGCACCTGATGCTGACCAGCGGACGCCGCGACGTGCTGGCATTCGCCGCGTCGAGCGCCGCCATTCTGCTCGCCTGTGTGCTCGCCATGTTGGGCTTGAGCATGCTGGCGTACGGCCGGGAATTTGTCCTCGACATTATAAAAATGCAGGCGACCAGCCGTTTCGGTGAGGCCGCCGATTTGCCGAGATACTATTACTTCACCAGCAGCTTCGGGAACTATGCCTTGAGTTATCCGATCGCCGTGCTCGTCACGCTGGGCCTGCTCTTTGAAAAAATCAGGACGGGGATGCTGGGCCAACATGCCAAGGTCTTGATCCTGTTGCTGGCCTGGGCCGGGATCGTTCTGCTCGGCTTGTCCGTCCCGCAAACCAAGAAGATCCGCTACATCCTGCCGGCCATTCCGCCCTTGGCCGCTTTGGCAAGTTACGCGCTGCTCAATGCCAAGTCGCCGTCGATGAAGTGGATAAGGCGCTGCGTCGAACTCGTCTTGCTGCTGCTGCCGCTGCTGCTCGCCATTTTCATCTATACGCAGAAGGCGAAGTTTGCCGCTTCCGGACTCAATCTGACGCTCTATCTGGCGATCTTTCTTTCGATCTTCGGCGCCAGTGTCTTGATCAGCCTATTCCTGAGACGAAACGGATCAGATCGGTCTCTGGCGCTGTGTTTTGTCGCCGGCCTATCGGCCTACGTCTTTCAGGTCGGGGTCTTTGAACCGATCAACAGCCAGGCGCACGATACGAGCGGCTTTGTTCGGCGAATCGAGGCGCTCAGGGCAGAGAGGCCTGGCGAGCTGGTGTTCTACAAGGAAAACCCGGACGGCCTGGCGATCAAGTATCTGGTCAACGCGAAAATGGATTTCTTGCCTCGATTCGTCAGCGATCTCGACTCGCTCAAGGACCATCCTGCGCCAGTCTGGCTGCTGACCAAGGCGGTCAATGCCGACGAACTGCAGCGTGCGGGAATCGCTACCGAGCCTGGTCAATATCGGGCGCTTTTTGAGGGCGTTCCCTTTGTGGCGGTCTATCGACCGGCTCATCGTGCCGCTCCGACACCGGCCAACGCTCAGCCGAAGTGACGGCCTAGCCGCCGATATACGACATTTCTATTTTGCGCGAAGGCCGCAGCGTCGCCGCGCGGCGAAGCTGCGAGTAGCGGTCGCTGCGCTGCGCCCAGGTGTTTTCGATCAGGCGGGTGAGCGTCCCGTCGCTGCATTGGCGCCGCAGTGGATCGCGCAGATCGACGCCGTGCGTGGCGAACAGGCAGGTGTAGAGCTTGCCGTCGGTCGATAGCCGGATGCGGCTGCAGTCGGAGCAGAAGGCGCCGGTCACCGAGGCGATCACGCCGATTTCGCCGCCGCCGTCCTGATGTGCCCAGCGCTTGGCGACCTCGCCGCTGTAGTTGGCAGCTATCGCTTGCAGCGGGTACTCCTGGTTGATTCGATCGAGGATTTCGCGGGCGCTCACCACTTGGTCCATTTCCCAGCCGTTGGTCGAGCCGACGTCCATGAATTCGATGAAGCGAACGATGATCCCGCTGTGGCGAAAGTGCCGCACCAGCGGAATGATTTCGTGTTCGTTGACGCCGCGCTTGATCACCGTGTTGACCTTGATCGGCGCGAGCCCGACCGCCTGCGCGGCGGCGATCCCGTCGAGCACGCTCGACACCGTTGCCGCCGAATCGCTCATCAGCTTGAAGGTCGCGTCGGCAAGGCCGTCGAGACTGACGGTCAGACGGGTCAATCCGGCGTCCTTGAGCGTCTGCGCTTTTTTGGCGAGCAGCACGCCGTTGGTGGTCATCGCCAGTTCGACGCCCTGGCCGTCCGGGCACTGCAGCTTCGCCAGTTTTTCGATCAGGCGCTCGACGCCATGGCGCAGCAGCGGCTCGCCGCCGGAGAGGCGAAGCTTGCGTACGCCAAGGCCGACGAAGAGTCGCGCGACGCGCTCGATCTCCTCGAAGCTCAGCAGCTGCGCGCGCGGCAGGAAAACGAAATCCTTGCCGAAGACCTCGCGCGGCATGCAGTAGGTACAGCGCAGATTGCAGCGGTCGGTGAGCGAAATGCGCAGGTCGCGTAGCGGCCGCAGCAAGGTGTCGACGAAGGGGGAGGGAGGATGGCTCACAGTGTGCTGATCGAAGGGAATTGAAATCTTGTACCTGAAATGTTCGGCGATTTGCCGCAAAGCTTAGACAGGACAAATCGCTCGGGTTCCGCGTTGCTTGGCAAAAGGGGGCGCTGGCGCGACGTTACTGCAGCAGCGGCGTATCGGCGGTTTCGAGATCGATGCCGACGATCGCCGCTTCTGCGGCCAATTGTTGCAGGTAGTGGCGCAAGGCGGTGACGTAGGCTTTTTGGTGCATGGCCATGATGACCGCGCCGCGCACCGCGTCGAACGGCTGGTCTACGCCCGGCTGGCGCGCCAGCACTTCGACGACGTGGAAGCCGAAGCGGCTATGCACCAGCCGTGGCAGGACACCGACCTCGGCGTGGCCGAAGATTTCCTTGGCGAACTCGGGCGCGCAGTCGGCGGCGGAGAGCCAGCCCAGATTGCCGCCCTCGCCGCCGCTCGGGCAGTTCGATTGGGTACTGGCGGCCAGCGCGAATTTGTCCTCGCTGCCGTCGTGGCAGCGAACGTCGAGCAGCGTCGTCTCGGCGCGCTTGCGCAGCGCGACGATATCGACGCCGTCGGTGACGGCGAACAGGATGTGCCGCGCATTGACGCGCTCGCCGGTCGAGTAGCTCGCCTGGTGCGCCGCGTAATGGCGCCGGCACTCGTCGTCGGACGGATCGGGCGTGACGATCGTCTGCTCGAGCAGCGTGTCGATCGCGTGCGAGGCGGCTTCGCTCATGATTCCATCGCCGCTGGCCAAGTCGCTGGCCGGCAGCAGACCCTTGGCCAGAGCGGCCTGACGCAGCAGCTCGGAGCACGCGCGCTGGCGCAGTTCGTCGGCCGAGAGTTTTTCTTCGGCGGTGTTGATATTGACGCCGTTGATCGAGGCTGGCGTCACAGGGGTAGCGGTCGGCATGGCAGAGAGTCCTTAAAACTGGAAAAAGAAGTTAGCCACAACGAGCACAACGAACACGACGGAAAAACAAAGCGTTGCAGTGTTTTTGGAAATTACCCACAGGCCCGGTTGAGAATTTCCTGAAAGGCCATTGTCTTCGTTGTGCCCGCTGTGTCGTTGTGGTTCAAGTTGTTGTCCTTACCTCAAACCCCTGCGCCGGGGCGGCGCGGCTGGTTGTGTCCGGCAGGGACGTTGAGGCGGCGCGAACGCACCACCTGATACGGACGAACGAGGTAGGCGGCGGCGCCGAAACCGCTCCAGACGTGGGTGAGGCGCGTGAAGGGGAAGATCAGGAAGATGCTCATGCCGAGCACCATGTGCGTCTTGAAGATCCAGCTCGCCTCGGCGAGCATTTCAGGCGCGCCGCTCTGGAAGCTCACGATGCGTTGCGCCCATCCCGCGAGGCGCATCATCATGCTGCCGTCGAGGTGCTGCGCCGAGAGCGGCAGCGTCGCGAGGCCCAGCGCGAGCTGCAGCCAGAGCAGCACGAGCAGAACGATGTCGCTGGTCTTCGAGTTGATGCGGATGCGCGGTTCAAAGAGGCGCCGGTGCAGCAGCAAGCTCACGCCGACGAAACCGAGCAGGCCGGCGATGCCGCCGGCGGTCATCGCCAGCAGTTGCTTGGTGCCGGCGTCGATGAAGCGCTCATAGACGAAGTGCGGTGTCAGCATGCCGAACAGGTGGCCGAAGAACAGGAACAGCACACCGACGTGGAAGAGGTTGCTGCCGAGCTTGAGTTGTCCGGCCTTGAGCAGTTGCGACGAATCGCTCTTCCAGGTGTACTGGTCGCGGTCGAAGCGGATCAGGCTGCCGAGCAGGAAGATCGAAAGGCAGATGTACGGATAGACGCCGAACAGGAAGGTATCGAGGGTGTTCATGACGGGACTCCGGTGGATGCAGTGGCCTTGGCGACTGACGATTTGACGAAGTGGATCGGCTGGGAAGTTGCTTCCTGGCCGGGTTTTTCCTGTCCTTTCGAAGAGCAGCCGCCGAACACCTCGGGTTCTTCCCATGCTTCGTCGAGCGCCTCGTCGGGCGCGATGGCGACGGCGTGCGCCGACTCGCCGGCCAGTTCGAGCAGCGCGCCGAGCGCGCTGGCGTACGGGCTTTGGCGCTGCTGCAGCGCGTTGAAGATGGCGTTGAAGAGATGCGCCATTTCGCCGAGCAGCGAACGCGCTTGACTTGACGGTTGCGACGAGGCGAATTCGAGCAGCACCGGCAGGAAGTCGGGCAGCTCGCCGGGCGCCAGAAAGAGCCCGGCGGTCTCGTAGGTCCGGGTGAGGTCGACCATCGCCTGGCCGCGATCGCGCGAGTCGCCATGCACGTGTTCGAAGAGGTGCAGCGACGTCGCGCGCCCGCGGTCGAAGAGCTCGACGTAGCGCGCTTCGTGGTCGAGCGCGTCGCCGTGTTCGAGCGTGCCGATCAGCGCGAGGAGCTCGTCCTTGCGCGCGGCGCCGAGCGCGCGCTCGGCGAGCAGCGCGGCGCGCATGTCGGCGAGGTCGTCGCGTAGCGCGGCATCGGGGTAAGACAGCAGGCGGGCCAGAACGCGCAGGCTGATCGAAGTGTTGATCGCTTGAGTCATGGTCAGATCTCCGCCTTGATCGGGATCGTCCGTCGTTTGGTCCCGCCGAACAGGCTCGCTTCGCTGGTCCCGTCCGAGCAGCCGTTGCCGAACGAGAAGCCGCAGCCGCCGCGCATGTCGAAGGTGTTCTCGGCGTATTCGCGGTGCGTGCTCGGGATCACGAAGCGGTCTTCGTAGTTGGCGATCGCCATCACGTGGTACATCGATTCGACTTCGGCTTGCGTCATTCCGACCTGGTCGAGCACCGCGCTATTGACCACGCCGTCGACGTGCTTGGCGCGCTGGAAGGCGCGCATCGCCAACATGCGTTCGAGCGCGCGTTCAACCGGTTGCGTATCGCCGGCGGTGAGCAGGTTGGCGAGGTAGTTGACCGGGATGCGCAGCGACTTGACGTCGGGGATCTCGCCGTTGGCGCCGACCGCGCCGGCGTTGGCCGCGGCGCTGATCGGCGAGAGCGGTGGCACGTACCAGACCATCGGCAGCGTGCGGTACTCGGGGTGCAGCGGCAACGCGACCTTCCAGTCGACGGCCATCTTGTAAACGGGGCTCTTGCGCGCGGCGTCCATCCACTGGTCGGGAATACCGTCGATTCTTGCCTGCTCGATGACCTTGGGGTCGTTGGGGTCGAGGAAGAGATCGAGCTGCGCCTGGTAGAGGTCGCGGTCGTGGGCTACGCTCGCCGCCTGCTCGATGCGGTCGGCGTCGTAGAGCAGCACGCCGAGGTAGCGGATGCGCCCAACGCAGGTTTCCGAGCAGACCGTCGGCTGTCCCGCTTCGATTCGCGGGTAGCAGAAGATGCACTTCTCGGCCTTGCCCGACTTCCAGTTGTAGTAAATCTTCTTGTACGGGCAGCCCGAGACGCACATGCGCCAGCCGCGGCACTTGTCCTGGTCGATCAGCACGATGCCGTCCTCTTCGCGCTTGTAGATCGACCCCGACGGGCACGACGCCACGCAGGTCGGGTTGAGGCAATGCTCGCACAGGCGCGGCAGGTACATCATGAAGGTGTTCTCGAACTGGCCGAGCATCTCCTTCTGCATCGCATCGAAGCCGTCGAGGTTCTTGTCTTTGCTGCGCTTGGCAAACTCGCCGCCGAGGATTTCCTCCCAGTTGGGGCCCCAGACGATCTTCTCCATTCGTTTGCCGGTGATCAGGCTGCGCGGCCGCGCGGTCGGCGTCGCTTTCGATTCGGGCGCCGATTGCAGGTGGTCGTAATCGAAGGTGAACGGCTCATAATAGTCGTCGATCTGCGGCAGGTTGGGGTTGGCGAAGATCCGCATCAAGAGCTTCCACTTGCCGCCCTGGCGCGGCTCGATCTTGCCGCCCGCCTTGCGCACCCAGCCGCCGTTCCACTTGTCCTGGTTTTCCCATTCCTTGGGATAGCCGATTCCGGGCTTGGTCTCGACGTTGTTGAACCAGGCGTATTCCATCCCGGGACGGCTGGTCCACACGTTCTTGCAGGTCACCGAGCAGGTATGGCAGCCGATGCACTTGTCGAGGTTCAAGACCATGCCGATTTGAGCGCGAATTTTCATGTCAATTACCTCGATTCAGAGCACGGTGGAACACGTCAGGGAAAGAGAGTTGAACCACAACGACGCAACGGGCACAACGAGAACCAAGAGCTAAAAATGTCTTGATGTTTTCGTCGTGTTCGTTGTGCACGTTGTGGTTAGGCGATTTATTCCGTTCCATCATCGCCTCCTCACGCCTGAGCCGGTTCGGCAACCGGCTCGTCGTCTAGCCAGTCGACCTTGTTCATCTTGCGCACCACCACGAACTCGTCGCGGTTGGCGCCTATCGTTCCGTAGTAGTTGAATCCGTACGAGAACTGCGCGTAGCCGCCGATCATGTGCGTCGGTTTGAGGACGATCCGCGTCACCGAGTTGTGGATGCCGCCGCGCATTCCGGTGATCTCCGAACCCGGCGTGTTGATGATCTTTTCCTGCGCGTGGTACATCATCACCATTCCCGGCTTGACGCGCTGGCTGACGACCGCGCGCGCGGCGATCGCGCCGTTGATGTTGAAGAGTTCGACCCAGTCGTTATCGACGATTCCGACGCTCTTGGCGTCGTCCTCGGAGAGCCAGATCACCGGGCCGCCGCGGTTGAGCGTAAGCATCAGGAGGTTGTCGGTGTAGGTCGAGTGGATCCCCCACTTCTGGTGCGGCGTGATGAAGTTGAGCGCGATTTCCTTGTTGCCGTTGGGCTTGATGTTCTGGATGTCGGCGGTGGTCTTGAGGTCGACCGGCGGCCGATAGGTCGAGAAGCCTTCGCCGAAAGCGCTCATCCACGGGTGGTCGAGGTAGAACTGCTGGCGGCCGGTCAGCGTTCGCCACGGAATCATCTCGTGCACATTGGTGTAGCCGGCGTTGTACGAGACGCTCTCCGATTCGATCCCGCTCCACGTCGGCGAGCTGATGATCTTGCGCGGCTGCGCCTGGATGTCGCGGAAGCGGATCTTCTCGTCTTCCCGATAGAGCGCCAGATGCGTGTGGTCAAGGCCGGTCTGTTTGCCGAGCGCCTGCCAGGCCTTGACCGCGACGTGGCCGTTGGTCTCGGGCGCGAGTTGCAGCACCACCTCGCAGGCGTCGATGTCGGTCGCGATGCTCGGCATGCCGCAGGAAACGCCTTCCTCTTTGACCAGACCGTTGAGTTCGCCGAGCTGCTTGACCTCGGTCTGCGTGTTCCAGGCGATCCCCTTGCCACCATTGCCGACCTTGTCCATGAGCGGGCCGAGCGCGGTGAAGCGCTGGTAGGTATTGGGATAGTCGCGTTCGACGACCGCGATGTTGGGCGCGCTCTTGCCCGGGATCAGCTCGATTTCGCCGCGCTTCCAGTCGGCGACGCCGAAGGGCTGCGCGAGCTCGGCGGGCGAGTCGTGCATCAAGGGTGTGAGCACCATTTCACGCTCGACGCCCAGATGGCCGACGCAGACTTCGCTGAATCGCTTGGCGAAGCCCTTGTAGATCTCCCAGTCGCTCTTCGATTGCCAGGCCGGATCGACGGCGGTCGACAGCGGGTGGATGAAGGGGTGCATGTCGCTGGTGTTGAGGTCGTTCTTCTCGTACCAGGTCGCCGTCGGCAGAACGATGTCGGAGTACAAACAGGTGGTGCTCATGCGAAAGTCGAGCGTGACCAAGAGGTCGAGCTTGCCTTCGGGCGCCTTGTCGTGCCAGACGACTTCCTGCGGTTTGGCGTTGCGGCCGACGCTGGGCCGCCCCAAGTCGGCCGCGCCCCCAGTGGGGGAGGCGCGCAGCGCGTCGGGGGCGTCCATTTCCTCGCCCAGGTCCTTGCCCTGAACACCGTGCGTTGTTCCCAGCAGGTGCTTGAGGAAATACTCGTGGCCCTTGCCGCTCGATCCCAGGATGTTCGAGCGCCAGACGAACATATTGCGCGGCCAGTTCTGCGGGTGGTCGGGGTCTTCGCAGCTCATCTTGAGCGAGCCGTCCTTGAGCCCTTTGACCGTGTAGTCCTTGGGTTCGATTCCGGCGGCGAGCGCATCCTTGACTACCTGCAGCGGGTTGGTCTTGAGTTGCGGCGCCGAAGGCAGCCAGCCCATTCGTTCGGCGCGAACGTTGTAGTCGATCATGCTGCCGCCGTAGAGCGCCTTGTCGGCGAGCGGCGAAAGCACTTCGTCGACGCCCAATCTTTCGTAGCGCCACTGGTCGGTGTGCGCGTAGAAAAAGCTCGTCGAATTCATCTGGCGCGGCGGGCGGATCCAGTCGAGCGCGAAGGCGAGCGCCGTCCACCCGGTCTGCGGCCGCAGCTTCTCCTGGCCGACGTAGTGCGCCCAGCCGCCGCCGCTCTGGCCGATGCAGCCGCACATCATCAGCATGTTGATGACGCCGCGGTAGTTCATGTCGGCGTGGTACCAGTGGTTGACTCCCGCGCCGATGATGATCATCGACTTGCCGTGCGTTTTGTGCGCGTTGTCGGCGAACTGGCGCGCGACCGCGATCAACTGCTCGCGCGGCGTTCCGGTGATGCGCTCCTGCCAGGCCGGGGTGTAGGGCGTGTCGTCGTCAAAGTCGCGCGCCGCGAGTTCGCCGGGCAGGCCGCGAGCGACGCCGTAGTGGGCGACCTGCAGGTCGAAGACGGTGGCGACCAGTGCTTCACCGCTGGCGAGTGAAATTCGCTGGACCGGAACGGTGCGCACCAGCACGTTGTCGGCTGCAGCGCCGCTCGCGTTGTTGGGGAAATGCTCGCTCTCGATTCCGCCGAAGTAGGGGAAGCCGACCCTGGCGGTTTCAGTACTCGGGTTGCCGCCCTCGATCACCGAGAGCTTGAGCTTGACCGCCGATCCGCTCGTCGCTTCCTTGGCCTCGAGGTTCCACTGGCCTTCGTCGGCGCGCCCGTCGGGGCCCCAGCGGAAGCCGATCGCGCCGTTGGGCAGCACGACGCGGCCGTCGTCGTCAAACGCCACGGTCTTCCATTCCGCGTTGTTGGTCGCCCCGAGCTGGTCGGCGAAATCGGACGCGCGAACGTAGCGGTCGGGAACCAGCACCGTTTCTCCGCTGGGCAGTACGTGCGCTTTGAGCGTCACCAGCATCGGCATGTCGGTGTAGCGGCGAACGTAGTCGTCGAAGTACTCGCTACGCTTCTTGCCGCCGTCGGGGAAATAGAACTCCTTGAGGATTACGTGGCCCATCGCCATTGCCACGGCGGCGTCGGTGCCCTGCTTGGGCTTCATCCAGAGGTCGGCGAGCTTGGCGACTTCCGAGTAGTCGGGCGTGATGGCGACGGTCTTGGTGCCCTTGTAGCGCACCTCGGTGAAAAAGTGCGCGTCGGGCGTTCGCGTCTGCGGGACGTTCGATCCCCAGGCGATGATGAAACTCGAGTTGTACCAGTCGGCCGACTCGGGAACGTCGGTCTGTTCGCCCCAGACCTGCGGGCTGGCCGGCGGCAGGTCGCAATACCAGTCGTAGAAGCTCATGCAGACGCCGCCGATCAGCGACAGGTAGCGGCTGCCTGCGGCGTACGAAACCATCGACATCGCCGGGATCGGCGAGAAGCCGATCACGCGATCCGGGCCGTATTGCTTGATGGTGAACACGTTGGCTGCGGCGACGATCTCATTGACCTCGTCCCAGCTCGAACGAACGAAACCGCCGAGGCCGCGAACGCACTGGTAGGCGCGGCGCTTGTCGTCGGACTGGGCGATAGCCGCCCAGGCATCGACTGGCGCCAGCGTCAGGCGCGCCTCGCGCCAGAGCTTGAGCAGGCGGCCGCGGATCAGCGGGTATTTGACGCGGTTGGCGCTGTAGAGATACCAGCTGTACGAAGCGCCGCGCGCGCAGCCGCGCGGTTCGTGGTTGGGCATGTCCGGCCGCGTTCGCGGGTAGTCGGTCTGCTGCGTTTCCCAAGTGACGATGCCGCCCTTGACGTAGATCTTCCACGAGCACGATCCGGTGCAGTTGACGCCGTGCGTCGAGCGAACGATCTTGTCGTGCGCCCAGCGGTCGCGGTAGGCGTCTTCCCAGCTGCGGTCTTCGCCGTTGGTGACGCCGTGCTCGCCCGAGAAGGACTCGCGGACGTTGGAAAAGTAGCTCAGACGATCGAGAAAGTGGCTCATGGAGTACCTCTTGGCTAAAGGGTGAGGTCGGAATCAGGGATTCTTGATTTCGGATGCGGCGCGCAGGTAGAAGAACCAGTTGAGGATCAGGCACAGCGCGTAGAAAATCGCGAAGCCGTACATCGCGCGCTCGGGCGTTCCGGCGGTGATCTCACTGCCGATCACCACCGGCGCGATGAAGGCGCCGTAGGCGGCGACCGCTGAAGTCCAGCCGAGCACCGGGCCGGCCTGCTGGCGGTCGAAGATCACGCCGATGGTGCGGAAGGTCGAGCCGTTGCCGATTCCGCTGGCCGCGAAGAGCAGCACGAAGAGTCCCATGAAGGTCGGGAAATACTGCTCTGGCGTCGCCGAGCCGTAGGCCTGCATCATCACGTAGCCGACCGCGCCCGAGGCGATCACCATCACCGCCGAGATGATTTGCGTGACGATCGATCCGCCGACCTTGTCGGCGATCCAGCCGCCGACCGGGCGGATCAGCGCGCCGACGAACGGGCCGATCCAGGCGTAGGTCAGTGCCGGCGGCGCGTTCGGATTGCTCGCGCTGTGCTGCATCACGCCGGCAGCGTCGGCGACGTGGCTGATGCCGAAAATCACCTTGATCGACAGCGGCAGCGCCATCGAGAAGCCGATGAACGAGCCGAAGGTGACGATGTAGAGCAGCGTCATCGACCAGGTGTGTTTGTTGTGGAAGATCGCGAACTGCTTGGCGATGTTCTCCTTCATCGTTCCGAAGGCGGTGAGCTTGAGGATCATCAGCGTGCTGACGATGATCAGCGGCATCGCCAGCCACATATTGAGCAGCCCGAGGCCGCTGGGAGAGGGCAGGTAGAGGTAGAGTCCGAGCCCGGCCGGGACGAACGACAATGTGTAGAGCCAGGTGATCTTGAGAAAGGCGGCGATCGCCCCGCCGCTGTCGGGCGAGACGGTTTTCAAGTTGTTCATTCCGAACCAGCAGCAGCCGGCCAGTGGCACCAGCGAGAGCAGCCAGGCGAAACCGGCGTTCTGGATCCAGGTCGGCGTTCCGGCCGCAATCTTGCCGAGGATCCAGCCGCTGTCTTTGGCTAGCGTCATCGGTTCGCCGCCGAAGCTGCCGAACAGGCCGACGGTCATCACCAGCGGAATGACGATCTGCATGCTGGTCACGCCGAAGTTGCCGAGGCCGGCGTTGAGGCCCAGTGCCGTGCCTTGCAGCCGCTTCGGAAAGAAGGTGCTGATGTTCGACATCGAGCTCGCGAAATTGCCGCCGCCGACGCCCGACCACAGCGCCATCAGCTGGAATGCCCACAGCGGCCAGTCCTTGTGCTGCAGCACGACGCCGGTGCCGAGCGCCGGTGCGAGCAGCATCGCGGTGGTCAGGAAGATGGTGTTGCGCCCGCCGGCGAGCCGGATCAGGAAGGAGGCCGGGATGCGCATGGTCGCTCCGGCGAGGCCGGAGATCGCGGTCAGCGAAAAGAGCTCGGCCTGGCTGAACGGGAAGCCCAAGTTCATCATCTGCACGGTGATGATTCCCCACATTCCCCAGATCGCGAAGCCGCACAGCAGGCAGGGAATCGATATCCAGAGGTTGCGGTAGGCGATGCGCTTGCCGGTCGATTCCCAGAAGTCGTCGTCTTCGGGGCGCCAGTCGGCGACGTCGGCGCCGGATTGCTTGGTAGCGGTCATGATCTGCCTTCCGTTGGGAGTCAGTGGGTTGTGGCGGCGTGCTTGCCCATCAGCTCGCCGTGCCTGACCTCGGTCCAGTACATCCAGATCAGCGAGACCCAGACGACGCCGTACATCAGCATGAAGGCGCTCGAGCGGATTCCGGTGGCGTCCTGCAGCGCGCCGAATAGGATCGGCAGCACGAAGCCGCCGAGGCCACCGGCGAGTCCGACGATGCCGCTGATGGTGCCGATGTTGGACGGGTAGTCCTCGCTGATGTACTTGAAGACGCTGGCCTTGCCGAAAGCGAAGGCGATTCCCAGGATGAACATCAGCGCGGTGAAGGCATAGACGTTGAGGCCGAGGTGAAAGGTCATGGGGCCGGAGAGGGTGGTGATGGTCAGGTCGGTCTGCGGATACGAGAGCAGGAAGAGGCAGACCCAGCTCACCCACATCACCCACCAGGTGACGCTGTGCGCGCCCCATTTGTCGGACATCCAGCCGCCGACCGCGCGCAGCACGCCGCCGGGCAAGGAAAAGCACGCGGCGAGCAGCGCCGCGGTGCGGATGTCGAGGCCGAATTCGCCGACGTAGTACTGCACCATCCAGAGCGACAAGGCGACGTAGCCGCCGAAGACGATGCTGTAGAACTGGCAATATTTGAGTACCCTGGGGTCCTTGAGCGCTTTGAGCTGGTCGGTGAATTTGACGTGGCCGCCGGTCAGGTGGGCTGGATCGCTATGGCTGAAAAGCCAGAACAGAATCACCGTCACGGCCATGATTGCCGCATAGACGGTCGGCACCATGGTCCAGCCGAAGGCGACGACGAGCGCCGGGGCGACGAACTTGTTGACTGCGGCGCCCGAGTTGCCGGCGCCGTAGACGCCCATCGCGAAACCCTGTTGGTGGCGCGGAAACCAGCGCGCGACGTAGGGTGTGCCGACCGAGAACGAGCCGCCGGCGAGGCCGACGAACAGGCCGATGACCAGGAAGTGCCAGTAGGCGGTGGCGTAGCTCATCAGCCAGATCGCCGGAACGGTGAGCGCCATCAGCGTCGCCATGACGATTCGTCCGCCGAACTTGTCGGTCCAGATGCCGAGCGGAACGCGGATCAGCGAACCGGTGAGTACCGGCATCGCGGTGAGCAGGCCGAATTCGGTGGCGTTGAGCGACAGCGCTTTCCTGATCGGGATGCCGATCACGCCGAACATCATCCAGACCATGAAGCACACCGTGAAGGCCAGCGTGCTGACCAGCAGTACCGAGAGTGCCTGCCCTTTTCTAGTCATATCCAAACCCCCTTGAGTCGATGGCGCAAGCATAGGGGGGGGCGAGTCCTCGCGGCATCCTCCTGAAGACGAGGACGTCGGAACAAAAGGAACTAGCCGCCATAGTTCCAAAGAACTATCGGGGCGGCGCAGCGGTCTGTCTATCCATGCCGGGATGAAAGAGCAATCCGCTGATTCCGATCGCCGGGTTGCTCGCCAAACGCCGTAAGGTGGTATGTTCCTCCTGCCACACGATACGATAGGAGCACCATGTCAGATAACCCACTCGCCAACCTGTTTGCCAATAACAAGGCCTGGTCTGAAAGCATGCATGCGGAGAATCCTGAATTTTTCTCCCGCCTGGTCAACCAGCAATCTCCCGAGTACCTGTGGATCGGTTGTTCGGACAGTCGCGTTCCGGCCAACCAGATCATCGGCCTGGCGCCAGGCGAAGTCTTCGTTCATCGCAATATCGGCAACGTCGTCGTGCACACCGACCTCAACGCGTTGTCGGTGATTCACTACGCAGTCGAAATGCTGCGCGTCAAACACATCCTGGTCGTCGGTCATTACGGCTGCGGCGGCGTCAAGGCGGCGCTTTACGATAACCGCACCGGTCTGACCGACAACTGGCTGCGCCATGTGCAGGACGTGCGCGATCGCCACGACGCCATCATTGCCGCGATCGAAGACGCCAACGAACGGGTCAATCGCTTGTGCGAATTGAACGCCATGCAGCAGGTGGTCAACGTCTGCCAGACCTCGGTGCTGCGCGAAGCCTGGGCGCGCGGGCAGAGCGTCACCGTGCATGGCTGGTGTTACAGTCTGGAGAACGGCTTGATCAACGACCTCAAGGTCAGTGCCAATAGCCGTGAAGAGGCCATGGAGCGCTATCGCGACGCGGTCGAAGCGATGCGCTGAGCGGGGTCAAAGAATACCGTTTTCCGAGGCGATCACCGCCGCATGCACGCGCGAACTCACGTCGAGCTTGCGCAGCAGGTGCTGGACGTGAATCTTGACGGTCGTCTCGGCGATGCCGTGCTCGCGAGCGATTTCCTTGTTGCTGGCGCCGCGCACGATGCCGCGCAGCACGTCGAGCTCGCGCGGCGACAGGCTGGCGATGGCGGCTGCCGCACTCGTCAGGCAAGGGGGCTCGCTACTCGCAGCCTGGCCGTTGGCGGTCGGCGTTCCACGGTAAGCGGCGATGAGCTTGTTCATCATTTCCGGCGCCACCACGCTGTCGCCTTGTTCGGCACGCACGATGGCCTCGATCAGCGCATCGCCTTCCATCGTCTTGAGCAGGTAGCCGATGGCGCCGCCGCGCAGCGCCGCAGCGAGGTCGGCCTCGTCTTCGCTGACGGTCAGCATCAGGACGCGCGCTTGCGGCGCCGCGCCGCGCAGCGCGGGCAAGGCGTCGACGCCGCGCACGCCGGGCAGGTGGTTGTCGAGCAGGATGATGTCCGGTTGCAGTTCGTGCACCCGGCGCAGCGCCTCCCCGGTATCGGCGGCGTCGCCGACGACCGCAATGCGTGCGTCGCGCGCGAGCAGCGCGGTCAAGCCGCGGCGAAACAGCGTGTGGTCGTCGATCACCAGGATACGAATCGGCGCTTGCTCGCTCGGCGCAGTGGTCATGCTCATTTCAGGGCCTCTTGCTCTGGCGCAATGGCGGCCATCGCTTGGGCGTTGGGCGGCAGCGTCAAGATGATCGAACTGCCGTGACCGGGCGTCGAGACGATCTCCAGCGTCGCGCCGATGCGCTGGGCGCGCTCCTTCATGATGCGCAGGCCGACGTGGGTTTCGTCGAGTTGATCGTTGTCGACGTCAAAGCCGACGCCGTCGTCGCGCACTTCGAAACGCCACGCCGGTTGTTGCTCAACGTCGAGGCTGACGTGCGCTGCCTGGGCGTGCTTGCGAACGTTGGACAAGGCCTCCTGGACGATATGCAGCACCTGGATCTGCAGATCGGGAGAAAGCGGCATGCCGTGTCCCGCCATCGACAAGGTGACGGCGACGCCGCTCTGGTGTTCGAACTTGCGCAGGGTGGTGGCGAGCGCGGGTTCGATGTCTTCGGCGTTGGTGCGGGTGCGAAAATGCAGCAGCAACTCGCGCACGTCGCCGTAACTTTCGCGTACCCCGGTGTCGATTTCTTCGAGGATCTGGTCGATTTCAACGGCGCTGCCCGAGGCGACGGCGTCGCGCATCAGTTGCACCTGGATCTTGATGAAGGCCAGCGACTGGGCGATCGAATCGTGCAGTTCGCGCGCCAGATAGATGCGTTCCTGCGCCACCGCCGCCTCCTTTTCGAGCGCGTTGAGGCGCAGGTTGTCCATGGCGCTCGCCAGGTGGCTGCCGAGCGCTTCGAGCAATGAGTGCAGCGCCGGAGTCGGCGTGATACGGGCGTTGAAGAAAAGATCGACTTCGCCCATCGACCGCTCGTGCACCCGCAGCGGGATGTTGAGTACGGTTTTGAACCCGGCCTTGGCGCAGGGCAGTCGCACGACGTCCGGCTCGGTCTGAATCGCAATGACGCGCAGCCCGGGCACGGCGTCGGCGGCGCCGCAATGGCAATCGCCCTTGTCGATGCACTGCTCGGCATCGACCAGCGATTGCGGCATGCCTTGCGCCGCCAGCATCAAATAGCGCTGGTTGTCCTGGTCAGACCAGCGCAGCGTGACGCCGTCGGCGCGCGCGATACGCGCGACGCTCTTGACGAAACCCTGTGCCAGGTCGTCAAGGGTGGTCGATTTGGCGACCAGCGCAGTGACCTCGTAGAGGCCTTCCAGGCGCTCCCTTTTATCTTCGAGTTCGCTGGTTTTTTCGGCGACCTTGTGTTCCAGATGGTGGTACATCGACTGCAGATTGTCGGCCATGCCGTTGAAACCCTCGGCCAGCGTCCCGAATTCGTCGCTGCTGGCATGCTCGACGCGCGCGTCAAAATCGCCTTGCTGAATTTTTTCGATGGCTTGTTTGAGCTGGCCCACCGGTTCCAGAACAAAGACATAGCCCGTATAGATCAGTATCGCCGCAGCGATCACCGCCAGCGCCAGCACCGACATCTGCAGCACGTAAAGCAGCGCCGTCCAGCGCGCCATGTGCGATTCGATACCGATCACCAGTGCATCGATCGCGACGACGAAGGCGCTGGTCTCAGCACTCAATGCCGTGAGTTGGCTCGGCTTGCCGTCGAGCCAGCGCGCGCGATACGTCGCCCAATCGCGGGCCACGACGTCGAAGCTCGCGCGCACGGTGTCGTCCCAGGGGACGAAGAGCGGGCGCTCGGGGTCGCCGCTGCGCAGCAGCGCGATGCTGCGTTCGAATTCCTCGATCTGGCTGGCGAGCTGCGCCGGTGCCTGGCTGACCGACAGCGACATCCGGTAGGCCTGCATGCGCATGCGGCCGGCCTCATTGACCGCTGCGGCGCCGCCGTCAAGTTGCCACGACACCCACAGCGTCGCCGCGGTCGACAGCAAGACAAGCAGCATGAAGGGCGCACCCAGCAGCGCTAGTTTGGTCCCCAGACTCCATTGCTTCTTGGCGGTCATTGTGCGCAATCGGCGATAGCGAAGCTCATTGTAAGGCCGTGCATCTTTACAAACTCAAACGGCTGCGACCAGCGTTGGCCGCTGGCGCCGGATCAATCGTCCTGCAGAATCCGTTCGAGCGGCGAACCCGAGGTGGCCTTGTAGCATTGGCGATAAAGCGTGAGCCAGTAGGCGCGTGTTTTGGTCTGCGCGTCATCGGCTTTTTCGCAGCTGGCAATGTGCTTCATGAGTTCGAAGGCAACGGCCTGCTTTGATTCCGACGAAACATCGACGGGTCCGGCAATTGAGATGGATTCTTTGGCCATGATTGCTCCTGATAAGGTTGGGGTTAAGGTGGTGGCAGGTTGACGATCATCTCACGGCAGGCAGATACGGCTCAACGCTTGAGCGAGACGGTGCCGACGGCGGCCAGGATCAACAGCGAGGCGACGATCTCGCGCCACCCCAGCGGCTCGCCCAGGAATAAGACGCCGCCCAGCACGCCGATCAGCGGGGTGGCCAGCGACGATAGCGATGAGACGGCGACCGGGACCATGAACACGATACGGTTCCAGGCCCAGTAGCAGAACATGAAGGCGATCAGCGTGTTGTAGGCCAGGCCGAAGGCTGGCCAGAAACCGGGAACGATCAGTCGCGAGGTTTCCAGCGGGATGGCGAAGGCGAGCATGGGAATTCCACCGAGCAGCATGGTCCAGCCGGTCAGCGACGAGGTCGGCATGCCGACCGGCAGGCGTTTGAGCAGCACGACGCCGAGCGCCCAGCTCCATGCCGCGGCGATCATGCACGCTACACCGATCGGCGCCTGCAACATGCCTTCCAGGCTGCCGCCGATCAGCGCGACGATCCCGGCCAGCCCGAGAACGAGGCCGACGATGCGGCGCAGGTTGATCGCCTCGCCGAGAATCCAGACCGACAGGATGGCGCTCCACAGCGGCATGGTGTAACCGAGCAGCGCGGCGCGTCCCGACGGCAGCAGCGCGACACCATAGACGATCAGCACGTTCCAGCCGATGATGTTGAACAGCGTCAGCACCAGCACGCGGCCCCAGCAGCCTCGAGGAATCGCCACCGCAACGCCGCTGATCCGCGCGACCGCGAGCATTCCTGCGCCGCCGAGCAGCAGGCAACCGCCGCGAAAATAGAGCGGCGGGATTTCGCTCAGCACGATCTTCATGACCGGCCAGTTGAGACCCCAGAAGAGGGCGAGCGCTGCGAGCAGCAGCAGTCCTTGACGGGGCAATCGATCGTGGGTGTTGGGCATGGCTTGGCTGCTTGCGAGCATTTGGCGAGGAGGGCCAGAGCATAGCTCATTGTCGAGGCCATGGGTCCGCGGGTTACAGAGCGTTACTCGCGGCCGGTCAACTAAAGCTCTCGGTCCTCGTTATTGGCTCATAGCCTCACTCATTTACGGAGCCAAAAATGATCACCAAGCAAAATGAATCCACGCTCTTCATCGAGTCACTCAAACGCGCAGGCATCTTGATTGGCAACGAGCAGGAGGTCATCGAGCGCCTCGGTGAGGCCCGCGAGTGGCACTTCGCCTTCGCCACGCTGGCCAAGCACGGCAAGACGCTCGGCATCTGGTTTTCGGCAACGGCCAGGACGCGCTCGGTGCAGCTCAAGCGGCTGTTTGCCAAATACAACTTCCCGGGTAACACCGAGGCGGTTTTCGAGGCCAGCCTGCAGGGCTAAGCTGCGGCGAGCAGTGCGCCGGCCGCAGCCGATCAGCTGAGGCCGCTTGAACAAAAGAAAGCCCGTGGGCTAGTGCCTTAGCCCACGGGCTTTTTGCTGTCCTCGTCGAGTCGGCCGTCGCTCGCCGTTCGCATCAGGCAGTACAATGCGCTGGCAGCAATTCAATGCCCCCATTTCACGAGGAGATCAACATGGCACTTTCAATGTACGATTTTTCAATTCCCGTCTTGAAACAGTCGCTCGGCAGTCTCGCCGCCATTCTTCGCAAAGCCGCGGATCACGCCGAAAACAAAAAGATCGATCCGGCCGTTTTGATCAGTGCGCGCTTGTTCCCCGATATGTTTGCGCTGGCCAAGCAGGTTCAGATTGCCACCGACCAGGCCAAAGGTTGCGCCGCGCGCCTCGCCGGGGTGGATATCCCGTCGTTCGACGATAACGAAACGACTTTTGCCGAGTTGCAGGCGCGCATCGAAAAAACCATCGCCTTCCTCGACAGTTTCAAGGCGCCGCAGATCAATGGCAGCGAAACGCGCGACATCGTGCTGCAACTGCACGATGGTCGCAGCTTGGAGTTCACCGGGCAGGATTATCTGCTCAAGTGGGTGATGCCCAATTTCTATTTCCACGTCACCACCGCCTACAACATCCTGCGCCACAATGGCGTTGAGATCGGCAAGCGCGATTTTCTCGGGATCTGAGGGGGCGTGGCTGGGCGGCGCGAACGCCGGGAGCTTTCATGCCGCCGCGCAGGCAGTCTGCAGCGACGGCTCGCGCCAGCCCTAGAACAGGATTGACCATGAACGAATTGAGTTACTGGCTACTGCGCAGCGACAATCAAGTGCTGACGATGGTCGGCGCGGTTCCCGAAACGATCTTTCCACGCGGACGGGCTGCGGATTTCGGCGATCCCGAGGGCGCGCTGCTGGTCGGGCAGTGGCAGGGGCATCCCTGCTATGCCGCCGAGATCGACCGCCTTCCGGAACACCTCGCGGGAGAACTGGTCCCGGTGCGCAGCGTCTTTGGCCTGGCGGGAGCCGAGGCCTTCGCCTTGGCTGGTCGCGCCACTCAGCTGATGGATTGGCGCAAGAACCATCGCTATTGCGGCCGTTGCAGCACGCCGACGACGATGAAAAGCAGCGAGTTCGCGATGGCTTGCCCGGCCTGTGGCCTGCTCGCCTACCCGAGAATTTCACCGGCCGTGATGGTGCTGATCGAGCGCGGCGATGAACTGCTGCTGGCGCGCAGCCCGCATTTCAAGCCGGGCGTCTTCAGTGCCCTGGCGGGCTTCGTTGAAGCCGGTGAAACGTTGGAGCAGTGCGCGGTGCGCGAAGTGCGCGAAGAGGTCGGCATTGAGATTGCCAACCTGCGCTATTTTCGCAGCCAGCCGTGGCCGTTTCCGGACTCACTGATGCTGGCCTTCTTTGCCGACTACGTGAGCGGGGAGATCACCCCTGACCCGTCGGAAATCGAAGCGGCGGGCTGGTTTTCGCGCAGCGCCTTGCCGCTGTTGCCTGACCCGGTGAGCATCTCGCGTCACCTGATCGATGCGGCGTGCCGATGCCGCTAGTGCCGAAAAACCTGCTTAACGCGCGCCGGCAGCGCTGTAGGCAGCCGGTACATTGTGGATGCCGACGCTGCTGAGCTTGGTGATGAGTTGATCGGCGGTGCGGCCGATGAGCAAGGCGATCTGGATCGTCGCATAGGTGGCCGGGACGATGATCAAAGCCAACAGCAGACGAAGCTCGAAGGCGTGGGCGAGAAGATAGGAAGCGGTGATCGGGTTCATGATGCTTTCCTCTCTTAACGCGCGCCGGCAGCGCTGTAAGCACCGGTTGATACACTGTTGGCGCCGGCGCTGTTGAACTTGGAGAGAATGGATTCTGCGGCGCGGCCGATGAACAGGGCGATTTGGATCGCTGCATAGCTGACTGGCAGGACCGCGACGGCGACCAGCAGACGAAGCTCGAAGGCGTGGGCGAAAAGAAAATTGGCGGTGATGTCATTCATGATGGTTTCCTGTCGTAAAGTTTTCTAGATGTTGCGTAATGTGAAAGTGTTTTTCAAGATACGAACTAATCTTACTGGCTGACGACGATTGGGTCTGTTGCGCTTTTGCTTTGATTCTGTAACGGGCCGTGACGCTGTGCTGGCCGCAAGGCATTGAAACGGTGAGTCGTGCCGACCGGAAACGGTTGCCGAATTGCAGCTGCGAGGCTGTACGACTTGCCGCGCGTGTTTCCGGTCGGTATTTGGGGCCTCATTGCGCAGCGCTTAGCGAGCGCCAACTGCGCTCGGGCGGATCGATGCGAAACTGCCGAAGCCGGTTTTGGCGGATTTTCCCTCGCGGTTGAGCAGGGCGCTGTACAGTAGCGGCCGACCGTAAGCCAGAATGCCGCTGGCGATCATCAGCGCGATGGAGCCGCTGAGCGCGCCGGCGACCCAGATGGCCAGGGCCAGCAACGACGACACGATGGGGTTCTTGATGAGGCTGGAAGCAGTATTCGAGTTCATTTTGTTTCCTTTCGTTGAGGTGGTTTAAACTACGTCGCAGTGAAATTGGATTTCACCTGACGAAACGAATCGTACCGGCAACGCGACTTCGAGTCTGTTGCGCCTTTGCCTGGCTTTTGTACCAAGGTGTATCGTTGCGGAACTTTTATCGGTAGGACCTCATGGCGGCGCTCAACTTCAAGCATTTGCGGTATTTCTGGATGGTCGCCAAGACCGGCAGCATCGCGCGCGCGGCCGAGCAGCTCAATCTCACGCCGCAATCGATCAGCGGACAGCTCAGCGAATTTGCCGAGACGCTTGGTGCGGAATTGTTCCGCCGTTCCGGGCGCAACCTCGAACTGACCGATTCCGGGCGGCGAATTCTGAGCTACGCGGAGGAGATCTTCACCATCGGTGACGAACTGCTCGACGTGCTGCATGACCAGAAGGCAAGCTTGCCCTTCCGCGTCGGAATCGCTGACTCGCTGTCCAAATCGGTCGCTTACCGGCTCGTCGAACCCGCGCTCAAACTCGCCGAGCCGGTGCGGCTGGTTTGCCGCGAAGGGCGCCTGGCGTCTTTGCTCGCCGAGCTGGCGATCCACCGGCTTGACATGATCATCGCCGACCGAGCGATGCCGGGCAACCTCAACGTACGTGGCTACAGTCACTTGCTCGGCGAGAGCGGGATGTCGATCTTCGGCGCTCGCCAGTTGGTCAAGGATTTGTCGGGCAGCTTCCCCGCGGTGCTCGACAACGCGCCGTTCCTGCTCCCCGGCGAAGACGCCGCGATCCGGCCCAAGCTGATCCAATGGCTCGAAGCCAACGAGCTGCGACCGCACATCGTCGGCGAATTTGACGACAGCGCGCTGATCAAGGCCTTCGGACAGGCCGGCGCCGGGCTGTTCGTGGCGCCGACGGCGATCGTCGAGCACGTCTGCGAGCAATACAAAGTCGTCGAAGTCGGCCGTATCGACACCGTCGTCGAACAACTCTTCGCCATTACCACTGAGCGCCGTCTGACGCATCCGGCGATCGTGGCGATCAGCAAAGTCGCGCGCGAGGATGTGTTCGGCATTCCCAGGCCTTGATTGAGACCGCTGCGAGCGCGTTCGAATAGCCGCTGCCGGCGCAAAGCGCCTATACTTGCATGACGTTTGCAAGGAGAGCGCCTCATGAACGAATCATTGTCGCCGATCCGCCGCTGTGATGCGGAGAACACCACGGTACGAACCGATCAGACGAAACAGGAATGCGCGCTGGAGCACGGCTGTCCGCCCGGGCGCAATTGCCCGCTGGGCAGTTGTTTCGCGATGAGCAGCGCGTCCTATCGCACGCCGCGCGCCGCGCAGTAGCGTCGCGGCCCGATTGGGCGCCGAATTCGAGGGCCGCTGGCCGAAGCGGTTCGCAGAGCGCGTTGTGGGATCGTCTGTGATTCGCATATACTGTACGGATGGACAGTATTCGTCGCATTGCTCATCTCGACATGGACGCTTTCTTCGCCTCGGTCGAATTGCTGCGTTACCCGCAGCTGCGCGGGCAGGCGGTGGTCGTCGGCGGGCGCAGCGCGCAGCAACCGGTCGCGCAGCCTGACGGCAGCCTTCGTTTCGCGCGGCTGCGCGATTATGCCGGGCGCGGCGTGATCACCACCTCGACCTACGAAGCGCGCGCGCTCGGCGTTTTTTCCGGGATGGGGCTGATGAAGTCGGCGCAGCTGGCGCCCGACGCGATCCTGTTGCCCGCCAATTTCGACGCCTACCGCGAGTATTCGCGCAAGTTCAAGGATGCCGTCGCGACCATCGCGCCGACCATCGAGGACCGCGGCATCGATGAAATTTACATCGATTTGGGCAAGGTCGCCGAAGAAACCCTCGCGTTGGCAAAACGAATCAAACAGGCGGTGTTCGACGCCACCGGCCTGTCGTGTTCGATCGGCATTAGCCCGAACAAGCTGCTCTCGAAGATCTGTTCCGATCTCGACAAGCCCGACGGCATCACCATCCTGGGTCTCGATGAGATCCCGGCGCGCATCTGGCCGCTGGCCGCGAAAAAGATCAACGGCATCGGTCCCAAGGCGTCGGCGACCCTGGCGCGACTCGGGATCAATACCATCGGCGAGTTGGCGGCGGCGCCGGTCGAGCTGCTGGCGCAAAAATTCGGCCGTACGACCGGCGCCTGGTTGCATCGGGTCGCGCATGGTCGTGACGAGCGGCCGGTCGTCACCGCATCCGAGCCCAAGTCGATCAGCCGCGAAACGACCTTCGAGCGCGACCTGCACGCCAGGCACGACCGCGCCGAGCTCACCGCGATCTTTAGCGCGCTGTGCCGGCGTCTGGCCGACGACCTGCAACGCAAGGGCTACGCCAGCCGGACCATCGGCATCAAGCTGCGTTACGCGGATTTTCATTCAGTCACGCGCGATCTCACGCTGCCGGCCGGCGTCTGCGACGGCGATCAGATCCGCCGGGCGGCCGGCGAGTGCCTCAAGCGCGTTCCGCTGACGCAAAGGATCCGCTTGCTCGGCGTCCGCGCCGGCGCGCTGCTTCCGCTCGCGGACGCCGAACTGATCCCGCCTGCGGTGCAGGCGGAACTGCCTTTTTAGTGCGCAGTCATGAGCTCGCCGTCAGCATCTTTTCGAAACGCGGAACTTCGCTCTCCCACGACTGGCTGACGGCGCCGTCCTGCTTGTAGCGGAAGTCGCACAGCGCGTCGCCCTGGCCGATGGTGTGCGACCGCGTGAGCCCGGTGCCCTGGCTGCGCGAAAGCGTGAAGTCGTTGAGGCAAAAATACGGCGCGACGCCGGCGACGCCGTGCGCGGCGAAGAACTTCGCGGCGCCGCACGCCGAGTAGTCGTAGCCGACGTCGAAGGTCTGGCCGTCGCCGAAGACCGCGACGGCGACCCAGTCGCCGGGATAGCGGCGTTGTTGCGTGCCGTCGGCCCAGCGCTTGAGCGAGTCGCGTCCTTGCGGCGAGAACATCACCTGGCCCTTGGCATGGGCGTCGGCGGCGCGGCTCTGCGCCATCTCGCGCGCGCAAAGGTCGTAAAAGAGCCGCCCGGCGTCGCGCAGTGGCAGTCCTGATGCCTGCATGGCCTGCGCGATGGCGGTCAGCCAGGCCGCCTCGATCAGGCTTTCCTGGTTGCGGTTGTCGCTGCCGATGTCCGGAATCGAGCCGATCAGCGCGGCGAAGCATGCTCGGCTCTGGGTGGCGACGGCTGCCGCTTGCGCCTGGCCGACGCGCGGCGTCAGCCAGGCTTGCGCGCCTTGGCTCAGACCTTCGAATTCGCCCTGCAAGCGCTGTGAGCGCGCGCTGTCGACGGCGACTTTGCCTGCGCTCTGTGCGGCGAGCAACTGGCCAGGGAAGAAGCACGAACATCCAGCGACCAGACCGGCATTGAGAAAACGGCGTCGGGCCAGCGGATTCTTCGCTTGGCTCATCGATGATTCCCTCTTCAAAGAAAGACCTGCCAATTTTACGCTACGCTTGGGCGCGCATTGGCTGTCGCAAATCGAATGCCTCGGTGATAATGATGGGAACAGAACATTCACCGGGGGAGCGATGGGTCGTAGGAAGTCGATGGCAGCTCGCTGGCCAAACCTGATCGCGTGCCTGGTCTTGGCGCTCTCATCAGCAGCAGCACTGGCCGAGATCTACTCGGCCAACGTCGCGATCGTCGATGGCGACGTCGTTCGCGCCAGAGAAGACGCGGTGCGTGAAGTGCTGCGCGATGTCGCTCTGGCCGGCGACGTCGAACTGCGCTCGGCGACGGCGCTGGTCGATCAGCAGCTCTATCAGTCGTCGCTCCTGACCTCGCGCGTCAAGCTCAAGGAATTCTCGGTGATCGAAGAGCAGATCGTCGGCAATCGCCTGCGCCTGTCAATCCGCGTCGAGAAGGAACTCGTTCCGCCAGCGCGTTGCGAGCCCGTGGTGTGGACCAAGAACATCGATTCGGTCTGGCAGCTTGCCGCCAATACGACGATCAGCGGCGAGTTGCGGCAAGCGGTGCTGCTCTTTTTTTCCGGCTTGCGCGAGTCGCTGGCGCTCTCCTACCCGGCGTTGCTGTCGGCCGATGACGCCGCGTCCAATTCGCCAAATCCCGCCCCGTATCACCTGCTCGCCTCGGTTGCGCCACAAGGCACGGGCGAGCAGGCCGGACACCTGCTGGCGGTCAAGGTCGTCGGCGCCGACGGCGCGACGATCAAGGCGCTCACCTATGCGCTCGATATCAAGACGCTGATGGTCAAACAGCGCGAATCGCTCGGTTACGCCAATTTGACGCGCTGGGTGCTCACTACCGAAGCGTCGGCGCAGATCGGCCGGATCGTTCAGGAGCTCTCCGCTGCGCTACGCTGCCTGCCCGTCGTGGTGCGGGTTCCCGACAACGGCTTGGGCGCAAGGATCAGAATCGACACGGTCGCCGGACAACGGATGAGTCAGCCGTCGATGGTCTTTTACGCGGACGTTTTTCCAGTCAAGGCCGACGGAACGATCGATTTGTTGGCGCTCAAGGGGGCGCTCACGGTGAGCCACAGCGACGACGCGCAGCTTTATCTCGAATTACCCAAAAAAATAGCCGGCCGACCCTATCCGTCGCCCGGCGCTTTCCTGTGGCTGCAGTGAGCTGTCGTCGGGGACGCTCTGCCGATGGATTTTCGAGGATGGCCGCTCAGCGCAATAGGACGGCGTTCTGCCGCAGCGGCGGGATCACCGGTCGCTCGATCACCACTTTTTCGATCGAGCTGCCTTGCTCGCTCAGGATGCGCTGCAAATCGCGGCTCGACAGGAAACCCTGCGCCGTCGATACGACCAGGCTGGTGTCGGCTTGCACCAGGCGCGCATTGATCACCGCGCCATCGACGTTGCGGCTGATCGTCCCCGACAGGAAGTAGTGGATGTTGTACTGCTTTCTCAGTTCGCCGATGTCGCGGCTGAAGACGAAATCGCCGTTGGTTTTGACTTTGAGCGCTTCGCGAGTCTTGAAGTCGACGACGCCAAAACCGCGCACGTGCATTTCGTGCATCATGTTTTCGGCAAGCTCCATTCCCAGCTTGTTGGTCTCGTCGAGGTTGTTGATATTGACGAACGAGGCGACGGCGATCCGGCTGTCGGAGAGGTTCTTGATGTCGCGATTATTGGCCAGCTGGTTGGCCAGGAAAGTCGTGAGCTGATTGAGCGTCGCCGACGCGGTCGTTCCGCCGACGGCAACGATTGGCGCGAGCTTGCCGTATTTGTACGGGACTGCGGTTTCCTGGGCCAGCAGCGCAGTCGAGCACGTCGCGGCGAGGAGTCCCAGGGCGATAGATTTCATCATTTTCGCAACGCCTCGCCGACTGAGCAACCGCCGTCGAAGCGCGCCGAAACGGGGAAGCGCTCACACGACGCACAGGGATTGGTCTGCGTCACGCGCTGGACCGAACGCGTGCATTCGGCGACCGACTTGTCGACGTAGATCACTTCCGGCACGCCGCTGCAGCAGTCGGCCTGCGGCGCCGAGGCGCAGCCGGCGATGGCCAGCAGCATGGCCGCTAGAAGACAAGCTCTTTTCATTGTAATTTTCCAGAGGCCACAGCTGATGCGTCGCCTTGATAGACGTCCATTTCGGCGATCGCCTGATAAATTCCCGGCTGGATTGGATTGACCTTGACGTAGCGGACGCCCGACAAGGCGGTGTCGATCGACGTGTCGACGCGGTCGCTGACCAGGTCGGTGGCAACGCTGGCGCTTTGCGCTTGCAGGCGCAGCCCCTTGGCCTGTTCGGCGAGCGACCGCAGCGCGTCGAGTTTCGCCGCGCGGATCGCCATCAGCTGCCGCTGGTTGAACGATGCTTCGTCGCCGGCGTGCACCGCGCCCAAGCCGACGCCGGTGAAGCGCGTGCAGCCTTCGGCCTGCCAACAGTATTCGGCGCCGAAAGCGTTGAGGCAGACGAAAGTCATGGCCAGACAGGCGCTTGCTTTCATGCTCATACCCCCGCCTCTTAGAGATTATCGAAACTTCACTAACGGCTCGCCGATCGCTAACTAAAGTGATATCGAGAAAAATAGTCGGGAGCCGCGCTTGCGTTGCGCAATCTGGCGTCCGGCGGTCGATCGCGATTGCTCGTCGGCGCCAGTGGAGATACCCTTGCCGGCAATGGAGAAAACAGCATGAAAGCCAAGAAAGTGTTGCAGATCGCCCTGGCGCTCGATTTTGCCGCCTGGGCGCATTCGACGCAGCGGCGCAAGGGCGGCGCGCGCGAACCCTACATCAACCACCTGACCGAGGTCGCGCGGCTGGTCGCGCAAGCGACCGGCGGAAAAGACCACAAGCTGATCATCGCCGCGCTGCTGCACGACGTGCTCGAGGATCAGGCGCTGCACGTCAATTACGCGATGCTGGTCGATCATTTCGGCGAGCGCGTCGCCCGTATCGTGCTCGAGGTGACCGACGACAAGTCGCTGCCCAAGGCCGAACGCAAGCGCTTGCAGGTGGTGCATGCGCCGCATCTGTCGCGGCGCGCCAGGATTCTCAAGATCGCCGACAAGGCGGCCAACCTCAATTCGATCCTGCACACGCCGCCGCGCGACTGGTCGGCGGCGCGCAAGCGCGAGTATTTCGCCTGGGCCGCCGAGGTCGTCGCCGGCTGCCGCGGCGTCAATGAGTGGATCGAAGCGGTGTTCGACGAGCGCTTGAGCCTCGGCAAGTTTTAGAGGGTCGGCCTGCAACCCAACAACGACGGGCATTTCCAGAGGGTATGTCGTGGAATCCAGTGTGCGCGCGGCTTCCATGGTATGTTGCGCTCAAATGACCTTTTGACGCGCGTTGAGCGCCCCCCGGAGAAACCGATGCAGCGCGCACTTCCCTTTCGCCACTTCCTGCTGGCGCTCGCCGTCGTCGCCGTCTGGGGAAGCAACTTCGTCGTCATCAAGTTCGCGCTCGCGCACTTGCCGCCGCTGCTCTTCGCCGCGTTGCGCTTCACCCTGGCGTGGATTCCCGCGCTCTTCCTGCTGCCGCGTCCGGCGGTGCGCTGGCAGAACCTCGCGGCTTACGGCGTACTGATCGGCGTCGGCCAGTTCGGCCTGCTCTACGTCGCGATGAACGGTTTCATTTCGCCGGGGATCGCCTCGCTGGTGATCCAGGTCCAGGTCTTTTTCACCATCGGCCTGTCGATGCGCGTTTCCGGTGAGCGCGTTCGCCCCTTTCAGTATGTCGCGCTGGTGCTGGCGAGCTGCGGAATCGCGGTGATCCTGCTGCACACCGACGGCACGACGACGCCGCTCGGTCTGCTGCTGGTGGTGCTCGCCGCGCTGGCCTGGGCGCTCGCCAACATCGCCGCCAAGCGCGGCGCGCCGGACAATATGCTGGCCTACGTCGTCTGGGCGAGCGCCTTCGCGATCGTTCCTCTCTTCGCGCTGTCGCTGGCGATCGAAGGGGCGGACGCGGCGCTCGCCGGCGTTCGCGGCGCCGATCTTTCGACCTGGGCCGCGGTGGCCTGGCAGTCGTGGGCCAACACGCTGTTCGGCTACGTCGCCTGGGGCTGGCTGCTGGCGCGCCATCCGGCGGCGACCATCACGCCGCTGGCGCTGCTGGTGCCGGTTTTCGGCATCGGCGCGTCGGCGCTGCTGCTCGGCGAAAGCCTGCCCGCGTGGAAGCTGCTGGCGGCTTCCTTGGTGCTTGGCGGTCTGGCCTTGAACCTGCTCTGGCCGCGGCTGCGCACCGCCTTGGCCGGAAGGTAGGCTTATTTGACGGTCTCGAGGTGCTCGATCATCAGCTGCGGCGTCTGCACGCCGTTGTAATCGTTGATCGTCAGCCGGTAGGCGGCGCGGATGGTGGCGCCGGGAGACTCGCTGAAGTTGAACTGGATCGCTTCGAGTCGTTGCTCGCCCTTGCGCAAGCGCAGCTTGAGGTGTTTCTCCTTGAGAATCCGTTGATTCTCGACGACGAATTCGTCCTCGAAGATCGGCGCCGGGAAGCCCTGGCCCCAGACCTCGTTTTCCAAGAGCTGGACGGTCTTGATCGAGACGTAGGCGGCTTCGAGTCGGCCGTCGGTCTCCAGCGTGCGCGTACGGTCGGCGGGCGAGAGCAGCTCGTCGACGATGCCGGCGAAGAGTTCGCTAAAGCGTTCAAAATCGCTCTCCAGCAGCGTCGCGCCGGCGGCCATGGCGTGGCCGCCGAAGCGCAGCAGCAGGCCGGGCGCGCGCTTGGCGATGAGGTCGAGCGCGTCCTTGAGGTGCAGACCGGCGATCGAGCGGCCCGAGCCCTTGATCTCGCCGTTCTCGCCGCGCGCGAAAGCGAACACCGGGCGGTGCAGCTTTTCCTTGATGCGCGAGGCGAGGATGCCGATCACGCCCTGGTGCCAGTCGGGATCGAACAGCGCGACGCCGGCGCCGTCCGACGTTTCGAGCGTTTCGAGCAGGATCAGCGCCTGGTCCTGCATTCCCGATTCGATGTCCTTGCGTTCGCGGTTGAGCGCGTCGAGTTGCTGCGCGATCGCCAGCGCACGCGTCGGATCGTCGGTGATCAAGCCTTCGATGCCCAGCGACATGTCGGCGAGTCGGCCGGCGGCGTTGAGCCGCGGGCCGACGATGAAACCGAGGTCGACGCTGGTGGCCTTGGCCGGATCGCGCCCGGCGGCGCGGAAGATCGCTGCGATGCCGGGCGTCAGCTTGCCCTCGCGCATTCGTTTGAGGCCCTGATTGACGAGGATGCGGTTGTTGCGGTCAAGCGCAACGACGTCGGCGACGGTACCCAGTGCGACGAGGTCGAGCAGCGCGCCGAGATTGGGTTCTTTGACGCCCTCGCCGAACCAGCCGCGCGAACGCAGCTCGGCACGCAGCGCGAGCATCACGTAGAACATCACGCCGACGCCGGCGATGCATTTGCTCGGAAAATCGCAGCCGGGCTGGTTGGGATTGACGATGCAGTCGGCCGCCGGCAGCGTTTCGGCGGGCAGGTGGTGGTCGGTGATCAGCACCGCGATGCCAAGTTCAGTAGCGCGCGCGACGCCCTCGATGCTGGCGATGCCGTTGTCGACGGTGACGATCAGATCAGGCGTCATCGTCGCCGCGAGGTCGACGATCTGCGGCGACAGCCCGTAACCGTAGGTGAAGCGGTTGGGAACGAGATAGTCGATCGCTGCGCCGGAATTTGCGTACGACTCGCCAGCCATTGCACGCAGCGCGCGGATGCCGACGGCGCAGGCGGTGGCGCCGTCGCAGTCGTAATCGGCGACGATCAAAATTCTCGCCTGCGCCTCGATGGCGTCGGCCAGCAGCACCGCGGCGTCGTCAGCGTGGGTGAGCAGCGCCGGCGGCAGCAAGGATTTGAGCTCGTAGTCGAGTTCGCTGCGCGTCTTGATTCCGCGCGCGGCGTAAAGGCGTGCGAGCAGCGGATGCAGGCCTTGCTGCGCGAGTTGCCATTCGATGCGCGGCGGCACCGAGCGGGCTTTGAGTTGGGTCATTGGCGTCTTGGAATTCGTGTTGAGAGGCTGGCGGCGCGCGCGGTTTGAGCGCAGGAAGTGGGTGCCCCGCTGCGAGCGAAGACACGAAGGATACAGAATTTGCGGCAAGAAGTGCCAGCGCCAAGTCGCGATAGCCGTGCGCTTGCCGGCCGCCAGGCGATCGGAAAGCGAGCCGGAACCGACGGCAATCGCGCACGCTGGCGGGTCAGCGCCCACCGCTTCCCGGTGTTTTACCCTAGAATATGTAGGGTTTCTAGGTGCAGACTTTCTCGCAAGAACTCGCTTGCGCTGTAGTTCCTCGAGCGGCCTCGATTTTGCCTTTCTTTGGAGAATGATCGTGAAAATATCTCTTCGCGCCAAGCTCACGGGCGTCATTCTGACGCTTGCCGCGCTGATCACCCTGGCGATCACCATCGGTAGCTACATGCAGATGCGCAATCAGTTGATCAATACCGCGATTCGCAACGAAGTGGGCGGCACCGCTGCCGGCACCAGTGCGCTGATCAAGGAGTGGATCGCCACGCGAAAAGCTATTGTCACGGCGGGTGTCCAGGCGCTGCAAGCGGCAGACGACCCACTGGCGGCGATCGTGCAAACGGCCAAGTCGGGAAAATTCGAGGCCGCCTATCTGGGAACGCCCGACAAGCAGATGATCGCCGATCACGACATGAAACTGCCCGCCGGCTACGATCCGACCGCGCGTCCCTGGTACAAGGACAACGTCGGCGCGACGGCGACCGTGATGACGGCGCCGTACCTCGATCTATCGACCAAGAAACTGGTGATCTCCTTCGTCGCTCCGGCCAACAAGAACGGTACTTTCCTCGGCGTGCTCGGCACCGACGTGCTGCTCGACGACATCGTGGCCAGCGTGCTCGGCATCAAGCTGGTCGGCGAAGGCTACGCCATGCTGCTCGGCAAGGACGGCCAGGTGCTGGTGCACCGCGATGCCGCGCGCGTCACCAAGCCGGTCTCTGAGCTCGCGCCCGAGCTCAAACCCGAACTGCTGTCCGAGCTCGCCAAGAGCGGCGAGATGCGCGAAATCACGCTGGACAATACCGGCAAGTATTTCTTCGTGCGTGCCATCGACGGCGCCGACCTCTACGTCGCGCTGGCCGTCGACAAAAGCGTCGCGCTGGCGCCGCTCAATTCGCTGCTGTGGCAGGCGCTGATCACCCTGGTGGTGATCCTGCTGGTGGTGGTGCCGCTCACCGGCCTGCTGGTCAGCCGCATGTTGCGCAGCATCCGTCACATCCACGACACGATGGTCGAGATCGCCAACGGTGGCGGCGACCTGACGCGCAAGATCAAGATCGACGGCAACGACGAAGTGGCCGAAACCGCCGAAGCGTTCAATCGCTTCCTCGATCAGTTGCGCTCGATGTTTGTTCGCATCGATCAGGAATCGGCGCAACTGACGATCGGCATCAAGGACATCCACGGCGTCGTCGAACTGCTGTCGGGCGATTCCCAACGACTGGCCGAACTGACTGCCGAAAACGCCGCGGCGATCGAAGAGATCACGGTCAGCATTTCTCATATTGCCGATAACTCGAACGACGCCGACACGCTGATCAAAGGTACCGATGCGCTGTCGCGCGAATCGGTTGCCGCGGTGCGCGGCGTTGCCGACGAAGCGAGCCAGTCGGCGCACGACGTCGAAGAGTTGTCGGCGATGCTCGACGGCTTGAATCAGCGCGCGCAGGAGATCAGCGGAATCATCCGGGTGATCAAGGAAATCGCCGACCAGACCAACCTGCTGGCGCTCAACGCGGCGATCGAAGCGGCACGCGCCGGTGAGCAGGGTCGCGGCTTTGCGGTGGTGGCCGACGAAGTGCGTAAACTGGCCGAGCGCACCAGCCGGGCCACCGAGCAGATCACCGGCATGATCGAAGGCGTCGGCGTAGAAACCCGCAAGGCCGTCGACAACATGCAGAGCACGCTCGACGCGGTGCGCGGCGGCGCCAGTCACTCGACCGAAGCGGCAGAGAAGATCACCGCGATTCGCCAGAACATGAACGACGTGGTCGCCAAGATCGAAGAGATCGCGCTGTCGACCAAGGAACAGCTGAGCGCTACGACGTCGATGGCGCAAGCCGCTGAAAAGATCACCAACCAGACGCACCATTCCGACTCGGCACTGCAGCGCGCCGCCGAAGAAGTCAGAAAGCTCAACGGGCTGGCGGTCAGCCTGCGCGGCTTGTTCAGCAACTTCCGCCTCTGAGCGCAACAGCCCTCGGTCGCGCCTGCCGCCGGGGGCGCGCTCAGCGCCGGCCAAACTCGTCGATCGCGCACCGCTTGGCCTGGCGGCGCTGCGGCAGTCTGTTAGAGTTCGTTCCTTTCGGGTTTCTTGGGGCGGCTGATGCTGATCACTCTGATTTTCGTCGCCGGCCTGTGGGCCGGACTGCAAAATACCCTGGCCGGCGGCGGCTCGTTCATCACCTTGCCGGTCCTGATTCTGTCCGGAATGACGCCGCTCGCAGCCAACATCACGTCGACCGTCGCGCTGTTTCCCGGGCAGCTCACGTCGGGATTCGCCGGTCGCCGGCTGGTGAGCGGCGCGGGGCGTCTGCCGTTCCGCGGGCTGTTCGCCATCAGCGTGCTGGGCGGTGCCTGCGGCGGCCTGTTGCTGCTCAATACGCCGTCGACGGTCTTCGCCCATCTGGTGCCCTGGCTGGTGCTCTTCGCGACGAGCGCCTTCGCCTGGGGCAGCTTCTTCCGCCGGCAGGCTTCGGCGTCGGCGCATCTGGGGCCGGTCGGCGCCGCCCTGGCGCAATTTGCGATCGCAATCTACGGCGGCTATTTCGGCGGCGGCATCGGTTTCCTGATGATGGCGGCGCTGACCATGGCCGGGTTGCCGACGCGCAACGCCGCGGCGACCAAGAACGCGCTGGCCGGCGTGATGAACGCGGCGGCCGTCGCGCTGTTTGTGACCTCGCCGCAATTGCACTGGCAGGAAGCTCTCGCGCTCGGTACCGGCGCCATCGTCGGCGGTCTGCTCGGCTCGTTGGCGCTGCAGCGGGTCAATGAAAAGCTGTTGCGCATCGTCATCGTTTGCATCGGCATCGCGCTGACCATCGGCCTGTTCATCAAGCCGGTCTGAAAACCTTCGGTGTCAGCCCGGCGTGAGGTTGCGCATCACGACATAGGCGGTGGTGCCGAGCACGATGCTGAGCAGCGCGTTCCTGCTGCGCCATTGCAGCACGATCACCATGACGACGGCCAAGAGCTCCGGCCACGGGCCGAGCCTGTCCTGCTGCGCCGAGCCGGCCGCCGAGTGCAGCAGCAGCAGCGTCATGATCGCCAGCGGCAGGAATTCGCCCAAGCGTTCGACGATAGTGTTCTTTTGCAGCCACTGCGCGGCGATAAAGGGTAGCGCGCGCAGCGCCAGGGTGATCAGCGCCATCGCGGCGATGACTCCGACGATGTAGCGTGCGTCAGTCATGATCAACGCCGCCGGCGATAGCCCGCTTGGGCTGCCAGAGCATCGCGGCAGCGATGCTGAGCACGATCGAAATTACCAGCGCGTGTTTTCCCGCCAGCGGGTAGGCCAGCGCATAGGCGGCCAGCGCCACCCAGAGCGGGGCCGCGCTTTTCCGGGTTCGCCACTGCTCGACGGTGAGCACGGCAAACAGCGCGGCGAGCACAAAATCGAGTCCGGCCAGCGCCAGCTGCGCTTGCGCGCCGATGATCGCGCCGCATGTGGAGCCCAAGACCCACCAACTGTGATTGAGCAGCGCGAGCAAGGCCATCTGTTTGTCGCTGGTCGACTTGGGCAGCGTGGTGAGCACCGAGTAGGTCTCGTCGGTCAGCGCAAAAACCAGGTACCAGCGCAGCCACCCGTTCTTCGGAAACCGGTTCAGCAAGGACAGCCCGTAGAATATATGGCGACTATTGACGATCAGGGTCGCCAGCGCAATCGTTCCGACCGGAAGCCCGGCAGCGATCATCGGGATCATCATGTACTGCGCCGCGCCAGCGTACACCAGCAGGCTGGAGAGGACGGCCAGCGACCAGTGGGCTCCGGCCTGGACGAAGAGGAATCCGAAAACCATCCCGAGCGGGATGTAGCCCATCGCCACCGGAGCGGTCAGCGCGAGTAGCGAAAAACTGCTTGCGGTGGACTCGAACGCCGCGGGAGCGTGTCGTTTCATCAAGGGGAGAACCGAGCGGGAAGGGCGCTATGGTAACAAAATAACGCAGCGTCGCAGCGTCGCTTGGCAAATGGGGTGGTGCCGGCAATCCTGCGTTGCGTACCGGCGAGTTGCAATCGACGGCGTCGAGCGGGCGTTATCCCGGCGCGTCGGTGCCATGAAAATGGATCGAGTTGCGTCCGGCCGCCTTGGCTTGATACATGGCCGCGTCGGCCCACTTGAGCAGGTCATCCGGGCTGGCGCCGTCGTTGATCAACATGGCCACGCCAATGCTCGCGCTGCAACGATGATCTACGATCGTGTCGGCCAGGCCTTCGTGCTTGAGGGTCAGCCGGTAGGTGGCAGACAGCGCGGCACGGATTTTTTCGGCAACGATACGGGTGAGTGCCGCCGATTCGGTTTCGTCAGCGTTCAGCTCGCTGAGCAATACGACGAACTCGTCGCCGCCGAAACGCGCGACGGTGTCGATTTCGCGAACGCAATTTCTGAGTCGATGCGCCGCCTCGACGAGCAGCAAGTCGCCGGCGATATGCCCATGGGTGTCGTTGAGCGACTTGAAATTGTCGAGGTCGAGGAACATCAGCGCGCCGTGACAGGCGTTCCGCCTGCCGGCCGCCATGGTCTGGTTGAGACGGTCGCTGAACAGACGTCGGTTGGGCAGGGTGGTGAGCGGGTCGTAGAACGCCAGCAGGTGGATCTGGCGTTCCTTGCGTTTGCGCTCGGTGATGTCGAAGTGCGCGCCGACATAATGGCTCACCGCACCCTCCTTGTCCTTAACCGCCGAGATGGTGAGCCATTTTGGAAAGATCTCGCCGTTTTTGCGCCGGTCCCATATTTCGCCTTGCCAGCCGCCCGTGCGGTTGAGCGTTTCCCACATTTGTCGATAGAATTCTTTGTCGTGCCGACCCGACTTGAGCAGGTTCGGTTTCTGGCCCATGGCTTCTTCGGCGGTGTACCCCGTGCTCTCGGTGAACGCCTTGTTGACGCGCAGGATTATGCCGCGCGCGTCGGTGACCACCATCCCTTCGTGCGATTCAAACGCCGCGGCGGCGATGCGAAGCTCGGCCTCGGCGACGAGCAGCGCGTTCTCTCGGAGCGCCAGCGTTGCCAGCAGTCGATTGAAGCCAGCGATCAATTCGGCGATTTCGCCCTGGCCCGGAATGTCGAGCAGCTGCGGGCGCTGATTGCTTGCGCTCAGCTTGGCCAGGGTTCTGACGGTGGTTAGCATTGGCGTGAGTTCGCGGCGCAGTATCAACCAGATCACGCCGCTCGCCAGCAGCCCGAGGACGATCGTCGCCAACGCCATGAGCTTGCGCGCGGCGCGCAAGGGCGCCAGGGCGTCCTCTTTGGGCAGCGCGATCAGCACCTGCCAGTCGGTCATGGGGATCGCTTTGGCTGCCGCCAGCAGTTCGTCTCCCCGGGCGTTGAAGGCGGCGCCGAAGCCTTCGTGGCCGGTCAAGAACTGCTCGATCAATGGGCTGGTTCCTGGCGCGGCCAGCGTTTCGGTAATGCCGTTGCGGTCGCTGCCGGCGATCACTCGCCGCTGTCGTGTCGAGATTAGGAGATAGTTGCCGGCCTTGCTGTCGGTGCTTTGCGTGAATCGCTGCAGGAAACCTGAGCGGTTGACATCGCTTACGCCAATCAGGGCGCCGATCACCTTGCCCTGCTTGTCGCGCAGCGGCGTGGCCAGGCCGACAACCGGGCTCGGCGCGCTGCCGGCCGGCTGACCAAGGCTCGTTGCACCGTCGTTGAGCGCGTTGGCGACGAACGCCCAGTCACTGAAGCGGGCGCCGATACGTGCGCTCGACGATGGAATCGCGACCGTCGCCACGCCGTCGGCGCCAACGATGAAGGCCCCCTCGTTGAACAGTACTGGCCAGCTCGGCCGCCGTTCGAGCCGCGCCCGTAGCGCCGCATCGGTCAGAAGCGCCGGCGTGAGCGTTGCGGCGACGGCTTCAATTTCGCTTCGTCGATCGCGCAGTTCCTGATCGATGCCTGCCGCGATACTGGCGGCGGTCGATAGCTGCTGTTCGCCGATCATGCCCTGTATCGCCTGATGCAAAATTCCTCGACCGTAGACCGCCAGGGCCAGGGTGCTGATCAGGAAAATGGCGAGCGTGAACAGCGTGACCCGGGCCTTGATCGAGCGCAGCGTGAAGATGGCGAAATTCATTCAGACTCTTGTCGTTCCTGGTGGCGGCCATTCGGGACCCGTGGCGTGTTCAAAGCGGCGGCTGCGCCAGTTCGCTGGCCAGCGCCGTCAGCGGCCGCGCGCGGCGCCACAGCTTCGAGCGGTCGCGGCGCGTGTTCTCAGCGTCAAGCACGGCGTAGGCGGTCGGCGCCTCGATGCGCCGACGACCGAGCTTGCCGCTCGCCAGCGCCACGCCCAATGGGCGCTATCCTTCAGGCCGGGTGCCTTTCGTTGATGGCGACAAACTCGTCAAAATGCTCAAGGAAGATGTCGACCAAGTGCGGGTCGAAATGCTTTCCTCTTTCCTTTTTGATGTGATCGTAGACGTCTGAGGTTTTCCAGGGTTGTTTATAGACCCGGCTGTGGCACAAGGCGTCAAACACATCGGCCAATCCGGTGATGCGCGCGTAGATGTGAATCTCCTCGCCGGCCATGCCGTCCGGATAGCCCGTGCCATCCCAGCGCTCGTGGTGGCGATGGGCGATGACTGCGGCAGCTTCCATGATTTCCCGACGTGACTTGCGCAGGATGCCATAACCGATGGCGGCATGCGGCTTGATCTGTTCGAACTCCTCGGCGGTCGGCTTGCCGGGCATGGTCAGGATGGCTTCCGGTATGCCGACCTTGCCGATGTCATGCATCGGCGACGCCATGCGCAGAATGTCGGCCTGCTCTTCATCGAAGCCGGCTTTCATCGCCAATAGCCAGGAAACCTCGGCAACCCGCTTGACGTGATTGGCCGTTTCGTTCGAATGGGTTTCGACGACCTCGCCCAGCGTGTAAATGACCTCTTTCTGGGTCTCGATGATCTCGTAGTTGAGGTCCAGATTCTTGAAGGCAATCGATACGTTGGTCGAAAACAGGCGGATCAGATCGCGATCCATTTCCAGCAGGTTCTGTACGTCGCCGTTCAAATAGAGGATGCCTGTTCGTCCGCTGGGGGTCGGGAAGTAGCCGATATACGCATCCGGGAAGAACAGGCTGCTCTGCGCGGCGACCGCCTGCGCCAGGCGATCATTGATTTCGTCCGACATCAGCGGGTCGGAATCTTTGCCGGAGAACGACTCGTACATGCCGGTGGCGGCCAGAATGACAAACCTGTTTTTTTCATCCGGCAGCGAAAATCCGGCATTGTGGAAATACAGCGAACTCTCGTCGTAGTTGAGAATCGAGAGCAGTTGGGTCAATACCCCGTTGGCGAACTGGCGAAGCGACTGGATTTCGAAGAGCTGAGCCGAGGCGTTGATGATTTGCAGCAATCCCCTGCGGTTGCGGTCGATGATGTGCAGGTCACGATGCGAACGCAGCGCAGTGATGACGCTGGTGGTCAGCTTCTGAACGGTGAGTTCGGATTTTTCCTTGTAGTCGTTGATGTCGTAATCCATGATCACGCGCTTTTCCGGCGCCTGACCGGGGCGCCCGGTGCGCAGGATGATGCGCACCAGCGTGTTGCGCAGCGTTTCACGGATGTGGCGCGCCACATCGAGTCCGGTGTGCTCGCTCTCCATCACGACGTCGAGCAGGATGACCGCCGTATCGGGGTGCTCTTGCAGCAGGGCTTTTGCCTCTTCACCGGAGTATGCGCTGATGAAAGACAGGCCGCGATCTTCAAAGGAAAAGTCCTTTAGCGCCAGGCGCGTCACGCGATGGATTTCCTCTTCATCATCGACGATCATCAGCTTCCAGGCTTCTCGCCGGTGCTTGGGCGATGGTGCCGTTTCTTCGGCAAAAAGCAGATCGTCGTTCAAATCTTTGGCGCTGTTCATACGCTCACTTTCGCGATTTCTGCAGAAGACGTTGCATGAAAGAAGAGGCTTCTGTTGAGTGGGCTGATGCGTGGAATCTGCATGCGGAATACGACGCCCTGACCGTATTCACTTTCCATTTTGATGCGCCCGCCAAGCGTCTGCGTCACCAGGTTGTACAAAATATGCAATCCGAGTCCGGTTCCGCCATGGTTTCGTTTGGTCGTGAAAAAGGGTTCGAAGATATGCTCGAGATTTTCCTTGGGAATTCCTTTGCCATCGTCACGATACGTAAGAACGATATCGTTCGCTTGATCGATGACTTCGATTGAAATCATCCCCGCTTTCGTTTCTTCGAAACCATGCAGCAGGGAGTTCATGATCAGAATCGAGACGATCTGCCCCAGCGCCCCGGCATAGCTCTTCAGGACGATATCCTCATGGCACTGCAGTTGCACCGAATGGGCGCCCTTTTTGAGCATCGGGCGCAGACTCATGATGTGGTTCTCGAGGCACTCCCTGAGACGGAAGGTGTTGATCTCCTCGCACGACTGATCGACCGCGACCTGTTTGAAGCGCTGAATCAGATCCGACGCGCGTCCAAGATTCGAGAGGATCATCGCCGATGACTCGAGCGCGAGCTGGAAGTAAGCCTCAAGATCGGAGCGCTTCATCGCCTGGGTCGAGAAAAGTGCTGCGCACTCCCTGGTTTTTTCCTCGAGCAAGGACGCTGCGGTCACCCCGATACCGACTGGCGTGTTGATTTCATGGGCCACTCCCGCCACCAGTCCACCCAAGGCAGCCATTTTTTCAGACTGGACCAGATGATGTTGGGTTTCGCGCAACAGTTCCAGAGAACTTTGCAGCTCGGACACCGTCTGCGCGAGCTTGATATTGAACTCGTGCTCTCTTTCTTCGGCGAGTTTTGTGGTGCTGATGTCCTGGAGTGTCTGAATCGCACCGGTAATTTGCCCCGCAGCGTTCTTCAAGGGGGCCGCGGTAAAAAACAGCCACTTTCCTCCCGCGCCCTGGGTGAGCCGATAGGCTTCGGCCTCATAAGCCTCATCGATCAAGGTCGATTTGCGAGCATTGCCCTCGAAATGAATCAGAATTTTCTGTTCGTCAGGTTCGTCGACCACATAGTCGGCCAGAACGTTGGATCGCTTATCGTAAAAAGCCATCCATTGATTCTTCGTTCCGATCACGTCCTTGGCCAGCAAACCGGTCAGCGCCTCGCAGGCGATATTCCAATGGGTGACCGTATGGTCGCGGTCGATAATGAAAGTTGGAATGGGGCTGCCATTAATGATCTGGTCATCTGGATGGTTCATTTCATGCATGTTGGCGGCCATGGATCGACGAAGAAATATCTTTGCGAGTTTAGTACTTGTATCGGCTTTTCGTCTATGACTTTGGTGAGCTTTGGTGAGCTTTTGTCAGACCGACGTGGTCGGCTCGATTTGAGTGCCTTGGCGCGCACGATGGTCATTGCTGCCCGCCATCAAGGGCCTTTGCTGGCCAAGCCTCAGGCGGTTGTCGCCAGTTCTTGGGCGAGCGCCGCGAGCGGCTGCGCGCGGCGCCACAGCTTCCACTGTTCGCGACGCGTGCTCTGCCAGGCGAGCGCCGCGTAGGCGGTCGACGCTTCGATGCGCAGCGCGCTGATCTTGCCGCTCGAAAGCGCCGCGCGCAGCGGCGCGAACCAGCGCGCTTCGAGCCCGGCAAGCGCGCTGCGGTAGGCTTCGCCGTGCTGGTAGAGCACCGGCACGAGCAGGTCCTCGACGACGACCAGTTGGCGGGTGTCGGGCGCGGCGTGCTCGAACAGCGTCGCCGCATCGACCGGCAGCCGGTGCGTCGGAACACCGGCGGCACGTGCCAGGCCCAGCGCCAGCGGGTTGCCGCTCCAGACCCCGTCAAAGTCGCTTTCCCGGCGTGCTGGCAGCGCGCCTGCGCCCCACAACCACAGGCTGTTGATCGCCAGGCGGCCGTCGTTCTCGCGCTGCGCGTTGAGCGGATGCGCGTGCAGCAGCATCTGCGCTTCGTTGTGCAGCGCGCGCAAGCGCCTGGCCGACGCCGTAGCGGGCAGCAGTCGGTCGATGCGGCGGCCGGCGACGGCCGACAGCGGCGGCGTGTCGAGCGCGGCGGCGAGCGTGCTGTCGGCGAGCTCGAGATACCAGCGATCGGGCGCCGCGACGTGGAAACGGCCGACGTCGGCGAGCTCGCGGTTAAGCTCGCCGGCGAGCGCTTGCGCTTCGCCCGCGGTGATCTCGAAGCGGGTACTGTCGGCCAGAATCAGCTGCTCCTGATGGAAGCGCAGATGCACCGGGTCGCAGCACAGCCAGCAGCCAGTGCTCGCTTCGGCTGGCGGGTACGCCTCGCCGAGCAGGCGAAAGGCGGCGTAAGGCGCTCCGGGCGGTTGGCCGAAAGCGTCGGCGAGCGTCGCTTCGAGCGATTGCGCTGCGCGCCGCGTGCGCCGGCTACGCGCGAGCAATGTTTCGAGCGCCGGGCAGTCGATGAAGTCGAGCGTCTCGCGGTCGGCAGGTTCGGGCCAGATCAGTTCGGGGACGATGAGAGTGAGTTGCATGGCGCCTGCGAAGATTGGAAAAGTGGCGATCGATGCGCTGATAAATTCGCTGATCGGTACGGCGCCAGGGAAGCGCGAGAACAAAAAGTGTAGCATAGCGCCTTTGCCGCTCCGGCCCGCTAATCAAACCCATGAGCTCACGCACCTGATGGCGCTACCCTACGAACTGCTGATCGGCCTGCGTTATACGCGCGCCAAGCGACGCAATCAATTTGTCTCGTTCATCTCGATGATCTCGATGCTCGGCATCGCGCTCGGTGTCGCTGCGCTGATCGTCGTGCTGTCGGTGATGAACGGTTTTCAGACCGAGCTGCGCGGGCGAATCCTGGCCGTCGTCTCGCACATCCAGATCAGCGGCGCTTCCGGCGAAATGGCGAACTGGCAAAGCGTCGCCGAACAGTCGCTCAAAGTACCGGGGGTCTTGGCCGCGGCGCCCTTCGTGCAGGCCCAGGGAATGCTCTCGTTCGGCCAGTCGGTGCGCGGCGCGATGGTGCGCGGCGTGCTGCCCGACTTCGAGGACCAGGTCGTCGATTTTCGCACGCACATGAAGGAAGGCAGCCTCGATTCGCTGACGCCGGACTCGTTCAACATCGTTCTGGGCAGCGAGCTGGCGCGCGCGCTGGGCATTTTCGTCGGCGACAAGGTCACGGTGATCGCGCCGCAGGGCGTCGTGACGCCGGCCGGCGTGATCCCGCGGCTGAAGACCTTCACCGTCTCGGGCCTGTTTGAAGTCGGCATGTTCGAGTACGACAGTGGGCTCGCGCTGATCCGCATGGAGGACGCGCAGCGCCTCTACCGCATGGAAGATCGCGTCTCGGGCGTGCGCCTCAAGCTCGACGACCTGTTCAAGGCACCGGCGATCGCGCGCGAGCTCGCCAATCGTCTCGATACCGCGGCCTTCATCAGCGACTGGACCAGAAGTCACGCCAACTTCTTCAGAGCGGTGGCGATCGAAAAGAACATGATGTTCATCATCCTCTCGCTGATCGTCGCCGTCGCCGCGTTCAACATCGTCTCGACGCTGGTCATGGCGGTCACCGACAAGCAGGCCGACATCGCGATTTTGCGTACGCTCGGCGCCAGCCCGGGCAGCATCATGGCGATCTTCATGGTGCAGGGCGCGCTGATCGGCTTCATCGGCCTGGGGCTGGGCGTTGCCGGCGGCGTCGCGCTGGCGCTCAATGTCGACGTCGTCGTTCCCTTGATCGAGCGCCTGCTGGGAACGCAGTTCATGTCCAAAGAGGTCTATTACATCTCCAACCTGCCGTCCGAATTGCAGTGGAAGGACGTGACGACGATCACCGGCGTCTCCTTCTTGCTCTCGCTGGTGGCGACGATTTATCCGAGCTGGCGCGCCTCGCGCGTCAATCCGGCGGAGGCGCTGCGCTATGAGTGATGGTCGAGACGTGGTGCTGGCCTGTCAGGGCCTCGCCAAAATTTACCGCCAGGGAACCGGCGAGGGCGCCGAGGTGCCGGTGCTGACCGGCGTCGATTTCGAAGTGCAGGCCGGCGAGCGCGTCTCGGTGGTCGGCGCCTCGGGTTCGGGCAAGAGCACGCTCTTGCACTTGCTCGGCGGGCTCGACTCGGCGAGCGCCGGGACTATCCAGCTGATGGGGCGCGACCTGTCGCAGATCAGCGACGCCGAACGCGGCGTGATGCGCAACCGTCACCTCGGCTTCGTCTATCAGTTCCACCATCTGCTGCCCGAGTTTTCCGCGCTGCAGAACGTCGCGATGCCGCTCTTGATCAGGCGTCTGCCCAAGGCCGAAGCGCACGCGCGCGCGGCGGCGGTGCTCGCCGACGTCGGCCTGTCGCACCGGCTCGAGCATACGCCGTCTGAATTGTCGGGCGGCGAACGGCAGCGCGCGGCGATCGCGCGCGCGCTGGTCACCGAGCCGGCGTGCGTGCTCGCCGACGAGCCGACCGGCAATCTCGACCGGCAGACTGCCGAAGGCGTCTTCGAACTGATGCTGGCGCTCAACCGCTCGCGCCAGACGAGTTTCGTGATCGTCACCCACGATCCGGGACTCGCGGCGCGCGCCGACCGGATACTCACGCTGCGCGACGGACGTTTTGTCGTGTAGGGGAGAATTCATCCGAACGCAATTCAAACCAAACGACATGCCCCGCAGGAAATACCCTTGGGGTACAACGGGCACAACGAAGAGCGTCTGTTTGGGAGAGGTTATGCCTCGCCCGCTGGGTGACTCAGATAAACGATTTAGCTTATTGTTTTTTCGCCGTGTTCGTTGTGTTCGTCGTGGTTAACTGCTTTTTCCAGGTTCATTCACCCGACGGGCGGCGCGCGTCGCGCAAGATTTGCCGGGCGCTCGCGAATTCAAACTGCTCGATCTGCCGCGCGAAATGATCGCCGCGCGCGCCCAGAGCGTTGCGCAGCGTTGCGGCGTGCTGCGTGAACAGCGCGGTGGCGTCGGCGTCATGGTGCGCCAGCTTATCGTCGAGTTCGTCGAACAGCGCGTCGAGCAGCGCCGGGCGGGGGGCCGTAGTCGTCACCGCCGACGGGGCCGCGAGCGCCGGCAGCGCGGCGGCGAGCGACGCGAGCTCGTCATCGACGGCGGCGACCGCCGCGTCAAGATCGCGGCTGTCGGGACTGCCGACTTGCTGCGCGCGCAGTGCGTTCTCCAGGCACTGCGCCGCCGCCGCCAACTGGTCGGCGCCGAGCGTCGCACCGGTGCCGCGCAGCGTATGCGCCAGGCGCTGTGCGGCGGCCTGCTCACCCTGCGCCAGACTGGCGCGCAGCCGCGTCATGTCGTCGGCGTGGGCGTCGACGAAACGGCCGAGCAGCTCGCGATACTTGCCAAAATTTCCGCGCAAGCTGGCCAGTCCGCGCTCGAGGTTGAGTCCCGGGATATCGGCGAGTTGCGCTCGTGCCGCGCCGTCGATCGTCGCTGGCTTTGGCGTCGCCACCACCAGCGTGCTTGGTGCGGGTCTCGCGGCACCGGGCGCACCGGGCGCAGGCGCCAGCGACAGCCAGAGCAGCAGGCTCTGGTAGAGCGTCGCGGGTTCGACCGGCTTGGAAATGAAGTCGTTCATTCCGGCCTCTTCGCACGCCAGGCGGTCCTCGTCGAAGGCGTTGGCGGTCATCGCGACGATCGGCCTTGTCTGCCAGCCGGGCAGCGCGCGAATCGCGCGCGTCGCCTGCAGTCCGTCCATTTCGGGCATCTGCATGTCCATCAGGATCAGATCGAAGTCGTGCGCGCGCGCCTTGGCCACCGCCTCGCGGCCGTCGCTCGCGGTATCGACGGTGAGCCCGACGCCGTGCAGCAATTCGAGCGCCACTTCACGGTTGATCGGATGGTCCTCGACGAGCAGGATGCGCGCGCCGCTGTGATTTTTGCGCAACTGGCTCTCGGCATTGGCGGTTTCGGGCGCCGCGGTGCCGGGCAGGATGCCGTGGCCGCGTTGCAGTCGCGCGGTAAACCAGAAGGTGCTGCCGACGCCCGGCGTGCTGGTCACGCCGACTTCGCCGCCCATCAGCTGCGCCAGGCGCCGGGTGATCGCCAGTCCCAGGCCGGTACCGCCGTACTTGCGCGTGGTCGACGCGTCGGCCTGCTCGAACGACTGGAACAGTCGGCCGATCTTGTCTTGATCGATGCCGATGCCGCTGTCGGCGACCTCGAAACGCACCAGCAGTTCGCCGTCGCGGTCTTCGAGCAGCCTGGCCGAAATCGCGATGACGCCGCGCTCGGTAAACTTGACGGCGTTGCCGGCGTAGTTGAGCAAGGCCTGGCGCAGTCGCGTCGGGTCGCCGCGCAGCCAGAGCGGAACGGCGTCGCCGTCGAGGGTCACGGTGAGCCCCTGATGGCGCGCCGACTCGCCGATGATCGAGCCGACGTTGTCGAGGATCGCCGAGAGGTGAAAATCGGTACTCTCCAATTGCAGCAGGTCGGCCTCGATCTTCGACAGGTCGAGGATGTCGTCGATGATGGTCAGCAGATGCTGGCCGGCGTTGTCGATCTTGTCGAGCCGTTCGGCCTGTTGCGGCGTTACCGCGCTGCGCCGCAACAGGTGGGTCAGGCCGATGATCGCATTCATCGGCGTGCGGATCTCGTGGCTCATATTGGCCAGGAAGGTGCTCTTGGCGCGGTTGGCGGCGTCGGCTTGCTGGCGCGCGCGCGAAAGCTCGGCGGTGCGGCTGTCGACCAGTTCTTCGAGGTGATGGCGATGGCGGTCGAGTTCTTCGCCGATCAGCTTCTTCTCGGTGATGTCTTCCTTGACCGCGACGTAGTGGCTGATCGAACCGTCGCTCTGGCGTAGCGGCGTGACGATGGCGAACTCGATATAGTCGCTGCCGTCCTTCTTGCGGTTATGGAACTCGCCTTTCCACGGGATCCCCTGGGTCATCGCCTGCCACAGGCTGTGGTAGGTTTCGGGCGGCGTTTGCCCCGATTTGAGGATTTTCGGATTTTGGCCGATCACTTCGTCGCGGCCATAGCCGGTGGTTCGCACAAAGGCTTCGTTGACGTATTCGATGTTGGCATCGACGTTGGTGATGACGATGCTCTCCGGACTTTGCTCGAGTGCCAGTGAGAGCTTGCGCAATTCCTTTTCGCTCGCCTGACGCTCAGCTTCGCGCGAGAAATTGTCGAGGGCAAAGCTGACGTCGGTCGCCATCTGCATCAGCAGTTCGCGGATTTCCGCATCAAACGCGTAAAGCTGGCTCGAATAGAGCACCAGCGTGCCGATCGCGACGCCATTGCGGGTCAGCGGCAGCGCCGCCGACGAGCGCCATCCGGCGCGCGCGCACTGCTCATGCCAGGGCGCGGTGATCGGGTCGTTGAGGAAGTCCTGGACCCACACTGGACGAAGTTCGCGCATTGCCGTTCCGGTGGCGCCGCGGCCCAGGGCGCTCTCGGCATCGCAGGAGACCTGCACGGCCTTCAGGAAATCGGTCGCGTCGCCAAAGCTGGCGACCGGCCGAACGTTGAGCGAAACGGGATCGGCGAGCCCGATCCAGGCCATCTTGAGGCCGCCGAACTCGACCGCGCAGCGGCAGATTTCGGGGAACAATTCCGCTTCGCTGGGGCTCCGAACGATGGCCTGACTGCATCCGCTCAAGGCCGCGTAGAACTGGCCCAGACGCTGGATTTTGAGTTCGGCGTTCTTGCGCTCGGTGATGTCGCGCGAAATGCCGAAAATTCCGATGACCTCACCGCTCTCGTCGCGCAGCGGCCCCTTGATCGCCAGAAAGGTCCGCTCGCCGTCGACGGTGGCGATCGTTTCCTCGTAGGTTTTGACCTGCATCGCAGCGATCACCTGCACGTCGTTGGCGCGGATCATCGCCGCCTGCTGCGGCGGGAAAAGCGCCGTATCGTCGAAGCCGATCGCCTCGCCGGCGCGCTTGCCGATCAGTCGCGCCGTTTCGCGGTTGAAGAGCAGGTAGCGTCCCGCTTTGTCCTTGGCGAAAATGGCGTCGGGCGAACTGTCGGCGATCACGTCGAGCAATTGCTGGGTGCGAATTCTCTCGTTCTGCGCTGCGAGCTCGCGCGTTGACGTCGCAGCGACCTGCGCGGCGAGTCGCTTGATCAGTCCGTACAGCAGCAGCGAAGTGACGGCAACGAATAGCCAACCCTTGACCGTACTGACCAGCGCAATGGTTTGCGGATCGTGCAACAGCAAGGCCAGCAGATGGTCGGAGAGCAGGATCCAGAGGCCGGCGAAGGCGGCATAAACGAGAACGACGCGCAGTGCGGCGTCGGGCGTCCGGCGTCGCGCGGTGGGCGGCGTATTTCCCGCTGGGGTCATGACGGAACAAGCGGCGCCGTGGTGGACGGTGCCGGCAACGCGCCACTGTCGAGGTAGCGCATGGCGATCGCGACAAAATCGTCGAAGCCGGCCAGGAAGGCGTCGGTGACGTCGGGGTCGAAATGCGTGCCGCGGCCGGCGGCGATGATTTCGCGCGCCTGATCGTAGGACATCGCGGTCTTGTACGGGCGCACCGAGATCAGCGCGTCGAAGACGTCGGCGATCGCCATCAGCCGCGCTGAAACGGGGATCGCTTCACCGGCGAGGCGGTCGGGGTAACCGCTGCCGTCCCATTTTTCGTGGTGCCAGTGGGCGATTTCCTTGGCCGTCGCGAGAAAAGCCAGCGGCATTTCGATGTCCACTTCGGCCTGCTCGATGGCGTCGCTGCCGAGCGCGGCATGCGTCTGCATGATCGCCCATTCGTCGGCGTTGAGCTTGCCCGGCTTGAGCAGGATGTAGTCGGGAATGCCGACCTTGCCGATGTCGTGCAGCGGCGCCGAGCGGCTCAACAAATCGATATAGCGCTCGGTGAGCGTCGCGGCGAAGCGCGGATGCTGGCGCAGACCGACCGCCAGCCGCTGCACGTAGCCCTGGGTGCGCATGATGTGGTTGCCGGTTTCGGTATCGCGCGTTTCGGCCAGATGCGCCAGCGCGCGGATGTCGCCGGCATCGGCCAGCGCGGTCAGGAAGACCACCGGAATGTCGCGCGTCGCCGAAGCTTCGCGCAGCTTGGCGAGCACCGCGTAACCGTCCATTCCGGGCATCATCACGTCGAGCAGGATGAGGTCGGGCGTCGGCTCGCTGTGAGCGACACGCAGACCGACTTCGCCCGAGTTTGCCGCCAGCACGCGGTAGTGCGGCCGCAGCAGTTCGTAGAGCACGTGCAGGTTTTCGGCGGCGTCGTCGACGATCAGGATGACTGGGTTGGCGGCAGGTGACATATACGCTAGGCGAGGGCTTGTCAGATGCTCAAGTCTAACCCGATTTTTGCGCAGCGAGATCGGTCTTCGTTGGCGAACGCTCAATAAATCGCGGCAGCGGGCGCCATGCTCAGGCGGTCTCGTTGATTTGGCCGATCACCTGGTACAAGGTTGGCAGTTGAGCCGGACAGCGCTTGCCGACCGCCGCCGCTACGGCGTTGAGGCACGACCTGAAGTCGGCGATGCTCTGGCAACTGCGGATCTCGTCGACCACGGGCTGGGAGTGGGCTCCGAAGCTGTCAACCGCGAAATCGGTGAGCAGGAACTTCGCTTCCGAAAGGATGATTTCATCGTCCAATTCGATGACGCCGCCAGTCGCCGGTTCGAGCGCTCGCGGTGCCGCGGAATGCGGCGCGTCGGCGCCGCTGGCGCTGATGAATCCTGCGCCGATCAGAATATCGACTTCCTCAAGGACTTCATGCCTGGGAAAGACCGACTTCTCGAGGATTTGCGCCAGGCTTTTCGGCGTATCGAGCAGAATGAGCACGCTGCGCTTCTTCATGCCGAGCTTGTGCACCCGCAGCTTGACTTCATCGACGCCCTTCGGGGTGATATGCAGCTTAGCCGACAGGTCCACTTTTTACCTCAACTGTTCAATGATCGGTCATCAATCGCAGCGGTCGCTGGGTCCAATATTACAGCCTGAAGCGCGAGATCGATTTGCCGAGAATGTCCGCGGTCTTTCCCAGCTTCTTGACCGATCGGTTCAACGCTGACAAGTCTTCGTCGGATCTGCTTTCGCCGTATGCCTTGGATACGCCGTCGAAATTCCGAACCTGCTCCGACAAGGTTTGCGCGTTGTCCTGGATCGACGCGGTGAGGTTGGTCAGCTTCATTTGCATCAGCTTGAGCGAAGCCATCATGCTGCTCTCGTCGTCTTTTTCCAGCGGGATTTCGATGCCCAGTTCGCCGTTGGCAATCTTCTTCATGCTATCGGCGGCGTCCTGCGGCTCACCGCCGAGCAGTCGCAGAATCGCCGTACGCATCCGGAAAACCAGGGCGGCGAGCAGCGCGAACATCGCGCCGGCGACCATCAGGAAGATACTCGACGCCTTCCAGAAGCGGGCGTCGATATCGTCGATAAAGAAGCCGATACCTGGCAACCAGCCCCACGGCTCGAACTTGACCACCCCGATCAGCTTGGGATACGGCTTTTTGTCGGCGCCACTGGCACGCGGTGAGTAGGCGATCATGAATGCCTTGTTGTCCTTGCTCTTGGCCAATTCGTCGTGGGTCGTCTGCAGTGCCGTGCGTCCGTCCGGACCGACGGCGCCCGGGTCTTGCTTGCCGACGCGGCTGGGGATGACATGGTAGATAAAAGACGCATCGGCGAGGTTGCGGATGAAAAAGAAATTGTCGCCCTGGGTGTGTGCCGCGATCGCCTCCTTGGCTCGCGACTGCGCCTCTTCGCGAGTCATCGTCCCGTTGGTCTCGAGCGCGTGGAAGTATTTGAGTTGCGCCTCGGTAAAGAGCAGCAATTGCGTAATCTGCGCGTGCCGTTCGTCCATCATGGTTTGACGCATGCTGTAGAGACCGAGGGAGCCGATCGCCAACAGTCCGACCAGCGACGCGAAAATAATGATGAAAATTCGGGTTTTAAGGCGCATTCGTGGTCTCCGCAGGACTGTCTTCAGAACGATGGAATTTCAATTTTCGGATCGCCGGTTAAGGCGAGTAAACCGCCTGAAGATTACACCATACTATTACTTTCGTATAATCATTCCGCAACTGTGCGCGGTCGTGGCTGGATTGTCGGTCTAGACTTCGCTCCATGCGGCTCTCCATTCTTGCTTTTCTGCTGGGCGTGGCGCTTCTGCAAATGCAGGCCGAGTTGATTGGCGCCGGCGTTTATGGCGGCCTGGCGGCGCTGGGCGCGCTGCTGGCGGCGAGGCCCGCGCTCGCTGCGCTGCCTGGCACGCTTTGGCCTGCGCTGTGGCGCGCGCTCGGTGCGGCGCTGCTCGGTTTCGCCTGGGCCGGATGGCTCGCGCAGCAGCGGCTCGCCGATCGCTTGCCCGAGGTCTGGGAAAACCGCGAGATCGCACTGACCGGCGTCGTTGCGTCGCTGCCGCAACGCTTCGAGCGTGGCGAGCGCTTTGCCTTCGACGTCGAAGCGGTGCACTCCCGGGCGGCGATCGTCCCGCGCCGCATCCAGCTGGCGTGGTATCACGCTTGGGACGAGGCGGTCGCTGGCGCCGAAGAGGCGGAAGACGTCGGCGCAGCGCGCGGCGTTCGCCCCGGCCAGCGCTGGCGTTTCACGGTGCGCCTCAAGCGCCCGCACGGCAACGCCAACCCGCACGGTTTCGACTACGAAGCCTGGCTGCTCGAACGCAACATCCGCGCGACCGGCAGCATCCGCGGCAACGGCGAGCGAGTCGACGACTTCGTCGCACGCCCAGGCTACGCGGTCGAACGGCTGCGCGATGCGATCCGCAGCCGCTTTCTCGGCGCGCTGCCCGATGCGCCTTATCTTGGCGTGCTGATTGCGCTGGCGGTCGGCGATCAGCGCGCGATCGCCAATGATCAGTGGACGGTCTTCAACCGCACCGGAGTCACGCACCTGATGTCGATTTCCGGGCTGCATGTGACGATGGTCGCCGCGCTCGGCGCGCTGCTGATCGACGCGCTGTGGCGGCGCAGCCGGCGCTTGCTGCTGTGGCGGCCGGCGCGACAGGCGGCGGTGGTCGCCGGCTGGCTGGCGGCGGCCGCCTACGCGCTGCTCGCCGGCTTCGAGGTGCCGGCGCAGCGCACGCTCTACATGCTGACCGTGGTCGCTGCGGCGCTGCTCAGCGGACGCAATTTCGGCGTTGCGCGAACCGTGCTGCTCGCTTTGCTGGTCGTGCTCGTATTCGATCCCTGGGCGGTGCTGGCGGTCGGCTTCTGGCTGTCGTTCGGCGCCGTCGCGCTGCTGCTTTTCGTCGGCAGCGCTCGCCTGCGCGAGCCGCGTGGCGCGCGCGCCGGCCTGGCACGCTGGGGTACTGCGCAATGGGCGGTAAGCGTCGGCAGCTTGCCGCTCTTGCTGCTCTTTTTCCAGCAGTTCTCGCTCGTCTCGCCGCTCGCCAACGCGCTGGCGATTCCGCTCGTCAGTTTCGTCATCACGCCGCTGGCGCTCGTCTTTGCCGTGCTGCCGTGGCCGCCGCTGCTGGTCGTCGATCACTGGCTGCTGACGCAACTGATGAACGCGCTCGAAGCGCTCGCCGACTGGCCGCTCTGGCAGCAAGCGGCGCCGCCGCTGTCGGCGACGCTGCTGGCGCTCGCTGGCGTCGCCTGGCTGCTTCTGCCGCGCGGCTTTCCGGCGCGCTGGCTTGGCCTGTGCCTGCTGCTGCCTGCGCTGTGCTGGCCGCCGCCGCGTCCGCCACCGGGAGAAGCCTGGGTCGATGTGCTCGACGTCGGCCAGGGGCTGGCGGTCGTCGTGCGCACCGCCGGCCACGCGCTGCTCTACGACAGCGGACCGCTTTACGGCGGCGAGGCCAACGCCGGAGCGCGCGTCGTCGTCCCTTATCTGCGCGCGGTCGGCGTCGGCAAGCTCGATGCGCTGGTGCTTTCGCATCGCGACCGCGACCACGTCGGCGGTGCCGGCGCAGTGCAATCAGCGCTGCCGGTCGCCCGGCTGCTCAGCTCGATTGCCGAGTTGTCCGAACGGCCCGGCGAACGTTGCCAGGCTGGCCAGTCGTGGCAATGGGACGGCGTGCGCTTTGCTATCGTCCATCCGCTGGCGACCGATTACCTGATCGCGGGCAAGCGTTCGAACAGCATGAGCTGCGTGCTGCAGGTCGGCAACGGTGAGGACGGCGGCGCGCTGCTCACCGCCGACCTCGAGGCCGCCGACGAGCTGGCGCTACTGGCGCGCTCGCCGCTCGCCAGCGCGGTGCTGGTCGCGCCACATCACGGTGGCCGGGGGTCGTCGACGCCCGAGTTCGTCGCTGCCGTCGGCGCGCGCCAGGTGATTTTCTCGGCGGGTTACCGCAATCCCTTCAACCATCCGCATCCGGCGGTGCTCGAACGCTACGCCGCCAGCCGTCAGTGGCGAACCGATCGCGACGGCGCGCTGCACATCGTACTGGCGCCTGCGGGCGCCGACGTCTCGGCGTGGCGCGAGACGCATCGTCGCTACTGGTACGCGCGTTGAACAGCGACAGATTTGATGTTCGTCGCTCGCAAGTCGTGGTATACAGACGTTATTTCCTTACAGGCAGACACGCAATGAGCACATCAGAAAAACCCGTCGTCTTCGGCACCGAAGACATGTTATTGAGCCTGTGCAATTCGGTGACCCGGGTGCTGAGCCTGACGACGCAGAGCCAGCTGCGTTTTTCGGGGATGATTCAGCGCATTACCAAGACCTGCCTGAAGCCCGATATCGGCTGCTTCGTGCTCTTCGACGGCGGTTTTTCCGGCCTGGTGGTGCTCAACTTCTCGGCGGCTTCGGCGATGGAAATCTACGAGAGTTACATGCTTCATATGGGGATGGACAAGGACGGCCTGGCGACCTCGCACACTTCGGATGAAGTGGCCAACGTCATGGGCGAGCTGATGAACCAGATCATCGGCGATTTCACCGGCAAGGTGGCGCGCGAGTTGCAGACGCAGATCACGCAGAACCAGCCGAAGATGCTGGTGCTCAACAAGCAGGTGATGCTCAGCGTCGATACCCACCTCGACAAGCCCGAAGCGCGCCGCGTCACCTTCTATACGGCGCGCAACAACATCTTCTATCTCGAGCTGGCGATCGATCGCACCGAGTTCATCAAGCTCTGTGATTTCGAAACGCAGGAAGCGCACGATCCCGACGAGCTGATCGCCCAGGTCAATGGCGGGCCGGCGCCAGCTGCCGCGCCGAGCGCGCCAACGGGCGCGGAAAAACACCAGGACGACCTGCTCGCCTCGCTCGGCATGTGACGTCGACGCGAGATCAGCACTTGGCCCTGAGCATGGTCGCGCCTGCCGACTCTGAATTCGCGCCATTCGCCGAGCGCAGCGTTGCTTGCTGCTCGCCGTCCGGCCTGCACCGCATGGCCTATAGAGAGTGGGGCGCGCGCGACAATCCGCGCGTGCTCATCTGCGTCCATGGCTTGGCGCGCAACGCCCGTGATTTCGACGAACTGGCGCGCGCGCTGGCCGGCGAGTATCGCGTCGTCTGCCCCGACCTCGTCGGGCGCGGGCGCAGCGACTGGCTGCGCGACCCCGCCGGCTACACCATTGCCCAGTACGTTGCCGACTTGCTGGTGCTCATTGCGCGGCTTGACGTCGAGTGCGTCGATTGGCTCGGTAGCTCGCTCGGCGGGCTGATCGGTATGGCGCTCGCCAGCCTCGACGGCGCGCCGATCGCGCATCTGGTACTCAACGACGTCGGTCCGGTGATCTCAGCGCAGTCGCTCAAGCGCATCGGCGACTACCTCGGCCAAGCGCCGCTGTTCGACACTTTGGCTGACGCCGAAAGCTATATCCGGCAGGTCAGCGCGCCCTTTGGTGCGCTTTCCGACGCCAACTGGCGGCAACTCACCGAATCGAGCCTGCGCCGGCGAGAAGACGGGCGATTCGAGATGCGCTACGACCCGGCGATCGCGCAGTCGTTTCGGCTTGCCGCCAGCACTGACATCGACCTGTGGCCGATCTACGAGCGCATCCGTTGCCCGACGCTGCTGGTGCGCGGCGAGCAGTCCGACCTGCTGTCGCGCGAAACCGCGCAGGCGATGGCCGCGCGCGGACCGCGGCCGCGCGTCGTCGAGGTGCCCGGGGTGGGGCACGCGCCGATGTTCATGGATCAGGCGCAGATCGCCATCGTCAGCGATTTCCTGCGCGCTTGAGCGCGCACGCTGCCTAGAGGCGTTGCAGCGGCCCGGCCAGATAATCGAGCGCGGTCATTTCGCGCAGGATGGCTTCTTCCCGAACGAAAGCGTCGACCGCCTGCGGATCGAATTGGCTTCCTGCCATTCTCATAATTTCGACTTTCGCTGCGTCAAAAGAGAGCGCTTTGCGGTAGGGGCGATCGAAAGTCATGGCATCGAGCGTGTCGATTACGGCAAACAATCGTGCCGGCAAGGGGATTTCCTGACCTTTGAGCCCCGCCGGGTAACCCGAACCGTCAAATCGCTCTTCATGGCAGAGCACCACTTTTGCGGCGAAAGAAAGATAGGGCAGCTTTTCCAGCAGGTGAAAGCCGTTTTCCGGATGTTGTCTCATGATCGCCCATTCGTCGTCGGTCAGTCGCCCTGGCTTTAACAGGATGGCATCGGGAACGCCGATCTTGCCGACATCGTGCAGCAGGCTACCCCAGTAGACCTCGCGCAGCTCATGGGTCTTGCGGTAGAAGTGCTGGGCCAGGATCAGCGTATGTGAGGCCACGCGTTTCGAGTGCAGTCCGGTTTCCTGCTCGCGCAGGTCGAGTGCCAGAGCCAGCGATTCAACGAAGTCCTCGTAGGGGTGAGCCTTGGTCAAACCGGCGAGTTGCTTGCGCGAAGCGAGCAAGCAGTGTTCGCAGACGGGCAGCCCCGAGATCATGGTGTATTGCCGGTCGTGCATCTGGTGACCACAGTGCGTACATTGGTGCGCCACTGGCGCGTCGGCGCGTCGGTCATGACTTTCATCGGTTCGGATGGGCATGCGGGCTCCTCGATAGAACGGGCTTTCCTGCGCAGACCGCGATTGCGGAAAATCGTTTCCTGAATGAATCAAGTGCCGCCTGGCGACGAATTGAACGGCATCGCTGCGGCGTTGCCTGGCTCCCAGTCTAGATCAGCATCGCGCCTTCGGCGGCCGAGCTCGCGCGGTCGCGGTAGAGGTCCATGAAGCCGCGCGGGAAATCTTTTTCGACCGGCTTCCAGAGCGCACGGCGGGCGGCGACGATGGCGTCGTCGACGCGCAGTTCGAGCGTTCGCGCGGCGATGTCGAGCGCGATCTCGTCGCCGTCCTCGACCAGCGCCAGCAGCCCGCCTTCAGCCGCTTCGGGCGAAAGGTGACCGACCAGGAGACCACGGTTCGAACCCGAGAAACGCCCGTCGGTGATCAGCGCGCACGAATCGGCCAAGCCCATTCCCTCGAGCACCTTCATCGGGCGAAACATCTCGGGCATTCCGGGGCCGCCCTTCGGGCCTTCGTAACGCAGCACCAGCGCCGAACCGGCTGCGACCTGGCCGGCCAGGATGGCGTCGACGGCGTCTTCCTCAGAATCGAAGACGCGCGCCTGGCCGCAAAATTTGAAGAGATTGGGCGGTACGGCCGCCGGCTTGGTGATCGCGCCGAGCGGCGCCAGATTGCCGTGCAGCACGGCGAGCCCGGCCTCCTTGCTGACCGGATTGCTCAGGCTGTGGATCACTTCCGGCCGCGTCGTCGCCGCGCTGCCTTGCCACAGCTCGCCCTTGGTCTGCCCGCTGACCGACAGCGCCTCGCCCTTGAGCTGCGAGGCGAGTTCCTTTTCGACTGCGGCGATTCCGCCGGCTTGGTAAAAATCGATCATGTCGTACTCGGACGCCGGGTAGAGCGCGGCGAGCAGCGGGATCTCGCGGCTCAGGCGGTCGAACTGCGCGAGCGGCAGCCTGCCGAGTCCTGCTTCATGGTGGATGGCCTGCAGATGCATCACCGCATTGGTCGATCCGCCGGTCGCCAGCAGCAGGCAGATGGCGTTGTGGAAGGCCGCCGGCGTCATGATCCGGCGTGCGCTGATTCCCTGTTTGACGAGTCCGACGATGCGCTCGCCGCTGGCGCGCGCGAACTCGAGGCGGCGCGGCGAGACGGCCGGAACCATCGCCGACGCGGGCAGACTCATTCCCAGCACCTCGGCGAGCGCGCACATGGTGTTGGCGGTGCCGTACATGGTGCACGAGCCGGGGCCGGGCTCGGCCAGGTCCTCGATGCGCCGGAACTCGGCGGCGTCGATCTGGCCGCGCTGTTTCCAGCCGATCGCCTCGACGACGATGTTGCCGTCCCAGTGCTTGCCCTGGTAATTGGCCGGCGCCATCGGCCCGCCATTGACGAAGATCGCCGGAAGGTCGAGTCGGGCGGCGGCCATCAGCTGCGCCGGGACGATCTTGTCGCACGAGCCGAGCAACACCATGCCGTCGAAGCGGTGGGCGCGCACCATGATCTCGATCGACGCGCAGATCACGTCGCGCGCGGCGAGCGCGTAGCGCATTCCGAGGTGGCCCTCGGCGATGCCGTCGCACGGCGCGATGCTGCCGAAGGTCATGGCGTTGCCGCCGGCGGCGACGATTCCCCGCTGCACCTCGTCGGCAACGGCGTTGAGGTTGTAGTGGCCGGGCGTCGCATTGGTATAGGTGTTGACGATGGCGATCTGGGGGCGGCGCAGGGCGTCGTCGCCGTGTCCCATCGATTTGTAGAGCGCGCGCTTGAGCGCGCCGTGGTCGCCGCGCAGGATGGGGTTGAAATGACCGTCGCCGGTCTTGCCTTCAGTCATGATCGGATCTCCCGGAAAAGTGGGCCGACCAATGTAACAGCAATACGCCGCGTGCCGCGCTGTCGCCTGTCAATTTCGCCGGCGAGATGCCCGCGCCATCGCCATGCGCGGTGCCGGCGCGCCGCCTGCTTTGACTTCGGCGCAGGCGGCGAGGATACTTTGCCAACTTTTGGGCTGGCGGGTTGGCTGGCGCAGTTGCGGTGCTTGAATGGCCGCTTGAAGAGGGCCGATGCCCAAGGAGAATAAGATGCCTTACCCGCAGTTTACGAGATCGCAAGATCACGCGCCGCAAGCGGCGGCAGACCATGGCAACTGAGCTGCCGACCATCGACTGGCTCGCCGACGGGCAACCGCGCAGCGCGCCGTGGCATTCCGAGGCCGGCGTCGCGGCGCCGCGGCGCGTGCAGCTGGCCGACGACACGCTGACCGCCGATGCGGCCTACCGCCTGGCCTGCGAGGGGACGGCGCTGCTCTGGCGCGGCGACTTCCAGAACGCTCGCCAGCTGCTGCAGGCGATCGCCCGGCGCGTCGAGCGCAAGCCGCGCAAGATCGCGCCGTCGCCGACCGCAGCCTTCAACCAGCAGCGCATGGCGCAGGCGCAGCGCGCGCGAACGCTCGGCATGCTGCTCATTCCCTTTGACGCCGACTACCTGATCCCGCTGCGCCGCGCGCCCGACGTTGGCGATGCGTGTCGCGAGGCCTACGGCGAGTTGGCCGGGCCTATGGTCGTCTCGCTGCGCGAGCTGCTCGGCGTGATCGGCGCGCACGAGTGGCGCAAGAAGGGCGTCGCGATCGCCGCGCTCGGCGCGCCAATCCACCCGCACTACGGCGTCTTTTCGCCGGTGCGCGGCGAATACGTCGCGCTCGTCGCGCAGCAGCCGCTGCCGGCGGCCGTGGTCAAAGACAGCGTCGCTTTCGACATCGGCACCGGCACCGGTGTGCTTGCCGCAGTGCTCGCGCGGCGCGGCGTCGCGCGCGTCGTCGCCACCGACCAGGAGGCGCGCGCGCTCGCCTGTGCGCGAGAAAACATCGACCGCCTGGGCTTTTCGGCGCAGGTCGAGCTGGTCGCCGCCGACCTCTTTCCGCCAGGCCGTGCGTCGCTGATCGTCTGCAATCCGCCGTGGGTTCCGGCGCGCCCCAGTTCGCCGCTCGAGCACGCGGTCTACGACCCGGACAGCCGCATGCTGCGCGGTTTCCTCGACGGCCTGGCAGCGCATCTGGCGCCCGGCGGCGAAGGCTGGCTGATCCTCTCCGACCTCGCCGAGCATCTCGAACTGCGTTCGCGCGACGAGCTGCTCGCGCTGATTGCTGGCGCCGGCCTGCAGGTGCTCGGCCGCGCCGACGTGCGGCCGACCCACCCGCGTGCCGCCGATGCGAGCGACCCGCTGCACGCGGCGCGCGCCGCCGAAGTCACTTCGCTGTGGCGGCTCGGAGTCGCCTGAGTGGATTCTGCGAAAAGCCGCTGGGGCGTCGCGCAGTGGGCGGCCTACTTTCAGAACCAGGCGCTGCCGGTGATGCGCCGCTCGAAGCGGCTGTTGGCGTCGCTCGAGGCGGCGCAGGGCGATCTTTTGGCGCCCCGCGACCTCGCCGACATCGTGCTGCAGGATCCGCTGCTCTGCCTGGGACTGCTGCGCGAGGCCGAGCGGCGCAAGTCGCGTCGGCTCGACCATCAGACGACGACCGCGCTGGCGGCGATCATGCAGCTTGGCGTCGATGAATTCCGCACGCTGCTGCTCGCCAGTCCCGAAGTCGACGAGAGCAATGCCGGGCTGCTCGCGGTCGAGACGCGCGCGCGGCTTTCCGCGCAGATCGCTCGCGCCTGGGCCGGCGGCCGCCTCGACGTCAATCCCGACGAGGTGGCGCTGGCCGCCTTGCTGGGCGGCGCCGGCGACCTGCTGCTGTGGGTCTATGCCCCGGAAATTCCGCAGCGCGCCGCCGAGTTCCTGCGCAGCGGCCACGCCCAGCGCAGCGCGCAGGCGCAGCTCAAAAGCTGCGGCTTTACCTTCAAGGACCTGACGCTGCACTGCGCCGAGCGCTGGCAGCTGCCGGCGCTGGTCGTCCAATTGCTGCGCGGCGCCGAGTCGCTGCGCGCGCGGCTGACGCGAACCAGCTCGAACGCGGCGCGCCATCTGCTCGACGAGTCCGCTGGCGCCAATGCGGCGCTGGCCTGCGATCTCGTCGAGGCCAGCGCGCTGATGCCCGGCGTCAGCCTGGAATGCCTGATCGATGGCCTGGCGATGCTGTGCGAGGAACGCCGTCCGGCGCTGCTCGCCGCGGCGCGCGAACTTCTTGCCGAGAACACCAAATGAAATCGCTGACCGAGCTTTACCGCATCGGCCTCGGGCCGTCGAGCAGCCATACCATGGGGCCGCGCTTTGCGGCGCAGGCTTTTCGTGCGGTGCTGCCGGCCGCGACGGCGCGCGTTCGCGTCACGCTCTACGGCAGCCTGGCGGCGACCGGGCGCGGCCACCTCACCGATCTTGCGGTCAGCGCGCCGTTCGCGCCGCTGCCGGTCGACCTCGTCTGGGCGCCCGAACGCGAGTTGCCGCGTCATCCCAACGCCTTGCAGTTTGAGTCGCTCGACGACGCTGGTGCGCTGCTCGCTACGCGCGTCGTCTATTCGGTCGGCGGCGGCGCCTTGCTGGACGAGGATGGTCAGGCTGACGGCGGCGAAGACGTTTACCCCTACGCCGGCATGGACGAGATTCTGGCGCGCGGCGAGCGCGACGGCCTGCTGCTCTGGCAGCTTGCCGGCGAGCACGAAGGACCGGCGATCTGGCCGGCGCTCGAGCGAGTCTGGGACGCCATGCGCCGGGCCATCGCGCGCGGCCTCAATGCCGAGGGAAAACTGCCCGGCGACCTCAAGCTGATGCGCAAGGCGTGCGCCTACCATGCGCGCGCGCAGAGTCTGGCCGGCCACTTCGGCCAGACGGCGCTGCTTTTCGCCTACGCGCTGGCCGTTTCGGAAGAGAACGCGGCGGGCGGCGAGGTGGTCACCGCGCCGACCTGCGGTGCCTGCGGCGTGTTGCCCGCGGTGCTCCATTTCCTGCAGCAGCAGTCGCAGCTTTCCGACGAGAAGATCTGCCGCGCGCTGGCGAGCGCCGGGATGATCGGCAACCTGATCAAGCGCAACGCGTCGATCTCGGGCGCCGAAGTCGGCTGCCAGGGCGAGGTCGGCACCGCCTGCGCGATGGCCGCTGCCGCCGCAGCGCAACTGCTCGGCGGTTCGCTGCGGCAGATCGAATACGCCGCCGAGATGGGGCTCGAACACCACCTGGGGCTGACCTGCGACCCGATCGGCGGTTACGTGCAGATTCCGTGCATCGAACGCAACGCCATCGCCGCAGTGCGCGCGGTCGATTGCGCGGCGTACGCGCTACTCTCCGACGGCGCGCACATCGTGTCGTTCGACGAAGTGGTGCGCACCATGGCGGAGACCGGCCGCGACATGAAAGCGGGCTACCGCGAAACGGCGCAGGGAGGGCTCGCCAAGATCCACCTCTCGCGTCTCAAAGGCGCCCGCAGCGTTCCCGGGATGGGGAGCTGAAAGTTGAACCTAGAGAACGCAATTCAAACCACAACGACACAACGGGCACAACGAGGAACGTGGGTTTTTGGAAGTTCTATGCATCACCCGTTGGGTGACCGACAAAAACGATTTTGCTTATTGTCTTTCCGCCGTGTTCGTTGTGTTCGTTGCGGTCAACTGCTTTTCCCATGCTGAATCCGATGGGCGACGCGGTCGATGAGTTGGCAAGAATCGTCGCGCTGATGACGCGCAGCGTCGAATTTCGCCTGCAGCAAGATTGGCGCGCCGCGCTGGCCTGCCTCGACGAGGCCGTCGCGATCAATCCGCGCTTGCCGCTCGGTCACATCGATCGCGCGCGGCTGCTCGCCGAGCTCAAACGTTATGAAGAGGCGCTCGACGGCTACGATGCTTTCCTGATGCACGCCGGGAATTCGCCGGAAATATCCGACCTGCGCCAGGAACTGCTCGCTACGGTTTTCGCCGACCTGGATCAGCGCCTGATCGAGCGGCCTGGCGACCAGGCGGCGCGGCTTGCGCGCGCCAACCTGTGGCGCAGGACGCAGCATTACGCCGAGGCGCTCGCCGATTATTCGGCGATCGTCGAGCGCGATGCGCAGCATGCCGATGCGCTCAATCATCAGGGCAGCGTGCTGCTTGCGCTCGGTCGCCACGATCAGGCAATCGACGCCTATACGCGCGCGGTCGCGGCGGCGCCGCAGCGCGCCGAACTTCACTACAACCTGGGCAATGTGCTGCAGCAGCTGGGCCGCTTCGGCGAGGCGCGCGCTGCCTACCGCCAGGCGCTCGCGCGATCGCCTGAGTTTGCCGAAGCGCAGCTCGAGCTCGCTCACTGCGACCTTGCCGAAGGCCATTATGCGGCCGGCTGGGCGGCCTACGAATGGCGCTGGCGCACCGCCCAGATGCAGGGCGACCGTTTGCCGAGCGCGCAGCCGCCGTGGCTCGGCACTCCCGCGCTGAGCGCAAAGACGATCCTGGTGTGGGCCGAGCAGGGCGCCGGCGACACGCTGCAGTTCGTCCGCCTGGTGCCGCAACTGCTCGCCGACGCGGCGCACGTGATCCTGCGCGTGCAGGCGCCGCTGCGCCGGCTGGTCGAATCGCTCGACCCGCGCATCGAGGTGATCGGCGACGATCAGCCGCTGCCGGCGCACGATGTCCAGGTTCCCTTGCTGAGCCTGCCGCTGGCGCTCAGGCTCGATGGCGTGCCGCCGTGCCCGGCGCCGTATCTGCGTGCCGACCCGCGCGACGTCGCGCGCTGGCGCGAGCGGCTGGGTGCCGCCCAGCGGCTGCGCGTCGGCATCGCCTGGGCCGGGCGGCAGCAGGGATTGCCCAACCCGACGCGCGACATCGCGCCGGCGCAGCTCGCGCCGCTCGCCGCGCTGCCGGTCGATTTCATCAGCCTGCAATTGCCGGTCGCCGAGGCGCTGCCGCAGCTGCGCATCTTTACCGACGAGCTCGCTGACTTTGGCGAGACGGCGGCGCTGATCGAGACGCTCGATCTGGTGCTCAGCGTCGATACTGCGGTCGCGCATCTCGCCGGTGCGCTCGGCAAGCCGTGCTGGCTGCTGCTGCGCGCCTCGGGCGAATGGCGCTGGCAGCGCGAGCGCAGCGATTGCCCGTGGTATCCGTCGCTGACGATCTTTCGTCAGCCGGAGGCGGGCGATTGGGCTGGCGTGATCTCGCGCGTCGCTGCGGCGCTGCTCGTCGGTGCCGGCACCGGTCTGAACGGCCGCTAAAAGGCGATCCTCGGCCGGCCTCGCGCAGCCGCCGCGCGCATCCGGCAATCACGACGCCGTGGCGTTACGAATTCGCTGCGTCAGCAAGTCAAGTTCGGCGATCACTGCATTGGCGCATTCGCCGATCGTCGCCTGGTCGGCTGCGCCGTGAAGCGCCGACTGCAAGCGCTGCGCCGCCTCGCTCAGGGCGCTGGCGCCGACGTTGCCGGCGGCGCCGACCAAGGCGTGCGTCAGTTGCCCGACGCGCTCGATGTCGTTGGCCGCCAGCGCCGCGGCCAGCGCTTGGCCGTTGTCGCCGTGGCCGTCGGCGAAAAGCGTCAGCAGGCGCAGGTATTTTTCGTGATTGCCGCGCACCAGCGTCAGGCCGCGCTTGACGTCGAGTCCGGGAATCGCCGCCAGCGCGGCTCGCCAGTCTGCCGGTTGGCCGGCTTGAGCGGCGGCGCTGGGCGTTGCGTCGGGGCAGTCCACCAGCGACGAGCGCTCGCTCGGCAGCCACTTGAGCAGTGTCGCGTAGAGCACGCCGGGATCGACCGGTTTGGCGACAAAATCGTTCATTCCCGCGGCGCGGCAGGCGCGCTGATCCTCTTCGAAGGCGTTGGCGGTCATCGCCAGGATCGGCGTTTGCGCGCGGCCGGGCAGCGCGCGGATCGCGCGCGCGGCCTCGAGTCCGTTCATCAGCGGCATCTGGATGTCCATCAGGATCAGCTGGTAGTCGCGGGCCCGCGCCTGGTCGACGGCCTCGATACCGTCGCTGGCGACGTCGACCGCGAGGCCTGCGCCGTGCAGCAGTTCGAGCGCGACTTCGCGGTTGATCGCGTTGTCTTCGGCGAGCAGCACCAACGCGCCGCCATGCTGGCGCCGCAGCTCGGCCTCGGCGTCGGGCGTGCCGTCGGGCGTCGCCTGCGGCATGATGCCGCGGCCGCGCCCCAGGCGCGCGGTGAACCAGAAGGTGCTGCCTTTCCCCGGTTCGCTGTCGACGCCGGCCTCGCCACCCATCAGTTGGGCGAGGTGGCGGGTAATTGCCAGTCCCAGACCGGTACCGCCGAACTTGCGGGTGGTCGATGCGTCGGCTTGCTCGAAGACCTTGAACAGGCCGGCGGCCTGCTCGGCGCTGATGCCGATGCCGGTGTCGGCGACCTCGAAACGAACGACGATCTCGTCGCCGTTCTCGGCAAGCAGCAGCGCGCGCAGCGCGATCGACCCGTGCTCGGTGAATTTGATCGCGTTGCTGGTGTAGTTGAAGAGCGCCTGGCGCAGCCGCGTCGGGTCGCCGCGCAGCCAAATCGGCACGCCGTCGGGATCAATCTCGATCGCCAGTCCCTTGGCCTGCGCCTGGTCGGAAATCAGCGAACGCACATGGTCGAGAACGGCGTTGAGCGAAAAATTGGTGTGCTCGAGTTGCAGCTTGCCGGCCTCGATCTTGGAAATGTCGAGGATGTCGTTGATGATCGACAGCAGGTGGTTGCCGGCGGTTTCGATCTTGGCCAGCCGCTCGGCCTGCTGCGGCATCGGCTGACTGCGGCGCAGCAGATGGGTCAGGCCGATGATGGCGTTCATCGGCGTGCGGATCTCGTGGCTCATATTGGCCAGAAAGCTGCTCTTGGCGAGGCTCGCGGTCTCGGCCGCGTCCTTGGCCTGGCGCAGCATCTGTTCGGTCTGTTGGCGCGCTCTGATGTCGGTGACGAAGCTGATGAAGCGGTTGGGCAGCTCGCCGCTCGCCGGTTGGTAATAGAAAGTCACCTCGATCGGAATCAGGCGGCCGTCGCGATGACGCTCGGCCGTCGTGATCGTCGCCGAACCTTGTTCGCGCAGCGCCTGCGTGCGCTGCCGGAAATCGGCCGCGGCAAAACTCGGGTCGATGTCGGCGACGCAAAGCGCGGTCAGTTCGTCGGGGTGGTAGCCGATCAGCCGCGCGGCGTACTCGTTGACGTAGAGGATGCGTCCGCTGTCGGCGTCGATCCAGTGGATACCGATTCCGGCGCGATCCATGGCGAACTGCGTTTCGGCCAGATGCAGCGATTTTTGCTGCAGTTCGGCGGTGCGCGCTTCGACCAGGTGCTCGAGCTGCTGCTGCGATTTTTCAAGCTCGGTCTCGATGCGCTTGCGTTCGCTGATGTCGCGCGATACGCCGAGCACCCCGATGATCGTCCCGTCACCGTCGTACATCGGCGACTTGCTGGTTTCGAACAGGCCGCGGTAGCCGCCGACCGCGAAGTTGAGCCATTCCTCGTTGCGCAGCGGCCGGCCCGCGGCCATCGCCGCACGATCGTGGTCGCGGAAGAAATCGGCGAGCGTTTCGTCGACGAAGTCGTAATCGGTACGGCCGACGATTTCGTCCTCCTTGGCGCCGAACAAACGCTCGAATTCGGGGTTGCACGACAGATAGACGCCATCGACGTCCTTGAGCCAGACCAGGTCGGGAATGGTCGTGACCAGCGCTTTGAGCCGCGCGCGCTCGAGTTCGAGCTGACGGAACGGCGCCTGAACGCCGGCGACGAACAGCGCGCGATAGATCATCAGGTAGGCGATCGCCTTATAGACGTGACCGAGCAGATTGAAGACGTCGGTGGGCTCGGCGTAGAGCGTCAGGAACAGCTCGGCGAGCGCCTGAACCCACGCCGCCGTGGCGAGCCAGAGCAGATCGCCGTTGTCCGTGCGGCGCGCCTGACGATAGAGCAGCAACGCGGCGATCGCGTAAAGTCCGGCGAGCAGGTACTCGCTGCCGATCTTGAACGAGGTCAGTCCTTCGCCGGCGACGAAGGTGCGCGGCAGCCAGTCGACATGGACGAGCCCCAGCCAGTAAACGCTGGCGGAAAGCGCCAGCGCGGCGGCCAGGCTGGCGTAGCACGACGCTGCCGACCAGCGTCGCGCCGGCAGCAGCGCGACCGCGAGCAGCGCAACAGCGACGACCAGCCGTCCGGCGAGCCAGAAATTGATCGCTTTTTCCGTCCCGCTCTCGGTGACCAGCGTCGGCATTCCGGCGTACGACAGGATGTGCGCGAAATCGATCAGCGCCACGGCGAGAAAAGCGGCGCCGAGAATTACCAAGTGGTTGTTCTTTTCCCGGCTTCTGAAATTCCACGCCAGTGAAAAAACCATCGCCGAGACGACGATGGCGATGAATTCGCAGAAGGTATGCAGCGGCAGGTAGCTTTGCTGTGCGGCGAAAAAGCGGGTCGCCGGCAGCAACTCGCCGAGCACCAGCAGCAGCGTCAGGATCACCGCCCAGCAGGCCTGCGCCAAGGCGTATCGGGGTACGCCCGGTGGACTTGGCAAGCGGCTGGGCTGCTCGTTCTTCATGTGATGCCCCGGTTGAGTTTGGTCGATTGTAGTGCGCAAGACGCCGCGCGAACAAGCGATCTTCGCCGCAGACCGGGGCTGGGCTTAGTGCACCGACGGCGGGGTCGCCGGCGTGTGGCTGAACAGCTCGTCGATCTGCGCCTTGTCGAAGCGGTATTCGCGGTTGGCGAGGTCGTCGCGGATGACGATCTCGCCGCGCTCCTTGATCGCCGCATAGACTTCCTCGCGGCCGAGCGAGAGCAGCATGGTGCCGACTTTTTCCCGGTTTTCGGGGCAGATGTTGGTGACTTCGCGCGCCGCAAACAGGCGAACGGTCTCCTCGGCGAAGAGCCGCGTCAGCAGCGCTTCGGCAGGCAGTTCGAGCAGCTCGTCGGGCTTGACGGTGGCGGCCAGCGCCTCGATTCGCGTCCAGCCGTCAGCGTCGCGCGCATCGGCGCCCGGCATTTTCTGGATGAAGAGACCCGCGGCTCCCTCGGGGGTCGCCGCCAGGAAGAGGCGCGAAGCGAGTTGCTCGGATTGCGCCAGGTGGTGCTCGAAGACTTCGGCGATGCTGTTGCCGGTGATCGGGACGATGCTCTGGTACGGTTCGCGCATCGACGGAGAATCGAGCGAGATCAAGAGCTGGCCGTCGCCGAGCAGCGCCTGTAGCGGTGCCTCGTCGTCGACCTTCTCGTCGTGCTGCGCCATGCAGCGGATGTTGAGCGCCTCGTTGCAGTCGATCACCAGCAGCGGGATCGGTCCGTCGCCGCGCAGCTGGATGGTCAGCCGGCCCGCTTGCTTGAGGTTGTCGGCAAGCAGCAGCGTCGTCGCGCTCATCTGGCCGAGCAGGCCAATCACCACCTGCGGGTAGTCGCGATCGGTCAGCAGTTGTTGCCAGACCGGGCCGAGGCGCACCAGCGCGCCGCGGATGTCGAGGTCGTCGAGCAGAAAGCGTTGGACGTAATCGTTGTTCTCGCTCATCGGCGTTCCTCTGCCCACTGCGCGTAGCGCTGTTCGTCGAAGCCGATGAGCAGCGTGGCGCCGTCGTCGACAACGGGGCGCTTGATCAGCGTCGGATAGTCGGCCATCAGCGCCAGCGCCTTGGCCTCGTCGATGTCGGCGCGCTCGTCGTCGGACAGCCGCTTCCACATCATGCCGCGGGTGTTGAGCAGTTTCTGCCAGCCGGCGCGCGCGTTCCAGTCGGGCAGATGCTCAGCAGCGACGGCGGCCTTCTTGTAGTCGACCAACTCGTAATCGATATGATTGCTTTCGAGCCAGGCGAAGGCCTTCTTCATGGTGTCGCAATTTTTTATGCCATAGACCTTGAGCATGGTTTCTTTCAGCGCTTGAGTTTGGCGAAGGCGCTGGCCATCGCGCCGGCCGGCTCGGGCTGGCGCGTCTGCTGCGCGCGCGCCTTGTGGGTCAATGGCGCGCCGCCCATTTTCGGCGCCGCGGGCGTATCGTCCGTGAGCCTCATGGTGAGCGCAATTCGCTTGCGCAGCAAGTCGACCTCGACGACCTTGACGCGAACCACGTCGCCGGCCTTGACGACTTCGCGCGGATCCTTGACGAACTTGTTGGAGAGCACCGAGATGTGCACCAGCCCGTCCTGATGAACGCCGATATCGACGAAGGCGCCGAAGTTGGCGACGTTGGTCACCACGCCTTCGAGGATCATTCCCGGCTGCAGATCCTTGACCTCTTCGATGCCGTCCTTGAAGACTGCGGTCTTGAACTCGGGGCGCGGGTCGCGGCCCGGCTTTTCGAGCTCCTTGAGGATGTCGCAGACGGTCGGCAGACCGAAGGTCGCGTCGGTATATTTGCTCGCTTCGAGCGACCGGACCAGGCGCGTGTCGCCGATCAGCTCGCCGATTCCCTTCTTGATGTCGGCGAGGATTCGCTCGACCAGCGGGTACGCTTCGGGGTGCACCGACGAGCCGTCGAGCGGGTTGTCGGAACCGTTGATGCGCAAAAATCCCGCGGCCTGCTCGAAGGTCTTGTCGCCGAGGCGTGGTACGTCGCGCAGCGCCTTGCGGTTGGCGAAGGCGCCGTGTTTGTCGCGGTGCGCGACGATGTTCGCGGCGAGCGTGCTGTTGAGGCCCGAAACGCGCGTCAGCAGCGGGATCGACGCGGTGTTGACGTCGACGCCGACGGCATTGACGCAGTCCTCGACGACGCCGTCGAGCGCGCGCGCCAGCTTGGTCTGGCTGACGTCGTGCTGGTATTGGCCGACGCCGATCGACTTGGGGTCGATCTTGACGAGTTCGGCGAGCGGATCCTGCAAGCGGCGCGCAATCGACACCGCGCCGCGCAGGCTGACGTCGAGATCGGGAAATTCGCGCGACGCGTATTCGGACGCCGAATAGACCGAAGCGCCGGCTTCCGAGACGACGACCTTGCTCATGTGCAGTTCTGGCGCGAGTTTGATCAGGTCGGCGGCGAGCTTGTCGGTCTCGCGCGACGCCGTGCCGTTGCCGATGCTGATCAAGTCGACGTGGTGCTTCCTGGCCAGCATGGCCAGCGTGTGCAGCGACCCGTCCCAGTCGCGGCGCGGCTCGTGCGGATAGATGGTGGCAGTGTCGAGCACCTTGCCGGTGGCGTCGACCACCGCCACCTTGACGCCGGTGCGCAGCCCCGGGTCGAGTCCGAGCGTTGCGCGCTGTCCGGCCGGCGCGGCGAGCAGCAGATCGTGCAGGTTCGATCCGAAGACGCGGATCGCCTCGACTTCGGCGCGTTCGCGCAAGGCGTTCATGAGGTCGAGTTCGAGGTGCAGGAAGACCTTGACTCGCCAGGTCCAGCGCACCGTGTCGGCGAGCCACTTGTCGGCCGGCCGGCCCTGGTCGGCAATTCCGAAGCGCTTGGCGATGCGTGCTTCGCACGGGTTGTGGCCGACCGGCTTGGTCGCCTGGTCGAGTTCGGAGTCGAGCACCAGCGCGACCTGCAGCATCCCTTCGTTGCGTCCGCGCAGCAGCGCCAGCGCGCGGTGCGACGGAATGACGTTGATCGCTTCCGAGTAGTCGAAGTAGTCGCGGAACTTGGCGCCGTCGATTTCCTTGCCTTCGATCAGCGTCGATTTGACCATGCCGTGCTCTTCGAGATAGTCGCGCAGCTTGCCGAGCAGCGCGGCGTCTTCCGAGAACTGCTCCATCAGGATCTGGCGAGCGCCGTCGAGCACCGCTTTGACGTCGGCAAACCCTGCCTCGGCGTTGATGAAGCGTTCGGCTTCGACCTCGGGCGTCAGCGTCGGGTCGGCGAGCAGCGCCTCGGCGAGCGGCGCGAGGCCCGCTTCGCGAGCGATCTGCGCCTTGGTGCGGCGCTTTTGCTTATACGGCAGGTAAAGGTCCTCGAGACCCTGTTTCGTTTCCGCGGCGTTGATTTCGCGCGCGAGTTCAGGCGTCAGTTTGCCTTGCTCATCGATCGAAGCGACGATGGCTGCGCGGCGTTCTTCGAGTTCGCGCAGGTAGATCAGGCGCTCGTCGAGCAGGCGCAGCTGGATGTCGTCGAGGCCGCCGGTGACTTCCTTGCGGTAGCGCGCGATGAACGGCACGGTCGCGCCTTCGTCGAGCAGCGCACAGGCGGCGATCACCTGCTCGGTGCGCGCGCCGATGTCTTCAGCGATTTTTAGGGTGATGCGTTGTTCAACGAGTGATGCCATCAGCAGTCGATCATTCTTCAAAAAAGGGCGAACTATGCGCAATCGCGAGCGAAAACTCAAGGGCCGCTGCCGATCTGGCGCGCCGCGTGTTGCGGCGCCTATCCGATTAATGTTAAATGTGACCATCGCCAATCGGGCGAATGCGACGGTCAGGGAAAACACAATGAAAATTGATATCGAGCGTCTCGGTCTGAAAAATGTTCCGGTCGATCCGGAAACCTTGTTTAGCTTCCCCGAAGGCATCGCCGGTTTCGAGAACTGCAAGCGCTTCAAGTTGTTCCACGAGGAGGGCCAGTCGGCCGCGCCGACGGTGTTCTGGCTGCAGTCGGTTGACGATGGCGAGGTGATGTTCCCGATCGTCGCTCCCGAATCGCTCGACATCGAGTATCAGATCGAACTCTCTGACGCCGATTGCGCGCTGATCGGCCTGCAGTCCCCCGAAGACGTCGCGGTCGTCCTGGTCGTTTATCGCGACCCGGCCGCCGGCGGAAAAATCGCCGCCAACACGCGTTCGCCGGTGATCCTCAATCTCAAGACCCGCCTAGGGATGCAGAAGATCCTGCAGGACGTCCATCCGACGCTGCTTTATCGCGCGCGCTGAGCGCGGTCAGCGGCGTGCCGGGCCGGTCTTTGACCGTCGTCCGGCTTTTTTGCGTTGGGTGCTTGCAGTCGATCGGCGAATGCGGCACTCTTCGGCTGCTTTGGTGTTTTTTTTTGCGGTGCATGCGGTGGGCATCAGCCTGCCGAACCTACTTCAGTTCAGGAGACTCTATGTTGAAGACGCTCGTCGCTGTTGGCGCTGCCTCGGCCATGCTTTTTTGCGGTTCGGCAGCCTACGCCCAGACCAAGTGGGATATGCCTACGGGTTATCCGGCCGGCAATTTTCACACCGAAAACATTCGCCAGTTTGCCGCCGACATCGACAAGGCGAGCGCTGGCAAGCTCAAGATCACGGTGCACGACGGCGGTTCGCTGTTCAAGGCCAACGAGATCAAGCGCGCCGTTCAGGGCGGTCAGGCCGACATCGGCGAGATCATCATTTCCGGCTTCTCCAACGAAGACCCGATGTTCGCCATCGACGCCATTCCTTTCCTGGCGACCAGCTATCCTGAGGCACTCAAGCTCGCCAAAGTCTCGAAAGCGGCGATCGACGCCCGCTTCGCCAAGCAGGGCCTGAAGGTGCTCTATAACGTGCCGTGGCCGCCGCAGGGGATCTTCAGCGCCAAACCGATCAATTCGGCGGCCGACCTCAAGGGCGCCAAGTGGCGCGCCTACAACCCGAATACCAGCCGCATCGCGCAGCTGGTCGGCGCCCAGCCGGTGACCATCCAGGCCGCCGAGCTGACGCAGGCGCTGGCGACCGGTGCGGTGACGGCGTTCATGACTTCGGGCGCGACCGGCTACGACAGCAAGGTCTGGGAGCAGGTCAAGTATTACTATGAGGTCAATGCCTGGTTGCCCAAGGACATCGTGATCGTCTCCAAGAAGGCTTTTGACCGCCTCGACAAGCCGACCCAGGACATCGTTCTCAAGGCCGCCGCCGCCGCCGAAACGCGCGGCTGGAAGACCAGCGAGGAAAAGAACGTCTGGTACAAGGAACAACTGGTCAAGAACGGCATGAAGGTCGAAGCCGGTTCCGAGCAGTTGCGCGCCGACTTCAAGAAGATCGGACTGACGATGATCGCCGACTGGACGACGCAGACCGGCGCCGAGGGCCAGGCGATCATCGACGCCTTCCGCAAGTAGTTTCAACCCATGGGCGCTGCGAGGCGCCCATTTTTTCAAGGTAAGCTCGATGCGTTCGTTCTTCAATCGCCTGTTCGATGCCTCAGGTTATCTCGCCGGCCTGTTCATGATCGGCACGCTGCTGACCGTTCTTTCGAGCATTTTCGGGCGTTTCATCCCGCTGCTCGAATTGCAGGGCGCCGACGCCTACGCCGGGTATTGCATGGCGGCGGCGGCTTTCCTGGCGATGGCTTCGACGCTGCGTCGCGGCGAGCACATCCGCGTCACGCTGATCATGAATCGCCTGTCGCCGGGCGCCTACCGCGCGCTCGACATTTTTTGCCACGCTGTGGCACTGGCCGTTAGCGGCGCGCTGGCCTGGTACTCGGTCGGTCTGGTCGGTCAGTCGTACGCCTTCAACGACATTTCGACCGGCCTCGATGCGACGCCGCTGTGGATCCCGCAGCTCGGCATGGCGGTCGGCAGCACCGTCTTCGCGCTGGCCTTCGCTGTCGACCTGGTCGATTTGCTCGCCGGACGTAAGGTCCGTGAAGAGCCCAAGGACGGCGAACCGGCGCACATCGAATAAGGCCTTAGAAAAAAGCAGCGCCTGAAACTTACCGGACAACCCATGGATCTTTACATTACCGCGTTTCTCATCATCGCGCTGTTCGCCATCCTCGGCAGCGGCGTCTGGATCGGCCTGGCGCTGACCGGCATCGCTTGGGTCGGCATGCAGCTGTTTACCAGCCGGGTGGTCGGCGACGCGATGGTGATCACCATCTGGGGATCGGCGTCGTCGTGGACGCTTACCGCGCTGCCGCTGTTCATCTGGATGGGCGAGATCCTGTTTCGCACCAAGCTCTCCGAAGACATGTTCAAGGGGCTGGCGCCCTGGCTCGACAAGCTGCCGGGGCGGCTGCTGCACACCAACATCATCGGCTGCACGATCTTCGCCGCGGTCTCCGGGTCGTCGGCGGCGACCTGCGCGACGATCGGCAAGATGACGCTGCCCGAGCTCAAGAAACGCGGCTATCCGGATTCGATTTCGATCGGCACGCTGGCCGGCGCCGGAACGCTGGGGCTGCTGATCCCGCCGTCGATCATCATGATCGTCTATGGCGTCACGGCCAACGTCTCGATCGCCAAGTTGTTCATCGCCGGCGTTTTTCCCGGGCTGATCCTGGCCGGACTGTTCATGGCCTATACGATGGGCTGGGCGCTGCTGCATCCGGACCAGATCCCGCCCGCCGACCAGAATCTGACCTTTGCGCAGAAACTTTACGAATCGCGCCACCTGATTCCGGTGGTGACGCTGATCGCCGCGGTGCTCGGCTCGATCTATACCGGGATTGCGACGGCGACCGAGGCGGCGGCGCTGGGCGTCGTCGGCTCGCTGCTGATCGCCGCGGTGCAGGGCGATCTGACCCGGCAGAATTTCAAAGACAGCCTGATCGGCGGTACCCGGCTCTACTGCATGATCGCGCTGATCCTCGCCGGTGCTGCCTTTCTGACGCTGTCGATGGGCTATATCGGATTGCCGCGCCACCTCGCCGAGTGGATCATCGGGCTGCAGCTTTCGCCGCTGGCGCTGATCGGCGCGCTGATGGTCTTCTTCATCGTCCTCGGCTGCTTCCTCGACGGCATCTCGATGGTCGTGCTGACCATGGGCGTGCTGCTGCCGACGGTCGAAGCCGCCGGTTTCGACCTGGTCTGGTTCGGCATCTTCGTCGTGCTGGTCGTCGAAATGGCGCAGATCACGCCGCCCGTGGGATTCAATCTGTTCGTGCTGCAGGGAATGACCAAGAAGGACATCTCGTATATCGCCAGACACGCTTTCCCGCTGTTTGCGCTGATGATCGTGATGGTGCTGCTGATGTACTTCTTTCCGGGAATCACCTCTTGGCTGCCGCAGCAGATGGCGGGCTGACCCGCGTCAGGCGCGACCAGACGAAATATCAGCGTGTGGCGCGGCGCTTGGAAACTCGATACTTCTTTTCAAAGTCAGGATTAGGCTATGACTTCAATCAATACGCTGTCGATCGACGCGGCCGGCTTGTCTGCCGCGAGCACCGCTTATCAGGCCCGGCAGGCGATCCGTCGCGGTGACTGGGTCAAGCACACCAGCGGGTTGGCGGCGCGCAACGCGCAGGGCAATATCGCGATTTTGCCGGCCGCGCTGGCGAGCGATTTTCTGCGCTTCTGCCAGCGCAATCCCAAGCCGTGCCCCTTGCTCGCCGTCTCCGAGCCGGGCGATCCGATGCTGCCGACGCTCGGTCAGGACGTCGATATCCGCACCGACGTGCCGCTTTACCGCGTCTGGAAAAAAGGCGTGATGGTCGACGAACTGTCCGACATCACGCCGCTCTGGCGCGCCGATCTGGTGACTTTCGTGCTCGGTTGCTCGTTTTCGTTCGAGCATGCGCTGATCGAGGGCGGAATCGATTTGCGCCACGTCAAGGAAGGCAAGAACGTGGCGATGTACAAGACCAATATCCAGACCGTCGCGGCCGGTCCGTTCCACGGTCCGATGGTCGTCTCGATGCGGCCGATGAGCGCGGCCAACGCCATCCGCGCGGTCCAGATCACCGCCCGAGTTCCCGCCGTTCACGGCGCGCCGGTTCATCTGGGCGACCCCGCGCTGATCGGCATCAGCGACATCAACAAGCCCGATTTCGGCGACGCTGTCGATATTCTGCCGGGCGAACTGCCGGTCTTCTGGGCCTGCGGCGTGACGCCGCAGGCGGTCGTCATGGCCGTCGAGCCGGAATTTTGCATTACCCATGCGCCCGGTTACATGCTGATCACCGACCTGCTCAACAGCGACCTTTCGCTGGCGTAGAGTGATCCATTCGTCACGCGGGGGAAATACGCTATTCTCTGCTTTCCGGTCGATGCCTTCCGGCTTGTTCCGGAATGACCCGTCTTCGTTTGCTTAGCTCCTGTCGATGAAACCATGAACAGCCTTTCTGTACCATCCGCTCCACGCCTGCTGCCGCTCGGCGACACGGCGTGGACGCTTGAATTCGGCGACAAAATCGATCCAGCGCTGCATGCGCGCGTGCTCGGCCTGGCCGGAGCACTCGCCCTGGCGCGCGAGAGCGGTGACGCGCAGTTCGTCGCTGTCGTCGACGTCGTTCCGACCTTCAGGTCGCTGACCGTCCATTACAACCCGTTGCTGGCCGATGGCGAGCGTCTGGGCGAGGATCTGCTGCACCTTGCCGAGTCGGCCGGAAGCGCGAGCCAGGTCGGTCGTCAGTGGGTGATCCCGGTGTGTTTCGACGAAGAATTCGCGCCTGATCTCGACGATCTGGCAAAAGCCAAGGGGCTCTCGCGCGACGCGGTGATCGCGCTGATGACTGGAGCGAGCTTTCAAGTCTACATGATCGGGTTCATGCCCGGATTCCCTTATATGGGTGGCCTGCCTGCCGAGCTTGAGGTGCCGCGGCTGGCCAGCCCGCGCAAGGCGGTGCCGGCGCGTTCGCTGGCGATCGCCGGGGCGATGTGCTCGGTCTATCCGTGGGAGAGTCCGGGCGGCTGGCGGCTGCTCGGCCGCACGCCGGTACCGATGTTTGCGGCGAGCGAAGTCGACTCGCCGTCGCTGCTCGCCTCGGGCGACCGTGTCCGTTGGCAATCGATCGACAAGTCGCGCTATCTCGAAATCGAAGCGGCGATCGGGGCGGGGCGCTTCGACCGCCAGAGCCTGTTGCCGGGAGTAGCGTGATGAGTGGCCTGCTCGAAGTCATCGACGGCGGTATCGGCAACAGCATCCAGGACACCGGCCGTTTCGGTTATCGCCATATGGGGATCACCGTTTCCGGTGCGCTCGATTCGTGGCTGGCGCGCTGCGCCAACGCGCTGGTCGGCAACGCGCCGGACTGCGCAGTGATCGAGATTCGTGCCGTCGGCCCGACGCTGCAAGTGACGCATGGACGAATTCGCGTCGCGCTGGCCGGCGAGCTGTCGGCAACGATCACGCGCGCCAGCGGACGTTCGCAGCAAGTCGCGCCGTGGGTCAGCGTCACGCTGTTTCCCAAGGACCGGCTCGAGGTCGCCTTCCTGACCGGCGGCACGGCTTACCTGGCGGTGAGCGGCGGCATCCGCTCGCCCTTGCAGCTCGGCAGTCGCTCGACCTACCAGCGCGCGGCAATCGGTGGCATCGACGGGCAGCCGCTGATGAGCGGCCAGTCGCTGCCGTGCGCCAGCCAGGATCACCGTCAATACCACGAATACCACTCGGACCCGTGGTCGTGCGCCGGCGGCGCAGCGTGCACGGTGCGCGTGATGCTCGGCCCGCAGCACGACTATTTCAAGCCGCAAGCAATCGATACCTTGCTCGGCTGCGAATATCAGGTCAGCGCGCAGCAGGATCGCATGGGAATGCGCCTTGACGGTCCGCCGCTCGCGCATCTGACGGTGCAGTCTGCCGACATCGTTTCCGACGGTGTGACGCCCGGTTGCATCCAGGTTCCGGGCAACGGCCAGCCGATCATCCTGCTCGCCGACTGTCAGACGGTCGGCGGCTACCCCAAGATCGCCACGGTGATCAGCGCCGACCTGCCGCTGCTGGCGCAAATGCACCCCGGGCAGACGCTGCGCTTTGCCGCCGTCGACGCCAGGCAGGCGAAGAGCGCATTGCTGGCGCGTGAGGCGCAGTGGGAGTCGTGGGTCGGCGACATGGCCTTTGGCGTGCACAACGTCGCGGCGCTTTACAACGACCCGACCGCGGCCTGGGATTATGTTGATGACCAGTCAAATGAGGAGTGTGATCGATGAGCCAACTGCTTAACCTGAATTCCGACCTCGGCGAGAGCTTCGGCGCGTGGACTATGGGCGGCGACCAGGCGATGCTGAGCATCGTCAATTCGGCCAACGTCGCTTGCGGCTTCCACGCCGGCGATCCGTTGGTGATGATGGGTACCGTCGCTTTGGCCAAGGCCAACGGCGTCAGCCTCGGCGCGCATCCGGGCTTCCCCGATCTGCAGGGCTTTGGCCGGCGGCGAATGGATATCCCGCTGCCCGAACTCGAGGCGATGCTGATCTACCAGATCGGTGCGCTCGACGCCTGCGCGCGTGCGCAGGGTCTGCGCGTCACGCACGTCAAGCCGCACGGCGCGCTCTCCAATATCGCCTGCGCCGAGCGTAAGGTCGCCGACGCGGTGGCGCGCGCGGTGCATCGCCTCGACCCGATGCTGGTGCTGCTGGCGCCGGCGGCGTCGCAGCTGATCTACGCCGGCCGCGACCAGGGCCTGCCGGTCGTCGAGGAGATTTTTGCCGACCGCGCTTACCTTGACGACGGCAACCTGGTGCCGCGCAGCCAGCCGGGGGCGATGGTCCACGGCGCGCAGCAGAGCCTCGAGCACGTCATGCGCATGGTCGAGGAAAGCGCACTGATTTCAATCACTGGCAAGCGCATCCCGGTCAATCCGCAGAGCATCTGCGTGCACGGCGACAACGCTGACGCGGTGGCGACCGCGCTGGCGATCAGGGAAGGGCTGCTCAAGGCGGGTTATTCGCTGGCCACCATTCCAGAGCTGGTATAGCGGCACCGGGCAGCGCCGAGGCGCCGCCTGGCGAGTCGAATCGGCTCAACGATAGACGAGCACCGGAATCTTCGAGTGCGTGAGCACCTTGCTCGTTTCGCTGCCGAGCAAGAGCGCGCTGATTCCGCGCCGTCCGTGCGAGGCCATGAAAATCAGGTCGCATTTGCTTTGCGTTGCTGCCGCGATGATCGCTTCATAGGGGATGTCGCTGGTCGATTCGAGTTTGGTGCAGCTGACGCCGGCTTGTTGACAGAGATTCTCGACAAAGCTGAGAATCTCCTGCGCCTGCTTTTCGACCAGCTCGTTGTATTTCGTCGGCATTTCGAAGTTGTAGCCGATCCCCTCGCCGTAGTACGGTATCGGCGGCGACGGCTTGGCGTAGAAGGCGGTAATTTGTGCCCCGGTTTCCTTGGCGAAGCTCACTGCCTGGCGAACGGCGTCCTGCGAAAATTGCGAACCATCGGTTGGGACAAGAATGTGCTTGAACATGATGACTCCTTTATTATCGAATCGTCTTGACGCGCCATCTCGGTCAATGGGTGCGAATCGGGCCTGAGCCGGCCTGGGCTGATATCGCCTGACTGTCTTCCTGGCACGCTGATCGCAGCAGGTCGATGGAATCAGTGTCAATTCTTCGCCGGCGGTTTGGAATACTTCGATCGCGGTAATCGGGCTACTGATTTTTATGTATCCCCTGTGTCTGCCGCAACGGGGCGACTGAGGCCTGAACATAAGCCCACATTGAGCGTTACTAATCATTCCGGATGCGATATAGTCGTCCATGGTTGGCTTGGTGTCCGCCAGGCAAGGCGCGGGGCAGTCAATTCATCACAACGGGAAGTGAAAGCGCAACTTCATCTTGCCGACAAGAAAATGCCATCAAGGGCGGAAATCTGCATGAGTCGGACTGCTTTTCGGGGGCGATCGCTCAAGACGAAGATCACCCTGGCCACGCTTGCCATCTTTCTGTTGAGCCTTTGGGCACTTTCGTCGTACATCAGCCAGATGTTGCGCAAGGACATGGAACGCTTGCTCGGCGAAGAGCAGTTTTCGACCGTCTCCTTGATCGCCACCCAGCTTAACCGCGAACTCGCGAACCGCATGGCGGCGCTGCAACAAGCGGCCCCGCCGTTCGGCGCGGCGATCGAGGTCGGATCGGCGGTGACGCAGACGATGATCGAGCAACGTCCGGCGCTGCATGCGCTGTTCAACGGCGGGGTCTATGTCGCCGGCGTCGACGGTACGGCGATCGCCGATTTTCCCTTGCCCGTCCAGCGCGTCGGCGTCAATTACAGCGACCGCGATTACATTGCGACGCCATTGAAGACCGGCGCCACGGTGATCGGCCGGCCGGTGATCGGCAAGCGGGCCGGGGCGCCGGTTTTTGTCATGTCGGCGCCGATTCGCGACGCGCAGGGCGCGGTGATCGGCGTGCTGGCCGGAGTGACCAGTCTCGATGCGCCCAATTTTCTCGACGAAATCACCGAAGGCCGCTACGGCGAAACCGGCGGCTACCTGCTGGTCGATGCAGGGCACCGGCTGGTGATCACCGCCTCGGACAAGAGCCGGGTGATGGAGTCGCTACCGCCGCCTGGCGTCAGCCCCGCGATCGACCGCTTCATCAATGGCTTCGAAAGCTCGACCGTCGTCGTCAATCCACAGGGCGTCGAGGTGCTCGTCTCGGCCAAGGGGATTCCAGTGGCGGGTTGGTATCTGGCGGCGTCGCTACCGACCGCCGAGGCGTTTTCGCCGATTTGGCAGATGCAGCAGCGCATGCTGTGGGTGACGCTGGTGCTTACTGTGCTCGCTGGTGCGCTGACCTGGTGGATCGTTAGGCGCCAGCTCTCGCCCTTGCTCTCGACCGCCAAGACGCTGGCGGCACTGTCCGATTCAGGCCAGGCGCCACCCCCCTTGGCGGTCACCAGCGACGATGAAATCGGCGAGTTGATCGGCGGCTTCAACCGCCTGCTCGAGACATTGGGGGCCCGCGAGCTTGCCTTGCGCGACAGCGAGGAGCGCTTCAAGGCGTTGCACGACGCGTCGTCGAGCGGCATCATGATCCATGAGAACGGCGTCATTCTCGACTGCAATCAGGGCCTCGCCGAAATGACCGGCTATGCCGTAGACGAGCTGGTCGGCATGGACGGGCTGCAACTCGCGGCACCCGAGTGGCGCGAGCAGGTCGTCAGCTATGTTCGATCCGGCCTCGACGAGCATTATGATGCCGCCGGCCAGCGCAAAAATGGTACGCGCTATCAGCTCAGCGTGCGCGGTTGCAATATTCCCTACAAGGGGCGGACGGTTCGCGCCACGGAATTCATCGACATCACCGAGCGCAAACAGGCCGAAGACCAGCTTCAGCTCGCCGCCAGCGTGTTCACCCACGCCCGCGAAGGCATCCTGATCACCGACACGGCAGGTAGCATCATCGACGTCAACGAGTCATTTTCGCGAATCACCGGTTATTCGCGCGACGAGGTGCTCGGCAAGAACCCTCGCCTGCTGAGCTCGGGTCGTCAGGAAAAATCGTTTTACGCCGAGCTGTGGCGCGACCTCTCCGACAAAGGCCATTGGTACGGCGAACTCTGGAACCGGCGCAAGAACGGCGAGCTGTTCGCCTCGATGCAAACGATCAGCGAAGTTCGCGACGTGCAGGGAAAGCCTCAGCAGTATGTCGCGCTGTTCTCCGATATCACCGCCGCCAAGACGCATCAGAAGCAGCTCGAACGCATCGCGCACTACGACGGGCTGACCATGCTGCCCAACCGCGTGCTGCTTGGCGATCGGCTGCACCATGCGATGGCGCAGGTGCCGCGACGCAAAAACTCGCTGGCCGTAGCCTACCTCGACCTCGACAGCTTCAAGTCGGTCAACGACCAGTACGGGCACGAAACCGGCGACCAACTGCTGATCGCCATGGCGCGCCACATGAAGCAGGCGCTGCGCGAAGGCGATACCCTGGGGCGCCTGGGCGGCGACGAGTTCGTCGCCGTCCTGCCCGACCTCGACGAGGTCGCCGACAGCCTGCCGATCATCGCCCGTCTGCTCGTCGCTGCGGCGCAGCCGGTCGCCGTCGGCGATCTCTCGCTGCAGGTCTCGGCGAGTATCGGCCTGACCTTCTATCCGCAAGCCGAAGAGATCGATGCCGATCAGCTGCTGCGCCAGGCCGATCAGGCGATGTATCAGGCCAAGCAGGCGGGAAAGAGCCGCTACCATGTTTTCGACGCCGAACAGGATCGCAACGTTCGTGGCCATCACGAGAGCCTCGAGCACATCCGCCACGCGCTCGGCGAACGCGAATTCGTCCTCTATTACCAGCCCAAGGTCAATATGCGAACGGGGACGGTGATCGGCGCCGAGGCGCTGATTCGCTGGCAGCACCCCGAGCGCGGCCTGTTGCCACCGGCGGTGTTCCTGCCGGTGATCGAGGATCATGCGCTGGCGATCGACGTCGGCGAATGGGTGATCGATAGCGCGCTGACGCAAATGGAGCGCTGGCGTGATGGCGGACTGGCGATTCCGGTGAGCGTCAATGTCGGCGCGCGTCAGCTGCAGCAGCCGGGGTTTGCGCAGCGCCTCGCCGAGTTGCTCGCCGACCATCCCAGTATTCGGCCCAGCGACCTCGAACTCGAGGTGCTCGAAACCAGTGCGCTCGAAGATCTCAGCCGCGTCGCGCAGATCATCGAGGAGTGCACCGCGCTCGGCGTTCGCTTCTCGCTCGACGACTTCGGTACCGGTTACTCGTCGCTGACTTACCTCAAACGCTTGTCGGTGAGCCAGATCAAGATCGACAAGAGTTTCGTTCGCGATATGCGCGACGATCCCGACGACCTGGCGATTTTGCAGGGGATCCTCGGCATGGCGATCGCCTTTCGCCGCGAGGTGATTGCCGAGGGCGTCGAGACCGTCGAACACGGCACCATGCTGTTGCAACTGGGTTGCGAGCGCGCTCAGGGCTACGGCATCGCACACCCGATGTTGGCCGCCGACTTCCCCGCCTGGGCCGCCGCCTGGCGTCCCAACGAGGCCTGGCGCAATCTTCGTCCGCTCGGTCGCGACGACTTGCCGCTGCTCTTTGCCAGCGTCGAGCACCGCGCCTGGGTCAGCGCGATCGAAGCGCATTTTGGCGACGAGCAGAGTGCGCCACCAACGCTGGATGTCAGCGCTTGCCGTTTTGGTTCCTGGCTGGAGAGCGAAGGTCTGGCGCGCTATGGTGTGCATCCGGGCTTTGCGGCGACCGTCGCGCTGCACGCTCGAGTGCATGCCGTGGCGCTTGAGCTATGCGCCTGGCGTCGCCGTGGACGAGGTGCTGAGGCGCTGGCGCGGCTTGCCGATCTTCATGAGGCGCGTGACGCCCTGCTTGAGCAGGTCAAGGCGCTGGCGCAGCAAAGTTGAGCTGCGCCGAGCGTTAGCCAAGCAAAACGCTGCTGCGCCGTGGTCGACCGGCAGCGGCCGGGTCAGGGCATAATCCGGAACCGGATCAATAGCCATCTGAAAGGTTTTCAAGACAATGCTCTCGGCGCTTACCTTGCTGTTGCTGTTGCAACTGATCGGCGAAGTCTTCGTGCAGTGCTTTGCGCTGCCGGTCCCCGGACCGGTGATCGGGCTGCTGCTGTTATTGGGCCTGCTGCTCTGGCGCGGCCGGCTCGACGACCACCTGCGCCATACCGCCAACACCTTGCTGCAGCACCTCTCGCTCTTTTTCGTACCGGCCGGCGTCGGCGTCATGGTGCATGCCGCGCGCGTTGCCGATGAATGGCTGGCGTTGTCAGCGGCGCTCGTCGGCAGCACGCTGCTGTCGATGGCGGCGACCGCTTTTACGCTGCAGTTCCTGTTGCGCCATCGCCGTCGTGAGGAGGCGCAATGAGCGATCTCGCGCCCAGGCTCAGCGAACTGTGGGTCTATCTGGCGGCGACGCCGCTGCTTGGCCTGACGCTGACGCTGGTCGCCTATCAGTTGGCTTTTACCATTTACCAGCGCAGTGGCTGCAAGCCGGCGGTCAACCCGGTGGCGATCGCCGTCGCCTTGATCGTCGCCGTGCTGATGGCGACCGGAACGCCGTATTCGACCTACTTCGAGGGCGCACAGTTCGTGCACTTCCTGCTCGGCCCGGCGACCGTCGCGCTGGCCATCCCGCTCTACAGCCAGCTCGCGCGCTTGCGGCGCATGGCGTTGCCGCTGATGGTCGCGCTCGTCGTCGGCTCGCTCACCGCCTGCGTCTCGGCGATCGCCATCGGCTGGGCGCTCGGCGCGTCCTTCGAGTCGGTACGTTCACTGGCGCCCAAGTCGATCACCACGCCGATCGCCATGGGCGTCGCCGAAAAGATCGGCGGGCTGCCGTCATTGACCGCCGTGCTGGTGGTGACCACCGGGATATTCGGCGCCATCGCCGCGTCGACGCTGTTCAACGTGCTGCGCATCAAGGACCCGGCGGTGCGCGGCTTCGCCCTGGGTACCGCGGCGCACGGCATCGGTACGGCGCGCGCCTTTCAGGTCAGCGAGGAAACCGGCGCCTTCTCGGCGCTGGCGATGTGCCTCAACGGCATTCTCACCGCGTTGTTTTTGCCGCTCTTGTTTCGCACCTTCGGTGCTTGATCGACCGCTGGTCTTGCGCTTCAAACCAGTCAGGAAAGCGAGTTTCGCATGGACGCCGAGGCCCCGAGCTGGAAGGAAAAACTGAGTCGCTTCGCGCCGGGCTTACCGGCCTTGCTCGCTTACCGGCGCGAGAATTTCGGCGCCGATCTGCTGGCCGGCCTGTCGGTCGCCGCGGTCGCGCTGCCGGTCGGCATCGCCTACGCGCAGCTCGCCGGCTTCAGCCCGGTCTCGGGGATTTACGCGAGCATCCTGCCGCTTGTCGCCTACGCGATCTTCGGCACCTCGCGCCAGCTGATCGTCGGTCCCGATTCGGCGACCTGCGCGCTGATCGCCGCTGCGCTCGTTCCGCTGGCGGCCGGTGACGGCAGCCTGTACCTGTCGCTGTCGCTGACGCTCACTTTTCTGACCGGGCTCTTCTGCATCGGCGCCAGCTTTCTCAAACTCGGCGCGCTCGCCGATTTCCTCTCCAAGCCGATCCTGGTCGGTTTTCTCAACGGCGTCGCGCTCTCGATCTTCATCGGCCAATCAGGGAAATTGTTCGGCTTTGCCCTTGAGCAGCACGGCATTTTGCCGCGCCTCAATGAATTCCTGAGCAAGCTCGAGCATTTCCATTGGCCGACGCTGGGCCTTTCCGCGCTGTCGTTCGCCGTGCTGCTGTTCGGCCCGCGCTATCTGCGCCGGCTGCCGGCGGCGCTGCTGGCGATGATGTTGACCGGGATCGTCAGCGCGTTGTTCGACCTCGAAGCGCTCGGTGTGGCGACCGTCGGCAAGGTGCCGGCCGGATTGCCGGCGCTGCACATTCCGCGTTTACCGCTGGAGATGATGCCGGCGCTGCTGGCCGACGCCGCGGGCCTGGCGCTGGTGAGCTTTTCGAGCATGATGCTGACCGCCCGAAGCTTCGCCGAGAAGAACGGCTACGAGATCGACGCCGACCGCGAGTTTTCGGCGCTCGGTGCGGCCAATATCGCCTCGGCGCTGTCGCAGGGATTCGCCATCAGCGGCGCCGACTCGCGCACCGCCATGGCCGACTATGCCGGCGGCAAGACGCAGGTCGCCGGGCTCGTCGCCGCGGCGAGCTTCGCGCTGGTGCTGCTCTTTTTCACGGCGCCTCTGGCCTACGTTCCAGTCGCTTCGCTCGGCGCGGTGCTGATGGTCGGCGCCTGGTCCTTGGTCAATATCGCGACGCTCAAGGCGCTGTGGCGTTTTTCGCGCACCGAGTTCGCGCTGTCGATGCTGGCGACGCTCGGCGTCGTCGCCGTCGGCGCGGTCCAGGCCATTCTGGTGGTCGTCGTTCTGGCGCTGCTGCGCTTCGTCCAGGAGGCTTCGCGACCGAACGTCGAGATCCTCGGCGAGGTGCCGGGAATGGCCGGAATCCATCCGCTGCGCATGCACCAAAACGCGACGACGATTCCCGGCCTGATGCTGTTTCGCTTCAACGCGCCGATCGTTTTCTTCAATGCGCCTTATTTTCGGCGCCAGGTGCTCGCCGCGGTCAATCGTGCCGGGCCCGAGCTCACGTGCCTGGTTCTCGACATGTTGCCGATCACCATGATCGACGCCACCGGCTACTATGTGCTGCGCGACGTCGAAGCGGCGCTCACGGCGCGCGGCATCACCTTGGCGGTCGCCGGACGGCAGACCGAGATCGAGGTGTCGGCCAGGCAGCGCGGCCTCGACGCCTCCGAAGCGCTGTCGCGCATCCGGCGCTTTGCGACGCTGCGTCAGGCGGTGCATGCCCACACGCTTGAGCAGGCGGCTTCCGCCGCCGGTTGATCGGCGCTTGGCGTGCGCGGCGATCAGTTGGGCGGGTTGGCCAATCGCTCGTAATCGGGGGTCGATTTTACGGCTTTGATCGCCGCGTTTATCTTTTGCATGATGGCGCTGTCTATTTCCTTGCTGCACAGCAGGTACCTCATGTTGCCGCGCGGCGCGTCGGCGATCTCGACGGTCGTCAGATTGTCGCTGTGTTCCTGATCTTCGCTCACGATGTGGCGCGCTTCTTCGGCGACCGCAAACATGTAGTCGAAGCGGCCGCCGATCATCATCTTGTGCATTTTTTCGCTGTCGTTGCCGATGTTGATTTTTTGCAGTTTGGGTTGGTACTCGATGATTTTCCGGTCGAGCCAATCGCCATAGACATAGCCGTCCGAGACGCCCAGGCGCAGTTCGCTTTCGAGGACTTGCTTGATGCTTGGTCGTTCAGGCAAGGCTTTTCTCTTGCTCTTGTTGACGATGATGCGGAAGGGCTGGTCGCGGTAGATGTAGTCATCGGAATAGGCGTAGATGACTTCCCTCTCTTTCGTCTTCAGGGCGCCGATCAGGCACGAATTTCCCGGTTTTTTGAGCGACTCGAAAAACCGGATCACCGGGACGTTGACCAAGCGATATTTGATCCCGGCCTGGTCGAGGATCAGCCGCGAAATGTCGATCAGCAACCCCGCTGGCTTGCCGTCGCGGTCGCCGTAGAAGGGCATTCGTTCGTAATAAAAAATAGTCAGTTCTGCCGGCGGCTCGGCGGCCAGGCCGGAAACGGAAAACGCCAGCAGTAGCGACAGCAATGGTCCTGGTTTCATTTTCCCGCTCGGCTCCTGCGTCGAGTGCCATGAGAAGCTTGCCGTGTTGTCTGCATGCTAGCACCGTATTTTCTTGCGAGACTAGCGGCAGCGAGAAAAAGTGCGCGAGCTTCCACCGGTCCGTGCCATGGCAAACAAAACGGCCGTTTATGCCGCAGGATGCCACGCTTGTCGATCGTCGTCTGCGACCAGTCGTATGCGCTGGCGATTGTCGGTCTTGCGACATTGGTCGAGTAAAGTTCGTTGTGGCTATTTTTTAATTAATTGAAATAAAAGGGATTGTGTTCTGGCACCGGAATTGCTCTAGAGAATCCGGGAGGTCTTATGACACAGCCAGGACACGATTTTCTAGTCATCAACGACACGACGCTGCGCGACGGCGAGCAGTCTGCCGGCGTCGCGTTCAGCGTCGACGAAAAGCTCGACATCGCGATCCATCTCGACGCGCTTGGCGTTCCCGAGCTGGAGATCGGCATCCCGGCGATGGGCGAGACCGAGCGCGAGAGCATCCGGGCGGTCGCTGCGCTCGGCTTGTCGTCACGGCTGATGGTGTGGAGCCGAATGCACGCCGGCGACATCGACGCGTGCTGTGGTCTGGGCGTTCAGCTGATCGATATCTCGGTGCCGTCGTCCGACCAGCACCTGTCGTTCAAATTGCGGCGCGACCGCGGCTGGTTGCTGCAGAACATCGGCAAGCATATCGCCCGGGCGCGCGACGCGGGTCTCGAAGTGTGCATCGGCGCCGAGGATTCTTCACGCGCCGATCCCGAATTCCTGGCGCGAATCGCCGACGCTGCGCAAAGCGCCGGAGCGCGCCGCATTCGCTTCGCCGACACGCTCGGCGTTCTCGATCCATTTGCCGTCGCACAGCGCATCGGCGATTTGCGCCGGACGACCGACCTCGAGATCGAAATGCACGCGCACGACGATCTCGGCCTGGCCACCGCCAACACGCTGGCGGCGGCGCGCGCCGGCGCAACGCACGTCAATACCACGGTCAACGGCCTCGGCGAGCGCGCCGGCAACGCGCCGCTCGAAGAGGTCGTGCTTGGCCTGCGCCGCTGTTACGGCATTGAAACCGGCGTCGACCTGCGCAAATTCCCGGCGCTTTCAGAAAAAGTGGCGAGCGCTTCAGGTCGCCCGGTGGCCTGGCAGAAGAGCATCGTCGGCGAGGGCGCGTTTACGCACGAAGCCGGAATCCACATCGACGGTCTGCTCAAGCACCCCGACAATTACCAAAGTTTCGATCCCGCGCTGGTCGGCCGCCGTCACCGCTTCGTTCTCGGCAAACACTCGGGGAGCGGCGGGGTGCAGGCGGTCTATGCCGATCTTGGCCAGGTCGTCGCCGATGTCGAGGCGGTGCTGCTGATCGCCCGAATCCGTGATTTCGTCTATTCGGTCAAGCGTCCGCCGGCGTCTGCCGAATTGCTGTCGCTGCTCGCCGAGTTGCGAGCTGCGACTGCTGAGCCGTTCGATTCATTGCCCAGGAGCGCCCCATGAGTACGTCAAGTCCGCAAGGCTTCGAGTTTGTCAGCGCCATGGCCGATCTCGAATCGGCCGAGGATTTCCTCGATTTCTTTGGCGTCGATTACGATCCAGCCGTCGTGCAGGTCAATCGCTTGCACATCCTGCAGCGCTTCAACCAGTATCTTGGCCAGTATCCGCAAACACGTTTGCCGGATCATGCCGAATACCGCGCCAGTCTGGCCCGCGCCTACGACGACTTCGTTCGCTCCGACGCCTTGACCGAGAAGGTTTTCCGGGTTCTGCAACGCGCCTCGGGAATTACCACCATCCCGCTGTCGGCCATCGGGCGCGCGAGCCGCTGATGCACTCGCGCTGGGATCTGGGCGACAGCGTTCGCGTCATCCGCAACGTGCGCAACGACGGCACCTATTGCGGCGCGGCGACCGGCGACCTGCTGATCCGTCGCGGCAGCGTCGGCGCGGTCGTCGATATCGGCACTTTCCTGCAGGATCAGATCATCTACTCGGTGCATTTCATCGACGACGACCGCATCGTCGGCTGCCGCGAGGAAGAACTCGCTGACGCCGCCGAGCCCTGGATTCCGAGCATCTTCGAGTCGAGGGAATGGGTCCGCGCGCGCCGCGTGCTTTCTCTGGGAAGCGCGCTGTGCGTTCCGCGCGGCGCGCTCGGTCAGGTGCTGCGGGTGGTCCGCGAGGACGACGCGGCGCTCTACCACGTCCATTTCGACTGCCTGCCGGGACGCACGCTGGCCGTTCCCGAAGCGGCGCTGATGTCGCTCGCGGAGCCGTTCGATGCCTGAAAATCACCCTTATCTGACGCTCAAGCTCGCGCAGCAACTGTTCCAGAGAGCACCCGGCGAACTCGACGCCGAGCAGCGCCAACGCGTCGATGCGATCGTCGCGCGCCAGGTCAGGATGGAGGAGCGAATCCTCGCGACACCCGAAGCGGCGCAAGTGAGCGTTTCGCCGTCGGCGCTCGAAGAAGCGCTGGCGCAGATTCGCTGCCGCTATGCCAGCGAGGCTGAATTTCTCGCCGATCTCGAAAAATCCGAACTCGATCCGGACCGCCTGGCGCAGGCCATCGCTTGCGAACTCAAGGTCGCTGCGGTGCTCGACCGCGTCGCCGGCCAGAACGACGACGTGGGCGACACCGACGTCGAAATCTACTATCTGGTGCATCGCGATCGTTTTCGCCGCCCCGAAAATCGTACCTTGCGACATATCCTGGTGACGATCAACGACACTCTGCCGGGAAGCGATCGGGTCAGCGCGCGCGACCGGATCGACGCCATCGGCAAGCGGCTCGTCAAATCGCCGGGGCGCTTTGGCGAACAGGCGCTCAAGCATTCCGAATGCCCGACGGCGCTGAGCAACGGGCAGCTGGGGACGGTCAAGCGCGGCCAGTTGTTCGCCGAACTCGAGGCGGTCGCTTTCGCGCTGTCGCCCGGAGAGATCTCGGCGGTCGTCGAGTCGCCGCTCGGTTTTCATCTTCTGCAGTGCGTCGCCGTCGAGGCTGAATCGCTGTTGCCGCTCGAATCGGTGCGCAGCGCGATCCGCGAGCGCATCGCCGAATCGCGCCGGCGCGCCAGCCAGAAAAGCTGGATCGCGCGGCTGCTCGGCGAAGCGGCGTGATGTCTAGTCGCGCTGATCAGTCGTCATCGTCGCCGACGCCGTCGCGGCGCGCAACGGTCTGCGGGTCGCAGGTGATCGGACGGTAGATTTCGACGCGGTCGCCGGCGCGCAAGGAGGCTTCGGGCTTGATGATCCGGCCGAAGATGCCGACCTTCTGCGTGGAGAGGTCGAGGTGCGGAAACATGTCGAGAATTCCCGAGCGTGCGATCGCGTCATTGACCGTCGCGTCGTCGGGCACCTCGATGGTCAGCCAGATTTGTTGCACGTTTTCCGAGTAGGCGATACCGACTTGCATGAGCGTCTCCTGAGCGTGATCAATGGCAAGCTGCGGTGGCCGCTGCGGCCGGGAGCTGAGTGCTGGCCGCGCGCGCCGCACGGCGTTCGCAGTGCTGTTTGGCCGCCAGCAGCAGGCCGAGCACCAGGAAGCCGGCCGGCGGCAGGATCATCATCAGCACGCCACCGTAGTTGGGCAGCACCGTCGTCTCGAGAAAGGCGAAGTTCGCTCCGAGCAGCAGGCTCGCCTGCGCGAACAGCGTTCCGGCGCCGATCAGCTCGCGGATCAGACCGATCAGCGTCAGCGCCAGCGTGAATCCGAGTCCCATCGCCAGTCCGTCGAGCGCCGACGCCAACACGCCGTGGCGCGAGGCAAACGCCTCGGCGCGTCCGAGCACGGCGCAATTGACGACGATCAGCGCGATGAACAGGCCCAGCACGCGGTAAAGGTCGTGCATCCAGGCATTGAGCGCCATGTCGACGACGGTGACCAGCGTCGCGATCAACACGATATAGACCGGAATTCGCACCTGCGGCGATACAAAATTGCGCAACGCCGAGATGATCATGTTGGCGCAGACCAGCACCGCGGTGGTCGCCAGTCCCATTCCCAAGCCGTTGGTTCCGCTGGTGGTGACCGCCATCGTCGGACACATGCCGAGCATCTGCGAGAAAACGACGTTCTGATCCCAGAGGCCGTCCTTGACGATTTTCCGGTAGTCCATGCTATTTCCCTTCGAGAATTTCCTGACGGTGGGCGGCGAAGAACTCGAGGCCGCCCTTGACCGCCTTGACGACGGCGCGCGGCGTGATCGTCGCGCCGGCGAACTGGTCGAAAACGCCGCCGTCTTTCTTGACCGCCCATTTTTCGGCCGGCGGCGAAGCCAGCGACTGGCCTTCGAAGCTGCGAATCCACTTCGATTTGGCCAGCTCGATCTTGTCGCCGAGCCCCGGCGTTTCCTGATGCTTGACGACGCGAGCGCCGAGCAGCGTACCGCTCGCGTCGATGCCGATGATGACGACGACGTCGCCGGCATAGCCGCGGCCGGAAACCTGGAATACCGCGCCGTTGACCTTGCCGGCCTGGCGCGAAAGGTAGAGGGTGACCGCTTTGCCGTCGCTCGCGGCGATTTTCATGGTGTCCTTGAGCAACTCGTTGTCGGCGAAGCCCTCGGGCAGAACCTGAACCAGCGACGCCTGCAGGTCGCGCTGCTCGGCCTGGCGGATGCCGTCGTGCGTCAACTGGTTGCTGAGCGCCAGCGCGCCGCTGGTGAGCATGGCGATGATCGCCAGCGAGAGCGGCTGGTAGCTCAGTTTGTCGCGCCACAGCGCCAGAGTGCTCATGATTTGGCCCTTTCAACGTCAGCGTCGAGCGGTGCGCCGCGCCAGTTGCGGCCGAGGATTCGCGGGCGCAGATAGCGGTCGATCACCGGCGTCAGCGCGTTCATCAGCAACACCGCGAAGGCGACGCCTTCGGGGTAGCCGCCCCAGGTGCGGATGACGTAGGTGAGAAAGCCGCAGCCGCCGGCGAAGAGCAACTGACCCAGCTTGGTGTTCGGCGAAGTGACGTAGTCGGTGGCGATGAAAAAGGCGCCGAGCATCGCGCCGCCCGAGAGCAGGTGAGTGGCGACGTCGAGATAGCGGGTCGGGTCGACGGCGTGGGCGATCGCCGCCGGCAGCGCGATGCCGGCCAGCATGGCGGCCGGGATATGCCAGCTGATGATGCGCAGCGCGAGCAGCACCACGCCGCCGGCAGCGATCAGCAGAGAAGCGGTCTCGCCGAGGCTGCCCGAACGCGCGCCGGCCAGCGAGTTGGCGGGCGCGCTCGCCGCGGCGAGCGAATGCACGAGGTCGATGCCGCGCGACCATTCGGTCTTGGCAAAGCCGAGCAGCGTCGCGCTCGATACCGCGTCGAGCTTGGGAATGCCGTTGATGAAGATCATCAGGCCCTGATGGAAGTCGGGCGCGGCAGCGGCAGTGATCGGCAGCGGCGCGACCCAGACGGTCATCTGTACCGGGAAGGAAATCAGCAGGAAGACGCGAGCGACCATCGCCGGGTTGAAGAGGTTGAAGCCGATTCCGCCGAACACCTGCTTGCCGAGTATCGTCGCGAAGAGCCCGCCGACGACGCCGATCCACCAGGGCGACCAAGGCGGCAGCGAGAGCGCCAGCAGCCAGCCGGTGAGCAGCGCCGAGCCGTCGGAAAGCTGCGGCGCCGCTTGGCGTCCGGCGAGCTTGATGCTGACGAGCTCGCCGAGCAGTGCGGAAAGGACGGTGATCAACCAGAGCAGGATCGCCGGCCAGCCGTAGAGCCAGAAGCCGTACAAGGTCGCGGGGACGAGCGTCGCCGCGACGCTGAGCATGATTCGCGCAACGCCGTTGCTGGCCAGCGCGTGCGGCGCGGTCGGTGGCGGGGCGGTGAGCAGGGTGGTGTTCATGCGGCGGTCTCCGTTGCGGCAAGCGTTGCGCTGGCCGCTTGCGCGGCTTTCTGCGCGGCGCGATCGGCCTTGCGTTTGGCGGCGGCAAGCGCTTTTTCGCGGGTTTCGCGCTCAAGGCGTTCGGCGCGCTCGGTGGCCAGGCGCTTGGTGGCGTCAAGGCGCAGCTTGTCGCGTTGCTGTGACCAGAGCTCGCCCTTGGCGTGCGTGAAGTACTGGACGAGCGGGATGTGCGACGGGCAGATGTAGGCGCAGCAGCCGCAGGCGATGCAGTCGGAGAGTCCGAGCGCTGCCGCGCCGTCAAGATTGTCGATGCGGACGTTGGCGGCCATCTCGAGCGGCAGCAGCCCGATCGGGCAGACGCTGGTGCACTTGCCGCAACGGATGCACGGACCGGCTGCCGGGGTGGCGATCTCCTCTTCATTCAATGCCAGGATCCCGGCGCAGCCCTTGACGATCGGCACCTTGGCGTGCGGCAATACGGCGCCCATCATCGGGCCGCCCATCAGCAGACGCGCCGGCTCGCTCTTGAGGCCGGCGAAGGCGAGCAGGTCGGACGCTAGCGTGCCGATCGGCGCCAGGATGTTGCCGGGCTGCCAGACGGCGCCGCCGTTGATCGTCACGATGCGGCGGATCAGCGGCTCGCCGAGACGAACCGCGCGATGCACGGCGTTGGCGGTGCTCACGTTGTTGACGATCACGCCGACGTCGGCGGCGCGGCAGTCGGAAGGCACTTCCTTGCCGGTCAGCGTCTGGATCAACTGGCGGTCCGAACCCATCGGGTAGCGCGACGGCACCGGCCGCAGCTTGATCTCGGGAAAGTGTACGGCCGCCTTGCGCATGGCGGCGATCGCTTCGGGCTTGTTGTCCTCGATGCCGAGCAGCGCCTCGCTGGCGCCGGTGGCGTGCAACATCAGGCGAACGCCGTCGATGACGTCGGCGGCAAAATCGCGCATCACGCGGTCGTCGCACGAGAGATAGGGTTCGCATTCGCCGCCGTTGACGATCAGCGTCGTGATCCGGGTCCGCTTGCCGAGCGCCAGCTTGACCGACGACGGAAAGGTCGCCCCGCCGAGGCCGACGACGCCGGCGGCGGCAACGAGTTCGGTGATCGCCTCGGGCGAGAGCGCGAAGGGATCAGCCGCAACACTCGCTTCGATCGCGCGCTCGTCGCCGTCGGCTTCGATGGTGATCGCGTTGAACGGCAGTCCCGACGGATGCGGTGCCGTGATTTCGCCGATGGCGACGATGGTCCCCGAAGTCGGCGCGTGGATCGGCGCCGAAATCCGGCCCTGCGCTGCGCCGATCAACTGCCCCTGCAAGACCTTTTGTCCGACCAGAACGGTCGGCCGCGCGGGCTGGCCGACGTGTTGCAGCAAAGGCACGTAGAGCCGCGCCGGCAAGGGCAGTTGCCGCAGCGGGGCGTCGGCCGCCGGACGCTTGCGGTCGTCCGGATGAACGCCCCAACCGGGGACGTTGAGCGTGTGCAGGAATTTTTCGATGAGTCCCATGGTCATCTCCTCAGGCGGCGGCTGGCGGCTTGGGCCAGACCCAGTGTTGCAAGGTGACCGCCACCGGCCGCATGACGACCGCCTCGGTCGGGCAGCGTTCGACGCAGTTGCCGCAACCGGTGCAGGCTTCGCGGATGACGCTGTGGATCTGTTTGGCGGCGCCGACCATGGCGTCGGTCGGGCAGACCTTGAGGCAACGGCAGCAGCCGATACAGAGGTCTTCGGAGATGGTCGCCAGTTGCGGTCCCGCGTCGACCAGCGCAGCGAGATCGAGTTCAACGCCGAGCCGGGCGGCCAGCGCCGACGCCAGCGCCTTGCCGCCGGGCGGACAAGCGGCGACGCTCGCCGTTCCTTCGGCGATGGCGCGGGCAGCGGCCGGGCAACCGGCCATTCCGCACTGGCCGCAATTGGATCCGGGCATCATCGCTTCGATCTCGTCGATCAGCGGGTCGCCTTCGACGGCGAACTTGCGTGCGGCGACACCGAGGCCCAGACCGAGTGCGGCACCGAGCAGGGTCAGGCTGAAGATGGCGGCGATCATGTCAATACCTCCTTTTTAACCACGGCGGCATGCACCGCAGGAAATACCCCTGGGGTACGGCGGGCACGGCGAAAAACTCAAGCAGTGCAGTTCCTTGCTCGTTCTCTTTTATCGGAACGATATAGGCCGTTGTCTTTTCGCCGTGTTCGCTGTGGTCAATCATGTTTTTCATTTGAAGTTGAGCCCCGAAAACCCCATGAACGCCAGCGACATCAGGCTGGCCAGGACGAAAGCGATCGGCGGGCCCGAGAAGGCTGCGGGGACGCGCGCCAGCGCCAGGCGTTCGCGCATTCCGGCGAAAATCACCATGGCCAGCGTAAAGCCGAGCGCCGAGCCGAAGTCATAGACCAGCGTGGTGACAAAGCCGTGGTCCTGCTGGACGTTGATCAGCGGCAGGCCCAGCACCGAGCAGTTGGTGGCGATCAGCGGCAGGTAGATGCCGAGCATCTGGTAGAGCTTGGGCGCCATCTTGTGGATCACCGCCTCGGTGAATTGGACGACTGCGGCGATCACCAGGATGAAGGTCATGATGCGCAGGTAACCGAGGCCCAGCGGAACGAGCAGCCAGTGTCCGAGGATCCAGCTCAGCGCCGCCGCGAGGACGATCACGAAGCTGGTGGCCAGCCCCATGCCGAGCGCGCTGTCGATGCGCTTGGAAACGCCCATGAAAGGGCACAGGCCGAGGAAGCGCACCAGCACCACGTTGTTGACCAGCGCGGTCGAAATCAGCAGGACGAAGTATTCATTCATTGGCGGTCGGATTCCTTTCGTCCTAGCCGTATCACGATTCGTGCCACCTGGCGGCTAGCCTGGCCCCGAAACCGTGCAGGCGACGCCATAACCCGCACCGCAACGGGGTTTTGGGCGCGCTTTGGCGTCTCTCGCGCCGCGTCGGTGGCGATCTTCCTGGATGTCGCAAGTCCTACACTTTGCGGCAAAGGCGACAGCTTGGCCTCGCTGCTGCGATGCTTCGCGGCAGATGGCGTGTTTCCTGCTTGGAGAGTCTTGAGAGGGAGGCACTTGTGACCATGAAAAACCATCGACCCGGGCTTGAGCAAATTGCTGCGATCGCGCCGGCCATTTTTCAGCAGGCCGTCGAGCAGGCTGATTTGGCGATTTCGATCACCGACGCCAGGGCCAACATCCTCTACGTCAATCCGGCGTTCACGCGAACCACCGGCTACTCGCCCGACGAACTGATCGGCGCCAACCAGTCGCTGCTCTCCAACAAGTGCACGCCGAGCGCGCTGTATGAAGAAATGTGGGCGCTGATTTCGCGCGGACTGCCGTGGAGCGGGCGCCTCATCAACCGCCGCAAGGACGGCAGCAAGTATCTCGCCGACCTGCTGATCACGCCGGTCGTCGACGCGCAAGGCGAGGTCGCGAGCTACCTCGGCATCCAGCGCGACGTCACTCAGCTGCACTGGCTCGAATGCGAAGTCGCCGACCAGAAGGCGCTGATCGAGTCGGTGGTCGACTCGACGCCGGTGGTCATCGCGCTGCTCGACGGTGCGGGCAAGGTCGTCCTCGACAATCACGAGTACAAGAAGCTGATGGGCGACCTGCGCATGGTCGAACCGGCGACGCTGATCCTCGACACCGTTCGTGCCGACCAGGGCGTCAGCGAGCTGGCGCCGCAGGATGGCCGGCCGGCCTTCAGCGATCACGAGATCCGCCTCGATTCGCCGAGCGGGCCGCGCTGGTTCTCGTGTTCGGGAATCTGGGTGCAGCGCAAGGACAGCACTGCCGACGCCTTCTTCACCCGGCGCAACGATCTTTATCTGCTGCTGGTGGCCAAGGAAACGACGCGCCAGCGCGCCGAGCAGGAAAAAACGCGGATGGCCTTGTTGCAGGCGATGATGGCCGAGGAGACGCACATCGAGAGCCTGCGCGAGACGCTCTCGGCGGCGGTCTTCAAGGTCGAAGGACCGATCAACCTGATGGCCTCGGTGCTGGCAACGCTCGAACGGCGCGGCGGTAGTCCGGCCGGTCCGGCCTTGATGGACGTGCTCAGCGCCGGCAAGGAGGCGGTCGACAGCCTGCGCAGCGCGATCCCCGAACACCGGCAGGAAGCGCTGGCCCGGGTCAACCTCAACGAAGTGCTGCGCGACGTTCTCGATCTTTGTACGACGCGAATGCTGGCGACCGGAATTTCGGTGCTGTGGCGGCCGCAGGCCGTTCTGCCGCCGGTCAATGCCTATCCGAACCGGCTGCGCGCGATGTTCAAGGCGCTCGTCGACAACGCCATCGACGCCATGAACAGCAAGGGCTGGCGCGAACGCGAACTGCGCGTGGGAACGCGCAGCGACGACGGCAGCGTCGCGGTCGTCATCGAGGATTCGGGCCCCGGCGTTCCCAGCGACTTGCGGCTCAAGATTTTCGAGCCCTTCTTTTCGACGCGCAAAGCCGACGGCCGCCATCTCGGCACCGGCCTTTCGTCGGCGCAGCAGGTCGCCGCCGATCACGACGGGACGATCGAATTCGATTCGACCGAGCGCGGCGGTTGCCGCGTCCGCGTCTGCCTGCCGTCGCAGCGCAAGGGATGAATTGATGAAATCGATGGCCATCAACGACACTTCGCTGCCGGGCTTGAGCACGCTGCGCCGCAGCGAGCTGGAAACGCTCTATCGCGTCGGCGACATCCTGTCGCGCTCGCTCGATTTTCGCCACACCTCGCTCGAAGTGCTGCGCGCCCTCGATGAGCTGGCCGGAATGAGCCGCAGCATGGTCTGCGTGCTCGACCCCGAAACCGGCGACCTGGTCGTCAATACCGTCAGCGTCGAGGACGATGGCGAGCGCGGTGCTCACGCCGCGATTCGCTACCAGTCCGGCGAAGGACTGCTCGGGCTGATCATCGAAGAGCAGCGAACCATCGCGCTGGCCAGGAGTGGCGACGATCCGCGTTTTCTCAACCGGCTCGGTCTCTACGATCGGCGGCTGCCGTTCATCGCCGCGCCGATCAGCCTGGGCGGCAAGCTGCGCGGCGTGCTGGCGGTGCAGCCCAATACGCCCGACGACGGCCTGCTCGAAGAGCGCACGCGCTTTGTCGAGATGGTCGCCAAGCTGATCGGTCAGAGCGTGCGCGTCTCGCTCGACAACGAGCAGGAAAAGAAGAGCCTGGCCGAAGAGCGCGACAGCCTGCGGCGAACCGTCCGCCACCAGTACGGCTTCGACAACATCATCGGGCACTCGGCGGCGATGCGCCGGGTGTTCGACCAGGTGCGAATGGTTTCGCGCTGGAACACCACGGTGCTGCTGCGCGGCGAGACCGGCACCGGCAAGGAGTTGATCGCCAACGCCATCCACTACCATTCGCCGCGCTCGAGCGCTTCGTACGTTCGCCTCAACTGCGCGTCGCTGCCCGAGAATCTGCTCGAATCCGAACTCTTCGGTCATGAAAAGGGCGCGTTCACCGGCGCGGTGGCGTCGCGCCGCGGGCGTTTCGAGACGGCCGACGGCGGCACGCTGTTCCTCGACGAAATTGGTGAGATCTCGCCGGCTTTCCAGGCCAAGCTGCTGCGCGTCCTGCAGGAAGGCGAACTCGAGCGAGTCGGCGGCAGCCGTACGCTCAAGGTCGATGTGCGGGTGATCGCCGCGACCCATCGCGACCTCGAGGCGGCGGTCGATTCGGGCGATTTTCGCGAGGATCTGTACTACCGCCTCAACGTCATGCCGATCCTGTTGCCGCCGCTGCGCGAGCGCCCCGAGGACGTTCCCGAAATCGCGCGCTTTCTCGCGAGTCGTCTCGGCGAACTGCAAGGCCGGCGGCTTTCGCTGAGCGACGCGGCGATCCGCCGGCTCACGCAATACGCGTGGCCGGGCAATGTGCGCGAACTGGAAAATTGTCTGGAGCGTGCTGCGGTGATGTCCGAGTCGGGCAATATCGAGGCCGACCTGATCCACGTCGACCGGCAGCGCGACTACGACGCGACCGCTGCGCCGCCGGCCAGCGCCGCTTTTTCGGCAGCGCCGGCGGCTTCTGGCGCGGCCGCCGACAACGATCTTGGCGAGCGCGCGCGAGTCATCGCGGCACTCGAACAGGCTGGCTGGGTGCAAGCCCGCGCCGCGCGCCTGCTCGGAATGACGCCGCGGCAGATCGCCTACCGTATCCTGACGCTCAACATCGAAGTAAGAAAGATCTAGTGGTAGTCATGTTGAAAACGAGGGATAGCCATGTCATTCCGGCGGAAGCCGGAATCCGGTGGTGCACCGCTGGATTCCGGGTCAAGCCCGGAATGACGGAATCTGATGTGTCGTTCCGATTCATATGGTCCGACTACTAGGAAAACGAATGAGCGACACGGAAAATCCGATCATCTGCCTCAACTACTGTATGACCGACCAGCAAACAGGCTATTGCCTGACCTGCGGCCGGCCGCCGATTCCAGTCACCGGAATCGATCTGAACCCAAAAACCTTCGCCGGGATCTCGCTCAAGGGGATGAGCGTCGCGTCGGACAAGACGCCGGATGAATCGTCGTGACGCTGGCCTCGCCTGTTGCCTTCGCCACACGCCGGTCGTCACCAGTTTGTCCGGTTTGTGACACGAAGCCCGGAAGGTTTTAAAAAACGCAATCGTTTCAATTGCTTGGGGTTCTGTCCTGGGCTGGCACAGGGCTTGCTGAAGAGAAATCAAACACTCTTTCGCGGAGAACAACGTGGACTTTCCTGCCTTCGACCAAACAGCTCCTGCGTCAGCCCACGCCAGCGCTTGCAGCGCCGGCAGTTGCGGCTCGACAGCCGCTCAGATGAACGGCTTGTCCGACGAGGTCAGGCGCAAAGTGCAGAACCATCCCTGCTACTCGGAGGAGGCGCACCACCACTTTGCTCGCATGCATGCGGCGGTCGCTCCGGCGTGCAACATCCAGTGCAATTACTGCAACCGCAAGTACGACTGTTCGAACGAGTCGCGCCCCGGCGTGGTGTCCGAGCTGCTGACGCCAGAGCAGGCGATCAACAAGACGCTGGCGGTGGCTGCGGCGATTCCGCAGCTGTCGGTGCTCGGCATCGCCGGGCCGGGCGATCCGCTGGCCAATCCGGAGCGCACCTTCGCGACCTTCCGCGGGCTGGCCGAGAAAGCGCCCGACCTCAAGCTTTGCCTGTCGACCAACGGTCTGGTCTTGCCCGAGCAGATCGACGAGTTGGCCAAATACAACATCGAGCACGTCACCATCACCATCAACTGCGTCGACCCGGAGGTCGGCGCCAAGATCTATCCCTGGATCTTCTGGAACAATCGCCGCATCCGCGGCCGCGCCGCCGCCAAAATCCTCATCGCGCAGCAGCAGAAGGGGCTCGAGATGCTGGTCGCGCGCGGCATTCTGGTCAAGGTCAATTCGGTGCTGATTCCCGGCGTCAATGACCAGCACCTCAGGGAAGTCTCGCGAATCGTCAAGGCCAAGGGCGCTTTTCTGCACAACGTGACGCCGCTGATCGCCGAAGCCGAGCACGGCACTTTCTTCGGCCTGATGGGCCAGCGCAGCCCGCGCGCCGACGAGCTCAAGGCTTTGCAGGACGATTGCGCCGGCGACATGGCCATGATGCGCCATTGTCGCCAGTGCCGTGCCGACGCAGTCGGTCTGCTCGGCGAGGATCGCGGTGCCGAATTCACGCTGGACAAGGTCGCGGCCATGGAAATCGACCACCAGGCAGCACTAGAGCGGCGTCTGGCGCTGCGCGCGAAAGTCGCTGCGGAACTCGAAAGCAAACGCGCGCGCGCGGCGACGCCGGGCGACCCGGCGCGCCAGGTCATTGCCTGGCATCGTCAGCCGCGCGCCGCGCTCGGTCGGTCCGTGCTGATCGCCGTGGCCAGCCGCGGCAGTGGGCTGATCAACGAGCATTTCGGCCACGCCAGGGAATTCCTCGTTTACGAAGCGAGCGAGGCCGGTGCGCGCCTGGTCGGCCAGCGCAAGACCGATCTTTACTGTTCCGGCGGTGAGACCTGTGGCGACGGCGAAACGGTGCTCGACCGCACGATCCGCGCGCTCGCCGGCTGCGAACGCGTGCTCTGTTCGAAAATCGGCATCGAGCCCTGGGGCCGGCTTGAAGCGGCCGGAATCAAACCCGACGGCGAGCACGGCATGGAACCGATCGAAGACGCCGTGATGGCGGTGTGGCGCGAGATGCTGGCCGCCGGCCTGCTGGCGACGCCGGTGGCGGGAAAGCGGTGCGCCTGATGGCTCTCGAAATCGTCGAAAGCTGTGTCAATTGCTGGGCGTGCGAGCCGCTCTGTCCGAACCAGGCGATCTACGAGGCCAAGCCGCATTTCATGGTCGACGCCAACAAATGCACCGAATGCGCCGGCGATTTCGCCGATGCCCAGTGCGCGGCGATCTGCCCGGTCGAAGGCGCGATCGTCAATGAACGCCATGAAGCATTGAATCCGCCCGGTTCGCTGACCGGAATCTCGCCGGCGCGCTGGGCGGCCGTCCAGGCCGAAATCGCCGCGCGCTAGCGGCGAGGCAAGATCGACCGTCCTCTAACGCAAAGGAAATGCCCCATGCCAAAAGCCAATGTCACTTTCGCCGACGTCAACGTCACGGTCTCGGTTCCGGCCGGGACCCGGCTCATCGAAGTTTCGGAAATGGTCGGCGCCGGAATCACCTACGGTTGCCGCGAAGGCGAGTGCTGTACCTGTCTGACGAAAGTCGTCTCAGGCGATGAGAACCTCGCCGCGCCGTCTTTTCTCGAGGATCAGGTGCTCAAGGACAACCTCGCGCCGCGCCATCACCGCCTGGCCTGCCAGGCGCAGGTGCTGGGCGGCGAGGTGCTCGTCACGCCGGCCTGAAGCTGTTCGAAGCCTCTCGATCGACCACGTTCACTACACCAGGAGAAGCGCATGGCCAATATTACTTTCTCGAGCGTCCTGCACAAGGACAAGACCGTTTACGCGGTCGCCGGCAGCCACAAGAAAACGATTCTCGAAATCGCCAAGGAAAGCCACGTGCCGATCGATTTCTCCTGCGGCGACGGCCAATGCGGAACCTGTCTGGTCAAGGTCTCGAGCGTCAAGCAGCGCAGCAAACGCATGGGGCATCCGCTGACCGAGCGTGAAATCGCGGTGCTCAGCGAGATGGGGAAAATTACCAAGGCGCAGGTCGAGCAGATGGCGATCGACGATCTGGTTCCCAGCGAATGGCGGCTCGCCTGCCAGATGGTGATGCGCGACGAAGACATCATCGTCGAGTATCCGAGCCGCTAGCACTGAACACCAACGATCAGCTGCTGGCGCGCGCCGAGGCCGCCTATCTCGGGCTGGCCTTGGGCGATGCGCTGGGCGCGACGCTCGAGTTCATGACGCCGCGCGAAATCAGCTGCCAGTACGGCGTTCATCGCGAGATCCGTGGCGGCGGCTGGCTGGGGATCAAGCCCGGCCAGGTGACCGACGACACGACCATGGCGCTGGCACTGGGAACCGCCATTCTGGCCGATGGCGGCGAGGTGCGCGCGCTCTCGTGCGCCTGCGCTTTCGACGCCTGGATGCGCGGCAAACCGGTCGATATCGGCAATACCGTGCGCCGCAATCTGCTCGCCTTCCGGCGTAGCGGCGAGCCGTCGGCGCGGCCTTCCGAATTCGACGCCGGCAATGGCGCGGCGATGCGCGTCCTGCCCGTCGCCTTGGCGACGCTGGCGAGCGAAGAGACGACGGTCTGCGCGGCGGTTCGCGCGCAGTCGCACGTGACGCACCACAACCCGGTCTCCGACGCCGCCTGCGAGTTCGTCGTCCTGGCCGTGCAGGACTTCGTTCGCGGCGAGCCCTTGCGCGACGTTTATCGCCAGCGCATCCGGCCGCTGCTTGCCGAACATCCCGAATTCGCCTTTCGCCGCCGCCGGCGCGACAACCCCAGCGGCTGGATCGTCGAGACGATGCAGGTCGTGCTGCAAGCTTTGCTCGAAACCGACGGCTTCGAGAGCTGCCTGGTCGACGTCGTCAACCGCGGCGGCGACGCCGACACCACCGGCGCCATCGCCGGCATGCTGGCTGGCGCGCTGTATGGCCCCAAAGCGTTGCCGCCGCGCTGGCTCAAGGCGCTCAATCCGGCCGTCGGCGACGCTTGCCGCGCGCAGGCGAGGGCGCTGGTCGCCTGCGGCATGAAGTCGCGATGATCTTCGTTCAACAAAGGAAGCTGGCATGGAAGAGAGCAACAATCGCGTCGCCGACTGCGGCTGTCGCAAACAGAGTGACCGCTACACGTCTTTTGACGGCATCGACTGCGACCTGAATGCCCGCCGCGTGATGGCGTGCATCGAGCGCAATATGGTGGCGAGCGCTGGCGACCAGCCGTTCTGGAAGTACTTCATGGGCAAGCGGACACCGCGCAGCGGCCCGGCGCCCGACGATCTCTTCCTGGTGCATTCGCACATCAACCAGATTCGTGAATTCTTCGAGGAATGCGGCGACACGGCAGCGCTCGAGTTACTTGCGCAGGTCGAGGAGGAGTGCTGCTAGGGAGGCGCTGGTTTGTTCGTCACCCCGGCGAAGGCCGGGGGCCAGTTACCACGCCTGAAACCCCCTGGATTCCGGGTCAAGCCCGGAATGACGGAAACTGATGGGTCTTGCTGATTCATGTTGACTAATGGAGTGAAGCGCAAAAAAAATCCCAAGCCGTTAGGCTCGGGATTAAAGATCTCATCGTTGCGATGGATCAAGGAGGGGTCAAACATTGCCAGCGGGGGACGCTGAAGGGTGCGCCCACAGGCGCGCGTAGAGGCCGCCGTTGGCCAGCAGGCTGGCGTGATCGCCCTGTTCGACGATGTGTCCGGCGTCGAGGACGATCAGCCGGTCCATCGCGGCGATGGTCGACAAGCGGTGCGCGATGGCGACGACGGTCTTGCCCTCCATCAGGCTGTAGAGGCTTTGCTGGATGGCGGCCTCGACTTCCGAGTCGAGCGCGCTGGTCGCTTCGTCGAGCAGCAGGATCGGCGCGTCCTTGAGCATCACGCGGGCGATCGCGATGCGTTGGCGTTGGCCGCCGGAGAGCTTGACGCCGCGTTCGCCGACGTGTGCGTCGTAACCTCTGCGGCCGGTGGGATCGGTCAGCGTGGCGATGAAACCGTCGGTTTCGGCGCGGCTGGCGGCGCGCATCATCGCCGCCTCGGTGGCGTCGGGTCGGCCGTAGATGATGTTCTCGCGAACGCTGCGGTGCAGCAGCGAGGTGTCCTGGGTGACCATGCCGATCTGCGCGCGCAGGCTTTCCTGCGTCACCTGGCTGATGTCCTGGCCGTCGATCAGGATCCGGCCCGATTCGATGTCGTAGAAGCGCATCAGCAGGTTGACCAGCGTCGACTTGCCCGAACCCGAGCGACCGACCAGACCGATTTTCTCGCCGGGAGCGATGGTCAGGTTGAAGCCGTCGATCACGCGTTTGCTCTCGCCGTAGCCGAAGCTCACCTGCGCGAAGCGGACCTCGCCGTGCGTCACTTTGAGCGGCTTGGCGCCGGGGTGGTCGGTCACCGCGTTGTGCCGCGACAGGGTATTCATTCCATCCTGCGCAGTGCCGAGGTTCTCGAACAGCCGCGCCATTTCCCACATCACCCAATGCGAGATGCCGTTGAGGCGCAGCGCCATCGACGTCGCTGCGGCCAGCCCGCCGATTCCGGCTTCGCCGAGCGACCAGCGCCACAGGCCGACGCCGGCGGTGCCGATGATCAGCAGCATGTTGAGCGTGAAATTGACGATCTCGATTCCGGTCACCAGGCGCATCTGGGCGTGGGCGGTGTGCATGAATTCCTGCATCGCCGAGCGCACGTAGCTCGCTTCGCGCTTGCCGTGCGAGAACAGCTTGACGGTCGAGATGTTGGTGTACGCGTCGGAGACTCGGCCCATCATCAGCGAGCGTGCATCGGCCTGCGCCTGGCCGACCTTGCCCAGGCGCGGAACGAAATAGCGCAGCGCGCCGGCGTAGAGAATCACCCAGACGCCGAAGGGGACGAGCAGCCAGGTGTCGAAGTGCGCCGCGACGGCGACCATGCTAATGAAATAGACGCTGACGAAGACCAGGATGTCGGTCACGATCATCACGCAATCGCGCACTGCGAGCGCCGTCTGCATCACCTTGGTGGCGACGCGTCCGGCGAATTCGTCCTGATAGAAACTCATGCTCTGGCCGAGCATCAGGCGATGGAAATTCCAGCGCAGCAGCATCGGAAAGTTGGCCGCCAACGTCTGTTGTTTGAGCATGGCCTGGACGGCGACGACCAGCGGGCTGGCCAGCAGCACCAGAACGATCATGGTCAAGGTACCCCCTTGCTGCGCCCACAGCGTCTCCGGTCGCATTGCCGACAGCCAGTCGACCATGCTTCCCAGGAAGCCGAAGAGCATCGCCTCGAAGACGCCGATGATCGCGGTCAGCGTGGCCATGACGACGATCAGCGGGCGCAGGCCGCGCGTTCCGGCGTAAATGAAGGCGAGCAGGGTTTTCGGCGGAACGTCGGGCGCCTCGTCGGGATAGGGGTGAATTAGCGACTCAAAGAGATTGAACATGCCTGATGCCTCATCGAAATGAACTGCCGGTCATGTGGCGGCGGTCGGCAGCGACCGGATTGCCTGCCCGCGACTGACCATAGGTGTTACGTCGGCGGTCTTGATCGTCGGCGCCGGCAAGGTCCCGGCGAACGGCGAACCGAGGGACGACCGAGCGCGGCGACCACAAGCGCCCGGCGGACTGGTCGAGTCTGGCGGTGGGCCAGGCCAGGGAAGAGCAGGGCATCGCGCTGACTCAGCGGGAGGGACCTTCAAGGCCGCTGGCGATTACCCTGATTCCGCCGCGCCATGGGTTTGCCGATTCCTGCCGTGCAGCAAGGCACAGGCCGAATCGCCAAGCCTCGGATCAAACGGGAACCCGCGAGTATACCCAATTCACGCAGTGAATTTTCGTTCTTCTAACGCGGCCGGCAGGGCAATTGCGAAATTGCGCGGGGCTGAGCAGGGGGGCTGGTCAGACCTGCTCAGTGATCCGTGATATTTTGAGCGTTATCGACCCTCAACGAACTGATGACATTTGCAGTGGCCATGACGGCTTTGGGATCCTGCAGTTGCCGTACCAAACGCTGGTCTGGCGGTCTTCTCGTCGGCCAATGCGGTCATTGGGGTTCTGCGCCATCAACAGCCGCAATGAAAAACTCACCGGCCGTAGGTCGAGAAATTGGTCCCTCCTGGCAAAGCCGGGGGCATTAGGTTGTGAGCTGCCCAAAGCGACTATTCGGGGTCGCTGACGCGGCCCGCATTCTTGGGGCCACCGGTTCGGAGGCTACTCATTTCCACAGGCCGAGTTAGCCAAACCGCTCGTCCTCTTGCTCCTGCTTCTTGATGTACTCCCGTAACTACACCGCCCCTTCGCCGCCCTATTCATTACGAGCGGACAGCGAAGAGGCAGGGAAATTACTTAAGCCACCTTACTTGACGTCGCGAACGGCGTCGATTTCCTTGATGTAATTCTCGCCGCCGAACTTGTCGGTAAAGGTCTTGCGGCCCGGCTTGGTCACCGCCAGGAAGGCGGCCGGATCGACGGTTTCGACGACCTGCATGCCGGCCTTCTTGACGTCGGCGACGATCTTGGCCATGTTGTCGGCGTTGAGCTTGCGCTGCAACTGGCCGGCTTCACGCGCCGCT
>JAGTRW010000081.1 GCA_018262095.1 Pseudomonadota bacterium
CGAGTGGCTGTTCTGGCAAATGGCGGGGCTCGGCCCGATGGCCGGGCAGAATCATCATTTCGGCCATTACGCGCCGGAGAAGATCCCCTACGCCATCGACCGCTACGTCAAGGAAACCAATCGCCTCTACGGCGTGCTCAACAAGCGCCTGAGCGAGCGCGAATATATCGCCGGCGACTATGGCATCGCCGACATGGCGTGCTATCCGTGGATCGTACTCTGGCAGCGACAGCAGCAGAAGCTCGACGATTTCCCCAACCTCAAGCGCTGGTTCGAGGTGATTGCGGCGCGTCCCGCGGTCGAGCGCGCGTATCGCCTGGCCAAGGAAATCAATACCGTACCGACGGTGACCGACGAGTCCAAAGCACTGCTTTTCGGACAGACGGCGAGCGGCACGCCGAAATAGAACGGCAAGCAAGCGCGGCGCTCAACAAGCGAGGGGACCATGAATCCGCATGCCAGCGTTGAGCAATTCACCGCCGGCCACCAGCACGGCTAAACGCCCTTTCTCAGGATGGCGCCGCTGCGCGCGTAGGTCTCGATGCCGTCGAGCAGCGCGAAGCGCCGTTGACCATCACCGGGGCATAACCGGCGCGTAGCGGGCAGCGGGGTTGTGTCGCATTCGCTCTGTTAGCTGCCGTTGAATCGGCTGGGCAACCAATGACCGCGGAGGGTCGGGTGTGTGAATTCGCCAGAACAGGAAGCCGACGTTCGCCACGATTTGCTGCTGAGCGGCAGATAAGCAGCATTGCTGACAGAGAGCAAGCGTCCGGCGCACGGGCGCCGTCCAAAGCTTCGGGCCGCTTTGAATTCTAGCAATGCGGCCACCTTCGCTTGCCATCCGGGAAAAATTGTCCAAGTAATTACCGGCCAGGAAGATATCAACACCACTGAAACAAGGAGTTTGCGATGCCCAATCTGTCAGTCAAACTGGATGAAGCAACGCGTCACCGCCTGCTGAAAGCGGCTGCCGGCCAAGGCATCACCCCTCACGCCTTCATGATCAAGGCCATCGCTGCCGAGTTGGCGCAGGCAGAGGCTAAGTCAGCTTTTGTGGCACAGGCATTGGCGGCACGCGCGCAAGTGATCGCCACTGCTCAGGCCATCGATGGACCGGCTTTTGCGGACTATCTGCGTCGCCGTGTGCGGGGGCAGTCTGCTACGCGCCCGTCGGCACAGGCTATTTCGGAGGGTGTGCAAACCAAGGCATGACGCGCTGGCTGCTAGCGCCGGAAGCTGCCAATGACTTGGACTTGGAGCGTCTGGCGGACTTCCTTCTGGATGCTGACGCACAATGCGCTATTGAAACCATCGACTTGATTCTCGATGCCCTGACGATTCTGGAACATCATCCGCGTATGGGTCGGCCTCTGCCACAGGGCTTGCGCGAACTCATCATTTCCCGCAGCGAATCCGGGTATCTGGCGCTTTACAGCTATGACGAAGCTGCCGATATGGCTCTGATTCTAACGGTACGTCTTCAACGCGAGCAGGATTACCGCTGAGCGTGCCAGTTTCAGTGGCTGCAAGGCTGTGACCAGGCCGTTAGAGAAACACTGGCCCGATCATCGCGTCGCCTCGCCGCCAAGCCGCCCCGGCGCGATCGGCTATAATGTCCGGCTTTCCCGCTCCGCCAGGCTTTCGCCCCCCCCGTGCCTCTCTTGTCCCAAACCAGCTCCGTTTCCCAATCGCCCGCCGCGCAGCTTGCGGTCGCGTTGCCCGCGTTCAAGGCCGGCGAACGAACGGTGCTGCCGCCGTTTGCCGGTTCGGCCGATGCGCTGCATATTGCGCAACTGGCGCTGGCCCGCCGCGGCAAGCTGCTGGCGGTGCTGACAGCGAGCGCCAACGACGCCCAGCGATTGCTCGACGAGATCCCGTGGTTCGCTCCCGAGCTGCGCGTTCGCCTGCTGCCGGACTGGGAAACGCTTCCTTACGACAGCTTCTCGCCGCACCACGACCTCATTTCCGAACGGCTGGCGACGCTTTACAGCGTCACGCGCGGCGAATGCGACGTGCTGCTGGTTCCGGCATCGACCGCCGTCTATCGCTTCGCGCCGCCGGCGTATCTGGCCGCCTACACCTTTTTCCTCAAGAAGGGCGAGCAGCTCGACGGTGACGGTTTCCGCGCGCAGCTCACGCTGGCTGGCTACAACCACGTCACGCAGGTGATCGCGCCCGGCGAATACTCGATCCGCGGCGGTCTCGTCGATCTTTTCCCGATGGGTTCGGCGCAGCCCTTCCGCCTCGACCTCTTCGACGACGAAATCGAGAGCATCAAGACCTTCGACGTCGACAGCCAGCGAACGCTCTACCCGGTTCCCGAAATCCGCCTGCTGCCGGCGCGCGAATTCCCGCTCGACGACAAAGGCCGCGCGCTTTTCCGCCAACGCTTCCGCGAAATGTTCGAAGGCGACCCGGCGCGCTCGGGTATCTACAAGGACGTCTCGAACGGCATCCCGTCGGCCGGCATCGAATACTGGCTGCCGCTCTTCTTCGAGGAAACGGCGACGCTCTTCGACTACCTGCCCAAGGACGCGGTGCTCTGCCTGCACAACGACGTTCCTGAGGCGATCCGCGCCTTCTGGCGCGACGCCCAGTCGCGCTACGACATGCTCTCGGGCGAGCGCAGCCGGCCGCTGTTGCCGCCCGCCGAACTGTTCCTCGCCGAGGAGCCGTTCTTCGCCGCCGCCAAGACCTACACACGGCTGATCCTCGCCACCGGCAGCGGCGGCCCGGCGAGCGCGCTGCCGCCGGTCGCCGTCGCGCGCCGCGCCGAAGACCCGCTCGCTAGCCTCAAAGCCTTCATCGCCGGCTTTCCCGGCCGCGTGCTGCTGCTCGCCGAATCGGCGGGCCGGCGCGAAACACTGGCCGGACTATTTGCCGACTACAACCTCAAGCCCTCGCCCAGCGCCGACCTTGCCGGCTTCCTCGCCGGCGGCAGCAAGCTCTCGCTCGGCGTCGCGCCGCTGCTCGACGGCTTTGTGCTAACCCCCCCGGCCCCCCTTATCAGGGGGGAGAAGGTGACCTCCTCCCCAGATGCCCCGCAGGAAATCCCCTTGGGGGACAAGGGGAGGTCGGGAGG
>JAGTRW010000059.1 GCA_018262095.1 Pseudomonadota bacterium
TCTATGTGCGGGCGCTGGCCATCTCGGAAAAAGCAGAAGGCCCCGAGCATCCCTCGACGGCCACCAAACTCAACAACCTCGCCGGGCTGTACGAGTCCATGGGCCAGCACGCCCGTGCCGAGCCGCTCTACGTGCGGGCGCTTGCCATCACGGAGAAGACAGAAGGCCCCGAGCATCCCTCGACGGGTATCAGACTTAGCAGCCTCGCCGGGCTGTACTACACACTGGGCCGTTACGCCGAAGCCGAACCGCTCTTGGTGCGAGCGCTGGCGATTTCCGAAAAGGTCAACGGCCCCGACCACCCTTCGACCTCAACCCGACTCAACGATCTGGCCGAGTTATATAGGACCACGGGCCTGTACGCCAAGGCCGAACCGCTCTACGTCCGTGCGCTGGCGATTTTCGAAAAGGCCGATGGCCCCGACCACCCTTCAACCGGCACGACACTCAACAACCTGGCCGGGTTGTACCAAGCAATGGGGCTGTACGCAAAAGCCGAGCCGCTCCATGTCCGCGCGCTGGCCATTTCCGAAAAGGCCAACGGCCCCGACCACCCGTCGACCGGCATCAGACTAAACGGCCTGGCCATGCTGTACTGGTCCATGGGGCAGTACGCCAAGGCCGAACCGCTCTTTGTTCGCGCACTGGCGATTTTCGAAAAGGCCAACGGCCCCGACCACCCGTCGACCGGCATCAGCCTAAACAGCCTGGCCATGCTGTACTGGTCCATGGGGCAGTACGCCAAAGCCGAACCGCTCTATCTGCGCGCGTTGGCGATTTCCGAAAAGGCCAACGGTCCCGACCACCCGTTGACCGGTGGCTGCCTCAACAACCTGGCCAGGCTATACGTGGGCATGGACCAGTACGCCAAAACCGAACCGCTGCTCTTGCGCGCCTGGCGAATCGCCAACGCCGCCGGCAATCCCGAGCTCGCGTGGAAAGTCCAACGCAGTCTGCGCGTGTTCTACGCCAAGACCCACCCCGAACTCGCGATCTGGTACGGCAAGCAGGCGGTCAATACGCTGCAAGCGGTTCGCGCGGCAAACACCGCGCTCGACAAGGCAACGCAAAAATCCTTCCTCGAAAAGAATGAATCGACCTACAAGGACCTCGCCGACCTGCTGTTCGCCCAGGGCCGGCTGATCGAAGGCCAGCAGGTGCTGGCGCTGCTCAAGGACGCCGAGTACGTCGACTTCGTCCAGCGCGGTGCCGATTCGCGCCAGAGCGACGCCGGGTTCACCGCGCAGGAACGCCCGTGGAGCGAGCGCTACGAGAAGATCAGCGGCCAGCTCGCTTCAATGTCAAAAGAGCGCGAAGCGCTGCTCAAGCGCGTCAAGAACGGCGAAGAGCTCGCTGCCGCTGAGCAATCGCGCAAGGAGAAGCTCGACGCCGACCTGGCGCTCGCGCGCCAGGCTTACGATGCGTTCCTGGCCGAGCTCAAGAAGGAGTTTACGCAGGGCGCTTCGGCCGACCGCCAGCAGGAGTTCGGCGAGAAGAACCTTACCAGCCTGCGCGCCTTGCAGGGAACGCTGCGCGACCTCGGCCACGGCGCCGTGACGTTGCATTACCTGCTGACCGACCAGCGGCTGTGGATCCTGCTCACGACGCCGACCGTCCAGCTCAAGCGCGAGGCGGCGATCGGCGCAGCCGACCTCAATCGCCTGATCGGCGAGTATCGCGCAGCCATCGCTCGACGCGACCCGCAGGTCAAGACTCAAGGCAAAGCGCTCTACGAGCTGCTGATCGCGCCGGTCGCCGACGACCTCAAGCAGGCCGGCGCGCAGACGCTGATGCTCTCGCTCGACGGCGCGCTGCGCTATCTGCCGATGGCGGCGCTCTACGACGGCGAGCGGTTTCTCGCCCAGCGTTACCAGCTGGCGCTCTACACCTCGGCGGCCAAGGACAAGCTCAAGGACAAGCCGCAGGCCGAGTGGACGCTCGCCGGCTACGGCCTGACGCAGAAGGTCGACGACTTCGCGGCGCTGCCTTCGGTCAAGGGCGAACTCGACGGCATCCTGCTGGGAATGAAGGGCAAGGTGAGTTTCGACCAGGCGTTTACCGCCGCGTCGTTCAAGACCGGGCTCGAGGGCGAGCCGCCGGTCGTCCACCTGGCCAGCCACTTCGTCTTCAAGCCGGGCAACGAAACCGATTCCTTCCTGCTGCTCGGCGACGGCAAGAAGCTCTCGCTCAAGCAGATCAAGGACGGCTACGAGTTCGTCAATCTCGATCTATTGACGCTCTCGGCGTGCGAGACGGCGGTTGGCGGTGGCAAGGACGCCAACGGCCGCGAAGTCGAGGGCTTCGGCGCGCTGGCGCAGAACCAGGGCGCCAAGGGCGTGATCGCTACCTTGTGGCCGGTCGCCGACGAGAGCACCGGGCAGTTCATGCAGCTCTTTTACGGCTTCCGCCAGAAGAACCCGGGGATCACCAAGGCCGAGGCGATGCAGATGGCGCAGGTGGCGTTCATCGAGCGCCGCGTCGCGCCGGCGCTCGCCGAAGTGAGCCGCGGACTGACGCGCACCGGCGCCGGCCCGGCCGCCGCAGCAACCACCGACCATCCGTATTACTGGGCGCCGTTCATCCTGATGGGGAACTGGCTGTAATGTTGATCAAAAGGAGACCTCTGACCATGCTGAAAAAATCGATCGTGAGCCTTGCCCTGCTGCTCGTCGCGCTGCCGTCGCTGGCCGCCGGGCCGCTGGTACTGATCACCGCAGACGAAGCGCGCCTGCCTGCCGGCGAGGTGCAAAAATCGCGCGGCATCACGCGCGGACCGACGCTCGAGCTGATCTCGCCCAAGGCCGACGCCACGAGCGTCAAGTCGCCGCTCGACTTCAAGCTGCGCTTCGTCGCGCACGGCGGCGCGTCGATCGACGCCGAGAGCGTCCAACTGCTCTACGTCAAATCGCCGTCAGTCGACCTCAGCGAACGGATCGCCGCGTACGTCGGCGAGGACGGCATCTCGATCAGCAAGGCCGCGCTGCCGCCCGGTGAACACGTCATGGTGGTCTCGGTGCAAGACAGCAACGGTCGACGCGGCCAGTCCGTAATCAAGCTGACTGTGGAAAAATAGCATTTTTATCGAGCGTTTCCCCTGCCCCGAAAAGGATGGCCTGGCCAATGAAATGTCCGTATTGCATCTCCGAAATCGACGACGCCGCGCTCGCCTGCCCGCACTGCACGCGCGACCTGACGCTGCTGCGTCCGCTGCTGCAAAAAATCGAGACGCTCGAAACGTCGCTGCAGGCGCGCATCGATGAACTGGCGCAGCGCATCATCGCCCCGCCGGTCGACGCAGCCGCCGTTGTTCCTGCACCCCAACCGTCAGCAGAAGCGCCGGCCGGCGTCTTGCGCGAATGGGTCTTGGCGCTGCTCACGCCGCTGCTCTTCCTGCTCATCGCCCACCTGCTGATCACGCAGGTCTGGGACGCCCGCGACTGGGTGCTCTACGCCACCTCGATCGCCATCCCCTTTTTGCCCGGCCTGCGCCTGATGCGCCTGCACCAGCGACCGCTGATCGCCGCCGCGCTCGGCGGCTTGCTGCTGGCCTGCGTCGCCGTTTTTGCCATGTCGGCGCTCACCGGGCTCATCGACAAGACCGACTGGCTGCCGAACGATACGCGCAGCTGGCGCGAATTGGCCAACTACGCGCTGAGCATCGCGCTCTCCTTCGTCGCCGGCGGTATCGTCGGCCAGCTGCTGCGCGAACGCGCCGACCGCCTTGAGGCGGCGCGCACCAGGGCCATCGAACTGCTCTCGAGAAAGACCTTCTCGCCGGACAATCTGCAGCAGACGATGGAGCGGATCAACAGCATCGGCAAGGCGCTGCTGGCGCTGGCGACCACCGGCGCGTCGGTCTACAGCGGCCTCGGGCGCTTCATCGCCAATGGCTGAGCGAGACCGAGAGGCGAACGCGCCGCGATTGCAAACGCCAGGCAAGACGCCGACGCGCCCATCCCGCGCGTCGCTCCTCGACGCCGCCAGACGATCATGAAGAAGCTCGGACTGCTCAGCGCGCTGCTGGTCGCCTCGTCGTTCAAGCTGCTCGACCGGATCTTCCCCAAGCCGGCAACGTTCGGCCAGCACCTGCGGCAGAACCTGCTGGTCGGCCTGCTGGTGGTCGGCCTGGTCATCGTTTTTCAGAACACCGACGCGGTACGCAACAGCCGCGAGCAATCGATCGACTGGCTGATCGGAATGAACCGCGGCATCGACGTCGCGCAAGGAAACGACGCGCGCCCTTTTGTCTTCTACGACATCGACGACAAAAGCCAGCAACTGTGGGGCGAGCCTTTATTCACCCCGCGCGACAAGCTGGCGACGCTGATCGCCGCCGCGCTCGAAAAGCGTCCGGCGGTGCTCATCGTCGATATCGAACTGCGCAAATCGATGCCCGACGACGCCGCGCTGCTCGACGTTCTGCGCCGGCACGCGGCGATGGCCGCTGCGCCGACGCTGATCCTGGTCGAGAGCTTCCGCTGGAACCCACTCGAATCGGGCGGCGGCAACTGGGTGACCCGTCCCTCCTTCATCGACAGCACGCTGCCGCCAAGCCGCCAACGGCTGTCGGCCAGCCCGCTGTTTGAGCAGGACCAGGACGGTCAATACCGCCGCTGGCGCGGTTGGCTGTCGGCGTGTTCGGCGCAAGACTTGCCGATCATCGTGCCGTCGGTGCAAATCTCGGTGCTGGCGGCGCTGTCCGGCGAGCCGGCGCTGACCGCGCTCGAGCAGGCGCTACGCAGCGCACTGCCGCGTTCGTGCAGCGAAGAGGCCCAACTGGCGCAGACGCGAATGGTGATCGGCACCAAGTCGATCGCGGTGACGGGCAACGCCTTCACTCAGCGCATCCTCTTCGCCCTGCCGTGGAAGCTGGCGGCCGACGAAACTCGACCGGTCATCGACTTTGCCGGCGGCAAGGCCCCGCTGCTGTCGATTCTGCCGGCGCACGCGATCACCGAAGGCGGTTTGCGCACGACGCTGGCGCCGGGCCATATCGCGGTGATCGGCGCCAGCAACCAGGACGCGCGCGATATCCATGCCACCCCGCTGGGCGCAATGCCCGGCAGCCTGATCCTGATCAACGCCATCGACTCGCTGATCCAGCACGGGCAGATGACGACGCCGGCGGTATGGATTCAGTTGCTCACCGCGATCGTCCTGCTGAGCGTCGTAAGCCTGATCGCCACGCGGTTTCCGACGGCGCTCGGCACCATGATTTCGCTGGCCGTGCTGGTCTTGATCCTGGTTCCGCTGAGCGTCTATTTCTTCCGCTACGGCGTCTGGCTCGATTTCGCTCTACCGGTCGCCGCCGTCAAGTTCTTCGAACTGGCGATGAACAATCTTCGCAAGCACGTACATTACCGAAAGACAGCACACCATGACTAAAACAATTCGCCTGGCGCTGGCATTGCTCGCCTGCTTCATCGCTGCCCCGGCAGTCGCCGTCGAGGTCGGCTGGATCGACAGCATCGACGGCTCAGTGCCGGGGGTCAAGCTCGTGCGTCAGGGAAAAACCGAGGCAGCGAAACCCTATTCTCCAGTGCAAACCGACGATCTAATCCAGTTGCCGGACGAAAAAACCAGCGTCGTCGTGACCTATTCAGACGGCAAGACACAACGCATCGCCTTCAGGCAATCGCCGTTTCGGATCGAAAGCCGGGGCGCCGCGCCTTCGGTTCCGGGCAACCTGCTCAAGTGGGTCAGCGGCCTCATTGCCGGCGACAGCCAGAGCCCGCAGCGGCTGACCGCGATGACCGCGCGCGGCGGCGCGCCACTGTCGGTGCCCTACCTCGCCAAGCGCTTCTTCGTCGTGGCGCAGCAGCGCGCGCTCTACTTCTCGTGGAGCGACGGCAGCGCGCCTTTCCATTTGCGCCTGATCCGGCTCTCCGACCACAAGGAAATCGTCTCGCTCGGCGAAATCAAGACGCGCGCGATCACCACCCCGGTCGTTGACCTCGCTGCCGGCGACTATCAGCTCGAGGTCGCCGACGCCAGCGGCAGCGTCTATGAAGACCAGTTGCGCGCGGTGCCCGCCGCGCCGGTCTTCCCCGAGTCGCTGCAAGCGCTGCCGCCGGCAAGCGCCAAGCTTGTTGCGGCGAGTTGGCTGGCGCGCGCCGAGTCGGGGCTATGGGTGATCGAAGCGATGCAGCAGCTCAAGGAATTGTCGACAACCGACAGCACGGCCAAGGCCGTGTTGAAGCAGTTGGAACAAGGAGCGGCACTCAATGAACATTGAAAGCTGCAAAGAATCTGAGCGCCTGACAAAAACGCCGGAAACGCGTCCACCGATTGACGGCCTGCGCTCGACGGAAATGAGCGCCCATTTGCCACGGCATATTCGGCAGAAAACCGGTTCGAGTTGCGGATTTCTGTCGGGAACGCAGACGTCGCGCTCACAACTCTTCTCAATAGACCGCGCCACGGGCATTTTCATCGGGCATGAATAAACGTTGGCGCACCACTTAATTGAGCCGGGTGGTATCGATTTTTAGACACCGGCTGATAAAAAAAGCAGCGATGCGACCAGTTCTTCCAACTTTCACACTCCGGTCAATTACCAATAGGCGACATATGCGAATCCTGATTTTAATAATCAATGCAGCACTCTATATTTCCCTTAATTCAGCGCAAGCACAAGAAAGAGATATAGATTTCGGAAAACTGTCACCCAATGAAATATATAGCGCAATAAAAACCGCCTTGCACGACACCGCCGTCAAGGAAAACGAATTTCATTCAAAATCAAAAACGCCGGATAAAAAAACAGGCTTAGCAGGAAATTACGACACCTCGGAAGGGGGTAAATATTACGACATATCGGAATGCCATAATTCAGTTCCGTTTGACTACAATGTAAAACAGTTTAGTTCGCAAGACGCGGCAATTGTTTCGGCGAATTATGCGATGAAGCTGGAAGACAACCTAAAAAAATACGGAATTCCCGAAGCCGTTTGGAAGAAACACATCGACAACATCGACCAGATCGGGATCGATAGCCTCGGATCATCAGGCTCCTGGCGAATTGAAGACAAAGGCGACTATGGCGTTTCTTTTTTCGCAGCAAAAAAGAAAATAGCGAAAAACACGAATGAGCTCCTGAAATCCCTGCAGCAATATCGCGCGCAGAACAAGGGCAAGCCGTTATTCAAAGCAAAGTCAGAATGCGGCGCGGGAGAGGAAAGTACCGACATTATCGGCAATTCGGCACTGGTAACGTTTTCCTACATTCCTTTCTTCAATTTCCGGATTTGCCAGTTGATCGGGGTCGCCCCGGAGAACCAGGAAAAATGTACCGGATGGAAATCGCAGCGCTTTTCAGGAACAAAAGCCAGCATACCCGAAGTATTAGGCCTCTATCAGTACGTCGCAAAGCTGCCGGGCGGCGTGACAAAACGTGGCGAATTTTACGGCAAGGGCTATTCGGGCAACGCGAATGACACGATACGAATTGACCTCCGTTAGTCGTGGTGTCTTTCCTTTTTGCAAGGACCGGACCATGAGCCAGGCCAGAAAATCATTTCTGCTGGCTGCTGCCCTTTCGCTCATGGGAATGGGGAGCCATGGCGAATGCCGTGCGGACATGCTTGGCCCATCGGACTCAGCGCTTATTAGTACGTTTCAAGAAGGGAAGTATGCCGCCGCCGAGCCCCTCGCCCGGAAATCATTGCGTGAGGCGGATTCAAAGTATGCGACCGCAGTCGCCTTAAACAACCTCGCCGAGGTGCTTTACAACCTGGGGCGCCATGAAGAAGCGCGACCGATGTATGAAAGCTCACTGAACCTGATTGAACAGATCCACGGGTCTGATCATCCCGATGTCGCGGTGGTGCTCAATAACCAAGGGGGAATGCAGCGCGAACTCGGCGAGTTTGGCACTGCACTGCCACTGATCGAAAGAGCCCTGACGATCACGCAGACAAAGCTGGGGGCCCGGCACCCGGCCACGGCAACCAGTCTCAACAACCTCGGACTGTTGTACAAGCAAACCGGTCAACCAGATCAAGCGCTGGCTCTGCTGGAAAGGTCGCTGTCGATACGGGAAGAATCTTTCGGGCCACAGTCATTTGAAACCGGGCGCAGCCTCAATAACCTTGCCAGTGTTTATGTTCAACTGCAGCGGTACGAGCAGGCGCTTGCGCTCTATGAGCGCGCTCTGGCCATCACCATCAAGGTATTCGGTTCAGATCATGTGGCGGCGGCAATCCGATTAAACAATATCGCCAGCGTTCATTATCACTTGGAGAACTACGACAAGGCTGTTCAGCTTTACGAACAGGCTCTGGCAATCGCTGAATCAAGTCTCGGGCCCCTCCACATAAGCAATGCGAGCAATATGAACAACCTCGCCAGCGTCTATGAGGCGACAAACCAGCCAGAAAAATCCAGGGGTTTATATGAGCGGGCGTTACTGATCAGCATCGCCGCAACAGTGCCTGAAAACAGCTTTAATATTCTTGCCAACCTGGCCAGGTTTCATGATGGCCAGGGCCAGACCGGCGCAGCCATTTTCTTTGCCAAACAGGCGGTCAATATATTTCAAGAAATCCGGTTCAACGCGCTGACGATGGACCGTGGCGTACGAAAATCACTAATCGATAAAAACCAGCAGATTTACCATGAATTGGCCAATTGGTTAATTGACCAGGAAAGAATTTCGGAAGCCACTCAAGTCCTGAAGATGCTCAAGGAAGAAGAGTATTTCGATTTTATTCGTCGCGACGCCGCTGGTGATTCACGAAGAACGCGTGTTGAATTCAACGACTCGGAACAAGCCTGGGCAATGACATTTGACGGCTTGTCCGAAGAAGCGCGCCTTCTTTGGCAAAAACGGCATGACGAGAACAGCACCCATGGCGACGATTCATCCCGGAAGAACATCAAGGACCAGGAGATCCGGGCGTCACTTTCGACGCTCGAAAAAAGATTCCTCAAGCAATTCGACGAATTGACGACAGCGCTCGGCCGGGAAACAGCGCCGGAAAAAACAACCGTTCAAGACGCAAGGCTGGCCAAAACCAGAGCCGAAATATCGTCCTTCGGCAAGAACGTTGCCTTGGTCGAGTACCTTATCGTCGGCGACCGTATTCGAATGCTGGTCACTACAGGAAGGGGGATTCTCGTCCGAACGGTTGATATCGACCGCGATGATTTTCACCGCAAGTTGGTTTCATTCAGACAAAAACTGGAAAACCGGTTCGCTGACCCCCGTCCGGACGCCAAGGCACTGTATGGCGTGCTGATTGCTCCGATTGCATCCGAATTGAAGACGGCGCAAGTCAAGACGCTCTTGTTGTCGCTGGAAGGCGGTCTGCGCTACATCCCATTTGCCGCGCTTCATGATGGCGAACGATATCTCGTCGAGCAGTACGCCTTGAGCATGTACACCGCGGCGGCGCAGATAGAAGAGACCGTTCGCCCTTTCCGTCGCTGGGAAATATCCGCTTTTGGCGCATCACAAGCGCAAGGAGGTTTTTCTGCCCTGCCAGGTGTACGCCAGGAGCTTGACTCGATCGTCGGCGACAGCGGACTTGCCGGCGAAATCCATCTTGACGAACAATTCACCTCAGCGCAGATGCGTACAAGTCTTGCCAAGGAATTGGCCGTACTCCACGTCGCCAGTCATTTCAAATTCACCCCAGGAACTGAGGAGGATTCGTTTCTTCTGCTGGGTGACGGTAAGCCGTTAACGCTTCGCCAACTGCGCGAAGGTGATTTTCACTTTGGAAAACTCGATTTACTGACTTTATCAGCGTGCGAAACCGCCATGTCTGGCGGGCGCGCAGCCGATGGGCGTGAGGTGGAGGGAATGGGGACATTGGCCCAAAACAAGGGAGCGAAGGCGGTCTTGGCAAGCCTTTGGTCAATATCAGACGCCAGTACGCCTGAACTCATGCGATATCTCTATAGTGGCCGCGAAAGGAACCATTTCAGTACGGCTGATGCACTTAGGCAGGCGCAAATTGCGTTGCTCAATGGAATCATGAAACCGGAACAGATCGATTCAGAGAAACCGTTTGGACTGCGCGGAACAATCAGGCTCGTGCCCGCTGCAATCAATAACAAGGGCTTTACCGCAGATCCCAAGGCGCCTTATTCGCATCCGTATTTCTGGGCGCCGTTCGTATTGATCGGCAACTCGATTTGAGCGAAACGATTTGGCGCATGGCAATCGTGCGGGGGTGACACTAGGAGAAACGGCGTAATGAAAATGCCTTTGTCGATGAGGTTCTGGATATCGTGCGTCACGTTAGCGATGAGCGTGGCGGCGCTAGCGGCTGATCGGCCTGCCGATCCTCCGCAGTTGGTCGTTCAGTCGGGCCATTTTGCGGTCAGCGGGGCTTTCTCGCCCGACGGCAAGACCGTCGTCTCGGGTGGATACGACTACACGCTCAAACTCTGGGACGTCGCGAGCGGCCGCGAACTGCGCAGCTTCGTCGGCCATCAGGGGTCGGTTTCGAGCGTCGCTTTCTCGCCCGATGGCAGAACCGTCGCTTCGGGCGGCGGAATGGTCATTTTCAGCAGCAAGGATCACACCATCAAGCTCTGGGACGTCGCGACCGGTCGCGAGCTGCGCACGCTCGCCGGCCACGGCGGCGCGGTCAATGGCCTGGCTTTCTCGCCCGACGGAAAGACGCTGGTCTCGGCTGGCGAAGGAGGCGAAAGCGGCTTCTTCAAGAGCTCCGACAAGGACGACACGATCAAGCTCTGGGACGTCGCCAGCGGCAGCGAACTGCTCACCTTCTCCGGCCACGGCGACGAGGCCAAAAGCGTCGCCTTCTCGCCCGACGGCAAGACCGTGGCAAGCGGCAACGGCAGCGTCAAGGATCGCCAGCGCAAGAGCAACAGCGTCTCGCTCTGGGACGTCGCGACGGGCAAGGAGATCGCGACTTTGGCCGGACACGATGAAGACGTTGTCAGCGTCGCTTTCTCGCCTGACGGCAAGCGCCTCGTCTCGGGAAGCAACGACAAGACGATCAGGCTCTGGGACGTCGCCACCGGCAAGCTGCTGGCGACGCTCACCGGACACGCTAAGAAGGTCACCAGCGTCGTCTTTTCCGCCGACGGCAAAACCGTGTTGTCAGGCAGCGCGGACCAGACGCTCAAGCTCTGGGACGCCGCAAAGGGACGCGAGATCAAGACGCTCACAGGGCATGGATACGCGATCGAGAGCGCCACTTTCTCGCCGGACGGCAAGAGCGCGCTGTCGGCGGGAATGGCGTTCCGAAATGGAGTCGAAACGCCGACCGATGTTCTCCTGCTATGGGACGTGGCCAGTGGAAAAAGAGTGCGCTCGTTCGCTGGATATGGATCGCCAGTGTATAGGCTGGGCTTGTCCCCCGATGGTCGAAGTCTGGCATCGACAGCGATCGACGGGAAACTCACGCTCTGGGATTTTTCGAGCGGACGCGAACTGCGTACGCTGGTCGGCGACGGACAGGTCGTTTTTTCGCCCGACAGTAAAACACTGGCTACCGGCGGCAAGGAGAATCATCTGCTGCTGCTCGACGTAGCCACCGGCCACCAGTTGCACGCCATCGCCGGACGAGCAGAGGGCGCTTCCGATATCGCTTTTTCCGCTGACGGCAACTTGGTTGCTGTGGGCGGAACCGATCATTCCGTCGAGCTCAGCGATGTGCGTAGCGGGCGCAAGCAGCGCAGTTTCGCGGGCAACGATAAACCGGTCGAGAGCATCGCTTTCTCGCCTGATGGAAAGCGCTTGGCGTCGGGTGCCGACGGCGGCGAAATCAAGCTGTTCGACATCGCGACGGGCAAGCAAAAACTCAACTTTTCCGGGCACAAAAACGGTGTCAACAGCATTACCTTCTCGCCTGACGGCAAACGGTTGATTTCTACTGGATCGCGCGAGATCAAGGTCTGGGACGTGGCCAGCGGCCACAATCTGCGGGTAATGGACAGCCATCGCGGACAGGTCCATGGCGCGGCGCTTTCCGCCGACGGTAAAATCATCGCTTCAGCCGGCGAGGATAAGACGGTCAGGCTCTGGGACGCCGAAACCGGCGAGCCATTGCACGTACTCACGGGCCATTCGGCTGACGTCGGCAGCGTCGCCTTCACGCCTGACGGAAAAATCGTCGTCTCGAGCAGCTTCGACCGCACCATCAAGCTCTGGCGAGTCGCCGACGGCGCGCTGCTCGCGACGCTCTCCTCGTTCACCGACGGCCACTGGGCGGTCAGCGATCCCGAAGGCCGCTTCGACGCCTCGAACGGCGGCGACAACCCGCATCTGCACTGGGTTTTCGAGAACACGCCGATCGACTTGGCGCAGCTCAAAGACCGCTATTACGACCCGGGACTGCTGCAAAAGATCATGGGTTTCGACCAGGAAGCGCTGCGTACCGTCCCCAAATTCGAGGACGCGCTGCTGCACAAGTGGCCCGAGGTCGCGCTCAGCGCCGACGCCAAGAATCCGTTGCGCCTGGCGATCAAACTCACCGACCGCGGCGACGGCTACGGCCGCGTTCGCGTGCGCGTCAACGGCAAGGAGGTCGCCGCCGACGCTGCGGCCGGCAAAGCGCTCTCGGGAAAAACGGCGACTCTTGCCATCGATCTTGACCCCGACCGCCTGCTGCCCGGCGACAACCGCGTCGACGTCGTCGCCTGGCCCGCTGCCGGCCACATCCCGAGCCCGGCGGCGCAACTCGTCGTCGCCGGAGCTGCCGCGCGCGGCCCGGTGCGCTCGGCAGGCGACAAGGCCACTGCCGCCGAAGCAGTGACGCTGCACGCGGTGGTCATGGGCGTCAGCCAGTACGCCGGATCGGCGCTGCGCCTGGCGTTCTCCGGCAAGGATGCCGCCGACTTCGCGACGGCGCTTGAACTCGGCGGAGCACGGCTGTTCGGCGCCGATCGCGTTCGCATCCATCGCTTTTCCGATTACACTCCCGGCGAGACGGGTACGCCGCCCGCCGAAAGCCTGCCCAGCCGCGACAACCTGCGCCGCGCATTCGAAGCCATCGCCAACGAGGCCAAGGCCGGCGACATCCTGCTCGTCTATCTCGCCGGACACGGCGTGATGACGCCCGGCGCGGCGGGCGAAGCCGAGTACTACTACCTCGCCCGCGAAGCGCAGAGCACCGACCTCGCCGATCCGGCGGTGCGCAAGCTGTGGGGAATCTCGAGCAGCGAGCTCACCGACTGGATCAAGGCGATCAAGGCCAGCAAACAGGTGCTGGTGCTCGACACCTGCGCCGCCGGCGGCGCCATCGACAAGCTGGTCGCCAAGCGGCAGATTCCCGGCGCGCAGGTGATCGCGCTCGAACAACTCAAGGACCGGACCGGAATCCACATCCTCGCCGGTGCCGCCGCCGACCGCGTGAGCTACGAGGCGACCCAGTTCGGCCAGGGACTACTGACCTACGCGCTGCTCACCGGAATGAAAGGCGCTGCGCTCAAGGACGAGATCGTCGACGTGCAGCGGCTGTTCCAATATACGCGCGACGAAGTGCCCAGGCTGGCGCGCCAAATCGGCGGCATCCAGGAACCGCGTCTCTCTTCGCCGCAGGGCGAGAGCTTCGCCATCGGCCGCATGGCCGAGGACGACCGCCACAAGGTGCCGCTGGCGCGAGTCAAGCCGATGATCCAGCGCGCCAGCTTTCAGGACGAGGCGCGAATGGTCGACGTGCTCAAGCTCGGCAAGCGCTTCGACGACCGTCTCAAGCAAGAAACCTACGCCGCCGCGCGCGGCACGCTGGTCTATGTCGATGCCGACGACTTCCCCGAAGCGTGGCAATTGAGCGGGCGTTACCGCAAGGAAGCTGGTGGCGTGCGGGTCACCGCCAAGCTGTTCCAGGGCGACGCCGAGAAAGCCGCTTTCGAGGTCGTGCTGCCCGCCGACGAGGCGGCGCAGACCGAAACACTGCTGGCGGCGACGATCAAGGCGATGGAGAGCAAACAATGAGCAACTGGCGATGCACCGCTTATTCGGAACTATCATTCTGCTCGCCGCGCTGCTGCTCTGCGGCTGCGCTGCCAGTCCGAGTCCCGTGCAGCCGGCGGACAGCATTCAAACGCGCGGCGGCGAGCCCAATTACAAGGTCGTTCGCGTCAATTACGCGACCGACCGGCAGCCGACTGGCAGCCGTCAGCCGGCCGAATGGTTCGGCGGTGAGCGCGGCACCTTGAGCTACGGCGTTTGCGACGTGAGCATCCCGCTTGACCACCGTCCGGGCGAGCTCGAATCGCCGTCGATCTGGCGCCTCGAATTTCGCGCCAATCCGGAAAAACACGTGGTCCTGCAGACCGTCGCCGAGCAGGACAAGGACCGTTTCTTCGCCGACCTTGCCGCGCGCGTCAGAAGTGCCGACGGCCACAAGCTGTTCGTTTTCGTGCACGGCTACAACGTCAGCTTTGCCAACGCGGCGCGGCGCACGGCGCAGATTTCGCACGACCTGTCGACCGAACTCGGGCTCGACCTCGCACCGGTCTTCTACAGTTGGCCTTCGCAGGCGTCGCTCGGCGGCTACACGGTCGACGAGTCGAATATCGAGTGGTCGCAGAGCAACCTCAAGAGTTTCCTGATCGATGTCGCCACCCGCATGGGTTCGGACCAGATCTACGTCGTCGCCCACAGCATGGGCAACCGCGCGACGACGCGCGCGATGGCCGCGCTGATGAGCGAGCGCCCCGAGCTGCGCGGCAAATTCCGCGAAATCATCCTGCTCGCTCCCGACGTCGACGCCGACGTTTTCAAACGCGACATCGCCCCGGCGCTGCTCGCCGGCGGCCGCCCGGTGACACTCTACGCGTCGAGCAAGGACAAGGCGCTGCAGGCGTCGAAAAAGCTGCACGGCTACCCGCGCTTGGGCGACGCCGGCGCCGACCTGACCATCGTTCCCGGAATCGAAACGCTCGACGCGAGCAGCGTCGAGACCGATTTTCTCGGCCACTCGTACTACGCCTACGCCAACTCGGTGCTCACCGACATCAAGGAAATCATCGACGGGATCGGCCAGGCTGCGCAGCGCTCGCGCCCGCAGCAGGTCGTCGATCCGATCGGCCGCTACTGGAAGATCAGGCCGTGAAGCTGAAACAAACAGTCTGGGCCGCCATCGGCTGCGTTTTTCTGATCGATTCGATCGCTCTCGTGGCGCTCGGAAAAATCAACGCCGGAACGATTATTCCCGGAGTCATCGGCTTGGGCTTTCTGCTCATCGCATTTTTTCACCGGGCAATCGAACGCGGACAGCAGAATGCGACGTTTCGCCGCGCCAGGGCAGGCGCTTGCTTGCTCTTTGCCTTCTGGCTGATCAGCGTCGCCGCCTTTGTCGTCTGGAATCTTTCGGCGACGCCAGGCGCTGACGCGATCGCCGAGGAAACGCCCTACCTCGTCGTGCTCGGCGCCGGTCTGCAGGGACTGGAGCCGTCGCCGACACTGCAGTTCAGGCTGGACAAGGCGATCGAAATCAGCCGCACGCATCCGCAGCTGAAAGTCATCGTTTCGGGCGGCCAGGGCGCCAACGAAGCGATCGCCGAAGCCGAAGCGATGTGCGCTTACCTGATCCGGCAAGGCTTGCCGGAAGCCAGCATCGTGCGCGAGAACCGCTCCAAAACCACCGTCGAAAACCTGCGCTTTAGCGCGCTGCTGCTCGAACAGGCCGGCGTGAAGCTGGCCACGACGCCGGTCGGCATCGTCACCAGCGATTATCATTCGCTGCGCGCGTGCCGGATTGCGCGGCTTGCCGGTTACCGCCAGGCGTGGATGGCGGGTGCGCCGGTGCCGTGGTGGATAGCGCCCAACAACTGGCTGCGCGAGTATTTTGCCGTCGGCCTGGAGACCTTGCGGCAAGGCGCCTAGCCTTTACATCCGACAGTCGAGCGGCAGATGCGGCGCCGGAAGGTCGGTGTCGTTGTGGCCGCGCACCTGCATTTTTTCGGGAACCGACGCATTGCCGCAGACCCAGGCGATCGGCACCACCGGGTAGCCGTCGACGATGGCCGGACGCAGGCTGAGCCGCTTGCCGGCGATGAAACGATTGACGCGATTGCCGTAGGTGATGAGCACGACGCCGTCGCGAACACTGATCTCCGAAACGTAATTGCCGACGATCAGGCTGCTGGCTGGCAGGCCGAGCGCCGCGTTATCGGCCGGCAGGCGATGGTTCTTGCGGTGGTATTCCTGTACCGCCTGGCGGACGAATTCGGAGAGGTTGAGGCCTTCGCCGACCTGAGTCCGGATCACGCGATCCTGGTACGAGGGGATGACCATGACCGACAGGATGCCCATGATCGCCACGACGACCATCAGTTCGATCAGCGTGAAGCCGCGTGAAGAAGGAGAGTAATGGTTCATGAGCACACCTTGTCAGACAACCGAGCCGAGTTTGAAAATGGGAAGGTAGAGCGAGATGACGACAAAGCCGACCAGCACGCCGATCGCCAGATACGCGCTGAGGAACATCCCGCGCTGGTAGCGCATCAGCGCATGCGACAGCTCAAGCTCGGCGGTGTCGATCGCCTGCGCCAGCACCTGGGAAACGTCGCCGATCTTCTCGCCCAGGCGCAGTTGCAGGCCGAGACGCCGCGGCAGCGGCGGCAGGTGGTCGAGCGACTGCCCGAGACTCTGCCCGGCGTCGAGGCGGCGCGTCAGCTCGGCGCAAAGCTCGCGCAAGACACGCCAGGCGATCGTCGCTTCGACGTGGCGCAGCGCCGGCACCAGCAGTTCTGGCGTGGCGCTGAACAAGGCCAGCCAGCGCGTCAGGCGCGCGCCAAAGGCGCGCACCACGTAGTTGCGAACGAACGGAACGGCGAGCACTAGGCGCTCGACCTGCAGCCCCCACGACGGCGGCAACAGCTTGCGCCGGCGCGCGAAAGCGAGCGCTGTCAGCGCCGCGGCAAGCAGCCACCAGTAGTCCACGAAGCCATCCGAGATCGCCATCAGCAGCAACGTCGGTGCCGGCAGGTCGGCGCCAAATGAGGTAAACATCTCCTTGAACGCCGGCACCACGAAGATCATGACGACGGCCAGCACGAGTACGGCGACGACCAGCAAGGCCGTCGGCCAGAGCAAGGCGGTGCGCATCGCGGCCCCGCCGTGGGCCAGGTCGTTCTGCTCGTCGGCCAGCGTGTCGAGCGATTCGGCGAGCAGTCCGCGGCGCTCGGCCGCGCGCAGCAGGTCGACGGTGGCGGCGGAAAAAATCTCTGGCAGACGCGCCATCGCGTCGGCCAGACCAAGCCCGCCCTGCAAGGCGCTGGCCAGCAGCGGCGCGACCGGCCCATCGGCGCCGAGCAACTCGTCATCCTCGGAAAGAATCGCGAACAGGTCGGCAAAAGGCAGGCCGTGGCGCGATGCCGCCGCCATCTGGCGATAAAGCAGGCAGCCGTTGGCCGGAGAAATCAATTTTGGCATATCAGAAAGTCCTGTGATCGCGACATACGGAATAGATCAATTCGTCAGGCAGATCGCTGCCCGACGGACCGGGCAAGCGATACCAACCGGCCGGCGGCTGACGCCGCCCGCACAACCACAGCAAGCTGCCCGGAATCCCCTGACTGGCGGCCGCCGGCGTGATCGCCAGCACGTAGGGATGGCCGCCAAGTTCGAGCCTGAAGACCACCGCGCGGTCGATGACCTCGCTGCTGAAATTCTTCCCTTCGCTTTGCGCCCGCCTTTTGGCGCCAGCGATAAACCCGCCCGCCAGGCCGCCGACCGAGGTGTTCGGCGGCGTCGCCAGAGAAAAATCGCTTGGCCGGCTGATCGTCGGACGACGAAAAGCCAGCGCGGTCTCGATGTCATCGGCAGCGACCTGACTTTCCGGCACGGCGGCCGTGGTCGACGCCGGCGCGCCGATCGAGAAGCCGTCGCCGGTCACTGCCATCTGCTCGACGAGTTCGGCGCGATAGGTCCGAAAATCACTCCAGATATTGACGGTCCTGGCCTTGGCCATCGCCGTGACGCTGAAATTGACGGCCATCGCGCAGAGCAGCGCGAGCAGCAAAAAACCGGCGACGACCTCGACGCCAAGCACCGCCGGCCACGTCAGCCGGCCGTCCACGCGCCGGCGACGCTGGCGATGGATTCTCGCCAGACTCATTTGCTCGGACATAGATTGGTCGCGCCGAGACGCTTGAGATCCTGGGCGCTGGCGACAAAACCATGGCGAGCTGGAGCGGCCTCGGCATCGCGCACCCAAAGCAAGGCGCCGGTCGGATTCTGCTGATGCACGACCGGACGGTAGACCGAGACACAGATCGCAGTACTCGGCTCGCGCTCGCCCTCTTTGGCCTTCAGGCTCAGCACAATCGCACCTTCGCGCACCTCGACGCGGGTCACCAGCGCGCCGCGGAACGACTCGGGCGCGGGCAGACCGGCTTCTTCGTTCGATTTCGGAAAGCGCCCCCAGCGCTCGTAAAAAACAGCCAAGGCCTGGCGTGCCGGCTCGACGAGCTCGAAGCGCTCGGCGCGCCGCGCGCGGTTGGTATAGTCCTGATAGCCGGGGATGGCAACCGCCGCCAGGATGCCGATGATCGAGACGACCAGCATCAGCTCGACCAGCGTAAAACCGCGCTCGCCGCATACGCTCTTCATTTGCTTTCTCCCTGCCCGGCAATCGCCGGGCCACGCAGTTTTTCGATGACCGTTGCCGCCCAGAGCGACCACGCGTCGGTGCCTGGCTTGATCGTAGCGAGAACGTCGGCGCGCTGATCGAGACGCTGCAGCGCGCCTTTGTCGAGGCGAACGCCGCCTGTTTCCTCGAGCAGCGTCGGCAGCCAGTCGGGAACCTTGCCGGCCGGAACGCTGCCGAGCGGCCACAACGCACCGTGCTCGTCGGCGACGGCCAGCGCCCCTTGCGCCGGCTGCACGAAGCGCGCTTCATTTTCGAGCGCCAGCACGTCGGCGACGAGGTGGCCGCTGTCGATTCCCCAGACGCGTACGGTGCGGTCGCGCGACCACGAAATCACGCGACTGCTGTCGGCCGACCAGGCGATGCCGAGGACGGCGTCGTCGTGACGCATCGGATCGCCGACGAAAGCGAGCGTCGCCAGGTCGATCAGCCGAACCCTCCCGTCGAGCCCGCCGAGCGCCAGCGTGCGGGCGTCAGGCGAGCGGCTCGCCGCCCACGCGCGCAGATCGCCGAGCGCCAGCGCGACGCCGTCGTCGACGCTCGCCGGTAAGCGCCATTCGCCGGCCTTGCCCTTGACCAGCCTCAGGCGATGGACTCGGTTCTCGGTGACCACCACGACGGCTTCGGGTCCGGAAAAATCGGCGATCAGCAAACGCGCGCCCTCGCCCTGCGCCGTCTTGACCTCGCCGCGCGGCAGGCCGCTGGCGATGTCCCAGAGCGACACGCGGTCGCGTTCGGCGACCAGCAGCAACCGGTCGTCGGGCGAGAACGCCACGCTCGGCGCCTGCCGGTGCGACGAGCGCAGGCCGAGCGGCTGGCCGTCGGCGACCGTCCACAAGCGAACCGAGCGGTCGGCGGCGGTCGTTGCCAGGACGCGCCCGTCGTGCGAAAGGCGCAGCGCCGTCACCGGGCGATCGAGGCGCAGTTCGATGGCCGCGTCCCTGCCGCGCTCGACGTCGATCAGCTGGACCTCGCCCTGTCGCGCCACCGCCAGATGGCGCCCGTCGTCCGAGAACGCCAGCGCGCCGACGGCGGTCGGCGTTGCCGCAGCGCGCTGCCAGAGCAGGCGTGCCGGGTCGGCAACGCGCATCACCGCGACCTCGCCGCTGCTGCTGCCCCAGGCCACGCGATCGCCGCTCGCGTCGGCCGCCAGTGCGGTGATCTTGCCGCTCAGCGGCACCGCCAGGGGCTGCGGCTGCCCGCCATGGCGCCAGCGCCAGAGTC
>JAGTRW010000001.1 GCA_018262095.1 Pseudomonadota bacterium
CATCCGCGGCGTGATCCCGTTCATGATCGCGCAGACCATCGTGATGTTCCTGCTCGTCGTCTTCCCCGAGATCGTCATGCTGCCGCTCAAGTGGATGACCCACTAAGTTCTTTGCGACAACGGCGGGCTGCGGCCCGCCGTTTTTCTGTCTAACCCGGAGGTATTTTTTTGAAAGTCACAAAACTGACGACCTATCGTCTGGCGCCGCGCTGGATGTTCCTCAAGATCGAAACCGACGAGGGCGTTAGCGGCTGGGGCGAGCCGGTGATCGAGGGACGTGCGCGCAGCGTCGAGGCCGCGGTCAACGAATTGTCCGCCTACGTCATCGGCCAGGATCCGTCGCGCATCAACGACCTCTGGCAAACCATGTATCGCGGCGGCTTCTACCGCGGCGGCCCAATCCTGATGAGCGCGATTGCGGGCATCGACCAGGCGCTCTGGGACATCAAGGGCAAGGTGCTCGGCGCGCCGGTCTACCAGCTGCTCGGCGGTCTGGTTCGCGACAAGATGAAGATGTACAGCTGGGTCGGCGGCGACCGCCCGTCCGACGTAATCGCCAACATCAGAACGTTGCAGGCGATCGGCTTTGACACCTTCAAGCTCAACGGCTGCGAGGAAATGGCGCTGATCGACAACAGCAAGACGGTCGACGCCGCGGTCGCCGTCGTCGCCGAAATTCGTGAAGCCTTCGGCAACCGCATCGAATTCGGCCTCGATTTTCATGGCCGCGTCGCCGCGCCGATGGCGCGAATCCTGATCAAGGAACTCGAGCCCTATCGCCCCTTGTTCATCGAAGAGCCGGTACTCGCCGAACAGGCCGAATACTATCCGCGCCTCGCCGAGATGACGCACATCCCGATCGCTGCCGGCGAGCGCATGTTCTCGCGCTTCGAATTCAAGCGCGTCTTCGCCGCCGGAGGCATCTCGATTGCCCAACCCGACCTGTCGCATGCCGGCGGCATCACCGAGTGCAGCAAGATCGCCGCGATGGCCGAAGCCTACGACGTCGGTTTCGCACCGCACTGCCCGCTCGGACCGCTGGCGCTGGCCTCGTGCCTGCACGTCGATTTCGTCTCGCGCAACGCCGTGTTCCAGGAACAGAGCATGGGGATCCACTACAACCAGGGCGCCGAGCTGATGGATTACGTGCTCAACAAGGACGACTTCGCTTTCCACGACGGCTACATGCTGCCGCCGGCCAAGCCGGGACTTGGCGTCGAGGTTGACGAGGAACTGGTGATCGAGCGCAGCAAGAACGCGCCCGACTGGCGCAACCCGGTCTGGCGCCATGCCGACGGCGCCGTCGCCGAATGGTAGCGAGCGCCACGCACTCGGCATGACCGGCAGCGAGGCGGACTGGCTCACGACCCGGTTCGCTCGCCAGCCACGCGCGGCATACTCGTCGCGCCGCTGATCCACCGTGCAATCGACGGGGGACGGGAACCACTTCTTTAGTTTGCTGCCGAAGAGCGTGCTAAAGTATTCTGCACGGATAGTAACCAGATCCTGAGTTTTCCGCTGGCGAGGGCGCCCCGCAAAAATGAGTCTCGGATGCCGTCGGCCGGGGGTTGGAACACGCTCTTGGCGGTACAAAGCGTCCGCTTTCATGACCCGCGAAATGACACCGGCGGACAACGGTTTTCTTCCCAGTTGATTCGGCAAACGAGGTCAGTGACATGTCCAACGTGATCCTGAAGAACGTCGTCAAACGCTACGGCTCGGTGACGGCGGTCGACCAGCTTTCGATCGAGATTCAGGATCGCGAGTTCGCCGTTCTGGTGGGTTCCTCGGGCTGCGGCAAATCCACCGCGCTGCGCATGATCGCGGGCCTTGAGACGGTGACTTCGGGCGAGATATTCATCGGCGACGTACGGGTCAACGACATGGCGCCAAGAGACCGTGACATCGCCATGGTCTTTCAGAACTACGCCCTCTATCCGCACATGAACGTCCGCGACAACATGGGCTTCGGGCTCAAGATCCGCAAGTTCTCGCCGGCCGAGATCGATTCCCGGGTCGAGGAAGCCGCCGACATCCTCGGCATCCAGGAGTTGCTCGAGCGCAAGCCCAAGGAACTGTCCGGCGGACAGCGGCAGCGCGTCGCCGTGGGCCGCGCCATCGTCCGCAAGCCCAAGGTGTTCCTGTTCGACGAGCCGCTCTCCAACCTCGACGCCAAGCTGCGCGTGGCGATGCGCGCCGAGATCAGCAAGCTGCATCACCGCCTGGGCGCCACCATCATCTACGTCACCCATGACCAGGTCGAAGCGATGACCATGGCCGACCGGATTTTCATCATGAGCCAGGGCGCGCTGCAGCAAACCGGGGCACCGATGGAAGTCTACGCGCAACCAGCGAACCGCTTCGTCGCGGGCTTCATCGGCTCGCCGGCAATGAACTTCATCGAGGCGACGCTGATGGCCGATGACGGCGCCCTGTTCATCGACATCGGGGGCTTCCGGCTGCGAGCGCCCGCGTCGTTTCACGCCCGGCTCGAACCCTACCTTGGCCGCACGGTCATCTTCGGCGTACGCCCCGAGGACATCGCCTTGCATGACCAGGCCAGCGCCGACGGAAACACTTTGATGACGCGCGCGGATGTCGTCGAAACCCTGGGTTCTGAAGTCTTCGTCTATCTGAGTTGCGCCAGCCATCCCCTGGTCGCCCGGATGGCCGTTCCCGAACGCCAGCTGACCGTTGGGCAAAGCCTTGAAGTCGATCTTAAAATGTCAAAGACTCATCTTTTCGACAAAGAAACATCGCTCACAATCGTGTAAGGAAGCGCGGGAAACGGCGGAGTTCGAGCTTCGACTGAGCTGCTTTCGGGTGCGAACAAAGCGTTATGGTGTTGCATGCGTGGCCCGGGGCCGGAACGGGTTGTTTCGGCCATTTGCCGCTCCATGGCGGACTGCGGGGCGGTTTTCGTCAATGTACTACGGAGGATTTATGAGAAAAGCACTGGTTCCTGCACTGGTCGTTCTGTCTTCCCTGTATTTTTCCGTTAACGCGACGGCTCAAACCAAAGAGATCCGCGTGCTGGTGGCCAACCATCCCTACGGCGAGCTGCTCAAATCGGCGATTCCCGAATTCGAAAATTCCACCGGGATCAAGGTGAACGTCGAAAGCCTCCAGGAAGGACAACTCACGACGAAATTGACGACCGAGTTTGCGACGAAGTCGTCATCGGTCGACGTCTTCATGACCCGCCCCCTTCAGGAGGGCAAGATGTTTTACAAAAACGGCTGGTACGAACCGCTCTCCGGGTTCGACTTTAGCGACTATCCGAAGAACGTCATGAGCGTCGCCACCTTCGGGCAAAAATCCTACATCGTTCCGCTGGTCACCGAATGGCAGGTTCTCTATTACCGCAAGGACGTCTTCAAGGATGCCGGAATCAAGGTTCCCACCAACTTTACTGAACTTGAAGCCGCGGCCAAAAAAGTCAATTCGGATAGCCTCGCCGGATTCGCGTCGCGCGGCAAAGGCGCCGCCGCGGTGACCCAGTTGTCGAGCTACGTTTACAACTACGGCGGGCTTTACCTCGACAAGGGCGTTGCCGTTTTCAACTCCAAGCCGGCCGTCGAAGCGATCCGCTATTACGGCAAGATGCTCGGCAACTACGGCCCCAAGGGCGTCACTTCGATGTCGTGGGAAAACATCATGCCGCTGTTCCAGGCCGGCAAGGTCGCGATGTGGACCGACGCCTCAGTGTTCTATGGTCAGATCGTCGATCCGGCGAAGACGCAGGTGGCAGCAGAAAACGTGGGAATCGCCAACTTCCCTGCCGGGCCGAAAATGAACACGCCTTTCATCGTGACGTCCTGGGGTATCGCCGTGGCCAAGCAATCGAAGAACAAGGAACTGGCGATGCGCTTCCTGGAATGGGCGACCAGCAAGGATCTGGCTGCCCGAGGCATGCTCACCAACATCACCATGGCGCGTTCGTCGGTGTGGGAAGACAAGGCGATTCTAGCCAAGATCAATCCGGGCCTGGTTGAAACACGCGCTTACGCGGCCAAGAACGGCAATCCGCTCGATCGCCCCTACATGAGCGCAGTCGGTGAAGCGCGTGACTTGATCGGCGAACTGATCATCGAGTCGATCAATACCAAGGGCGGATCGGCCAAGCTTGAAAAAATGGCCAAGGACAACGTCGCCAAGGTCAACGAGATGCTCCAGGACACCGGCGAATACGGCAAGCAATAAGCAGCCGGCGCGTCAGCGATTAAGGCTCGCTGACGCGCGCTATCAGCAGGATTCCGGCTATTCTGCCGCACCACTGGCCAAGCGCCGGGATCCTGAGTCACAAGGCGAACGGTAGCGCGGGGACTGGGAGCGTTGAGCATGAAGATATCGCGACTCATAGAAAACAATCTGCGGCTGCTATTTCCGCTCCCGGCCATCATCTTTGTCGCCTTGCTGATGATTTTCCCGGTTCTGTACACGCTTTTCCTGAGTCTGACCAACTGGAATCTGACTTCAGGCGCGCCGCTTTCTTTTGTCGGCTTCGCCAGCTATGCGCGGGTCCTTAGCGAGCCACGCTTTCTGCATGCCTTGGCCAGGACTTTTGTCTTCACTTTTTTCGCCGTGGCTATCGAAAGCGTCCTCGGTGTCGCGATCGCCATCATTTTGAACCGCGCATTTGTCGGCAAGAGTCTAGCCAAGCTTTTGCTGCTGCTGCCGCTGGTCGCCACGCCGGTTGCCGTCGGAATTGTTTTTAATCTCTTCTTCGATCCGACCATCGGCCTGGCCAATTTCATCCTGCAATCCGCTGGACTGCCTCAGGGCCTCTGGATCTCGAGCGCAGCCAGTGTCATTCCGTCGCTGATCATCGTCGATGTATGGCAATGGACGCCAATGATCACGCTCATCGTTCTGGCCGGCCTGGCGGGGCTTTCCAACGAACCCGTTGAAGCGGCGCATGTCGATGGCGCCAGCGAATGGCAAATCCTGAGATACGTCACCATCCCAATGGTCATGCCGGTCATCCTGACCGCAATCATCCTGCGCTTGATCGATGCGCTGAAGACCTTCGACATTATTTTCGCGATGACCGGAGGCGGTCCGGGCTATGCGTCGGAAACGCTCAACATCATGGGATACAAATACAGCTTCGAGTACTTCCGCATGGGACAATCGTCGGTCATTCTGGTGGTGCTGTTCCTGGTCGTTTTTTGCTGCAGTATCGGCATCATGAAGTTGCGCGCCCATTCGGAAATGTAGGGCGTCTCAAGCCCCGACAACAGCGCAGGATGAATCGGTCAAGGAGTAGTCGATGAACAAGAAACTGATACTGAATATAGTCTTCTACCTCCTGGTGACGGCGATCGCGCTCGTCGTCTTGTTCCCGTTTCTGTGGATGCTTTCATCGTCGTTCAAGACACAGGTCGATATCATTTCCTGGCCGCCGAAACTCTTCTTCATCCCCACGCTGCAGAACTATCAGAAAGTTTTCGGAGAGCAGGATTTCCTGAAGTATTTTCTCAACTCGACCATCGTCGGCGCCGTCTCCGTCGGTTTGTCGCTGCTGATCGGGCTGCCTGCCGCGTACTCAATTTCCCGTTACGCGCAAAAGAGACTCGCCGTCTTTATTCTGCTGGCGCGGTTGATGCCAGGGATTTCCTTTCTCGTGCCGTGGTACATCATTTTTTCGCGATTGAATCTGATGGACAGCTATGTCGCGCTGATCCTCAGTCACATGCTTATCGCATTGCCGATCGTCGTCTGGATCATGTCCACCTATTTCAGCACCATCCCACGCGAGATGGAGGAATCGGCGATGGTCGACGGTGCGACCCGTCAATATGCCTTTTGGGCCATTATCCTGCCGCTGTCCGGACCGGGGATTATTACCGCGACCACCCTGTCGTTCATTTTCTCGTGGAACAATTTCATGTTCTCGCAAGTTCTCAGCATGGAAAAAACCAAGACGCTGCCGATCGCCGTCTATAACTTTGTTTCCTATGCCGAAGTTGACTGGGGCGGGGTGATGGCCGCAGCGGTCGCGATCATGGCGCCGGCGATTATCCTGACCATGATTTTCCAGAAGTATGTGGTCAAGGGACTGACGATGGGCGCGGTCAAAGGCTGATCGTCGCGTGCGGCATCGCCGCGATCAGAGCTGAAACGCCAGCCACAGCAGCAGGCCTTCAGCGAGCTCGTGCGCCATCCCCGGCGCATGAGCGACGTAGGGCGCGCATTCCTGCCGGCGAGCCTCGATCCACGAAGAGAAGCTGCCTACCGCCTTGCGGTCATAGAAGGCGACCATCATCTCGTAGTTGAGAAACAGGCTGCGTCCGTCGAGATTGGCCGACCCGACCAGCGCGAAATCGTCGTCGATCAGCACCGCCTTGGCGTGAATCATTCGCGGATGCAGCCAGACCCGCGCGCCGGCAGTGACCAGGTCGCGCAATGAGCGGTGGCGAACGAAGTCGGCGAGCCGATGGTTGGACCTGGCCGGCAGCACCAGATCGACCTCGATGCCGCGGCGCGCAGCCAGCGACAGCGCGGTGAGCAAGGACGTGTCGGGTACGAAATAAGGCGTCACCGCCAGGATTCGCCGCTGCGAGGTAAAGCAACCTGAAACGAGCAGCGTAAAAATGGTGTCGTCGGGCCGATCGGGGCCGCTGGCGACCAGTTGGGCCAGCGATTTGACACCTGGCGCCGGCGCCTCGAAAAACCGTGACTCGGCAAGCGGCGGGCGCTCTCCGGCCAACGCCCAGTCCTGCTCGAACTGTTGCTGCGCCTGCCCGGCAACGCCGCCGTCGAGATCGAAGGAGAGGTCGATCCACGGGCTGCTGCCCAGAATCGGACGCGGATCGCCCTCGAAGTACTCGGCCGACAGATTGCGGCCGCCACACCACAGATGCAGCTCGTCGGCGATCGCCATCTTGCGGTGGTTGCGCAGGTTGGTTCGACCGCGCTTGGGCGAACGGAACGGCGGAACAAAGCGCCGCACGTCGACGCCCGCTTCGGCCAGCCCCTTGAGGTCGGGATAGCCGCCCAGATAGATGCCGATGCCGTCGATCAGCAGACGCACCCTGACCCCGGCGCGCGCCTTCCCCTTGAGCAACTCGGCGACCTCGTCGCCGAGCACGTCGCGACCGAAAATGAAGGTCGACACTTCGAGCGTCCGACTGGCGCCGGCGATGACGCGGCGCAGCGCCAGCAGCGCCTGCGTCCCGTCTTCATGAATGCACAGCGCGCTGTAGGCCACCCGGTCGGGCAAGCCCATGGCCATTCCCAGTTGCTGCGCGCGCGCCGCCGGACCGTAGGTCGCCGCCACCGCGGCCCGCCGCGCGCCTTGCGCCGGATTGGGCGGCACCACCTTGCGACTGCCGAAGGCAAGATAGAGCGGCAGGGTAAGGTAAGGCACCAGCAGAATTCCCAATACCCAGGCGATCGCCGCCGACGGGTGACGGCGCTGGTGCAGCGAGTGCGACGCCGCGACGTAAATGACCAGCCCGACCGCGACCGCCAGCGCATCGATCATCTCCCAGTTACGCCCGATCAGCGCGACAAAATCACTCATCGCGAATCTTCGCAATCGACCTGGAACGGGACTTCGCCGCTGCACGACGCCAGCCGGCGCGCAGCGCCAAGCCGCCGAGCAGCAGCAGAGCCGCGCCATACGCCGCCACCGCATAGTCCGAACGCAGCGGCTTCAATTCGGGAGAAGCCGGGTCCTTGAGGCCGGCAGGAAAGGGTCGCGGACCGACCGGAATGATCTGCCTTTGCGCCGGGTCCTTGGGCAGCCGGCTGCGGTATTCGTCGACACTGGTCACCGGATGGCTGCCCCAGGCGCGACTCGACGGCAGCTGCGGAATTCGCAGCAGCAGAATTTCCTCGACGTCCTCTTTGAGCATTTCTTCGTAAATCGTCAGCTGGCGCGAAGACTCGCCGCGAACCAGTTGCAGCAGATCGGCACCGGCCTGCTCGAAGGCCAGCGCCGGAAAGAGCCGCGTCTGGTCCTCGGTAAAGTAATCGAAGATCGCTTTGCCCTTGCTCAGACTGCCGCTACCAAGCGCCGCCGCCGGCAGCCCGGCAATCGCCTTGAGCCAGCTGATCGGCCCGAGCGCCGGGATCTGCCAACCGATCGTACGCAGCGTCGACACGCTGATCCCGGTGCAGTTGGCGGCCGCGTGCTGATAGACGAACTGGTGCCGGTAGAACTGGTTGAATACCCGCGCCAAAGCCGAGGACAGATGCGCCGCAGTCCGTTCGTCGCGCAGCGTCGCGACCAGCATATAAGAGGGCCGATACCACGATTGGCCACTGTTGAGGTCGGCGAGATAACTATCGATCGGCAGCATCGCCGCAATGATGCCTTTTTCGCTTTCCGCATCGAGCGTGTAGTAATTGGCGATCAGCCAGTCGTGCATCTGCCCCTGCTCGCCGACGCGACCGGTGAGCAGACCGAAGTGGCCCGCGTGCGCCTCGTCGTCGTCGCCCTGCGCGCCGTTGAGCATGATGCCGAGCAGCGCGCGTCCGGCGCGTCGATGCATCGCCGCCGGATCGCGCTGCCAAATCAGGCGCGTCGAGAAATCGCTGCGCGCACCGCCGTCAGGCTCGCTGCGAACGAAATCGCGCAGCGCTTGCGGGCTGGCCGCGATGGCTTGCAACGGCGCCGCCGGGTCAAGCCTGAAATCGGCCGGCCAGATGCTGCGCGCGACGAAGCCAGTACCATCCGCCGCCATGACCCCGCGCAGGCGCAGTTCGCACCGGCTCAGGAAAGCGGCACTCTCCTGGTTGAACCAGGAGCGGTTTGACGAAAGACGCGGCGCCAGCGAGAACTCGATCGTCGTTCCTGCCGTATGCAATTGCTTGCCGCTGGGATCGAGCCGCGCCGCATCGATCACTTGCGGCGATCCGACCCAGACCAGCGCAGGATAATCGCGCGCCGACCCGGGCGCGGTGCGCGAATTCCAGCGCTGCAGATCATCGACCGCGCGCAACGAGGCATCGAAACCGGCCAGCGGCAGTCCTGGCCGGGGAACAGCGATGCTTTCGTGGCGAAAGAACCACAGGGCCTGCGGGATGGTGGCACAATCAGGGCACTCGCCGGTAACCATGCGAAAATCGCCGGCCGGGAACAAGCCGTAGGCCGCTGAGCTATCGGCAATGCTTGCCGGTACAGGATTCATCGGGATACTGGTCAGAAGTGATCGGGCAACATCCATCATCGCATTCTATTGTGAGTAGCACTATATTTTGTTCTTGGCGAAGCGGCGGAACCAATTCCCGCACTGACCGCCAAACGTCCCAAGGACTCGACGAAAGACTCGAAAATGTATCAAGGAGAACGATTCAACGCCTGGACCCATCTGATCGGCGCCCTGCTCTCGCTGTTCGGCGCCGGCGTGCTGACCGCCATGGCGGTGGCCAAAGGCGACCCGTGGCGCATCGTCAGCGTCTCGATTTTCGGCGCCACGCTGGTCCTGCTGTACAGCGCATCGACGCTCTATCACAGCCTGCGCGGCCGCGCCAAGGACATCCTGCGCAAGCTCGACCACCTCTCGATCTACCTGCTGATCGCCGGGACCTACACGCCGTTCTGCCTGGTCACCCTGCGCGGGCCGTGGGGCTGGTCGCTGTTCGGCGTCGTCTGGGCACTCGCCGTGATCGGCATGCTGCAGGAAATCAAACCGCGCTCCGAGGCGCGCATCATGTCGCTGGTGATCTACGCGGTGATGGGCTGGGTAATCATCGTCGCCGTCAAGCCGCTGCTCGACCATCTGGCGACCGCCGGCTTCGTCTGGCTGGCCATCGGCGGCGCGCTCTACACCATCGGCATCGTGTTCTACGCCTTCGACAGCCGCTTTCGACACTGGCACGGAATCTGGCACCTGTTCGTAATCGGCGGCAGCCTGGCGCACTACATCGCGATCGCGCTCTACGTGCTGTAGTCGGTACCCGCGCTCAACGCCGCTCAAGCAGCAGCCCGCACTCGAGGTGGCGGGTATACGGGAACTGGTCGAACACCGCGCTGGCGGCGATGCGGTGCGTCGCCTGCAGCGCGGCGACGTTCTCTAGCAGCGTCTGCGGGTTGCACGAAATGTAGAGGATGTGCTCGAATCCCGACGCGAGTTCGAGCGTCGACGAATCGAGTCCGCTGCGCGGTGGGTCGACGAACAGCGTCGAAAACCGGTAGCTGGAAAGATCAATCTCCCGCATGCGCTTGAATTCCCGGCTGCCGGCCAGCGCAGCGCTGATCTCGTCGCTCGACATGCGCACCAGCGCCACGTTGTCGATAGCGTTGGCTTCGAGATTGTAGTTGGCGGCGAGCACCGACGACTTGCTGACCTCGGTCGCCAGAACGCGGCCGAACAGCGGCGACAACGCGACGGTGAAATTGCCGTTGCCGCAGTACAGTTCGAGCAGGTCACCGGCTAGCCCCGCAGCCTGCGCGCAGGCCCAGCCGAGCATCTGGCGATTGACGTTGCCGTTGGGCTGGGTAAACGATCCCTCGATTTGCTGGTAGCGCAGGCGGCGCCCGTTGAAATCGAATTCCTCGAGCAGCCAGTCGCGGCCGATCACGATCTTCTGGTTGCGGCTGCGCCCGACCAGCTGGATCGAAAGATCAGCGGCGAGCGCCGTTGCCGCCGCCTGCCAGGCGTCGTCGAGCAGCCGGTGGTAGATCAGCGTGACCATCAGCTCGCCGCTCTGAGTCGCCAGGAAGTTCACCTGAAAAAGCTTGTCCTTGAGCACTGAACTGGCCTGCAGCGATTGGCGCAGGCGCCGCATCAGCGTGCAGATCGATTCGACCGCGGTCGGAAAATCGGCGATCGCCACCGGTTCCTTCGGCCGCTCAGGATCGAACATGGCATAGTCCAGACGCGCGTCCTGGTGCCAGACGCGAAACTCGGCGCGCAGCCGGTAATGCTGCGGCGATGAAGCGTGCACCGCGGGTTCGGGCAGCGCGAACGGCGCAAAATCGCTTTTGAATTGCGCCAGTTTGGTCGCGAGTTGCGCGCCGTAGCCGTCGGGTTCGGTACTGGGTAGTGGCATGGGGCTGATTGGCAAAAGTCGCAAGTATAAGGACGACAGGAACTAAAAACATCACCGCGCAGCGCCAATCGCCAAGAAAGAACAAAAATGGACAGCGCGTCGCGTGGCGAGTAGTATGCGCGCAGTCATTGGGGAGTAGTCGCCCTCTACCCGAGGGGCTTTCGTCAACACACTTGACCGATCGGTCATGGCGCTAGCAGTTTCCTAACCTGGCAAGACCTTTGACCACATCGCTTCCGGACTGGCCGGTGAGGCGCTGTGGTCATTTGTTTTTCTCCGGCCTGGGAGCATCGCATTGGAAGCCTTCCTCGTCTCGACCGGCATCGTCGCCCTCGCTGAAATCGGCGATAAAACCCAACTTCTCGCGTTCATTCTCGCCGCCAAGTTTCGTCGGCCGCTGCCGATCATCGTCGGCATCCTGGTCGCCACCCTAGCCAACCACGGTTTTGCCGGCGCCTTGGGCTCGTGGATCACCTCGCTGGTCGGGCCTGAAACGCTGCGTTGGGTGCTCGGCATTTCTTTCATCGCGATGGCCGCGTGGACGCTGATCCCTGACAAGTTCGACGAGGGCGACGCCAAGCTCACGCGCTTCGGCGTCTTCGGAACGACGCTGGTCGCTTTCTTCCTGGCCGAGATGGGCGACAAAACGCAGATCGCGACGGTCGCCCTGGCCGCCCAATTCCACGCTTTCTTTTCGGTGGTCGCCGGAACGACCTTGGGAATGATGATCGCCAACGTTCCGGCGGTTCTGCTCGGCGACCGCATCGCCAACCGGGTACCAGTCCGTCTGGTGCATGGCATCGCCGCAGTCATCTTCGCCATCCTTGGCGTGGCGACGCTGCTTGGCGCCGGCGAGCGCTTCGGCTTCTGAGTAAGGCGTCAGCGCTGCCTGGCCGCCAAATGGCGATCCTGGCGCAGCGCGCGCCGGGACGGGCGCGGCGCCTCGCGCTTGGGCAGCAGCCCGGCCAGCGCCCGTGGGCTGCCACGCGCACCGCTTGCCAGATAGTCGGCAAGCAAGGCCTTTTGCACACTCGCCGCAGACCTCCCGCGCTTGGCACAAAGGTAATCGAACAGCGCATCGACCAGCGACTCGGGCGACCAGCCGCTGGTTTTCTCACTCGTGAGCCAGAGCCAGTCAGCCAAGGCGAGGAAGGCGTAGAACGGCGAGCCCGCGCCGGCAGCGAGCAGCAGCGACAGCGTCTGGACGAAGCGCCCCGAGTTGGCGACGAGCTCCCAATAGCGCGCGAAACGAGTCATTCGCAGCACCGTCGCGGCGTCGACGGCCCCCGTCTGGCGCACCGTATACGGCGGCTCAGCGTCGTAGACCATGGCGTACGCTGCCGTGTGCCGGGCAATCGGCGCGCCGCGCAGCCGCTTGAGCAGCCCCAGCTGGATCTCGTGCGGCCCCAGCGCATAGAGGCGATCGAAGCCGAGCGCGAAGCTTTCGAGCGTTTCGCCGGGCAGGCCGAAAATCAGGTCGGCGTGCACATGGGCAGCCGACTGCGCGACCAGCCAGCGCAGGTTGGCCTCGCTGCGCTCGTTGTCCTGCCGGCGCGCGATGCGCTGCTGCACCTCGACGTTGAAGCTCTGCACGCCGACCTCGAGTTGCAGCACGCCGGGCGGAAAGCGCGCGATCATTTGCCCGAGGCGCTCGGGCAGATGATCGGGGACGACTTCGAAATGCACGAGCAGAGGCTCGTCCGACGTCGGCAGTCGATCGAGAAAGAACTGCAGGATACGAATCGACGCGTCGATTTTAAGGTTGAACGTTCGGTCGACGAACTTGAAGTTGCGCGCGCCGCGCTGGTAAAGCCCTTGCAGTTCGCCGAGGAAAGCGTCGAGATCAAAAGCCCAGGCGCGCTTGTCGAGTGCGCTTAAGCAAAACTCGCAGGTGAACGGACAGCCGCGCGACGACTCGACATAGAGCAGCCGGTGCGCCAGATCGTCGTCCGAGTACTCGGCGTAGGGCGGCACGATCTCGCTGAGCGGCGGCGGCTCGCCGGCGATCACCTTGGTCAGCGGCAACGGCCCGTCGAGCAACGCGCGGCAAAGCCGCGCAAAGGCGAGATCGCCCCAGCCGGTGATGACATAGTCGGCAAGTTCGACGATCTGCTGCCGATCGAGTTCATGGCTGACCTCGGGTCCGCCGAGCACCACCCTGATCTGCGGCCGCGCCGCCTTGAGCAGGCGCAGGACGGCAGTGGTCTGCCGCACGTTCCAGACATAGACGCCGAAACCGACGATCGGCACGCCTGGCGCGGCGCCGTCGGACGCAGCCAGCGCAGCATCGAGAACCAACAGCAGCGCATCGACGACCTGCTGCGCCGGGGTGGCGATGGTGAATTCGCGCAGCACGGTCAGCGGCCGCAGCTCGCCCATGTTGGCAAGCAGATAGCGCAGCCCCAGCGAGGCATGGATGTATTTGGCGTTGAGCGTCGCCAGGACGATGGCCGGCGATGCTCGATCGGGAAGCAGGGTCATCAGCGCATTATCGAAGCTGTACGTCATTTGGTGAACAGTTTCCTCAAGCGGACAAGCGGCGGAGGCCGCCGCCCGAGCAAGCGACCGCGGTTCTGGGGTAGACTTCCGCCACCCTTTTGTGGCGCCGCCAATGTCGTTCAACTTTTCCGCCGCTTCGATCTTTCTGTTCTGTTCATCGGCATTCTGCGGCTGGCTGGCGGCCTACGCGCTGATGCAGCGGCGCAGCGCATTTTCGCGCAACTTTGTCGCGCTGATGCTGTTCTCGGCGCTCTATGCGCTCGGTTACGGACTTGAGCTGGCGTCACCCGACCTCGCGCTGATCAAGGCCGCGCTGCGCCTCCAGTACGCCGGCATTCCGTTTCTGCCGCTGGCCTGGGTCGGCCTGGCCTGGTCCTACCTCGACTCGCGCGGGCTGCCGCGCGTCTGGTGGCGAACGCTGTTGGCGCTGTCTACGCTCATTTTCCTGATCCACCAGAGCAACGACCTGCACCACCTCTATTACGCCGAACTGGCCTTCTCGCGCCATGGCGATCTGTCGATTACGCATACCAGCAAAGGCCCGGCCTATTGGCTGACGATCGCCTATCTCAACATCGGATTTGGCGCTGGCGTTCTGCTCTTCTTCCGCGCCTGGCGCCAGTCCAAGGCGATTTATCATCATCAGGCGCGGTGTCTGCTGATCGGCTCGTCGTTCCCCTGGCTTTGCCATTTAGCCTATCAATTCGGCCTGTCGCCCGGCCAGATCGATCTGGGCCCTTTCGGACTTGCGGCCAGCGGCCTGCTGTTCGCCATCGCCTCCTTCAGGCACGGCATTCTGGACGTTTTGCCGATGGCCCGCGACATGGTCTTCGACGGCATTGCCGAGGGCGTGATCGTGATCGACGACCAGGGGAGAGTCGTCGACTTCAATCGCGCGGCAAACGGCTTTTTCCCCGAGCTTGGGCACCATTCGATCGGCCTGACCCGGAACGAGCTCGAAGACGCATCGCCGTTGTCGCGCATCCTCGCAACGCCCGGACCGTTCGAGTGCCCGCTAACGTTCGATGGCCAAACGCGGCATCTGGAAATCCGCCGTTACCGGATGCGCGACCGTGGCGGCAGAGCCGTTGGCAATGCCTTGCTGATCGAGGATATTACTGAAAAGAAGGCACTCATCGAGCAACTCCATCAGACTGCAGCGACAGATGAACTGACGGGCGTCTTCAACCGTCGCCACCTGATGGCGCTTTCCCAACGCGCCGTTCAACTGGCGCAGCGGCATCAAAGCCGACTCTCGGTGATCATTGTCGACATCGATCATTTCAAGGCGGTCAACGATATTCAGGGCCATCTGGCCGGTGACGCGCAGCTCAAGAAGATCGCCTCGCTGTTCCGCGCGCGGCTGCGCGCAACTGACATCCTCGGCCGCTATGGCGGCGACGAGTTCATCATCACGCTAGCTGAAACCGATGCGCAACAGGCCCAAGAGCTTGCCCACAAGCTCAACCAGAGCTGCCGCGAAGAGTGCGGGACAACGCTGAGCCTCGGCGTCGCCGAACTGCAAGCGCCGATGCTCGACTTCAACGCATTACTGGGCAAAGCGGATGAAGCGCTTTACCGGGCCAAGGCGTCAGGACGAAACCAGGTCGCTATCCATGTCCCGGCGACATCAGTCGAGCTTGATCCCTGACCGCTCGATGACCGACGCCCAGGCCGCCGTCTCACGCTTGAGCAGCGCGGCGAACTGCTCGGCTGAGCCGCCGGCCGTTTCGGCACCAGCGACCAGCAGTCGCTGCTGCACGTCGGGCATCGCGAGAATCTGACCGATCGCCTTGTTGAGGCGTTGCACGACGTCGACCGGCGTGTTGGCGGGCGCCAGGAAACCGTTCCAGGTGGTGGCGTCGAATCCGGGCAAACCGGATTCAGCAAGGGTCGGCACATCAGGCAGCGCCACCGAGCGTTTGGCGTTGGAAACGGCGAGCAGTTTTATCTTGCCAGTCTTGAGCAGCGGCTGAATGTTCGACAACGCAGCGAACAGCAGATGCACCTCGCCCTTGGAGAGCGCCAGCGATGCCGCCGGCCCACCGTTGTAGGGAATATGCGTCATGAACGTCGAGCTGCGCATCTTGAGCAATTCCATCGACAGATTCGACAGCGAACCGACGCCGACCGACGCGTAGTCGAGCGTCCCCGGCTTGCTCTTGGCCAGCGCGATCAGCTCCTTGACCGAGTTGACCTTGAGGTCGGCGCGTACCGCCAGCACATTGGGCTGCGTCACCGCCAGAATGATCGGCGTCAGATCGCGCGCTGGATCGTACGGCGGCTTGGGCGCCAGCGACGGCGCCACGGTCAGCGGCCCGTTGTAGCCGAGCAGAAAAGTATGTCCGTCGTGCGCATTGACCACGGCGGCGACGCCGATCACGCCGCCGGCACCGGGTTTGTTGTCGACGATCACGCTCTGCCCAAGCATCGGCCCCAGCTTGTCGGCGACCAGACGCGCAACGATATCGACCGAACTGCCCGCCGGCGTCGGCACGACGAAGCGAATGATTTTGTTGGGCCAATCCGCATGGGCATTCATCGCCATAAACGCTGACAGCAGAAGGGTCAGTGCAAAGCGAAGCGTCTTGAACATGGTGTCGATCTCTCCGAGGTATTGAAACGATGGGCTCGGAGACTCGACAGAGCGCTGCGCGGGCCGACAGACGGGCGCCGACGGACAGCAAACCGAAGCACGCCAAACCGTGCATCGTACCCTGGTCGGCAACGAAAAGCACTTTTTTGCGCGCCTTCGAGCGACGTTGCGGATGCGGCGAAGTTGCCGCGCATCAGTAAAAAAAACGCGACGCCAGCGATGATGGCGTCGCGTTGATGGCCCAGCGCGCCTTAAGCGCGCGCGCTCAGACGGGCTATTGGCAAGTCCAGGAGGTACCGCCATTGCTGCTGCGTGCCACCTTCGGATAGGCGCACAGCGGACGCGCGACGCCCGACGCGATGAGCGTCGGTTTGTACGCCGCCCACGCGCCGGTATAGGCGTAGCTTTGATCGCGCGACGTCGCCGGAACGGAATCTGGAGCGACGCCGTTCTCGACCCAGTTGACCAGGGCGGTCAGCATGTCGAACTTGTCGGTCGCCGCGCCACCCGAACAGTGGTTCATCCCGGGGATCGGGAAATAACGCGCGAACGACGACGCACTGCCGCCGTAAGCCGTATTGAGCGCGACATACCAGTTCCTGGTGTCATTGGAAGAGAACACCGGATCGCTGGTGCCGTGAGCGACGATCAGCTTAGAACCCCGGTCACGGAAGCTATCGTAACTGAGGCTATTGCCCGACATGAAACCGACACCGCGCTGCGTCTTGCTCATCGACGGCGTCGTGAAGATGCCAGAAGTGGCGTAGATCGAATCGGGGTCGACCAGACCGCCCGTGACCAGCAGCGTCCTGACGCTGCGCATGAAGGCCAGGGCGTTGGCTGAACCGGTGAGCACGCTGTCGCCGTTGATGACCGTTCCGGGCGAGATGAAAACCGTCGGCAGCGAATAGGCACCGATCGAAATGGCCTGGCTCGCGCCGGTCGCGGCGCCCGTTGTCGCGACGTCGGCTCGGCCGATCTTCCAGCTGCGCCAGTCCTTGTAGTTGACGCCGGCATCCCACGGGAAATCAGCGTAGAGGCTATTGCCACCAGAATCCTTGGCGCCGCCGAAGACCGCGGCGAGAACGGTCTTCTGCGCTGCCGACAGACAGGTTCCGTCGTTGGCCCCCGGACAAGTCGCGAGGTCGGTCGCGGGAACAAATGCCGTCGTGCACGCCGCCTGATCCTGGACGAGGCCGTCGGTCGCGCCATCGAGCGCATCGCATTTGGCCAGAACCCGGCTTGACACGTAGTTAAGATCGGCTTGCGAGAACGAATCGAAGATCTTGGCGCTCAGGCTGTAGAACTGCTGCGTATCCCAGGCCTGGTTGACGGCCGCTTTCGGCAACTGGAAGCCGGGATTGAGCGCGTATACGCCGTCGAATTCGCTCGGCAAACGTTGCGAAGCAACCATCGCGTCGCGGCCGCCGTTGGAGCAACCGACGAAATACGAGTGGTCTTGCGCTTTGCCATAGAAGCTGCTGATCAAATTCTTGGCGATCGAAGTCGTTTGCACCACGGCGTTATAGCCATAGTCGATGCGGGCCTGCGGATCCATGCCGAAGAGCGCCTGGGCGTTGCCGTTGGTGCTGGTTCCCGACGCCAGGTGACCGCCGTCGGTGGTCGCCACCGCGAAGCCGCGATTGAGCGCGCTGTCGGTGTGGTAGCCTTTGCTGTCGAGCTGGTTGCCGCGCAGATCGCCGAAGGCCGTGGCCAGGAAGCCGTCGCTGCCGCCGCCGCCCTGGAAATAGAAACGACCGTTCCAGGTCGTCGTCGGCATCCGCACTTCGAAACCGATGGCGTAGGGATTGCCGTCGGCGCCGGTCCGTTCGTTGGCGACGCCCTGCACCAGGCAGTGTTCCGGCAACGGCCCGGTATGCGTCGCGGTATTGCTGGCGCTGATTCCAGTCAGGTCAGTGGTCGCCGCAACGATCGTCGCGCTGGTGACGCGCACCTTGCTCAGCGACGTTTTGAGCAATGCCGAACAAGCCTCAGCCGGCGTCTGCGCGACGACGCTGCTATCGCTCCCGCCACCGCCACCGCAACCACTGAGAGCGACCGCAACGCCGCCGGCGATCGCCAGGCTGATCGTAGATCTTGCGTAACTTGTATTTTTCATTTTTTCTCCTTGAACCAAGAATAGGCCGGGACCCAAAGAGCCCGAGCCATGCACAGGCGCTTTGCTGCCGCAGCCCGCTTGCGGGAAGCGTAGGCGCAGCGACTGCGCAGGTCTTTCAGAATAAGGTGATCGTTTTTGCCAATCCCTGCTGCGCGGCAAGCGCGCCGCGCCGCTTCGCAATTAGGGCTCGTGACGAACCCGCTGCGCATTCGCAGCATCAGGCGGATGCCCCAGATCGGTCATGCCAAGCCGACTTGTTTCGCGCGAACAAAGCACAGCGACGGCCGACAGCGCACACCCGACGCTCACCAGACAGGCCACGGGATTCCATTCGGCAGGTGTTTGGCGGGTCAGATAAAGCGCCAGCGTCGGCGCCTGGGCGGCCAGCGTAAAGCCAAACTGGGTGCCGACGGCGACGCCGGAAAGACGGACCCTGGTGCTGAACATTTCGCCGTAGAGCGATGGCCAGACGCCGTTGGCCGCACTGTAGGCCACGCCAGCCAGCAGCACGCCGAAGACGAAAAGCAGCGCGACGCTGGCCTGAGCAATCGCCCACAGATAAGGCCAGATCAGGACACCCGAAGCCAACGCGCCAAAGACGAAGACCGACCTTCGCCCGATACGGTCTGACAGGTGGGCCCAGAGCGGGATGGCAAGCATACCGACGCCTGCGCTGGCAAGCAGCACGGCAAGCATCGTGGTCCTTGCAATTTGTTGCTGGCCGACCGCCCACGACAGCGAGAAGACGGCGACAATCGCCGGGACCACGGAAACCTGAGCCGCCAGCAACACCCGCAGGACATCGAACCGGTATTGCCGCCACAGAATTTCCAGGGGCTCGACTCGGCTCTCGTTGCTGCGCCTTTGAGCCAGAAAAACCGGGCTTTCCGGCAAGCTGAAACGGACCCAGACCCCCATCACGACGAGCAGTGCGCTGCCCAAAAAGGGAATCCGCCAGCCCCATGTGAGCAACTCATTCTCGGACAGCAACGCCGAAAGCAGCATGAAGACGACCGACGACAGGATGATGCCGGCCTGCGTTCCGCTCAACGCGAAGCTGGTGTACAGCCCGCGCTGCCGGCTTTCGGCCAGTTCAAGGACCAGCGCGTTGGCGCCGGCATGTTCGCCGGAGACGGCGAGGCCTTGCAGCAGGCGAAGCGCGACCAGAAGCAGCGGCGCGGCGATGCCGATTTCCCGATAGGTGGGCAGCACGCCGATCGCGAACGTGGACAGCCCCATCAGCAGCAAGGTCAGGCACAGCACCAGCCGGCGCCCATAGCGGTCACCCAGGTAGCCGAGCAACAAGGCGCCAAACGGCCGCGCAAGATAGCCCGCGCCAATCGAAGCGACCGCGGCCAAGTTCGCCAATCCGGGCTCAGCGCGCGGGAAGTACAGGGGGCCGAGAATCAGCGCCGCCGCCGTGCTGTAGAGGAAAAAATCGTAGTACTCGAGCGCGCTGCCGATCCAGCTTGCCCAAGCGGCTCTTTTGACCTGCGCCTGGCGCGAAGAGAGGGTCCGCATCGTCGGGGTCAGCGTGCCAGGCGCTGCGAGATTAACCAAGTACCGATCAACGCCTCAGGCGCTTCGCCAGCGCGCCGGGGTCTGCCCCATATGGCACTTGAAAGCATTGGAAAAATGCGCCTGGCTGGCGAAACCGGAAGCCAAGGCGATGTCAGCGATCGACCGCTGGCGCTCGGCGCGCAACAAATGAGCGGCGCGCGCGATGCGCATTTGCAGCACGTAGCGGTGGGGAGCAACGCCGAAGGACGCCCTGAACAATCGCGAGAAATGATAGGGGCTCAGGCCCACCTCGGCGGCCATGCGCTCGACGCTCAAGTCGGCGTCAAGAAAGGTATCGACAAGTTCGCGAACCTTGGCCTGCTGGTTTGACGACAAGGCTCGTGCTTGCGGCAGCGCCTGGCATGGCTTGCGCGAATGATGGCGACCGAGCCAACCGATGATCGTGAGCGACAAACCCTCGGCGTACAGCACGCCGTTGAGCATGCCTTCCTGAATCTCGTCAGCCAGCGTGAACAGCGAGTTGACGAGAAAATCGTCCTTGAAGGCGTAGCGTAGCTCGAGATCGAAATGATGAGCATCTTCCTGCAGATAGCGCTCGAGCACAAAGGGGTTCAAGCGCAGACAGATCGTTTCGCCGCCGGGTTCGCACTCCCAGCGCCCGTAATCGCGCTCATAGTCGGCCCCCAGCAGATCGACGCCAGGCGCGGCCATTGGCACCTCCTGTGTTGTTCCATTGCATCGATACCAGCGTCGGCCCGAGGCATGGGTCCGTGCAGCGATAACCACCGGCATTCCGGAGAACTGCGGGCCACATTCGGCAAACACGGGGATTTGCTTGCGTTCGAGCAATAGTCCTTTCCAGCCCACGGGCCGGCTTAGCACGGGATGCCCATCGGATCCGAGGATGTGGGCGCTGTGCGCCCCAAGCAACTCTCTTCGCTTAGTCATGATTGCCCGCTCGAACGACACCAAATACAGGAACACTACCCCACGAAATTTTTATTGGTCTTTTGAAGGCTTGGAACAAGAACGAATGAATATCAGCGATGAGCATACGAACCCAGGCATTGCGCGTATTGCAAAAAAACACGCGTTTTTCGAATTCGTGCTGCTGCCAAGATGCGCGCCTTGCCGGCCATGGCGACGCCTTGGCGCAGGCCTTGAGCGACACGCCGCAAAATCGAAGAGGCACCTCAAAGGCGTAACGCCAGCGCCAGCGGAACGAAGAAGAGCGCCGCCGCGTTGCCAATCATCACGATCGCCGCGACCTTGTCAGGCTCCTGATCGTAGCGCTCGGCGAAGATGAAGCCCGAAACCGCCGGCGGCAGCGCGCCGAAAATGAACAGGATGTCCAGGCTGTGACGACTCAGGCCGGCAATTTCGCCAAAGCCCCAGGCCATCAGCATGCCGGTCAGCGGCGTCGCGATGGCGCCGACCACGCCGATTCCCCAGGCACCGAGTCTGGCCGACGACAGCCGAACGCCGAGCGAAAAAATCATCAGGCCCAGCGAGATGTCGCCCAGGATCTTGCTCGCCGCCATCAGCGGTGCCCACAGCGTCACCCCGCCCAGGCTCACGGCAACGCCGAGCGCTGCCGCAACGATGAAGGGTTCGCGCCAGATCGTCGCGAGCAGCGAGTTGCCGCCCAGCAGCCACGGGCTTAGCGAAAACTGCAGCAAGGTCACGACCAACATCAGCACCACCGCGGCACCCAGCGCCTGGTCGCCGAAGGTCAGCAAGAGCAGCGGCAGCCCCATATTGCCGACGTTGTTGAACATCACCGGCGGCACCAGCGTTTTCGGCTCGTAGCCGAGCAGCCGCGCCAGCGGCCAGGCAAGCAGCGCCGAACCGATCACCACCACCACGGCACCGACGACGAGTTCAAGGTTGTCGGCCAGGTTGAAGGTCCGGCCGGCGAGCGCCGAGAAGATCAGCGCCGGCATGAAGACCTCCATGTTGAGCCGGTTGGCGGCGAGCATCTCCGGACGATGGCGACGGCCATAGAAATAGCCGAGCATGACGATGATGAAGATCGGGAAGACGATGCCTATGATGCGCAGCAGCATGAGGTCACTCAAAGGCGAATAAGCAGACCGCGAAGTCTGCCAAAAAAGAGCGTGAACGATCGCCGACCGACCGCGGAGTAATCCCGAAAACAGCCTCCGGGGCCGGCCAGGAGCCTGGCAGGCTCCGGCAGCACAATCAGTAAGCGATCTTGGCGACCGAACGCAGTTCGTCAGGCGTCGAAGTACCGAAACCGAAGAACTCGAGATAGGCGGGAATCATTTCAAACAGCATGTCGGTTCCCACTTGATAGCGGCAGCCCAACTTGCGTGCCGCTTCCAGCAGCGGCGTGATCTCGGTCTTCATCACCACTTCGCCGACGAAGGTCGACGGCGAGAGGCGCGAGACGTCAAACGGCAGCGGGTCGTCGGGCTTCATGCCGAGCGGCGTGCAGTTGACCACCAGGTCGTAACCCGCGGGGTCGGTCGAGGTGATCGTGACTTCGAGCTTGGGGTAATAGGTGGTCAGGCGAGAAGCCAGCCCCTCGGCCGATGCCGTATTGGTGTCGAACAGCGAGAGCGCGGCGACGCCATCGGCGGCGAGCGACGCGGCGATCGCCGAACCGACGCCCCCCGAACCGATCACCAGGCATTTGGCGCCGGCAAAGACGAAGCCCTTGCGCCGCAGACCGCGCGTGAATCCGGTACCGTCGAACATGTCGCCGAGCAGCGTGCCGTCGGGACGCTTCAAGATGGCATTGGCCGATCCGGCAATCTTGGCGGTCGTCGAGCATTCGTCGACCAGCCCGACCGTCGTGACCTTGTGCGGCATCGTCACCAGCGCGCCATGGATGTTGGAAAACTTGAATATCGACTTCAACGAGGTCGGATAATCCTCGGCCTTGACGCCCATCGGCACCACCACCGCGTCGATCCCGTGTTTGTCGAACCACGGGTTGTAAATCAAAGGCGCCTTGAAGGCTTCGGTCGGATAGCCGATGTGCGCAATTAATGTCGTCTTGCCACTGATCATTGCTGTTTGCCTGTCGTGTGTTTGTTGAGGAACGCTGGAATACCCGCGCTGGGCGGGAATTCCAGGCACCTGTTAGCGCGGCGCTTATTTCTTGCGGCCCTTTTCAAGCTCGGTCTGCAGTTCCTTGACCAGCTCAGGACCGACGCTGGTGCTGAACTTGTCGATCACCGGCTTGATCTTGGCGCGGATCTTGGCGATCTCCTCGGACGACAGCACATTGACCGTCATCGTCTTCTTGAGATTGGCCAACGATTCGTCGGACATCTTGCGTGAATTCTCACGTTGCCACTTGGTCGCTTCGACCAGCGTCGAGGTCAGGATGTCTTTCTCATCCTTGGTCAGCGCGTCCCATTTCTTCTTGCTGGCGAGCACCGACTGCGGATTGTAGATATGGTTGGTGACCGTCAGGAACTTCTGGACTTCGGCAAACTTGCTCGTCTCGATCACCGAGTAGGGGTTTTCCTGGCCATCGATGATCTTCTGCTCGAGCGCCGTATACACTTCGGTGAACGGCATCGGAACCGAATTGGCACCGAGCGCGTTGAACGTTTCGATGTAGATCGGCGACTGGATCACGCGAATCTTGAGCCCGGCAATGTCCTCCATCTTGTTGAGCGAACGCTTGCTATTGGTCAATTCGCGGAAGCCCAGTTCCCAGTACGCGAGGTTGACCAGGTTCTTGGCCGGCAACATGTCGCCGAGTTTCTTGCCGAAAGCGCCGTCGAGAATCACGTCGGCTTCCTTGCCGTTCTCGAACATGAACGGGAAGTCGAAAATCGCGAATTCCTTGACCTGCGTTTGCAGAATTCCCGAGTTCATCGACGTGAAATCGACGGTACCGCCCTGAACTGCCGACAACGCCTGGACGTCGCCGCCGAGAACGCCGTTGGCGAAGACCTTGATCTGCATCTTGCCGCCGCTCTTCTGCTTGACGAGCTCAGCCCACTTCTCGGCCCCGAGGACGCCCGGATGGCCCGTCGCGCCAGCGTGCGACAACCTGAACGTGTGTTCGCCGACCTGCGCCTGCGCAACCGCGCCAAGGACCAGACCGCACACCGCGAACGCTACCTGCCCCGCAAATTTGCTTATTTTCACGTTTTCATCTCCTTGATAATACAAAGCCCCGAATCGGAGAGGCCATCCGTACAGAACTGCCACATCGACTTACAGTACCGCCAGGACGCGCGTCGCCGCGCGTCCCTTCCAACTTCAGCCGCCCATGAACCAGCGCATCGGCACCAACACCAGATCGGGGAACAGGATCAGCAGACTCATCACGATCAGCTGCGCGTACATGAACGGCAAGACGCCGACGATGATGTCGTCCATGCTGACCTTGGAGACCCCGCACACCACGTTGAGCGTCGTTCCGACCGGCGGCGTCACCAGGCCGATCGCGTTGTTGATGATGAACACGACACCGAAGTAGATCGGATCGATGCCGGCGGCGACCACCACCGGCAGCAGCACCGGCGTCAGGATCATGATCGTCGGCGTCATGTCGAGCGCGGTGCCGACGATGACGACCAAGATGTTAATCGCAATCATCAGCGCGATCTTGCTGCCCATGAACGGCCTGAGCAAATCGATGCACTGCTGCGGGATCTCGGCGATCGTGATCAGCCATGCCGAGACCAGCGCCGCGGCGACCAGGAACATCACGATCGCAGCGGTCTGCCCGGCGGATGCCAGAACAGAATAGATCTGCGAGACCTTGAGCTCTTTATAGATGAACAGCGAGACGAACATCGCGTAGGCGGCGCAAACCACGCCGGCTTCGGTCGGCGTGAAGATGCCGAACTTCAGACCGAAGATGAGGATGCCTGGCATCACCAGCGCCCAGGCGCCATCGCGGATCGCCTGCATGACTTCCTTGTGCGACGCCTTCGGCGGCACTTCAAGGACTTCCTTGCGCGCGACCCACCACCAGGCGATGGTGATCCCAGTGGCGATCATCAAGCCAGGAACGATCGCCGCCATGAACAGCTTGGTGATCGACAGACCACCGATCACGCCGAACAGGATCAGGTTGGGCGACGGCGGAACCATCGGCCCGATGATGCTGCCCGAGGCGATCAAACCCGCCGATTTCGCGGGGTTGTAGCCCGACTTGACCATCATCGGAAAGAGCAGCGCCGACATCGCCGCAGCGTCGGCCGCCGCCGAACCCGACAGCGACGCCAGGATACAGGCGGCGAGGATCACGACGTAACCGAGTCCGCCGCGGATATGCCCGACCAGCGTCATGGCGACGTGAATGATGCGCTTGGACAGTCCGCCGGCGTTCATCGTCGCACCAGCCAGCATGAAGAACGGGATGGCCATCAGCGGAAAGCTGTCGGCGCCGTTGATCAGGTTCTGCGCGATGATCTGCGCGTCGAACATCTGTAGATGAACCATCAGCGCGACGCCGCAGGCGAGCAGCGCGAAGGCGATCGGCATGCCGAGCGCCATGGCGCCCAGCAAGGAGAAGGTAAAGATAGCAATGGTCATGATGCCCCCTATTGTTTCTTGCGTTCTGCGGCAAGTCGTGCGGTTTCTTCTTCCATCTCGCGCTGCAGCTCTTCGAGCTTGGCTTCATCGAGTTCCTCTTCAGACTCCCGGATGCGAACGAGTTCTTCATCCTTGAGCTGGCCGCTGACCATCATATAGAGGTCATAGAGCAGGATCAGCAAGGCCGGCACGCCGAAGAAGAGCCCGACGCCGTAGAAGAAGCCGGAGGATAGACCCGAGGCAGGCGCTTCGACGCCGATATTGATCATCGTCTGGTCATAGGCACCGGACATGAACAACAGCACGCAACCGATCATGATGACGTGACTCAAGACATAACAGATCTTCTTGCCGAGCACCGGCAGCTTGGAGACGACGGTGTCCATTCCCAAGTGCGTGTGCTCACGCATCGCGATGACCGCACCGGTGAAGGTCAGCCAGACAAAGCCCCAGCGCGAAAGCTCCTCGGAAACGGTAATCCCTGAGTTGAAACCGTAGCGCAGGATCACGTTGCCGAGCACCAGAACGACCATCGACGCGATGAAGAAGACGACCATCGCCTTGAGCGCGTGAAAATACCAATCAACGATGCGAGTCATGCGACTCTCCTTAGTGCGGATACATTAATAAGTGGTGACATCGATTTTCTCTTGTAGGTTGGTTGCTTACAGGGAACGCGGATTCGCCGCAGCATAGGCCTTGGCTGACTCAAGGCAGCGGAAAGCGTGCTCGGCGTAACCAAACTCCTTGGCGCGCGCGAGGTGCGGCAACTCGATAGAGTAAACCATTTCCGGAAGCCGGTTGAGGATGTCGGCGACCGGGATGCCACCTTCGCCGACGTAGAGCCGCTCCTCGCGCAGGATGCGCGTCATCTCAGCGCGGTCGGCCGGGATCTCGCCCTGGGCGTCGCACAAGTGCGCGAAGTGAAACCACTCTTTGGGCAGTCCGTCGAGATCCGCGGGCTTGTCAAGCGCACGGTGAAAGTGATGGACGTCGATCATCAGCCCGGCGTTGTCGCGGCGGGCGGTGCGCAGCACGTCGACGGCGCCGGCCAGCGTGTTGACGCCGGCGATCGGTACATACTCGAGATCGACGCTCATGCCGAAGGTCTTGGCCAGGTCGCAGACCTCGCCGAATTTCTCGATCGCGTACTCGCGGTTGGTCGTCCAGATGCTCGACAGCACGGCCTTGGCGCCCAACTCGGCGGCGACTTCCATTGCCGGCAGGTACTTGGTCGGGTGCATGTCGTCGTAGATGCGTGCCAGTTCAATGTCGTGCACTTTGACGCCAGTGTCGGCGAGCGCGCGCTTGGTCTGCTTGAGCATTTGCGGGTTTTCCGCCAGCGCATAATTAGGCTCGCCGGGCAATCCCATGTAGATCGGGCGGATGCTCACGAAGTCGTAGCCCGCACGCGCGGCGATATAGGTCATCTCCGGTGGCGCGCAGCCGAGTACCGTCAGATGAGCCAATGAATACTGTTGTGCCAATTGCTTCCCCTCCAGGAAAGGTGGCCTGGCGCTCAGGCGCCAGCCCCCTTGGTTTCTAGTCGTTAATCGAGTTACTTCTTGTCGGTGGACACGTGATGGACCTTCTTGCCCGGCGAGTAGATGTCCATGATGTTCCAGTGTCCCGCGGTCGGCGTCGGAATGTTCTTCATGTAGACGTCGATCACCACCGGCTTCTTCATGGCGACGGCCTTTTGCAGCGCCGGCAGCAGTTCATCGGCCTGGTTGATGGTGATGCCTTCGATGCCGTAGGCGCGCGCGATTGCCGCGTAGTCGGGCGAATAGGTTTCGCCGTCGACTTCGAACACGGTGCCGAAGGTGGTGTCGTAGTGCGCAAGCTCGAGCCCGGCGATGGTGCCGAAAGCGTGGTTGTTCATGATCACCCAGATCACCGGAATATTGCTTTCCTTGGCGGTCGCCAGCACCGCCGGGTTTTGCCCCCAGCCACCGTCGCCCACCAGCGCGACGACGACGCGATCGGGCAACGCGACCTTGGCGCCCATCGCCGCCGGCGAGCCGAAGCCCATCGTCGCGAAGCCGCCCGGCGTGAAGATGCTGCCCGGCTCATAGACCGGGTATTGCTGGGCCAAGCCGTTCTTGTTCCAGCCCACGTCGGTGCAGATGATCGAATCGCGCGGCAGTGCCTTGCGCAAGTCGGCCAGAATGCGTTGCGGCGCCATCGGAAAATCGTTGCTTTCGCTCCATTCCTTGTTGCTGGCGACGAAGGTCTGGCGATTGGCGGCCATCTCTTTGATCAATTCAGGACGCTTGACGCCGGCCGGACAGAGCTTCTTGGCGACGCGCAAGAGCGCTTTGAGCGCCGACTTGAGGTCGGCGACGGCGCCGATCGCAACGGGATAGTTGCGGCCGATTTCCGACGGGTCGATGTCGATGTGGATGAGCTGGGTCGGGCCGAAATTGAAGGTGTATTCTTTTTCCCACGAACTGCAATCGGCTTCGGAGAAGCGCGTTCCGAGGCCGAGAATCCAGTCGGCGCCCTTGCACTTCTCATTGATGAACTTGGTTCCCCAGAAACCGGTCATGCCGAGGATCAAGGGGTTGTCGTCGGGCAGCGCGCCCTTGCCCATCAGCGTATGGGCGACGGGGATCTGCAGATGTTCGGCAAACTCACGCAACTCGGTGGTGCAATCGGCGAGCATGATGCCGCCGCCGACGTAGAGCAGCGGGGTCTTGGCGGCGAGCAGTTGCTTGACGATCTTCTCGGCGGTTTCTTCGTCGAGCGAGGGCTTGGCCAGTTTGGGAACGTTCTTGAGCACGCGCTCGAACAACGCGACGTCGACTTCCTTGGAGAAGATGTCCATCGGCACGTCGATCAACACCGGGCCGGGACGACCCGACTCGGCGAGGATGAACGCCTTTTCGAGGATCTCCGGGAACAGGTGCGCCGAATCGACACGCCAGACGCGCTTGCAGAACGGACGATAGATCTCGCATTGCGAGGCGTCGGCGTGCAGGTTGACTTCCTGGTGCGGGCCTTTGCCGAAGTAATGCGTCGGCACGTCGCCGGCGATCACGACCATCGGGATCGAGTCGAGCGAAGCGTTGGCGACACCGGTGGCGGCGTTGGTCAGGCCGGGCGAGAGGTGCGAGAGCAGCACCGACGCTTTTTTGGTCGCGCGCGCATAACCGTCGGCGGCGTGCGCCGCGATCTGTTCGTGGCGGGTGTTGATGAACTTGATCTTCTTGCTCTTCGAGAGCGCCGCGAGCACGGCGATATTGGTGTGGCCGCACAGGCCGAAGATGTGCTCGACGCCGCGCGCTTCGAGATACTTGATCAGCTGGTTGGAAATCAGGTCCTTCATCAAATGCTCCTTAATTTGTTGAACACCGCGGGAGTGCCGCGGTGCGTCGTCGTTCTGTCGTTCTAGGTCTTGGCGCAACTACTTGTTGTTCTGGGCCTTGGCTTTTTCCTTGACCAGATCCTGGCAGCGGCCCGCCTTGAGTACGGCGCTGCCCGCTTCATGACCGACGAAGCGCGCCGCCATCCGGGCGGTGTCCATGGCCTTGAGCAGATCGACGCCGGTCTCTATGCCCATCTCGTGCAGCATGTGAATGACGTCTTCACTGGCGACATTGCCCGACGCCCCCGGCGCAAACGGGCAGCCGCCAAGCCCGGCGAAAGCGCCGTCGAACAGGCGGACACCGGCCTGGATGGCGGTGACGATGTTGGCCAAGGCCATGTCGCGGGTGTTGTGGAAGTGCATCACCCACTGCACCTCGGGGAAGGCCCGAATCATGTGCGTACCCAGGTCGAAAACCTGGCGCGGGTTGGCCATCCCTGTCGTATCGGACAGCGACAGTTCGGTGATCCCCAGCTTGACGAAGCTGCGCACCGCATTTTCGACCATCTCGACAGGAACCTTGCCGATGAAGGGGCAACCGAACGAGGTCGAAATTGCCCCCGACAGCACCATATTGTTCTTCGCGGCGAATTCAACGCAGTCGGCGAAGCCCTCGACCATCTTGACCGGCGTGCTGTTAAAGTTGGCGAGGCAATGCGCTTCGCTGGCCGAAACGGTCAGCTTGGCCTTGGTCAGACCCGCGTCAAAAGCGCGCTGAACGCCCTTGATGTTCGGCACCAGCGCACGGTACTCGACGCCATCGACCTTCTTCATGGCGCGGCACAGCGCGTCGGTATCGGCCATCTGCGGAACGGCTTTGGGATGAACGAAGGCGCCGACTTCGATGATTTTTACGCCGGAGGCGACCACCGAATTGAGAAGTTCCAGTTTCTGTTCGACACTGGGAATCGTCTTTTCATTCTGCAGACCATCGCGCAGGCCCACTTCGCAGAAGGTCACCTTTTCAGGCCAGGCTAACGTCATTTTGTCCATTGAAACGTCCTCGATATTCAGTTCATCCAGGGCCGCCATCGCACCGGCTGCTCGTTGCAGCCGGTAGCGATGGCGCCGTCGGGATTACGCGCTGCTTATTAGTAGGGTGAGTATTGAATCTTTTCCAGCTCGGCATCGTAGAACTCGCCGAACAGTTCAGAGTCGTCCATCGTGTCGGGCTTGTCGAACTCCTTGGAAACCCACGTCAGATTCATGTAGTGATGCAGGTGGATGTTCTCGCAGGTGGCGTTGCCGGCCCAGGTGCCGCAACCGATCGAAGAGGTCATCGGCATGCCGTTGTTCATGCTGCCGGAATTGGCCTTCGATTGCGGCTGACGGACCATGATCCGGCCGACGCGGGCAACCAATGCGAGACGATGGATGTGCGCTTCGTCGAACGAGAAGATCCCGACCGAATGGCCGATGCCGCCGACCTGGTGGATGGCCTGGACGGCGTCGATCGCGTTCTGGAATTCACCCGTGTACTTGTGCACCGCCAACAGCGTCGTCAACTTCTCGACGCACCACTGACCGGCGGGGGTCGAGTTGTAGATCCCCGTGCCATGCGATGCGATCAGGAACTTGCGGTCTTCCGGAATCGCGAAACCGGCGGCCTTGGCCATGTCTTGCGGCGACAGCGCGACGGTATCCGACAGGCGGTGGCCTTCGGCGTCCCACATGACCTTCTTCATGGCTTCTTGCTCGGCCTCGGACAGCATGTAACCGCCGACGGCGACCAGTTCTTTGAGCGAAGCGTCCCAAATGCTCTCGTGGATCAGGATATTGCCGTCAGCGGAACAGCCCGAACCGAAGTCCGACGTCTTCGAACGCATGGTGTTGAACGCGGCCTTGTGCAGATCCTGCGCTGCCGTTTCGTCCCAGACCATGGTGGCGTTGCCCGCGCCGACCGCAAAAGCGGGCGTACCCGACATATAGGCACGACGCACGACGCCCTGCCCGCCGGTCGCGATGATCAGATCGACCTTGGTCATCAGCGCTTCCGAAATGCCCTTGTTGATCTTGGCCTTGTAACCGAGGATCTGCACCAGATCTTCCGGCGCACCGACTCTCCTGAGGCCTTCACGCATCAGTTCAACGGTCTTGCGGCTGGTCTTGAGCGTGCGCGGGTGCGGCGAGAAGATGATGGCGTTACGCGCCTTGATGGCGTAGATCGCGTTGCCGGCGGGGGTCAGGTCGGGATTGGTCGCCGGGATCACGCAGCCGATGACGCCAACTGGCTTGGCATACTTGACGATGCGCTTCTCGGGAATCTCCTCGACGATACCGACCGATTTTTCTCTGAGGCAGTCACGCAGGATCCCGCGGATCTTGAAGCGCTTAGCTTCACGGCTGATCGGATCGCCGAAGGCGCTTTCGGCGATACCCATCTCGACCAGCTGGTGGAAGGTCTTGGAGTTGGCGACGATCTGCGCCACCGAACGAATCGTGCGATCGATCGCTTCCTGGCTCCAGGTTTCAAACTCTTTCTGGGCCTTGTCGGCCTTGGCAAACGCCTCTTCAACTTCGTTGATCTGGTCTTCGTTCAGCTTCAGCTCGGCATAACGCTCGGGCATATTGTTCTGTCTGCTCATTTCTATTTCCTCAGTAAAAAAATTTGATCTAAAAAAACGCCGATCCAATTGCCACCCCGACCGGAAGCAAGCACCTCGATCTGCCTCCCTTCCGGGGTAACGATTTCCTTGAGTTCCAAAGCGTCGCCGGACAATCCTTTGCCGAACGACTTGTTCACCAGCGCTTGCTGCGCTCGCAAACAGTTCATCGAATCTCTACTGCTGTTCTTCGTTGATGCGGGTCTTCTTGGGTTCGCTTATCGCCATTTTTGGTTCTCCTCATTCAGGCTAATGAATCAGGTGGGGATGGTATCGACGGACGTTTGGACACTCGGGCGCCGCTCTCGTCCAGCGGGACCAGCGGTGACTCAGGGCCGTCTTCGCGGCGTGGCCGGCATGAGGACGGCGAACAGGGAGGAAGCAACCAGAGGCTCTTGACCTCGGGTCGCGCTGGAGACAACCGATATTACGCAGTCTGTGCCCATTTCCAACTCCTGTTTCCGGGTAACCGATCTACAAGACGCTTTTTGTTTTTTTTTTGAATAGTAGGCTTCGCAAACCGCTATGTCTTGCGAGATCGGCTCCATTGCGCGATAAACGCGCCGCAATGTCCGAAGTTCGCGCAAATCCAAAACCAGGAAAAACCCCAAGCGATCCTTGCTATGCGTTATGCATTAGCTAGTTCAGCAGGGCGTCGGCAACCAGCTTGAGGCCGGTGAGCAGCATGGCGATGGCGACGACCAGGTTGAACGGCGCCACCGGCAGTCGTTTGAGCAATTTCAGCCCAATCCAGTAACCGACCGGTGCTACTGGCAGCAAGGCCAGCGAGGTGGTGGCGTTGCTCATGTCGAGCAAGCCGAGAACGCCATAGGGCAGAAGCTTGGCGAAATTGACCACCGCAAAGAAGATGGTGGTGGTGCCGACCAACCGCACCCGATCCATTCCCTGGGGCAGCAGATACTGCAGGATCGGCGGCCCGCCGGCATGCGAAATGAAACTGGTGAAGCCGGAAATGCTGCTCCAGAACAAGCCCTTGGCGACAGCTGGCACGCCTGTTTCGCCGCCAGCAGCACGAACCTGGCGCAGCCGATCGACGCCAAAAAGCAGCGCTTCGATGCCAATCACTGCCTTGATCCAGCGGGCATCGACGAAATGAAAGGTGAGTGCGCCAAGCACGATGCCGATCATCCCGCCGGGAATGATGATGCGCAGATTGGCGCGATCGCTCTTACCTCGGAACACCACCAGCCCAAGCGCGTCGAGCACCAGCATAATCGGAAGCATGATCGCCGCCGCCTGAGGCGTCGTGATCAGCAAGGACATCAGCGGTACCGACAGCCCTCCCATGGCGCCGCCAAAGCCGGACTTCGAAAGACCGATGAGCAGCACCGCCAGCACAGCGACGGCGATAAAGGCTGGATCGGAGAGCATCGGGCGGAAGCTTCCCGGCTAAAGACTCACTCGACGGTCACCGATTTTGCCAGGTTACGCGGCTTATCGACGTCGGTTCCACGCACCAGCGCCACATGATAAGCGAGCAGTTGCAAAGGAACGATATGCAGCAGCGCGGAAAGCTCGCCGTAATGCTCGGGCAAGTGGATGACGTGCACACCGTCGGTTTCTTTCATTCCGCTGCCGGCGTCGGCAAACACGTAGAGTTCGCCACCGCGCGCGCGCACTTCCTGCAGATTGGATTTCAACTTTTCGAGCAGCAAGTCATTGGGCGCGACGGCAACGACCGGCATGTTCTTGTCGACCAAAGCCAGCGGTCCGTGCTTGAGCTCACCCGCCGGATAGGCCTCGGCATGGATGTAGCTGATTTCCTTGAGCTTGAGCGCGCCTTCGAGCGCAATCGGGTAGTGCAGTCCGCGTCCGAGAAAAAGCGCATTGGGTTTCATCGCGAAGTCGGCGGCCCAGGCGCGGATCTGCGGTTCGAGTTCGAGCACCTTGGATAGCGCAATCGGCAAGTGGCGCAAGGCCTGCAACTCTTCTGCCTCGCGCTGCGGCAAGAGAGTGCCGCGCAGTTTGGCCAGCGTCAGCGTGAGCAGGTAGAGCGCGGCGAGTTGTGTGGTAAACGCCTTGGTCGACGCGACACCGATCTCGGGACCGGCACGCGTGATGAAACGCAGCGCATTTTCGCGCACCAGCGACGACTCGGGAACGTTGCAGATGCACAGCGTGTGCATCATGCCCAGCGATTTGGCGTGCTGCAGCGCGGCCAGCGTGTCGGCCGTTTCGCCCGATTGCGAGAGAGTGACGACCAGCGTCTGCGGATCGGGGACCGATTGGCGGTAACGGTATTCGCTCGCCACTTCAACGCTGCAAGGAACTCCGGCAATCGCCTCAAGCCAGTATCGTGCGACCAGGCCAGCGTGGTAGCTGGTACCGCAGGCGATGATCAGCACCTGGCGGACGTCGCCGAGCACCGCTTCGGTACTGGCGCCAAACAATCCGGGCTGAATGCTGCGCGCGGTGCCAAGCATTTCAAGCGTATTGCCAAGCGCCGCCGGCTGCTCGAAAATCTCCTTCTGCATGTAGTGACGGTACTGGCCGAGTTCGATGGCGTCGGCGGAAAGCTGCGAGAGCGTCTCCCGACGCTCGACCGGCGTGCCATCGATGCGCGTAATGCGATAACTGCCGCGCATCAGTTCGGCGCAATCGCCGTTTTCAAGGTAGACGATGCGCCGCGTCACCTGTAGCAGCGCCGACGCATCGGACGCCGCGTAATTGCCATCATCGGCCAACCCAAGCAACAAGGGCGAACCTTCGCGCGCGACGATCACGCGCTGCGGCTCAGCTTCGCTGAGCACCGCCAGCGCATACGCGCCCTGCAGTTGGGCGATCGCGGCGCGCGTTGCGGCAAAGAAATCGGGGGTACTTTTGAGCTCGAAGGCGATCAGATGAGCCACCACTTCGGTGTCGGTCTCCGAAGTAAATTCGTAGCCTTCGGCCTTGAGGCGGGTACGCAGCGATTCGTGGTTCTCGATGATGCCGTTGTGCACCACGGCCAGACCGTGCGAAATATGCGGATGCGCATTGCGTTCGCAGGGAACGCCGTGCGTTGCCCAGCGCGTATGGGCAATTCCCGTGCATCCGCTGGCGGCCGCTTCATCGACCTGCGCCGTGAGCTCGGCGACCCGGCCGACGGCGCGCAAACGCTGTAGACCCGAATCGTTGATCAGCGCCAGCCCGGCCGAGTCGTAGCCGCGGTATTCAAGCTTGCGCAGCCCTTCGAGCAACACGGAAACGATATTGCGGTCGGCGACCGCGGCAACGATGCCACACATAATTTTGATCCGTCAGAAATTGTGAATTGGAAGTGCTGCGCGCAACCGGAAAACCTCGGGACACTCCGGCGCACGCTCCACCAGCTTATTTTTTTACCGCTTTTAGCGGTCGCTTCCAGCCCGCAATCGAAACCTGCTTGGCGCGCGACACGGTCAGAGTGTCCGCCGGTGCGTCGCGCGTCAGCGTGGTGCCGGCCCCGAGCGTCGCGCCACGACCGACGGTGACCGGCGCGACGAGTTGTGTATCCGAACCGATAAAAGCGTCGTCTTCGATAATCGTCTGAAACTTGTTGGCGCCGTCGTAATTGCAAGTGATCGTCCCGGCACCGACATTGACCCGGCTGCCGATGATCGCATCGCCGATGTAGGCTAAGTGGTTGACCTTTGAATGCGCGGCGATCGTACTCTTCTTGATCTCGACGAAGTTGCCGATGTGCACGTCGCCAGCCAGTTCGGCGCCCGGACGCAGGCGCGCAAAGGGGCCGATCCGGCCATCGGGTCCGACCACCGCGTCCTCGATATGGGTGAAAGCGGCCAGACGCGTTCCGGCGCCAAGGCGGGCATTTTTGAGGACGCAGTTGGGGCCGACCTCAACCGCTTCGTCGAGCTCGACCCGGCCCTCAAAGACGCAGCCCACGTCGATGAACACGTCGCGCCCGCAGACGAGTTCGCCGCGCACATCGAGTCGCGCCGGATCGGCGAGGCGAACGCCCTGCTCCATCAGCTGCTCGGCGGTGCAGCGTTGCGCAATGCGTTCGAGTTCGGCAAGTTGCACCTTGCTGTTGACGCCGAGCACTTCCCACTCGTTGGTCGGGTTCACTGTCCGGATCGGCAGTCCGGCAGAGACCGCCATGGAGACGATGTCGGTCAGGTAATACTCCTGCTGCGCATTGTCGTTCGACAAACGACCGAGCCACTGTCCGAGCAGTGCGCTCGGCATGGCCATAATGCCCGTATTGATTTCGCTGATGCGCCGCTCTTCGGCGGTCGAATCCTTCTGCTCGACGATGCGCAGCACACGGCCGGTGCCGTCGCGAACAATGCGACCATAGCCGCTGGGATCGGCGAGTTCGACGGTGAGAATGGCGAGCGCGCCCTGCGCAGCATGCACCAGCTTCCTGAGCGTTTCAGCGCGAATCAACGGTACGTCGCCGTAAAGGATCAGCGTCGTTCCCTCAGCGCAGAGATGCGGTAGCGCCTGCTGCACCGCGTGCCCGGTGCCCAATTGCGGTTCCTGCAAGGCCCAGGCCAGATCCGGCGCGTCCAGCGTGCGGCGCACCGCCTCGCCGCCATGGCCATAAACCACGCAAAGGGTTTGCGGCGCGAGACTGCGCGCAGTATCGATGACGTGCAGCACCAGCGCCTTGCCGGCCAGCGGGTGCAACACCTTGGGCAGGTTGGAATGCATGCGTTTGCCCTGCCCCGCGGCGAGGATGACGATATTCATGTGAGCTACCTGTTAAATGAGACAGACGTTCTAGCGGTCGTCCTGCCCGGAAAGGATCTCGCCCAGCATCTGTTTCCCCCGAGGCGAAACGTACCAATGCAGGACATTCTTGTCGTTGATGCGGGTTTCGATGATACCGAGATTCTTGAGCACGGTCAGACGCACACTGACCAGATCTCGCGCCAGGCCGGTCTTGTCGGTGAGTCCGACCAGATTGCCATAGACGTAGCTCTCCTCGGCGAGCGCGCGAAGAATCTCGATGTCATTGTACGACAGCGATTCCTTGGCCAGCTCCGGCTTGAGGGCGGGCAACGACTCAGGCCCTGGCGGCGGCTCATCGCGCGTCGCTGACAACGACGAATCCGGCTGCTTGACCTGAGCCACCTGACGCAAAAACTTGTCGGCGACGTTTTCGACGACACGGCGCGAAGCGACGACGTAGATCAGACAGAAGCCGGCGAAGACGAAGAAATCAACCGGGCGGGTACGCGCCGCTTCGAGCAGATTACTTGCGATCATGTTGAGGAAGAGCGGCACGGTCAGTGCGGCGACGACCCCAAGAACCGTGTGCCTTAACCAATCGCGGCGAGCCGAATCACGCTGCCGCTCGCTCAGAAAACAATTGGCGACGCCGCCCAGAATCCCGGCAGCGACCATGATCAGCAGAATTGCCAGCATATAGCTGTCGAGGGTGTTAGGCAGCGAGCTAAGCTGCAAGGTTTTCTGCAATTCCGGATTCATTATCCATTCCTCGGTCTGAGCAGGCACTACTATGCCATAGCCGTGCCCGAAGCAGAAGAAAGCGCACTACCGCCGGCCGACGGCAATGCACATTCAGCGAAGGCCGAAGCGGCCCACGCCCACTGAATCAGCGCGGCAGCGTACTCTCGCCCAGCAGGAAGACGTCGACTTCTCTGGTGCATTGACGACCTTCGCCAGTGCGGGCCGCACGGCCCGCGCTCCAACACTCGCCCGCCGGGCGATCCGCCGCTCATCGAGGTAGCGTGCTCGCCCCCATCAGGAAGGCGTCAACCTCTCGCGCGCACTGACGACCTTCGCGGATCGCCCAAACGACCAGCGACTGCCCGCGACGGGTATCGCCAGCGACATAGACCTTGGCGGCGCTGGTCGCGTAACAACCGGCGCCGTCGGTCGTCGCCTTGGCGTTGCCACGCGCGTCCTTGTCGACGGCAAAGGCGTCGAGCAGGCCACCGACCGGATTGACAAAACCCATGGCCAGAAAAACGAGATCGGCGGCAAACGTTTGTTCGCTGCCCGCAACCTCGCTCATCTTGCCGTTCTTCCATTCGAGGCCGACGGTCCTGAGCGATTTGAGAACGCCATTCTCGCCAAGAAACTCCTTGGTCGCGATCGAGAACTTGCGCTGCGTATCACCTTCCTGATGCGACGACGAGGTACGCATCTTGATCGGCCAGTAAGGCCAGGTCAGCGACTTGTTTTCCTGCTCGGGCGGCTGCGGCATCAGCTCGAACTGGGTAACCGACGCCGCGCCGTGGCGATAACTGGTGCCGACGCAGTCGGAACCGGTATCGCCACCGCCGATGACGATCACATGCTTGCCCTTGGCGCTGATCGGATTGGCCGGACCACCGGAGACTTCCTTGTTCTGCGGGATCAAAAACTCGAGCGCGGCGTAAGTGCCCTTGAGCTCGCGCCCCGGAATCGGCAAATCGCGCGGCACTTCCGAACCGGCCGCCAGAATCACCGCGTCGAAATCGCTGAGCAATTGATCGGCGGCGACAAATTCACGCGCATCGTTGGCGATTCCTGCCGGCAAGTCTTTGCTGCCGACGATCACGCGGGTGCGGAAAACGACGCCTTCGGCTTCCATCTGTTTGACGCGACGCGCGATCAGCGACTTGTCGAGCTTGAAGTCGGGGATGCCGTAACCGAGCAAGCCACCAACACGGTCGTTCTTCTCGAACACCGTCACCTGGTGGCCGACACGCGCCAGTTGCTGCGCAGCAGCAAGTCCGGATGGACCCGACCCGACGATGGCGACCTTCTTGCCAGTTGTGGTTTTCGGCGGCCGCGGAGCGACCCAGCCCATTTCCCAACCCTTATCGACAATCGCGTGCTCGATCGACTTGATGCCTACCGGGTCATTGTTGATATTGAGCGTGCACGCCGCTTCGCACGGCGCCGGACAAATACGGCCGGTGAACTCGGGAAAATTATTGGTCGAGTGCAGCACCTCAAGCGCCTGTTTCCAGTTGCCGCGATAAACCAGGTCATTCCAGTCCGGGATGATGTTGTTCACCGGACAGCCATTGCTGCAGAACGGAATGCCGCAATCCATGCAACGCGCGCCCTGCACCTTCGCCTGATCGTCGCCGAGCGTGGCCACAAACTCGTGGTAGTTCTTTAAACGCCCGGCAACCGGCACATAGGCCTCGGCCAGACGTTGATACTCCATGAAGCCGGTCGGCTTTCCCATTTATGCTGCCTCCTGTTGCTTTTGTGCGGCCATTTCGGTCAACGCACGACGATATTCGTTAGGCATCACCTTGACGAAGCGACCAAGGTTCGCCGCCCAGTCGTCAAGAATAGCGCGCGCCTGCAAACTACCGGTGTGCTTGGCGTGTTGCTCGATCAGCCCCTTGAGCAGCACTTCATCGGCCATCCCGAGGTGACGGACATCGACCTTGCCGTGGCTTTCGAGTTCGTCTCCGGAGTCACTGCCCTGACGCGCGGCAATTTCTTCCTCGACCGGTTCCAGCGCCACCTGTGCCATATTGCAACGCGACTCGAACGTGCCTTCTTCGTCGAGCACGTAGGCCACGCCACCCGACATGCCGGCGGCGAAATTGCGTCCGGTCATGCCGAGCACGACCACCGTACCACCGGTCATGTATTCGCAACCGTGATCGCCAACCCCCTCGACCACCGCCGTGGCGCCCGAATTGCGCACCGCGAAGCGTTCGCCGGCGACGCCCGCAAAGAAAGCCTCGCCTTCGATGGCGCCGTAAAGAACCGTATTGCCGACGATGATATTCTTCGACGTACTGCCAGCGAATGCCGGGTTCGGACGAACGATGATGCGGCCTCCCGACAAGCCCTTGCCGACGTAGTCGTTGCCCTCGCCAATGAGGTCGACGGTCACTCCACGCGCCAGCAGCGCGCCAAAGCTCTGTCCCGCCGTGCCGTTGAGCGTGATGTGGATGGTGTTGTCGGGCAGCCCCGCATAGCCATATTTCTCGGCAACGCGCGAAGACAACATGGCGCCGACGGTACGATTGGCGTTGCGGATCGGCAGCGCGATCCTGACCGGCTTGCCTTCGTCGAGCGCCGCCTTGGCCAGTTCGATCAGCTGGTTATCGAGCGCCTTGGCAAGGCCATGATCCTGGACCTCACAGTGCCTGACCGGTTCGCCTGCGGCGTTTTCGGGACGGTAGAAGATGCGGCTGTAGTCGAGGCCATGCGCCTTCCAGTGCGCGACCCCCTTGCGCATGTCGAGCAGGTCGGCGCGCCCGATCAGATCATCGAACTTGCGAATACCGATCTGCGCCATCAATTCGCGCAGCTCTTCGGCGACGAAAAAGAAGAAGTTGACGACATGCTCGGGCTGACCTGAAAACTTGCGGCGCAGCACCGGGTCCTGCGTCGCGACCCCCACCGGACAGGTATTGAGGTGGCATTTGCGCATCATGATGCAGCCCTGGACGACCAGCGGCGCCGTCGCGAAACCGACCTCGTCGGCACCGAGCAGCGCGGCGATCAGCACGTCGCGACCGGTCTTCATCTGACCGTCGGCCTGGACGCGAACGCGGCCACGCAGCTGGTTGAGCACCAGCGTCTGCTGCGTCTCGGCGAGGCCCAGTTCCCACGGGGAACCGGCATGCTTGATCGACGACAGTGGGCTGGCGCCCGTTCCGCCATCGTGACCGGCGATCACCAGATGGTCGGCCTTGGCCTTGGTGACGCCGGCGGCAACCGTCCCGACGCCGACCTCGGAAACCAGCTTGACGCTGATCGACGCCTTGGAATTGGCGTTCTTGAGGTCATGAATCAGTTGCGCCAGATCCTCGATCGAATAGATGTCGTGATGCGGCGGCGGCGAAATCAGCCCGACGCCGGGAACCGAGTGGCGCAGATAGCCGATGTACTCGGTCACCTTGTGCCCCGGCAGTTGGCCGCCCTCGCCGGGCTTGGCACCCTGCGCCATCTTGATCTGGATCTGGTCGGCATTGACCAGGTACTCGCCGGTCACGCCGAAACGACCCGAAGCGACCTGCTTGATCGCCGAACGCAGGCTGTCGCCTTCCTGGAGCATGAGATCGCGTTCGATGCGATCCTTGCCGATGATGTCGGAGACCATCTGGCCGGCCTTGGCCGGCTTGAAACGCGCCGGGTCCTCGCCGCCTTCACCGGTATTCGACTTGCCGCCGATGCGGTTCATGGCGATCGCCAGCGTGCTGTGCGCCTCGGTCGAGATCGAGCCGAGCGACATCGCGCCGGTCGCGAAACGCTTGACGATATCCTTGGCCGCTTCAACCTCGTCGAGCGGCACGGCGGGACCGGCCGCCTTGATCTCGAACAAACCACGCAACGTCATGTGCCGGCGGGTCTGATCGTTGATGATCTTGGCGTATTCCTTGTAGCTATGGTACTGGCCGGAACGCGTCGAGTGCTGCAGCTTGGCGATGGCGTCGGGCGTCCACATGTGCTCTTCGCCACGCACGCGGAAGGCGTATTCGCCACCGGCATCGAGCATGTTAAGCAACACCGGGTCGTCGCTGAAAGCCTGCCGGTGCTGACGAATCGACTCTTCCATGACGTCGAAGATGTCGATCCCCTCGACCTGCGTCGAAGTGCCGGTAAAGTACTTATCGACCATTTTCTTCTGCAGGCCGATGGCCTCGAAGATCTGCGCGCCCGTATAAGACATATAGGTCGAAATGCCCATCTTGGACATCACCTTGAGCAGGCCCTTGCCGATGCCCTTGATGTAGTGCTTGACCGCCTTGTCGCGCGCCTGCTCGTCGCTGCCTGCCATTTGCTGCAGTGTTTCGAGCGCGAGGTAGGGATGGACCGCCTCGGCGCCGTAACCGGCGAGCACCGCGAAGTGGTGCGTTTCGCGCGCCGAACCGGTTTCGACGACCAAGCCGGCGCGGGTCCGCAAGCCATGCGTCACCAGGTGCTGATGCACCGCCGAGGTGGCCAGCAGCGCCGGAATGGCGACGTGATCCTTATCCAGCTTGCGGTCGGAGACGATCAGCAGACCGGCACCGCGCTGCACGGCGTCTTGCGCTTCAGCGCACAGCGAGGCCAGGCGCGCTTCGACGCCCTCCTTGCCCCAGGCCAGCGGGTAGCAGATATCGAGTTCGGCAGAATGGAACTTGTCGTCGGTGTAGGCGGCGATGTTGCGCAGCTTGACCATGTCGGCGTAGGAGAGCACCGGCTGCGACACTTCCAGACGATACGGCGGGTTGATTTCGTTGATCCCGAGCAGGTTGGGCTTGGGGCCGATGAAGGAGACCAGCGACATCACCAGCTGTTCGCGGATCGGGTCGATCGGCGGGTTGGTGACCTGCGCAAAGAGCTGCCGGAAATAGTTGTACAAGGGCTTGTTCTTGCTCGACAGCACCGCCAGCGGCGAGTCGTTGCCCATCGATCCGGTCGCTTCTTCGCCGCTCTTCGAGAGCGGCTCGAGGATGAACTTGATGTCTTCCTGAGTGAAGCCGAAGGCCTGCTGGCGATCGAGCAGCGACGCGGCACACTCTGGCGCTGCCGCATTGGCCGGCGCGTCGATGCCGTCGACCTTGATATTGATTCGCGCCACCCAATCCTGATAAGGCTTTTGCCGCGACAAGGTCTCCTTGAGTTCGAGGTCGTCGATGATGCGCCCCTGGTCGAGGTCGATCAGGAACATCTTGCCCGGCTGCAAACGCCATTTCTTGACGATGTTCTCGTCGGGAATCGGCAACACGCCGGATTCCGACGACATCACCACCAGATCGTCGGTGGTGACCAGGTAGCGCGCCGGACGCAGGCCATTGCGATCGAGCGTCGCGCCGATCTGGCGACCATCGGTGAACGCCACCGCCGCCGGTCCGTCCCACGGCTCCATCATCGCCGCATGGTATTCGTAGAAGGCGCGGCGTTTCTCGTCCATCAAGGTATGCGACTCCCAGGCTTCGGGAATCAGCATCATCATCGCGTGCGCCAGCGAGTAGCCGCCCATCACCAGCAATTCGAGCGCGTTGTCGAACGACGCCGTGTCGGATTGATTCGGATAGATCAGCGGCCAGATTTTGTCGAGGTCGGCGCCGAGCAGCGGCGACGAGGTGCCTTTTTCGCGCGCGCGCATCCAGTTGTAATTGCCGCGCAGGGTGTTGATCTCGCCGTTGTGCGCGATCATTCGGAACGGATGCGCCAGCGGCCAGGTCGGGAAGGTATTGGTCGAAAAGCGCTGGTGCACCAGCGCCAGCGCCGAAACGCAGCGCGCATCCTTGAGATCGACGTAGTATTCGCCGACCTGATCGGCGAGCAACAAGCCCTTGTAGACGATCGTCCGCGCCGACATCGACGGCTGATAGAACTCCTTGCCGTGCTCGAGCCCAAGGCTGCGAATGGCGTTGGCGGCACGGCGGCGAATCACGTAGAGCTTGCGCTCGAGCGCGTCGGTGACCATCACGTCAGCACCGCGCCCGATGAAGATCTGGCGAATGATCGGCTCGCGCTCGCGAACAGCCGGCGACATCGGCATGGTGTGATTGATCGGCACATCGCGCCAACCGAGAACGACCTGTCCTTCGGAACGCACCGCGCGTTCAATCTCCTCCTGGCAGGCCAGGCGCGAAGCCGACTCCTTGGGCAGAAAGACCATCCCGACGCCGTAATCGCCGGCACGCGGCAGAATCACGCCCTGCTTGCCCATCGCGTCGCGCAGATAGTCGTCCGGAATCTGAATCAGAATTCCCGCCCCGTCGCCCATCAGCGGATCGGCACCAACCGCGCCGCGATGATCCAGATTCTTCAGGATCAGCAAGCCCTGCTGGATGATCGAGTGGCTTTTTTGGCCCTTGATGTGCGCTACAAAACCGACGCCACAGGCATCGTGCTCATTGGCCGGGTCATAGAGCCCTTGCCGCTCAGGTACAGCCGATTCCATCACACTCGAATCCTCACAAAACAATGACATAAAACAGACTGTCAAGACACCAAACGTCAAGAAAGCCGGCCGCTGGCCAGCCTATGCATTCAATGAGCGACCCGCAAGTATATCGCGAAAACAGCCCCGGACAAAACGCCAAACCGCACCAAAACAGTGCAGCAACAGGGACGCCATCGCGCTTTCAGACGGCGCCGAAAATTGGACAAGCAAAGATTGAAATCGTCGCCGGCAACTCGAGACCAATTCGAACAAGAATCAGCAATGAAATCCAGGTCCATTTTTTAAAGGCGGCGGCGGATGCAGCACCCTTCAACACCGCACTGAAAACCATGGCTTTTCTGCCAACGCGCGCTCAACTATCAGCAAACAGTGCGCAACTGGCCTTTTTTTGGCATAGGCCTCGTGGTAGAGTACCGCTCCGGATTAATCGACGACAGAATCAAGAAAATGCTCAGGGACGTTGTCGAGATGCCGTGAAAATACAGGGCTGTTATTCCTTGCTGACCACCGTGGCTTTCGGTTGTCCAGTTAACGCAACTGTCGACGGTAGTCTGCGTTGCGTAAACCAATGCTCTGCAGACCGCAGTTTTCACCCTTACGAAACGAGTTATGGAGATCTGAATGCCACTGACTATCGGAGTACCACGGGAAGTCTTTGCCGGTGAGAAGCGCGTTGCGACAGTTCCAGACGTTGTCGAGAAGCTGATCAAGCTGGGCTTTAAAGTCGCCATCGAATCAGGCGCCGGAGAGGGTGCCAACTTCAGCGACGACGCCTATCGCGCCGTTGGCGCGCAGATCGTCGAAGGCGCCGCCACGCTATGGTCATCGTCCGACATCGTTTTCAAGGTTCGCGGTCCGAACAGCGATGAAGTCGGCCTGTTGCGCGAAGGCGGCACACTGCTTTCCTTCATCTGGCCGGCACAAAATCCCGAACTGCTGCAGCAGCTCGCCGCCAAGAAGGCGACGGTGCTGGCCATCGACTCGCTGCCGCGCACGCTGTCACGCGCCCAGAAGATGGACGCCTTGACTTCCCAAGCCGGCGTCGCCGGCTACCGCGCCGTCATCGAGGCCGCCAACGCCTTCGGCCGCTTCTTCAACGGCCAGATCACTGCGGCGGGCAAGGTTCCGCCGGCCAAGGTGTTCATCGCCGGTGCCGGCGTCGCCGGCTTGTCGGCGATCGGCACGGCCGCCAACCTCGGCGCTATCGTTCGCGCCAACGACACGCGCGCCGAAGTGGCCGATCAGGTCGTGTCCTTGGGCGGTGAATTCGTCAAGGTCGATTACGAAGAAGAAGGTTCCGGCGGCGGCGGTTACGCCAAGGTGATGAGCGAGGGCTTTCAGAAAGCCCAGCGCGAGATGTACGCCAAGCAAGCCAAGGAAGTGGACATCATCGTCACGACCGCGCTGATCCCGGGCAAGCCGGCGCCCAAGTTGATCACCGCCGAAATGGTCAAGAGCATGAAGCCCGGCAGCGTGATCGTCGACATGGCGGCCGAGCAGGGCGGCAACTGCGAGCTCACCGAACCCGGCCAGGCCGTCGTCAAGCACGGCGTCACGATCATCGGCTATACGGACTTGGTCAGCCGCCTGGCAAGGCAGTCGTCGACGCTCTATGCCACCAACCTCTTCCGCCTCGCCGAAGAGCTGTGCAAGACCAAAGACGGCATCATCGACGTCAACATGGAAGACGACGCCATCCGCGGCCTGACGGTCGTCAAGGAAGGCAACATCAGCTGGCCGCCCCCGGCGCTCAAACCTTCCGCTGCGCCGGCTGCAGCCAAGCCGGCGGCTGTCGTAGCGGCGCCTGCCGCCAAGAAGGGGCATGGCCACGGCGGCAGCAGCGAGCCGATGGCCGGCAACAAGCTGGCGGTGATTTTCGGTGTCGCTGCCGTGCTGTTCTGGCTCATCGGCGCGCACGCGCCGGCGGCCTTCCTCGGCCACTTCACGGTCTTCGTGCTGGCCTGCTTCGTCGGCTACATGGTCGTCTGGAACGTCAAACCGGCGCTGCATACGCCACTGATGAGCGTCACCAACGCGATCAGCAGCATCATCGCCATCGGTGCCCTCGTGCAGATCGCGCCACCGCTCGTCGGTAGCGTACCGAGACCGGAGGAATGGATACGCTGGCTGGCAATCGGCGGCATTGTCCTCGCGACGATCAACATGTTCGGCGGTTTCGCCGTCACCCAGCGCATGCTGGCGATGTTCCGCAAATAAAGGAAGATTAAAATGTCTGGAAGTCTGGCAACTGTCTCCTATATCGGAGCAACGATTCTCTTCATCCTCTGCCTCGGCGGTCTCTCGAATCAAGAGACCTCGCGGCGCGGCAACCTCTACGGAATGATCGGCATGGCGATTGCCGTCGTCGCCACCGTCTTCGGACCGCAAGTCACGGCAGCCGGATTGCCGTGGATCATCGGCGCGATGGCCGTTGGCGGCGCGATCGGCGTGTATCTCGCGCGCACCGTGCAAATGACGCAAATGCCCGAGCTCGTCGCCTTCATGCACAGCATGGTCGGCCTCGCAGCGATGCTCGTTGGCTTTGCCAGCTACATCGACCCGGCCGTTGGCGATAGCCTGGGTCACGCCGAGAAGGTCATCCACGAGGTCGAGATCTACCTCGGCGTCCTGATCGGCGCGGTCACGCTCTCGGGCTCGGTCGTCGCTTTCGGCAAGCTCTCCGGCAAGATCGGCGGCAAGCCGGTCCTGCTGCCGGGTCGTCACCTGATGAACCTCGCTGGCCTGCTCATCGTCATCTACTTCGGTCGCGAGTTCCTGAATGCGCCGACGATCGCTGCCGGAATGACGCCGATGATCGTGATGACGGTGATCGCGTTGCTCTTTGGCGTGCATATGGTGATGGCGATCGGCGGCGCCGACATGCCGGTCGTCGTTTCGATGCTCAACAGCTACTCGGGTTGGGCCGCAGCGGCGACGGGCTTCATGCTCAATAACGACCTGCTGATCGTGACCGGGGCGCTGGTCGGTTCGAGCGGTGCGATCCTCTCGTACATCATGTGCCAGGCGATGAACCGGCAGTTCCTCTCCGTCATCGCCGGCGGCTTCGGTGGCGACAGCGCCAAGCCGAAAGCGGCTGCCGGCGCCAGTGCCGAACCGGCGGGCGAGGTCAATCCGATTCTGGCGGCCGAAACCGCAGAACTGCTGCGCGAAGCCAAGAGCGTCATCATCGTTCCGGGCTACGGCATGGCGGTCGCGCAAGCGCAGCACACGGTCTATGAAATCACCAAGTTCCTGCGCGAAAAAGGCGTCAATGTCCGCTTCGGCATTCACCCGGTCGCCGGCCGCATGCCGGGACACATGAACGTTCTGCTCGCTGAAGCCAAGGTGCCGTACGACGTCGTGTTCGAGATGGACGAGCTCAACGACGACTTCCCGCAAACCGACGTGACGATGATCATCGGCGCCAACGACATCGTCAACCCGGCAGCGCAAGAAGACCCGAGCAGCCCAATCGCCGGCATGCCGGTGCTCGAAGTCTGGAAGGCCAAGACCTCGATCGTGATGAAGCGCAGCATGGCGTCAGGTTATGCCGGCGTCGACAATCCGCTGTTCTACAAGGACAATAATCGCATGCTCTTCGGCGACGCCAAGAAGATGCTCGACGAAGTCCTGATTGCTTTGAAGTCCTGACCAGCGACGACTGCTGATCATTTGACGGCCAGGGACGGCGCGCTGCCCCTGGTCACCATATACCATCGAACAAGCTGTCTTCAGGGGGTTACATGGAGGTCAGGGAAGTACTCAAGGTCAAGGATTCTGCGCTGTTTGCCGTCCACCCGGAGTCGTTGCTCTCCGAGGCGGTGATCATGATGGCCGAAAACGATATCGGCTGTGTCGTGGTCATGGACGGCGGCAAGCTGGTCGGCGTCGTGACATTCCGCGAGGTACTGCAGGTCTTGGCCAAACGCCAGACCGAAGGCCGCGTCGGCCCGACGCCGCCGATTGCCGAAATACTGGTCAGCGAGGCGATGCACCCAAACCCACCGACGGCGCATCCGGCGATGGATCTGGACGAATTGCGCCGCCTGATGGTCGGTACGCACACGCGCTATGTGCCGGTAATGGAAGACGACACCATGATCTGCGTCATCTCATTCCACGACGTCGCCAAGGCCGTGCTCGAGGAACGAAGCTTCGAGAACAAGCTGCTCAAGGCCTACATCAAGGACTGGCCCACAGAGGAAAAACCCTGAGCGCGACTAATCCGCGTCGCGCTTAGCTCTCGCCCACCGAAAACATCCGGCGGTGCTCGCGGATCGCGTAGCGATCGGTCATCCCGGCAATATAGTCGGCTATGCTGCGCGGCTGCTCGGCACCCGCCTGATACTGCGCGGGAAGCAGGCGCGGGTCGCTGACGAAGGCCGAAAACAGATCGCTGACGATGCGCGCGGCTTTGCGGGTCATGCGCAAGACCTGGAAGTGCTGATAGAGATTCTTGTGCAGGAAGCGTTTCATTTCGCGCTGCGCCTCATGCAGTTCGTCCGAGAAGGCGACCAGCGGCGCGCTCAGCCTGACACCCGCCAGATCGCCTGGTGACTCCCGCACGATGTTGCCGGCGGTCGTCTCGATCAAGTCGCAGACCAGAACGTTGATCATGCGGCGGATCGTTTCGTGCACCAGGCGCCGCCCGCCAAGACCAGGATAAGCCGCCCTGACGTCGGCGCTATAGCGCGCGAAGAGCGTAACCTCTTCGAGCTGCTCAAGCGTAATCAAGCCCGAGCGCAAGCCATCATCGACATCGTGGTTGTTGTAGGCGATCTCGTCGGCAAAATTGCAGATTTGCGCTTCAAGCGACGGTTGCGTGCGATTGATGAAGCGCTCGCCGAGCTCCCCCAGTTGCCGCGCGTTCTCGGCAGAGCAGTGCTTGACGATGCCTTCGCGCGTCTCGTAGGTCAAATTGAGTCCGTCGAATGCCGCGTAGCGCTCCTCAAGCAGATCGACGATACGCAGACTCTGCAGATTATGCTCGAAGCCCCCTTGGCCGCGCATGCACGCGTTGAGCGCATCCTGCCCGGCGTGCCCGAACGGGGTATGCCCGAGGTCGTGCGCCAGCGAAATGGCCTCGGCGAGGTCCTCATTGAGCCGTAGCGCGCGCGCGATGCCGCGCGCGATCTGCGCCACCTCGAGGGTATGCGTCAGCCGTGTGCGAAAAAGATCGCCCTCGTGGTTAACGAAAACCTGGGTCTTGTACTCGAGGCGACGGAACGCCGTTGAATGCACGATACGATCGCGATCGCGCTGAAACTCGCTGCGATGCGACGGCGGCTCGTCGACGTATCTGCGGCCGCGGGAAGCGGCCTGCGAAACGGCGTAAAGGGCAAGTTCAGACATGCTCTGAACGCGCGCCAATCGCTTCGGCGATTTGCGCCGGTGTAGCGCAATCGCTGACCACGGCGCGGCCGATCTCTCTGAACAGCACCAGGCGTAATTTTCCGTTCTGCACCTTCTTGTCGTGCTGCATCAGTTCGAGATAGCGATCGACTTCCATCGCCGGACCGAATACCGGCAAGCTGGCACGCGTAAACAGCGCTTCCACGCGCGCCACGTCGGCCACGCTGATCCAGCCGAGCCGACGCGAAAGCTCGGCGGCCATCAGGGTGCCGGCGGCCACGGCTTCGCCGTGCAACCACTCGCCATAGCCCATCCCGGTCTCAATCGCATGGCCAAAGGTATGGCCGATATTGAGCAAGGCCCGCTCACCGTTTTCGTGCTCGTCGGCGACAACCACTTCGGCCTTGTTCTGGCACGAACGGCAGATGGCGTATTCAAGCGCTTGCGGCTCGCGCGCCAGCACGCGCTCAAGATTGGCTTCGAGCCAGTCAAGAAAAGGCAGATCGCGGATTAGTCCATTCTTGATGACTTCAGCAAGACCCGCGCGCAACTCGCGATCTGGCAGGGTATCGAGCGTCTCGGTATCGGCCAGAACGACCGCGGGCTGATAGAAAGCACCGATCATGTTCTTGCCCAGCGGGTGGTTGATCGCCGTCTTGCCGCCGATCGACGAATCGACCTGCGACAACAGCGTCGTCGGCACCTGGATGAAGGGCATGCCGCGCTGGTAACACGCAGCGGCAAAACCGGTCATGTCGCCAACGACACCGCCGCCCAAGGCAATCAGCGTCGTCGAACGCTCGCAACAGCGCTCGAGCAGCACATCGAAGATGGTATTGAGCGTTTGCCAGTTCTTGAAGCGCTCGCCATCGGGCAAAATGACCTCGACCACGTCGATGCCGGCGTCGCGCAAAGGCTTGGCAAAACGCTGCAGGTAAAGCGGTGCCACCGTCGTATTGGTCACGATGGCCACCTTGGGCTGGCGCAAATGGGGAAGCAGCAAGTCGCCGCGACCGAGCAGCCCCTGACCGACATGGACCGGATAGGCGCGTGCTCCCAATTCGACCTTCACGGTTTCCATCGTTCCCCAACTTCCTTGATCAATAGCTGCAGGACCCCCTGGGCATTGCTGCGACCGCCGTCGACCACCAGGTCGGCGACCTCGCGGTAGAAGGAGTCGCGTTGCACAAAAAGCTCCTTGAGCCTGAGCAGCGGATCAGCGACTTGCAGCAACGGCCGGTTTCGATCGTTACGCGTGCGCTCCAGCAGGGTGTGCGGCGGCACGTTGAGATAAACGACAAAACCGCTGGCCTTCATGTTGCGGCGGTTCTCCTCGCGCAGCACGGCGCCGCCGCCGGTCGCCACGACGCGCCCGCAGAGGCGCGAGAGGTCAGCGATGACCTGGGATTCACGCTTGCGAAAACCTTCCTCGCCCTCGATTTCAAAGACCGTCGGAATGCTCACCCCCGTACGCGCCTCGATTTCATGGTCTGAATCGACGAAATCGAGCGCCAGCCGCTTGGCCAGCGAGCGCCCAATAGTCGTCTTGCCGGCCCCCATCAGGCCGACCAGATAGACGTTGCGTTTGCCGTATTGTTTATCCACAGCGCCATTCTACCGCAGAGGCTGGGCAAGAAAGCGAACAGCCGGCAACAGCCGGCTGTGTCGTCAACACGGAATCCGCAATCAGCGCACGGCCAGCGATTCGGCAACGATCCTGGGGGTAATAAAAACCAGCAACTCGGTCTTGTCGTCGATCCACTCGCGGTTCTTGAACAACCAGCCGACGTAAGGCAGGTCGCCGAAGAAAGGAATGCGCTGCGTGGTATCGCTCGTCTTCTGCGTATAGATTCCGCCGATCACCACCGTTCCGCCATTCTCGACCAGTACTTCGGTCTTGACGTGCTTGGTGTCGATGGCCACGCCGGCGCCGGTAGACAGCGAGGTATTCGGAGTGTCCTTGTTGATGTCCAAGGTCATCGTGATTTTCCCGTCCGGCGTGATCTGCGGCTTGACCTTGAGCGACAGATTGGCCTTGCGGAAAGTCACGCTGGTCGCGCCGGAACTCGTCGCCTGCTGATAAGGAATTTCGACGCCTTGCTCGATGATCGCCTCGATCTGATTGGCGGTCATGACGCGCGGGCTCGAGATCACCTTGCCGCGCCCGTCGGCCTCGAGCGCCGATATTTCGGCGGTCAGGTACTTGGTCTTGTCGCTATTGAAAAGCATCAGCCCGAAGGTGCCGGCGGTCCCGGCGCGCGGCGTCGCCGGAAGATTGACCAAGGCGTTGCTCGAGGCATTCCCGCTGATCAACGTGCCATCGCTGCCGATACGGGTCGGGCCCGCGCCATTGGCGAAGGCCAGGGTGCCTCCCGAACTGGTCGCCGACCCGCCCCAGCCCAAGCGCACGCCGATGTTCTTGGCGAAGCTGTCGCCGGCTTCGACGATGCGTGCCTCGATCATCACCTGGCGCACCGACAGATCGACCTTGGCGATCAACTGCCGGACGTCGTCAAGCCGGCTTGGCGTGTCCTGGACGAAGAGGATGTTGGTGCGCGTATCGACCACGGCGCTACCGCGCTTCGAGAGCATCCGCTGAGTCGAATCGGTGAGCAGCTTCTTGATTTCTTCGGCCTTCTGATAATTGAGCTGGAAGTTCTCGGTGCGCAAGGGTTCAAGATCGCCGATCTGCGCCTTCGCTTCGTAATCGAGTTTCTCCTTGGTCGCAATCTCCTCGCGCGGCGCAATCAGGATCACGTTGCCGTTCTTGCGCATGTCGAGGCCCTTCTGTTGCAGGATGATGTCCAGCGCCTGGTCCCAGGGAACGTTCTTGAGGATCAGCGTGATCGCTCCACCGACCGAATCGCTGACGACCATGTTCATTCCGGTGAACTCGCCGATCACCTGCAGCAAACGCCGCACCTCGACATTCTGGAAGTTGAGCGACAGTTTTTCGCCCTGGTAACCGCCACGAGCCCCCTGCACCAATTTGTTCGGATTCTCGATCACCGGCCGCACTTCGATCACGAACTGGTTGTCGGTCTGGTAGGCGTTGTGTTCCCACAGACCGCGCGGCGTGATCGTCATGCGCGCATTGCTGCCCTGCTGGACGGTATTGAGCGAAACGACCGGCGTCGCAAAATCGGTGACGTCCAGACGCTTGCGCAGTGCGTCGGGAACATTCACTTTGACAAAATCGACGACCAGATTCTGCCCTTGCTGGCGAATATCGATTCCCGCGTTGGAATCGCTAAGATCGACGGTAATTCGCGCTTCGCCGTCCTTGCCACGACGAAATGCGATATCGCGAATGCTATAGGCGTCCGCCGACGGACTCGGCTGCGAGAAATGCTCGGCCATCGGCGCGACGGCACCGCCCTTCGGCGCACTGGGAACCAAGGCCAGCAGCAAGCTGTTGCCGTCGATCGTCGGCACGTAAGTCATCGCCTGATTGAGGTTCAACACCAGTCGGGTACGACCTTCGGCCTGCACCACATTGGCGCTCCGAAGCTCGCCTTCGTTATAGGTCTGACTCGTTTTCCCCAGGCCATTGGTGGTATTGGCAAAATCGAGCGCAATGCGTGCCGGCGAAGCGACGCTGAAGCCCGGCGGCGGCGCCGTCAGAGGCTCCTTGAAAGTCAGCTTGACATTGAGCACGCCCCCCTGTTGCGCGACGGTCATCGACTCGATCGAATTCGGCCTAGCCTCCTGAGCGCTGGCGGGCGTGCCCGCCAGCAACAGCCCACTGACCAAAAAGAGCAGGTAACATTTGATCGGCTTCATTTCTTTCCCTCCGGTACCTGCAGCAACAACGTGCTTGTTCTTTCAACCCAATCGCCGGCTGAATCCTGAACGAGTTCCTTGAGCGTCGTCTCGGCTTCAGTAATCTTGGTGATCACGCCGAAATTCTGCCCCATGTAATTGCCGACCCTGACCTGATACAAGGAAGAGTCGACCTGAATGATGGCATACGAGACCTTCTTCCGGCTCATCACACCAACGTATTTGAGCGATTCCAGCGGATACCCTTCCAAGGGCTCGCGCGGCCGCTCGAGGTCGGGCTGCATGCCGCTACCGCCCGACTTCTTCTGCTCGGCGCCGACCTTCGACGACTTGAACGGATCGATCAGGTTGCCGACATCGTAGGGAACCGGTTCATAGGGCTTGACTTGCGGCAAGGGCGGGATTCTGCCCTTGATATCCTTGGTCGCGTCGTTCATCCACTGCCGCAAATCCTCGTTATCACCGCCGGAGCATGCCACCAGGACAAGACTGGCCAGCACCACCGCGATCGTTCTCATTTCTTCCCACCCTTGGCGGCCTGCGCCGCCTTCTTTTTGGCAGCCAACTCTTCATCGTCGAGATAGCGGAAAGTCTTGGTCACCGCGTCCATCACCAGACTGCCATCCTTGGCCTGCGGATTAACCGCGATCGAAATATTGTTGAGCGTGACGATTCTCGACAGTCGGCTGATATCGCCGGCAAAGGCGCCAAAGTCATGGTAGTTCCCGGTCAAGCGCACGTTGATCGGCAACTCGGCGTAAAAATCCTTGACGATCTCCTGCCCTGGCTTGAACAGGTCGAACTGCAGACCCCGCCCCATCCCCGACTGGTTAATCTCGATCAGCAAGGCTTCAACCTCCGACTTGTTGGGCAACTGTTTGAGCAGTGCGCCGAACGAGCGATCGATTTCGCTCAATTGCTGCGTATACAGATCAAGATTGACGGCCTGAGTTTTTTTGGCAACAAACTGTTCCTTGAGCTTTAACTCATCCTGTTGCCGCGCCGCCAGCGCATCGAGTTGGTCGCTCCAGACGAACCACCACCCGGCCAGCAAAATCGCCGCGGCCAGACCAAGCAGCACCGCCACCCGGGGGATGACCGGCCAGGCGCCGACATCCTTCGGATTGAGATTGCGAAAGTCGTCGAGCACCGACCTGAGATCGACCTTGGGAAGCGTAAGCGATTTCATTTCTTGCCCCCCTCGTCGACCGCGACGCGCTTGAGCGCAACGGTCATCGAAAATTCATTGAGCCGTCGCTTGTCGAGCGTGACCGCCTTGATTTCAATCAACTGCGGTTTTTCGAGCCAGGGAGACGCCTCAATATTGCGCATCAGCGTCGAAACCCGCGCACTGGACTGCGCGTAACCGTTCAATGAGACCTTGACCCCGTCCTGCTTGAGCGAGCGAATATAGACGCCTTCGGGCATCTGTTTGACCATCTCGCTGAGCAGGCGCACCGCCTCGGCCCGATCGCGCTGCAACGACTCGATGATCTGCTTGCGCGCCAGCAAGGCCTGCGTCTGTTCCTTGAGCCGCTTGATCTGGTCGAGCTGTTTGTCGAGAACGGCGATCTCCTTCTTGAGGAAATCGTTCTTGGCCTCCTGCGCCGTGATGTATCCCGAGATCACCGAATAGCCGAGAAAGACGATCAGCGCGGCGAGAACCGAAACCGATCCGAGCAGGCCATAGAACTGTTGGCGTCTGGCCCGGCGCTTTTCAGCGCGATGCGGCAGCAGATTGATGCGTATCATTCGTCGAACCTCCGCAGCGCCAAGCCGCACGCGGCCATCAACGACGACGCATCGGCCAGCAGGCTCTTGGCGCGAACCCGATCGGACAGCACCATTTCGGCGAAGGGGTTGGCGATAATCGTATTGATCTGCGTGCGCGACGCGACCACCTCGTCAGCTCCCGGAAGAACGGCACAGCCGCCGGCCAGAACGATGTGGTTGACCTGGTTGAACTGGGTCGAGGTAAAGAAGAACTGCAAGGCGCGCGAAACTTCGAGCGCCATGCTTTCGACAAACGGCTTGAGCAATTCGGCTTCGTAATTCTCAGGCAGATTGTTGCGCCGTTTTTCAGCTTCGGCCTCCTCGAAATTCATGCCGAAAAGTCGGGCGATGTCCTGGGTCAGCTGATTTCCGCCGAACGCCTGTTCGCGCACATAAAGTTGCTGGCCATTGCGCAGCACCGTCAGGTTCATGACGTTGGCGCCGACATCGACGAGCGCGACAATCTGCCCTTTGCCGCGATCGGGGAGTTGCTTTTCGATCAATTCAAAGGCGGCCAAGACCGCATACGACTCGATATCCATGACCACCGGTTTCAAACCGGCAGATTCGACGACGGCGACCCGGTCCTCGACTTTCTCCTTGCGCGACGCGGCAATCAGGACCTCGATCTCATCGGGCGACGACGCAGCCGGTCCGACGACCTGAAAATCGAGATTGACCTCGTCAAGGGCAAACGGAATGTACTGATTGGCCTCGGATTCGACCTGAAGTTCAAGCTCTTCCTCGCGCTGCCCCGCGGGAACGATGATTTTCTTGGTGATGACGTGCGAAGCCGGAAGCGCGATTGCCACCTGCCGGGTCGAGGTCGCCAGTTTCTTCCAGGCCCGACGCACCGATTCAGCGGCCGCCTCAAGATTGACGATATTGCCGTCAGCGACGGCGTCACGCGGCAGGACCTCGATCGTATAGCGTTCGACGCGATACCCGCCCTTGCCATCGCTCGCCAATTCAACCATCTTGACTGCCGACGAACTGATATCGAGACCGATCAGGGAACGCGCCTTCGGATTAAAGATCGATAAATCGAGTTGCAAATCGCCACCCCTTGTCGAAAAAACCCTTGAATAATTAGTAGTTAGCGCATTTATGGATAATCTACTTTAGATGCTAGCAACATCCATCCGGAGTGTAAAGCCATTTTTATCGCCTTTTCCAGGACCTGTCACAGCCCTTCGACCAACGTTTATAATGGCGCGTTACGCCCTCTCGCCCGGACTCCATCTTGCCAACCGTTTCCCGCTGGATTCTTTATCCGATCGTGTTCATTGTCGGCATCGCCGCAATGGCCATCGCCATGGCTGCCGTGGTTCTGATCCTGACCTACCCCAACCTGCCTTCGCTGGAAATCCTGACCGACTATCGGCCCAAGGTGCCGCTACGCGTCTACACTGCCGACAAGCAACTGATCGGCGAGTTCGGTGAAGAACGGCGCGCGGTGGTACGCATTCAGGACGTTCCGGAGTTGATGAAGCAGGCCATCCTGGCGGCAGAAGACGAGCGCTTCTACCAACACAACGGCGTCGACGCGCAAGGCGTCGTTCGCGCCGCGCTCAGCAACTTCATCGGCGGCGGCAAGAAACAGGGCGCCTCGACGATTACGCAACAGGTCGCCAAGAACTTCTTCCTGTCGTCGGAAAAGACCTACTCGCGCAAGCTCTACGAAGCGCTGCTGTCGTTCAAGATCGAAAACAACCTGTCCAAGGATCAGATCTTCGAGCTCTACATCAACCAGATCTATCTCGGGCAACGCGCCTACGGCTTTGGCGCTGCGGCGCAGATCTATTTTGGCAAACCGCTCGCCGAGATTTCAGTCGCCGAGGCCGCGATGCTCGCCGGATTGCCCAAGGCGCCATCGGCGTTCAATCCGGTGGTCAACCCCAAGCGCGCCAGCTTGCGCCAACAATACGTGTTGCGCCGCATGCATGAGCTCGGTTTTATCGACGACAAGCAATACGACGAGGCGTTGAAGCAGGCGCTGGTCGTCAAACGCGACACCAGCGAGTATGCCGTACATGCCGAGTACGTCGCTGAAATGGCACGCCAGATCGCCGCCGAGCGTTTCCCTGACGACGTCTACACGCGCGGCCTGCGCGTCTATACGACGATTCTCAAGAACGACCAGGAAGCGGCTTACGCCAGCGTGCGGCGCGGCGTCCTCGATTATGACCGGCGCCATGGTTACCGTGGCGCCGAAGCCTACGTCGAGATGAGCGACATCAAATCGGAGCAGGACGAAGCGCTCGACGAACTGCTGCAGGACTTTCACGACTCGCCTGACCTGCACCCGGCAGTGATTCTGCAAGCCGACGCCAAGCAGATTCGCGCTTACCGGCGCGGAGGCGAAATCGTCACCGTCAGTGGCGAGGGCCTCAAGTTCGCGGCGCGCATGATCGACGACAAGGCGCCGCCGAACAAGCGACTGCGCCGCGGCGCCATCATCCGCGTACAGAACGACGACAAGGCCAACTGGCGAATCACGCAAATGCCCGAGGTCGAATCGGCGTTTCTCTCCGCCGACCCGCAAACCGGCGCGATACGCGCGCTGGTCGGCGGCTTCGACTTCAACCGCAACAAATTCAACCACACCACGCAGGCCTGGCGGCAGCCGGGGTCGAGCTTCAAACCCTTCATCTATTCGGGATCGCTGGAGAAGGGCTTTACGCCAGCGTCGATCGTACACGACGACCCGATCAGCTTTCCGGCGTCGGTGACCGGCAGCCAAGCCTGGGAACCGAAGAACTATGACGGCAAGTACGAGGGCGCGATGCGCATGCGAACGGCGCTCGCCAAGTCGAAGAACATGGTCTCGATCCGCCTGCTGCAGGCCAGTGGCGTGCACTTCATTCAGGACTACGCGACGCGCTTCGGCTTCGACGCCGACAAGCACCCGCCTTACCTGACGATGGCGCTCGGCGCCGGTTCGGTGACGCCGTGGCAGATGGTCACCGCCTACTCCGTATTCGCCAACGGCGGCTTCCGCATTGCGCCGTACATCGTGAGCGAAATTCAGAACGAGAAAGGGCAGGTCCTGGCGCAGACGCAGCCGGCCGTCGCCGGCGACCCTTCGCTGCTGGCGATAGACCCGCGCAACGCCTACCTGATGGACAGCATGCTGCGCGACGTCACCATTTACGGCACCGCCGCGCGCGCCTCGGCGACGCTCAAGCGCCGCGACCTCGCGGGCAAGACCGGAACCACCAACGAACAGGTCGACGCCTGGTTCTGCGGCTATCAGCGAACCGTCGTCGGTTGCTCATGGATCGGCTTCGACCAGCCAAGAAGCCTGGGGGGGCGCGAAACCGGCGGCTCGGCGGCATTGCCGATGTGGATTGCCTACATGGCCCAAGTACTCAAGGACGTGCCTGAATCGTTCATGCCGCAACCCGACGGGCTGATCGCCGTCGACGGATCGGGTTCCGGCAAGGGACCGGCCAGGGAACTCTTCTACAAGGAAAACGTCCCGACCAGCGTCGAAGCCGAACCCGAACAGGATCCCAATTCCAAGCCCGTCGATTAAAGACTCAGAGGCATTCCGCACTGCGCCGAAACGAGCGCTGACAGGGCCGCCAGCAGCTCGCCGCCGTCGCGCGTATCGCGCCAGTGCTGCCCGTCCCAGCGGAAGTGGAAGCCCCCCGAACGCGCCGCAACCCATAGCTCCTTGGCCGCACCGTGCCGGTTGACGATGATTTTGCTGCGGTCGGCAAACTCGATCTCGAGCACTCCGGCACTGACCATCGCAAAATCGAGATCGGCATCGCAAGCGTCGAGACCGGTCTCGATGCGCGAGAGCGCCGCGTCGGCAAGCGTATTGAATTCGCTATCGTTCATCCTGTGCTACCATTTTGCATTTTCGTCAAATCTCCCATGCGCCGATCCTTCCCGCTCGCCATCCTGTTGCTCACGATTGCTCTTGGCGCTTGCGGCACGCGTGGGCCGCTGTACCTTCCCCCGCCGCGACTAAAACCGCCCGTCACCGCGCCGACACCAGTCACGCCAGCTGAGCCGGCAGAACCGGTCACGCCGGCCGAGCCGATCGCCGTAGATCTTAACACGCCTGAAGAACCCGCCCGATGAGTGCTTTCTCCCTGAAAAACGGCCAGCTGCACGCCGAATCCGTGCCCCTCGCCGAGATCGCCGCGCGCTTCGGCACGCCCTGCTACATCTACTCGCGCGCCGCGCTCGAAGATTCGCTCGACGAATTCTTGCATGAGCTCGCCGGTATCGATTCGCTGGTCTGCTACGCCATGAAGGCCAATTCCAATCTCGCGGTGCTGAGCGTCTTCGCGCGCCGTGGCGCCGGTTTCGACATCGTCTCGGGCGGCGAACTCAAGCGCGCGCTGGCCGCCGGCGCCGACCCCAAGAAGATCGTTTTTTCGGGAGTCGGCAAGACTGCCGCCGAAATGAGCTTGGCGCTCTCCACCGGAATCCTGTGCTTCAACGTCGAGTCGGCGCCCGAACTCGAACGGCTCAACGACGTCGCCGCCAGCCTCGGCAGACGAGCACCGATCAGCCTGCGCGTCAATCCGAATGTCGATGCCAAGACGCATCCGTATATTTCGACCGGGCTCAAGGAAAACAAGTTCGGCGTCGCCTACGAAGACGCGCTGGCCATTTACCGGCACGCAGCGAGTCTTCCCCACCTCGAAATCATCGGCATCGACTGCCATATCGGTTCGCAACTGCTCGACCCGGCGCCGTTTGACGAAGCGCTCGACAAGCTGCTGTTGCTGATCGACCAGCTCGCCGCCAACGGCATCGCGCTACACCACATCGACCTCGGCGGCGGCCTCGGCATCCGCTACCAGGACGAAGAGGCGCCGTCGGTCAAGTCCTACCTGCAACCCTTGCTGCACAAGCTCAAGCAACGCGGACTCAAGATCCTGCTCGAACCGGGGCGCCGCCTGGTCGGCAACGCCGGCGTGCTGCTCACCCGCGTCGAGTACCTCAAGCAGGGCGAAGCCAAGAATTTCGCGATCGTCGATGCGGCGATGAACGACCTCGCGCGCCCGGCGCTCTATGACGCCTGGCACGACATCGTCCCGGTCGCTCCGCGCCAGAGTGCAGTAAGCCACTGGGACGTCGTCGGGCCGATCTGCGAGTCGGGCGACTTCCTGGGCCGTCAGCGCGCGCTGGCGATAGCCGCCGGCGACCTGCTGGCGATCCTATCGGCCGGCGCCTACGGCATGGCCATGAGCTCGAACTACAATAGCCGACCGCGCGCCGCCGAAGTGATGGTCGACGGTTCGCAAATTCACCTCGTTCGGCGCCGCGAAAGCGTCGAGGAACTTTACTCCAGCGAAAGCCTGTTGCCGTGAACGCCACCCGCCTTGCCTTACTGCTCATCAGCCTCCTGACCCTCGCTGCATGTTCAGATGGCAATGCAAAAAAGAAAGGCGAAGCACCGCCGGTCCCGGTGACGACGGCGAAAGCCGCCGCGCGCGACATTCCGGTGACACTCAAGGTGGTCGGCCGCGCCGAAGCGTACGAGAGCGTGGTGCTCAAATCGCGCGTTGATGGCCAGGTCGCCGCAGTACTCTTCACCGAAGGCCAGCACGTCAAGCAGGGCGACGTGCTGATCCGTCTCGATGCGACCGATTTTGCCGCTCGTCTGCAACAGGCCGAAGCGACCGCGGCGCGCGATCAGGCGCTGATCGACAAGAGCCGCGCCGACACCGCGCGTTACACGGCACTCAAGGAGCGCAACTTCGTCTCCGAAGAAAAAGTCAACGACATCCGCACCAACGAAGCGGCGGCCAGTGCCAACCTGCGCGCCAGCAAGGCAGCGGCCGAGGTGGCGCGATTGCAGCTCTCTTACGCCACCATTCGCGCGCCGTTTACCGGCGTCGTCGGCGCGCGACTGGTGTTCCCCGGATCATCGGTCAAGGTCAACGACACGGTCCTCGCCGTCGTCAACCGCGTCCGCCCGCTGCTCATCACTTTCTCGATTCCCGAGAAACACCTGCCGCGGCTGCGCGCGGCGATGGCCGCCGCCGGCGGCATGAAGGTCGACGTCAGCCTGCCCGGCGACACGTCGCGCCACTACGACGGCGACGTACATTTTATCGACAACGCGGTCGATGCCACCACCGGCACCATTCTGATGAAAGCGACGCTGCCCAACGACGACGAGAAGCTCACTCCCGGCCAGTTCCTCAACGTGACGCTATTGCTCGACACCTTGAGCGGTGCCGTCACCATCCCCAACGAAGCGGTTCAGCAGGGCGCCGACGGCAATTTCGTCTATGTCGTCAAGGACGACCAGAGCACCGAGGTTCGCCCAATTACCACGGCCGCCGCCGACGCCGGCGTCACTGCCATCGCCAAGGGGCTGCAAGCCGGCGAGACGGTCGTCACCGACGGCCAGTTGCGCCTTGCTCCCGGCGTCAAGGTCAAACAACGCGACGCGACGCAAAGCAAGACGCCACCTGCCCCCGCGGCAACGGCCAAGTAGGGCGACGCGATGAACCTGCCCGAACTGTGCATCCGCCGCCCGGTGATGACGACGCTGCTGATGGCGGCGTTCGTCATCTTCGGCCTGATCGCCTACCGCGCGCTGCCGGTCTCCGAACTTCCCAGCGTCGATTTCCCGACCATCTCGGTGACCGCCAGCCTGCCCGGCGCATCGCCAGAGACGATGGCATCGGCCGTCGCGACGCCGCTCGAGGGACAGTTCTCGACGATCGCCGGACTCGATTCATTGAGTTCGACGAGCGCCCAGGGAACCACTTCGATCACGCTGCAGTTCTCGCTCGATCGCAACATCGACGCCGCCGCGCAGGACGTCCAGTCGGCGATTGCCTCGGCGCAGCGCAAGCTGCCGTCGTCCATGCCGACGCCGCCGTCGTTCCGCAAGGTCAACCCGGCCGACTCGCCGATCTTCTTCATCGCGCTCAGCTCGCCGACGCTGCCGCTGCCGGTGGTCAACGAATACGCCGAGACGCAACTCGCGCAGCGCATCTCGACGATCAGCGGCGTCGCCCAGGTGCTGGTCTTCGGCTCGCAAAAATTCGCCGTTCGCATCCGCGCCAACCCCGACCAACTCGCATCACGCGGCATGGGAATCGACGAACTGCAGCAGGCGATCGCGCAGGCCAACGTCAACCAGCCGGTCGGCCTGATCGACGGCGAACGCCAAGCCTTCGCCATCAAGGACAACGGACAGCTGGCCACCGCCGCCGCCTACCGCCCGCTGATCGTCGCCTGGCGCAACGGCGCGCCGGTTCGCCTCGAGGAAGTCGCGACGCCGATCGACGGCGTCGAGAACAAGCGCGTCGCCGCCTGGAACGTCGACAAGCGCGCCATCGTGCTGGCGATCCAGCGCCAGCCAGGCGCCAACACCATCGAGACGGTCAATTCGATCAAGCGCATCATGCCGAGCTTCCAGGCCAAACTGCCGGCGGCGATCAACATGACGACGCTTTACGACCGCAGCATTTCGATCAGCGAAGCGATCGACGACGTCCAGTTCTCGCTGCTGCTCTCCGGTTTCCTGGTCATCCTGGTGATCCTGCTCTTTTTGCGCAACCTGTCGGCGACGGCGATCCCGGCGCTGGCGCTGCCGATTTCGGTGATCGGCACCTTCGCCGTGATGCACCTGCTCGACTATAGCCTCGACAACCTCTCGCTGCTCGCGCTGACGCTGTCGGTCGGCTTCGTCGTCGACGACGCCATCGTCATGCTCGAGAACATCGTGCGCCACATCGAGCTTGGCGAAACGCCGCTGCAGGCGGCGATCAAGGGATCGCGCGAGATCGGCTTCACCATCATCTCGATGACCATCTCGCTGACCGCGGTGTTCATCCCGGTGCTGTTCATGAGCGGCATCGTCGGCCGGCTGCTGCACGAGTTCGCGGTCACCATCTGCGCCGCGATCCTGGTTTCCGGCGTCGTCTCGCTGACGCTGACACCGATGCTCTGCAGCCGCTACCTGCGCCATACCGAGTCGGAAGGACACGGCCGAATTTTCCGCGCCTTCGAACACTTTTTCGACGCGCTGCTCTCCGGCTACAAGCGCAGCTTGAAGCTGGCGATGGCGCACCCGCGACTGGTGCTCGCCGGCTTCGTCGCCACCGTGCTGCTCACCGGCGTGATGTTCACCCAGGTGCCCAAGGATTTCCTGCCAAGCGGCGACAGCGGGCAGATCACGGCGGTGACCGAAGGCCCGCAGGACGCCTCGTTCGATTCGATGGTCGAGCACCAGCGCGCCCTGGCGGCGATCATCGCCGCCGACCCCAACGTGCGCTCGTTCATGTCGAGCGTCGGCGCGGTCGGCTCGCGGCCGACGTCGAACACCGGTTCGCTCAATCTGATGCTCAAGCCGCGCGACGAGCGCAAACTGTCCGCCGACCAGATCATCCAGGAATTGCGCCCCAAGCTCGCCACCGTTCCCGGAATCAAGGTCTATATGCAGAACCCGCCGGCGATCCGCATCGGTGGCCAATCGACCTCGGCGCAGTACCAATACACGCTGCAGAGCACCGACCTTGCCGAACTCTACCAATGGACCGACACGCTGCTCGGCAGGATTCGCCAGTTGCCCGGCTTCATCGACGTCACCAGCAACCTCAACAACCTCTCGCCGGTGGTGCGCCTGGACATCGACCGCGACAAGATCGCGACGCTAGGCCTCTCCTTCGCCCAGGTCGAGGACGCGCTGCAGAGCGCTTTTTCAGCGCGGCAGATTTCGACGATCTACGGCAGCTCGAACCAGTATCAGGTGATCCTCGAAGTTTCGCCCGAGTTCCAGCTCGACCCGTCGATGCTGTCGCGGCTTTACGTTCGCGCGACCGGCGGCAAACTGGTTCCGCTCGACACGCTCACGCGCGTCAGCCAGTCGACGCAGGCGATGACCGTCAACCACCAGGGGCAGCTGCCGTCGGTGACCATTTCGTTCAACCTGCTGCCCGGCGTTTCGCTCGGCGACGCCGTCGACCGCATCAAGGCGCTCGAGCGCGAAATGCGCATGCCGGCCTCGCTCAACACCGCGCTGCAGGGCACCGCACAAGCCTTCCAGGCCTCCTTGCAAGGCCTTGGCGTACTGCTCGTGATCGCCATCCTGGTCGTCTATATCGTTCTCGGGATCCTCTACGAGAGTTTCATCCACCCGCTGACCATCCTCTCGGGCCTGCCGTCGGCGACGCTCGGCGCGCTGATCACGCTCTACGTCTTCAAGACCGACCTTTCCCTTTACGCCTTCGTCGGCGTCATCATGCTGATCGGCATCGTCAAGAAGAACGCGATCATGATGATCGACTTCGCGCTCGACCGGCAACGCAGCGAGAAGATCCCGGCCAGCGAAGCGATCTACCAGGCCTGCCTGATCCGCTTCCGACCGATCATGATGACCAGCATGGCGGCGCTGGTCGGCACCTTGCCGATCGCGCTGGGTCTGGGCGCCGGCGCCGAGGTGCGTCAGCCGCTGGGCCTCGCGGTGGTCGGCGGCCTGTTGCTGTCGCAATTCCTGACGCTCTACCTGACACCGGTGATCTATATCTACCTCGACCGCTTCACCAAAAAGGAAGAAGCCGCGCATCTGGCGGTCGACGCCGACGACTCGCTCGAATCGATCTGAAGCGCACCATGGCTGACCCGCTATTCATCCTGCGCATCGACAAATGGCTGTGGGCGGCGCGCTTCTACAAGACGCGCTCGCTCGCCACCGCCGCGATCCACGCCGGCCACGTCAAGCTCAACGGGACGACCGTCAAGCCGGCGCGCGACCTAAAGCCCGGCGACACGCTCGAACTCGCGATCGGCGATGCGCCATGGACCGTCGAGGTGCTCGGCCTCAACGATCAGCGCCGTCCGGCCAGCGAAGCGCAGCGGCTCTACGCCGAGACGGCGCAGAGTGCCGCGCGGCGCGCCGCGCTCAAGGAAGCGCAGCGTCTGGCACCGACACCCGGCAGCGACCTGCGCGGTCGCCCGACCAAGAAAGCGCGGCGGCAGATCAGAGGCTTTAACGACGTCTATTGACGAACCTTGTGGCCAGGCGCTGGACTAAGCCTCATAACCTCGCAACAGGAGCACGTAATGGACAAATCGATGATCAAAGGCATGCTGATCGGCGGCGTCGCGATGGTCGCCGTCGGCGCTGCGGGCGTCACCGGCTACCAGCAACTCGGCCAACCCAAGTTTGCCGAGGTGCTGGCGGTCAAGGACGTCAGCGAAACAATCAAGACGCCGCGCCAGGAATGCCATGAGGTGCAGGTACAGCATCAGGCGCCGGTCAAGGACGAGAACCGCATCGCCGGCAAGGTGATCGGCGGCGTCGCCGGCGCGGCGCTCGGCAGCATGATCGGGAGCGGCCGCGGCAACACCGTGGCGATGGTCGCCGGTGCCGCAGGCGGCGCCTACGCCGGCAACGCGGTGCAAAAAAACCAGCAGCAGAAGGACGTCGTGACCAGCACCGAGTCGCGCTGCAAGACGGTCTACGAGAGCTCGCAAAAGCACCTCGGCTACGACGTCTCGTACCGGCTCGACGGCAAGGACGGCGTCGTTCGCCTGGCCTACAATCCGGGCAAACAGATTCCGGTCAAGGACGGCAAGCTGGTTCTCGAGCCGCCGAGCGACGCCCCGAAGAAATAGGCCGCGCAGGAAGGCGCATAAAGAGGCGATCCTGAGGGGGTAGCCGGGCGCAGCCGCGTCACCCTTGGCGTTGCCGGAGCGATGCGCCAGAATGCCCGTGTTCTCTGGCCTGGCGGGCGATGACCGGGGAACTTGCCAACACGCTACGCCGTCTCACCCGCCCCGACGCATTTAACCGTTCATCCAGACTGAAAAGACCATGTTCCGTTCGCTCAACACCCCGGCGCTGTGGGCCGTCACCTTGTCAGCCGCCGGCATCCTGCTGGTGACCATGGGCGCGCGCCAGTCGCTCGGTCTGTTCCTGGCGCCGCTTGACGCCAGCACCGGACTCGGCGTCGCCTCGATCAGCCTGGCCATGGCCGTCGGCCAGTTCATGTGGGGCGCCGTGCAGCCGATCGCCGGCGCGCTCGCCGACCGCTACGGGCCGCGCCGCGTGCTGCAGTGCGGCCTGCTGTCGCTGGCGCTGGGCAGCGCAGTCACGCCCCTGATGACCGGCACCTGGGGCCTCGTCGTCTCGCTCGGCCTGCTCTCGGCGATCGGCTCGGGCGCCGGCAGCTTTTCGGTGCTGATCGGCGCGGCGACCACCCGCCTGCCGGTGCAAGCGCGCGGCGCGGCGTCGGGAATCATCAACGCCGGCGGCTCGTTCGGTCAGTTCACCTTCGCGCCGATCCTGCAGAAGCTGATCCAGGTCGCCGGCTGGATGGGCGCGATGTGGGCGCTCGCCGCGGTGACGCTGCTGGCGCTGCCGCTGGTGCGTGTCGTCTCGCAGCCGCTCAGCCACGCGCAGCACGCGCACCAGGCCAGCCACGCCGGACCCGGACTGCGCAAGAGCGTCAGCGACGCGCTCGCCGACCGCAGCTACCTCTTGCTGCACGCCGGCTTTTTCACCTGCGGCTTCCACATCGCCTTCCTGGTCACCCACCTGCCCGGCGAGGTCGGCCTGTGCGGGCTGCCGCCGGCGGTCGCCAGCTGGTCGCTGGCGATCATCGGCCTGGCCAACATTTTCGGCAGCCTCTACGCCGGCGCCTGCGTCGCGCGCTATCGCAGCAAGTACATCCTGTTCTGGATGTACGCTTCGCGCGCGATCATGATCGCGCTCTACCTCGCCGCGCCGCGCACCGACCTGACCTTCTACCTCTTCGCCGCGGGACTCGGCTTCACCTGGCTGGCCACGGTGCCGCCGACCGCCGCCATCGTCGGCAAACTCTTTGGCGTTCGCTACCTGGGAACGCTCTTCGGTCTGACGCTGCTCTCGCATCAGATCGGCGGCTTCCTCGGCGCCTGGCTCGGCGGCCTGTCGATCACGCGCTTTGGCGACTATTCGTGGATGTGGTACGCGGATATGGTACTCGCCGGACTCGCGGCGCTGGTCAACCTGCCGATCAGCGAAGCGCCGGTGCAAGCACCGGCAGCGGCCTGAACGATGAAACCCAGCCGTTCCGAATTCGTCGACCTGCGCGGCCGTCGCTACCACCTGCGCGTCTGGGGCGACGAAGACAATGGCAACGCGCCGACGATCTTCATGCTGCACGGCTGGGGCGATACCGGCGCGTCGTTCCAGTTCGTCGTCGACGCGCTGGCTGGAAACTGGCGAGTGATCGCTCCCGACTGGCGCGGCTTCGGACTGTCGCAATGGAACGATGGCGCCTACTGCTTCGCCGATTACCTCGCCGACCTCGACGCGCTGCTCGAACACTACTCGCCCAATGCGCCGGTACGCGTTGCCGGGCACAGCCTGGGCGGCATCGTCGCCAGCCTCTACGCCGGAATCCGTCCGGCGCGCGTCGCGCGCCTGGCCAATCTTGAAGGCTTCGGCCTGTGGGTCGCGCCGGCAGACGCGGCACCGGCACGCTGGGCCAGATGGCTAGAGCAAATGCGCGACGGCGACGCGGCGTTCCGTCGCTACGCGCGGCGCGCCGACTACGCGCAGCGGCTGCTTAACGACAACCCGCGTCTGACGCCCGAGCGCGCCGCCTTCCTCGCCGAACACTCGCTACGCGCCGCCGCTGACGGCGGCTTGGTCCTCGCCGCCGACCCGCGCCAGCGCTGGGTCAATCCGCTGCTATTCCCGATCGACGACGCCAAGGCCTGCTGGCGGCAAGTCAGCGCGCGCACGCTGTGGGTCGCCGGGCGCCAGTCGGCGGTCCTGGCGCGCTTTGCCGAGACCCCGCAGGAGTACCGCCAGCGCCACGACTGTTTCGCGCAGGTCAATGACGCGCAGCTCGAAGACTGCGGCCACAACCTGCACCACGATCAGCCGCAGGCGGTCGCGCGATTGCTCGAGGACTTTTTCGCCTGAATCAGCGGCATCCAAAGCGCAGCGCAGCACATCGGGCGCTTCGTGTAAGATAGCCGCCAACCGGACCGATAGGAACGCGCCCCATGATCGAATTTCTGACTTCGCCCGAACAGTTCCTGATTCCGCTGGCGCAGATCATCGGCATCAACATCGTCCTCTCCGGCGACAACGCGGTGGTCATCGCGCTGGCGTCGCGCTCGCTGCCTCCCGCGCAGCAGAAGAAAGCGGTGGTCTGGGGATCGGCGGCGGCGATCGTCATGCGCATCGTGCTGACGCTGACCGCCGTCGCGCTGCTCAACCTGCCCTACCTCAAGCTGGTCGGTTTCGTTTTCCTGATGTGGATCGGCGTCGGGCTGCTCAATTCCGACGAGGGCGAAGGCGAAATCGAATCGAGCCAGAACCTCGCCACCGCCATCCGCACCATTCTCATCGCCGACCTGGTGATGAGCCTCGACAATGTGCTGGGCGTCGCCGCTGCGGCCAAAGGCAGCTTCACGCTGCTCATTCTCGGCCTGGCCATCTCGATTCCGCTGGTGATCTTCGGCGCCAACATGCTGCTGCGGCTGATGGAACGTTTCCCGATCATCATCGCCATCGGCGCCGCGTTGCTCGGTTACGTCGGCGGCGAAATGGCGGTCACCGACCCGGCGGTCACCGGCTGGATCGACGCGAACTTCCATTCGCTGCATGAAATCGTCCCGCTCACTTGTGCCGCGCTGATCGTCATCGTCGGCAAGGCGCTGGCGGCGAGAAAGACGGCCTGAAACTTTTTCCCGGCCAAGCTCAAACACCTATGAGGACCTCACCATGAAACGAGTCCTGATCCCGATCGACGGTTCGGCGTGCGCGCTGCGCGGCGTCGCGCTGGTCATCAGCAAACGCGCGCTCTACCTCTCGCCCGACGATCTCGAGATTCATCTCGTCAATGTTCAGGCGCCGTTCTCGAACGACGTCAGCCGCTTCGTCAGCCCCCAGCAGATCGCCGAGTTTCACCGCCAGGAAAGCGAGCAGGCGCTGCAAGGCGCGCGCCAGATGCTCGACGCGGCCGGCGTCAAGTACCGTTGCCACAGCGAGGTCGGCCACATCGCCGAAACGATCACCGCGCTGGCCGACTCGCTCGCGTGCGACCAGATCGTGATGGGTACCCACGGCCGCGGCGCCTTCAAGGAATTCGTGATGGGGTCGATCCCGCTCAAGGTCCTGGCGCTCTCGAGCATCCCCGTACTGCTCATCAAGTAAGCGTCAGAGCACGTAGCGCGACAGATCCTCGTTGCTCGCCAGTTCGGAAAGGCGCGCATCGACGTACGCAGCGTCGATCGCGATCGTCTGCGCCGCCGAGCTTCCGGCGCAGAACGAGACCTCCTCGAGCAGCCGCTCCATCACCGTATAAAGGCGGCGCGCGCCGATGTTCTCGGTGCGCTCGTTGACCGACCACGCGACCTCGGCCAGGCGCCTGATGCCGTCGGGCAGAAACTCGAGCGTCACCCCTTCGGTGGCGAGCAGTGCCTGGTACTGCATCGTCAGACAGGCGTCGGTCTGCGTCAGGATGCGCTCGAAGTCGGCGACCGACAGCGAGTCGAGCTCGACGCGGATCGGAAAGCGCCCCTGCAGCTCGGGGATCAGGTCCGACGGCTTGGCCAGGTGAAAAGCGCCGCTGGCGATGAACAACACGTGATCGGTGCGGATCATCCCGTACTTGGTCGATACCGTCGTTCCCTCGACCAGCGGCAAGAGGTCGCGCTGCACGCCCTGGCGCGAGACGTCGGCGCCGTGCGCGTCGCTGCGCGAGGTGATCTTGTCGATCTCGTCGAGGAAAACGATGCCGTTCTGCTCGACGTCGCGCAGCGCGTCGAGTTTGACCTCTTCGTCGTTGATCAACTTGGCCGCCTCTTCGTCGATCAAGAGCTTGCGTGCCTCGCTGATCCTGAGCTTGCGCGCTTTCTTGCGCGCCCCGCCGATGTTCTGGAACATTCCCTGGATCTGAGAAGTGAGTTCCTCCATCCCCGGCGGCGCGAAGATCTCGGCCTGCATCGCTTGGCCGGCGAGCTCAATCTCGATTTCCTTGTCGTCGAGGCTGCCTTCGCGCAGCTTCTTGCGAAACTTCTGCCGCGTCGCGCTCTCATCGCTGCTTTGCTCGTCGCCGAAACCGCCGCGCGCTGCCGGCAGCAGGCAATCGAGCAGGCGCTCCTCGGCGGCGTCATCGGCGCGCGCGCGAACCGCCTTGACGGCCTGATCGCGACCGCTCTTGATGGCGATCTCGGCGAGGTCGCGGATGATCGTTTCGACGTCGCGGCCGACGTAGCCGACCTCGGTGAACTTGGTCGCCTCGATCTTGATGAACGGCGCGTTGGCCAGGCGCGCCAGCCGACGCGCGATCTCGGTCTTGCCGACGCCGGTCGGCCCGATCATCAGGATGTTCTTGGGCGTGATTTCCTGGCGCAAGGGCTCTTCGACCTGCGCGCGCCGCCAGCGGTTGCGCAGCGCGATGGCAACCGCCTTCTTGGCCTGTCCCTGGCCGACGATGTGCTTGTCGAGTTCATAAACGATTTCCTGCGGCGTCAATTGCGTCATAGCTATCCTGTGCAGTGCGACGGGTCACAAAGCCATTATGTTCTCATCGACCATGGCTTGTGGCAAACTTGCGCGGCACGGCCTTTTCGGCCAACGCTTGGGGATCAGCTCGATGAAGTCACGCACCATGTTTTTCGCGCCCGGGCGCGCCGCCCCGGGGATGACGCTGGCCAAGGCGATCAGCGACCGCGACGGCCATGCGCTGCTCGCCGCCGGAACAGTGCTGACTGCGGAAATTCTCGACCGGCTGATCCGGCGTGGCGTCCCGACGCTCTGCGCGCTGGTGCTCGATGCGCGCGACGACGAAACCATTGCCAGCGAACTGGCGAACGCCAGGACCCGCGTCGAAACGATCTTTCGCGGCGCCGGAAGTCCGGCACGCGACGAACTGCGCACGGCGATTCTCAATTACCGGCAGGAGACCACCAAATGACGCCGCCGAGCCTCGCCGAACTGTCGTCGCACGCCGAGGCGCTGCCGTCGCTGCCCGAGGTGGTCAACCATCTGATGCGTTCGCTGGGTGACGAAAACGCCGACGTCGACACGCTCGCCCATCACATCAACTCGGACCCGGCGATCGTCGCGCGCCTGTTGGCGGCTGCCAATTCAGTGGCTTCCGGACTATCGACGCGAATCTATTCGGCCAAACAGGCTTTCCTGGTGCTCGGTGCCGACCGCGTGACCAGCATCATCATGGCCTCGGCCTTGTCGTACCGCTACGACACGCGCAGCTCGGGCTTCGATACCCGGCTGCTGTGGCGCCATTCGCTCGGTGCCGCGAGTTGTGCGCAGGTGCTCGCCGAAGAGGTCGGCATCAACCCCGATCTGGCGTTCACCGGCGGCCTGCTGCACGACATCGGGCAACTGCTGATGTTCATCGCCAGCCCGCTCAATTACGTCGAGGCGCTCGAGCTTCACCACCACCATGAAGACCTCTCGCTGATCGCCGCCGAACGCTCGCTGTTCGGCTACGACCACGCCGCAGCGGGGCACGCGCTGGCGCTATGCTGGAAATTGCCGAGCGAAATCGTCGATGCCATCGCGGCGCACCATGAACCCGACGAACTGGGCAGCGAGATCGGCAATCTGATTCACGTCAGCGAAGTGTTGAGCCACGCACTCGACCTCGGCGAGCAGCCCGATAATCAGGTTCCCGAGCTGTCCGAACTGGCCTGCGCCAATCTCGGCCTGTCGTGGCGAAAACTCGCGCCGCACTTCGCTGAAATCGAAGCGCGCTACGACGGCTTGAGAATCGCGCTGGGGCTCTGAGCCGGGGCGATTGCCTGCGTTTTCGCACCAGGAACGGTTGGGTTCCGCCGTTGACCGGCGGCTTACTTCTTCTTGCCTTGCCAAGAAGAAGTAAGCAAGAAGAAGGCGCGCCCGCTGCGTCGCCCGGCTACGCCGGGTGCTCTGCGCTGCTCGGTTGCAACGGGGGGCTGCGGAACTCGCCCCTGGGGCTCAGACAGTCCTCGCCCTTTTTCCCGTTGCGCCCTGCGCTGCTCGACGACGCAGAGGGCAAGAGTAGAACCGATCGCAGCTTTTTCCCTAGGCGGACGAGCTCAGACGCAGTTCCCCCAGTGGAGCGCCGAGCAACGCAGACGAGCCGGGGGCCACCGGCGAGCACTGTTTGAGGGCCGTAGGCCCGAGTTGCGCAGCCGCCCGGCTTGGCGAGTCGCGCAGGGAAGTCGGCGTAGCCGACCGCGGAGCCGGGGGTCGCCTTTTGGCTTCGCCGAAACTTCGTTTTCTTTCGCTACTTTCTTTTGGCGACGCAAAAGAAAGTTACCCGCGCGTCAGGCGCGGAACACAGCCTTTGCGCACCAGCAAACGCTGACTTAGTCCAGCGTCTCGATGGTGAAGTTGTGGTTGGTATAGATGCACAGGTCGCCGGCGATCTCGAGCGACTTGCGGATCACCTCGGCCGGATCGAGTTCGCTGTTCTCGATCAGCGCGCGCGCCGCCGACTGGGCAAAAGCGCCGCCCGAACCGATGGCGACGATGCCGTATTCGGGCTCGAGCACGTCGCCGTTGCCGGTGATCACCAGCGAATTGTCCTGATCGGCGACCGCCAGCATCGCCTCGAGCCGGCGTAGCGCGCGGTCGCTGCGCCAGTCCTTGGCCAGTTCGACCGCCGAGCGCAACAGGTTGCCCTGATGCTTGTCGAGTTTGGCTTCGAAGCGCTCGAACAGCGTGAAAGCGTCGGCGGTGCCGCCGGCGAAGCCGGCGAGAATGCGGTTCTGATAAATTCGCCTGACCTTGCGCGCACTGGCCTTGATCACGATATTGCCGAGCGTGACCTGGCCGTCGCCGCCCATCGCCACGCGCTGGCCGCGTCGCACCGAGAGAATGGTGGTGCCGTGGTATTGCTCCATGAGTCGGTCCTAATATTTCGCCGGAATGATCGTCGCGACCGCTTTGAGGCCGACGATGCCGAACAGTTCGGCGACGAGATGATTGGGATGATGAAAAACGATCTGCTTGCCAGTCCGCCGGATCGTCGTCAGCACATTGAGCAGCGCACCGGCGCTGATGAAATCGATTCGCCTCAGCGCCGCGCAATCGACGACGACCGGGTCGTGCAGTTCGGCAAACGACGGCAGGTCGCCGAAACGCGACGATTTGATCTCGCCGCGCAAGGCATAGGTATCGACCGCGGCGGCGACGACTCGCGCGACCGGCGCCGGCTCGGGGGCGGCGACCCGAGCCGCCTCCCAGGACGGCGGCGAAACCTCGAAAGTCACCGCATAGTTGATCGCCACTTCCTCGAACGATTCATATTGCCCGCGCAGTTGGTAGACTTCGAGCAGCAGCAGCCAGCACGCCTGGTCCTCGGCGCGGCCGGTCTCGACGCACGCCTCAAGCAGCGTCGCCAAGGTGTCGCGGCCCAGGATATCGAGTTCGTGGCGCGCCTTTCTCGACTGCTGCAACAGCGCGAGCAAGCGCGCGCAACCCGCCGCATCAAGACGTGAGAGCGTCGACAGATCGAGGCGTAGCCGGCGGTTCTTGTCGAGCGATTGCACAATTGCCGCGAATGCCGCGTCGTTGCCAGCGCACAAATCGCCGGTAAAGCGCAGGCTGCCGACCGCGACTTCAGCCGACGTCGACGGATGCTGATCGCGCCAGCCGGGCGGCGACTTCTCGAACGATCGCGCGTAATCGATCCCCAGTGCTTCAAAAGGCGCGCGGGTACCGGAGAACTGGTAGACGTCGAAAAGCATCAGCCATAGTCGTTCGCCCACGCCGCTGCGATGAATCCGTACCGCATTTTCAAGAACGGCGCGAACCGCGTCGTCCTGCGCATTGGCAAAAAGGATCGCGGCTTCCTCGGCCTGAGCGTCGACCGGATCGATCTCGCCTTCGATCTGAAAGTCAGGCGCACTCTCGCTGAAAACAAAATCGGAGAACTCGGGTGTGACTCGATCGTCCTTGGCCGGCTCGGGCGGCAAGCTCACGGCGCCCGGCCGCGAGTCCTCACCGGCGTCAGAGCTCTTCGCCGAACGCGGCACGGCAGCAGGTCTGGCGACCATCTTTTCCGGCGGTTTTTTGAAGAAGGAGAAAACCATGCTTGGCTGGATCGATCAGAATCGGTTGGCGCAGGAAGCCCTTTTAACACATCGGCCTGCGCACTGCAATTTCAGACCCTATTTTTTTCCATTCGGCATATCTGCCGCGCAAAGACATCGCGTCAGCCCTTGCTCGATGATTTCGCGCGGCAGATCGCTGCCGATGAAGACCATGACGCTGTGGCGCGGCTCATCGTCGTGCCACGGCACACCAGCGCTGCTGCCCATCAGCTCATGCACGCCCTGGATGATGACCCGGCGCGGCAGTTGATCGACCGCCAGAACGCCCTTGTAGCGCAGCAGATCGACGCCGAACAGACGGACCACGTCGGCCAGGAAATCCTGCAGACGCTGACCGTCGAAATCGCGCTGCGCGCGAAAAACGAAGGACTGGATGCGATCGTCGTGATGATGATGGCCACCCGCCAGGAAAGCAGGGTCGATGGTGAGCGTCGCGTCGAGCTGGAAGCCGCGAATGTCGAGGATTTCGGCAAGCGGTGTTTGCCCGAAGGGCGCGGCCCCGATCGGCGCACGCGGGTTGATCCGCTTGAGCCGCTGCGACAGCGCCTCGATCTGAACCGCATCGACGAGATCGGTTTTGGCGAGCAGCAGACGGTCGGCGAAACCGACCTGGCGCTGCGCCACCTCGTGCGCATCGAGTTGGCGCATGGCATGCACGGCGTCGACGAGCGTGATCACCGCGTCGAGCCGATAGCGCGCCGCGATGCTCGCATCGAGAAAGAAGGTCTGCGCGACGGGTCCCGGGTCGGCCAGTCCGGTCGTTTCGATCAGCACCCGGTCAAACGCCAGCGTGCCCGCAGCGCGCTGCTCGGCAAGCTCGCCGAGGATACGGATCAGGTCGCCACGCACCGTGCAGCAGATGCAGCCGTTGTTCATCTCGACGATCTCATCGTCGCCTGAGCGCAGCAGCTCGTTGTCGATACCGACTTCGCCGAATTCGTTCTCGATCACCGCGATCTTCTCGCCGTGGCGCTCGCCGAGAATGCGGTTAAGCAGCGTCGTCTTGCCGGCGCCGAGAAAGCCGGTGAGCAAGGTCACCGGAATCGGCACGTTCATGGCTTGCTCGCCGAACAATCGGCGCAGCGTCCGCGCAGATCGAAATCGAGTCGCAGGAGCTCAAAGCCGGTCGGCAGAATCGGCGCGGCCGGTGGCGCGGCGTCGAGGCAGAACACCCGGCCGCAATATTCGCAGCGAAAATGGATATGCGTCGTGTGCTCGCCGGCGGCGGCGGCCGAGAAGCGGAAGACACGGTGGGCGTCCGAATTCTTGTGCGCCAGTGCGCTATCGACGAGCCAGTCGAGCACACGGTAAAGCGTCACCCGGTCGATCGCCGGCGCGCCCAGCGCCGCCTCGATCTCGTTGTGTGTCAGCGCCGTCGGCGCGCTGCGCAGCAATTGCAGCACGCGAATTCGCGCCGGCGTCGCGCGCGCGCCGGTACAGCGGATGTGCGCGGCAACGTGATCGTCGCTGGGTGCAGAGGGAAGGGAAGAAGGCAAGGAATCCGGCCGCCAGAGGGTGAATGGTAATTAGACCATAGCGGCAGACCAGATGCAACATTGTTGCAATAGAGCGGTCGCTCGGATCGCCGCGGAACTGTTGCGCTGCAGGGCTGCCTGACTGCTGCCACCTCGAGTCCACCGACCAACCCAGGAGAAACCATGGATCGCCAATCGCCCAAGGCAAAGGAAGACTGGTCGGCGTTGCTGCCGCCGGCCACTTATCGCGTTCTCTTCGACGAAGGAACCGAAGCCGCGGGAAGCAGCCCGCTCAACGACGAGCAGCGCGACGGGACCTTCGTCTGCACCGCCTGCCGGCAGCCGCTCTTCGACAGCGCGATGAAATACGACAGCGGCAGCGGCTGGCCGAGCTTCTGGCAGCCGCTGCCCGGAGCCATCGATACCAAGACCGACTTCAAGCTCTACTATCCGCGCACCGAGTATCACTGCGCGCGCTGCGGCGGTCACCAGGGACACGTCTTCGCCGACGGCCCGCCGCCGACCGGCCAGCGCTACTGCAACAACGGCGTGTCGCTGCAATTCGTCGCCCGCGACGAAGCGCTGCCGCCGCTACGCGGCTGACCCGGCCCGCCTCATTTCTTCCTTTTGGCGCGCGGATGCGACGCGTCGTAGACCTTGGCCAGATGCTGGAAATCGAGGTGGGTATAGACCTGCGTCGAAGCGATGCTGGCGTGGCCGAGCATCTCCTGCACCGCGCGCAGGTCGCCAGACGACTGCAGCACGTGCGAGGCGAACGAGTGGCGCAGCATGTGCGGGTGCACGCTGGTCGGCAAACCTTGCGCCAACGCGCGCCGCTTGAGCCGTTGCTCGATCACGCGCGGGTTGATGCGGCGTCCTCGGCTGCCGACGAACAGCGCGCTCTCTTCGATCGCCGCCAGCTCGACACGGCGCAGCGCCCAGGCGGCGACCGCGGCACGCGCCTGGCTGCCGACCGGGACCAGACGCAGCTTGCTGCGCTTGCCGAGCACGCGGACCTCGCCGGCGACGAGGTCGGCCAGGCAGTCGACGTCGAGCGCGGCGAGCTCGGCGAGGCGCAATCCAGACGAGTAAAAGAGTTCGAACATTGCCTGATCGCGAACGTCGATGAGTTCGTCGCTCGAACAGTCGAGCAGGCGGTTCGCTTCGTCGGGCGACAACACCTTGGGCAAGGCCTTCGGGCTTTTTGGCGCGCGCACGCCGTCGGCCGGATTGTGCTGCGTGTCGCCGCGCCGGCCGAGCCAGCGGTAATAGCCGCGCCAGGCCGACAGCATGCGCGCCAGCGAGCGGCCGCCGAGCCCGCGCGCGTGCAACTGGGCGATGAAACGGCGAATGTGATGCGACTCGATGGTCGCCAACGTCAATGAGCCGGGCTGAACAGACAACTCGGCGACCGACTCGGCGAGCACGCGCAGGTCGCGCCGGTAATTGCTGACCGTATGCGGCGACTGCCGCCGCTGCTGCGCCAGTTCGTCGAGGTAGTTATCGACCGAAGCGCTGGAGAGCATGCGATTCCGCCTCGCAGACAGGGTTAACCACGGCGAGCACAGCGAACACTGCGGAACACCTTGAAAAGTACCGACGATACCCCCAATGAGAACCCCATTTGGAAGCGAGGCTCTCCGCTGTGCCCGCCGTGTCGCCGTGGTTTGAATTCCGGTTGGCCATTGCCGCGCCAAGAAAGCTCAACGCAGCACGCGCGCCAGCGCGGCCGACGCCATTTCGCCCAGGCGCTCGAGGTAGAGCGTTCCCATTCCGGAGTAGAAGCGCTGCGGCTCTTCGCTGCCGAGCGCGATCATGCCGATGGTGCCGCCACCGTTGCGCATCGCGATCAGCGCCTGCGAGCGCACGTGCTTGGCCGCATCGCCGAACCACGACGAGGTCTCGAAGCCCGAAGTCGAACCGCAGTAGGGCTGAACCAGCGACTCGGCAAACTCCTGCAGCGTTTCGCTGACGTCGGCGAATTCGGGCAGTTCTTCGGCGTTTTCCGGCCGATCCCAGAGACGAACCGCGACATGCGGAATCGCGAAATCGTCGCGCAGATGCAGATTGAGCGTATGCAGCACCGACTGGAAGCTCGCCGCGGCGATCATCGCGACGCCAATCCGGTGCATCTTTTCGCCGATGGTGTCGTTTTCCTCGCCGAATTCGAGCAACTCGCCCATCTTGTCTTCGAGTTGCCGGTTCTTGTCGCGCAGGCTGACCATCTGGCGCTCGGTAATCGAGATCGTTCGTCCGCCGTGCGGGTGCGGAATCACCAGACCCGACATCAGCTCGGCGTGTTCCTCGAAGAACTGCGGATTGTCCTGCAGGTACTGGGCGACGTCTTCTGATCTCATAGTTCAATTTCTCCGGTAAATACGGTGACCGCCGGGCCGCTCATCAGCACCGGCGTGCCCTGGCCGCCCCAGGCGATAGACAGTTCGCCGCCGCGCGTCGTCACGCGTACCGGCGAATCGAGCAGGCCGCGCGCGATGCCGGCGGCGACGGCGGCGCAGGCGCCGGTGCCGCAGGCCAGCGTCTCGCCGGCGCCGCGCTCATAGACGCGTAGCGCGATCGCCTGGCGATTCAAGATCTGCATGAAGCCAGCATTGACGCGCTGCGGGAAGCGCTGATGCGATTCGATCAGCGGCCCCTGCAAGGCGACCGGCGCAGCGTCGACGTCGCAGACCACTTGTACGGCGTGCGGGTTGCCCATCGAAACCGCGGTGATTTCGATGTCTTCGCTGCCGATGGTAAGCGTCTGCAGCAGGTCGTCGGAGTCGCAGATGAAAGGAATTTTCGCCGCTTTGAATTGCGGTTCGCCCATGTTGACCGTGACGTTTCCGTCATCCTCGAGACGCGGGCTGATCACGCCGCTCATCGTTTCGACGTGGATTTCACGCTTTGCGGTAAGCCCCTGATCGTGCACAAAGCGAACGAAGCAGCGTGCGCCGTTGCCGCACTGCTCGACCTCGCCGCCGTCGGCGTTGAAAATGCGGTAGCAAAAATCGACGTCGGCGCGATTCGCCTTTTCAACCAGCAGGATCTGGTCGCAACCGACACCGAAATGACGGTCGCCGAGCAAGCGCAATTGCGCGGGCGTCAGCGCCAGCGACTGGCGAACGCCGTCGAGGACGACGAAGTCGTTGCCCAGTCCGTGCATTTTTGAAAATTTAAGTCGCATCGATCATCCGTCGGCAAATTGAAACCCGAAACGACGAGCGCAGCGCGCTCAGCGTGACGATCCGGCCATTATAAAGAGGTCCATCGCAAAATCGTTGCCTATATCGCAACGAACGGCGTCGCGTCGCTCTCGCAGCCGGCACTCTGCAGCGTAATCATGCGCGCTCTGCTGCGGCGCAGTGGCGATTGGCGGTGAATGGCCCTACAATGCCGCGATTCGAACCCGCCTCACGACGCTGCGCTGCAATCCTGCGCGCGGCTGCAGCGTGCGGCACCGCTTGACCCGACGCCAGCATGACGCTACAGACCTCGCCTTTACTTGCCCATTGCACCGCCCCGGCAGGAATCACGCCGTGTTGAGGCGCGCGCTGAGCCGTGCTGCGGTCGCCGTGTTCTGGCTGCTGCACTTTCTGCCGCTGCCGATTCTGGCGCGTCTCGGCGAAGGTCTGGGCGCGCTGTTTTATCGGTTCGGCGCACGGCGCCGCAAAATTGCGCTGCTCAATCTGTCGCTGTGCTTCCCGGAACTCGACGAGCGGCAGCGCCAAGCGCTGGCGCGCGCCCACTTCCGCATTCTCGGGCGCAGCATTCTTGAACGCAGCATCCTGTGGTGGGGAAGCCGCGAGCGCTTGTCGCGGCTGATCCGCGTCGACGGCGCACAAAGAATCCATGCTGCCAAGGACGCCGGCCGGCCGGTCATCCTGCTGGCGCCGCACTTTGTCGGGCTCGACATCGGCGGCATCGGCATCGCGCTGAGCTTCGACGTCGTGAGCATTTATTCAGCGCAGGAAAACCAGGTGTTCGACCGCTTGCTGCTGCACGGCCGCAAGCGCATCGGCGATCAGTTGCTGCTCTCCCGCCAAGACGGCGCGCGCACCAGCATCAAGGCGATGAAATCCGGCCGCCCGTTCTACTACCTGCCGGACATGGATTTCGGCCGCCGCGACTCGGTGTTTGCGCCCTTTTTCGGCATCGAGGCGGCGACCATCACCGGACTGTCTCGCCTCGCGCGCGCCGCGGGCGCCGTGGTGATCCCCTGCATCACGCGCATGCTGCCCGGCGGCCAGGGCTATGTCGTCGAGATCGGTGAACCATGGGACGATTTCCCGACCGCCGACGTGCAGGCCGATACGACACGGATGAACGCGTATATCGAAGGCATCGTGCGCACCATGCCAGAGCAGTATTACTGGGTCCATCGCCGCTTCAAGACGCGGCCCCCAGGCGAAACGCGCCCGTACGAGGCCAAGCGTCGGCGATGAGCCGGCAAGGGCGGGGTCGGCTATACTTGCTCCTTTTACAGACGGGGCTGGCGCCCGGCCCCGTGATGCGACGCAAACCTTGTGAGACGTAAATCTTGGCCCTGACCCTACTTGGACTATCCGGCGCGCTGACCCACGATCCCTCGGCGGCGCTTTACATCGACGGCAAGCTCGTCGCCGCCGCCGAAGAGGAGCGCTTCGTCCGCGACAAACATGCCAAGAACCGCATGCCCTACGAAGCGGCAAAATTCTGCCTGCAGTTCGCCGGGATCAAGCCCGCCGACGTCGACGCGGTGGCCATTCCCTTTGCCCCGATCAGCCTTCTCGAGAAGGCGCGCTGGCACTACGCCAAGCGCTATCTCTATGCACCGGATCGAGCGCTCGATGCGCTGCTGACCGGAAACCGCCGCTACTACCGCTACAAGAAGCGCATCGAATGGTGTCTCGTTCAGCTCGGCTTCGATCTCAAGAAAATCGAGATCATTCCCGTCGAGCACCATCTCGCGCATGCATCGAGCGCCTACCACTGCTCGGGCTTCAAGGAAAAGACGGCGATCCTCGGCATCGACGGCAAGGGCGAGTACGCCACCACTTTTTTCGGCTACGGCGAGAACGGGAAGATCCACAAGATCAAGGAATTTTTCGACCCGGATTCGCTGAGCGGACTCTACGGCGCGATCACTGAATACCTCGGTTTCGAAATGCTCGACGGCGAGTACAAGGTCATGGGCATGGCGCCGTATGGCGATCCTGACAAATACGACTTCTCGCGCCTGGCCAAATTCGAGAACGGCGAACTGACGATCAACACCGACTACGCCAACGTCATCGGCTTCAAGCGCTACAAGGAAAACGGCAAGGGCTATTACTTCTCGCCCAAGCTCATCGACTGGCTGGGCCCCAAGCGCAGCGGCGACATCGCCGACGACCCCTACATCCACTACGCGGCGAGCATGCAGAAGCTGTTCGAGGATCTGGCGCTGCAGATGATCGACTATTACCTGGGCGACATCCTGCGCGAAACAGGGAGGCTCGCTTTCGCCGGCGGCGGCGCGCTCAACGTCAAGCTCAATCAGAAAATCATCGCCCGCCCCGAACTCAAGGAACTCTTCGTCCAGCCGGCGTCCGGCGACGCCGGAACGGCGGTCGGCGCGGCGGCCTACGTATCGGTCGAACGCGGCGTTGCGGTCGAGAAGATGGAGCACGTCTACCTCGGCCCGGCCTACAGCAACGAAGACGTCATCGCGGCCTGCACCAGGCATCCGGCAAGGCCGCAGTGGCAGGTGATCGACGCGGTGCCGCAACGCGTCGCCGAGCTGCTCGTCGCCGGCAATCCGGTGGCCTGGTTTCAGGGCCGCATGGAGTTTGGCCCGCGTGCTCTCGGCGGCCGTTCTATCCTCGGCTGCCCGAGCGCCGCCGGCGTCGCCGACCGCATCAACGAGCAGATCAAATTCCGCGAGCGCTGGCGTCCCTTCTGCCCGAGCATGATCGATCGCGTCGGGCCGCAGATGCTGCGCAGCGACCACCCGGCGCCGTTCATGACCTTCACCTTCGAAGTTTCCGAAGAATGGAAGCGCCGCGTTCCCGAGGTCGTGCACGAGGACGGCACCTCACGCGCCCAGGTTCTCGCTCGCACGCACAACCCGCGCTATTACGACCTGATGCTCGAACTCGAAAAGCTCACCGGCAACGGCGTCGTCCTCAACACCTCGCTCAACCGCCGCGGCGAAGCGATGATCTGCTCGCCGACCGACGCGCTCGACATGTTCTACGGGTCGGACCTCGAGTATCTGGTGATGGAGGATGTGTTGGTCGTCAAGAACGCAGACCGTGCGGAGCCCGCCGTTGGCTGAGCGCTGGATCCTCCAGTTCTGCCATTGCCACTACGGGCCGTTTCTCGACGTCGCGCGCCAGTATTCGGCGCTGTTCAAGGATAGCCAATACAAGGTCCTGACGGTCTACCTGACCGGCGAAGAGAGCGCCGCGGCACGCGCGGGCTCAAGCTCGGACGAGGTGATTTTTCTCGATTTCAAGAGCCGCGACGTGCGCGGCCTCAAGATCGGCGCCATCCGTGCGCTCAAAAAGATCATCGCCGGCCGCGACATCGCGCTGATCATCGCGCACCGTTTCAAACCGATCTACATCGCCTGCCTGGCGAGCACGCTGCCGGTGATCGGCGTGCACCACGCTTTCGGCGACTACGATCGCGCGCCCAGGCGCTGGTTCGCCGAGATTTTTCGAAAACGCCTGGCCTTGCTCGCCGTCTCCGACGCCGTCCGCGACGACATCCGCAAGCGGCTGCCGCGGTGGGCACCCGACCGCATCGAGACGCTGCACAACCGGCTCGACGTCGAAGCGGTGCGTCGCGAAATCGTTGCGCGCGAACAGGCCAGGCAGATCCTCAACATCCCGCAAGAGGCGTTGGTCATCGCCAATGTCGGCCGGCTCCACCCGGACAAGGATCAGGCGACCTTGATCGCCGCGTTCGCCAGGGCGCTGCCCTGTCTTCCGCCAACAACCCTGCTGGTGATTGCCGGCAGTGGCCCGCTCGCCGCCGAGCTGCGCAAGCTCGCTGAACAACTCGAGCTGGATGATCGCATCCACTTCCTCGGCCAAATTCCGCAGGCGCGTCGGCTGTTTTCAGCCTTCGATCTATTTGTGCTCACCTCGGATCACGAGCCCTTCGGCATGGTTCTGCTCGAAGCGATGGCTGCCGACGTGCCGGTGATGGCGACCGACTGCGGCGGCGCACCGGAAGTTGTCGGACGCCAGAATCTGCTGTTCGATCTCGGAAATTCGGGACAGCTTGCCGGGCTGCTCGTCAGTTTTTTTGTCGATACCGATGACAGCGATCGCCAGGAAGTCAGCTCGTTCGGAGCGCTTCGTCTGGATCAAGCGTTCTCCGATATAGTCGCGCGTCGGCGCTTTTTCAGTTTGCCCATGATGCAGGCCGCGCTGAGCGCGCAAAGTCGTTGCTGATGGCGAGGCGAGATGTGATCATCGAAAGCGGAATCGAAGCAATGAGAAGCAGCGCGCGCTCGGCCAAGCCGACGGTCGCCCTGGTCGCTTTCGACTCTCTGGGAGATGGGCTGATCTATCTGATGATCGCCGAGAATCTGCGGCAAAACGGATTTGGCGTCACCTGTTACGGCAATATCGCGTATCAGATGAGGCACTGGCTTCCCGGCTTGAACCTCAGAAATTATCCGCAACGAGACCAGTTCGAGCGCGAATTCGACGCCTACGATCTGGTCATCATGAGCCCGCCTCAATTCCTTCGGGACACGATGGACGAGCAGAAAACCGCGGCGCTACGCGAAAAATACCTGTTGATTTGCCAGAAGACGCCTGAGAGTTGGCGCTTTGACCACACCGAGCGATTGAGGCGTACACTCGGCGCTAAGGCTTTTGAACAACTCCAAGGCCTGACGAACTGTAGCGGCTCGATCCGCTTCAAAAAATTCTCTGACGAAAGCGCCGTCGAGATGACCCTGCACTACATGAGGGAAAAAATGCATCTCGAGAACGTCAGCAAAGAGATTCGGCTCACGCCTCCCGACGGCTTGCAGTTTCGGCGTCACCCCAGGCGCATTATCGTCAGCCCTGACTCCGCCGGCCCCGAGAAAAAAAACTGGACGCCGTCTTCGTTCATCGAACTGTGCCATCGATTGAAAGCTCGCGGTTATGAACCAGAGATCGTCGTGGCCCCCAAACACCATTCGCGATGGGCAAACATGGCCAGCAACGTGTTCGCCACGCCGTGTTTTCCCGACATCGATCGACTGAGTGCGCACCTCTACGAATCAGGCGCCGTCATTGCCAACGACTCGGGAAACGGCCACCTGGCGTCGTTTCTCAAGATCCCGGTGGTCACCATCTACCGTAAGAAAAACCCCGTCTTTCACTGGCGACCGAACTGGGGGCCGGGGATCGTCGTTTGCCCGGCGCTGACCATCCTGTGGCCGGGCGGCGCGCTCTGGAAGCCGTTTGTACGCACCGCTGAGATCGTTTCGGCGTTGGAACAACTTCTTTTGGGGTCTTGTCGTGATCACTCGGCCTGAAAAAATACTCGTCATTGACGGAATCAGTGGCGTCCCGCTCGGGCTGGACCTGTGCGAGGCTTTTTGCGCATCAGGTATCGCCACCGTGCATTTTGACTGCCTGAAGCAAGCGCAGCGGCCGCTCTACGAAATTCGATCAGCTTACGCAAAGCTTGAAAACAAGCGGCGCGATCATGATGGCTTCTACCACTTCCCTAAGCTTGTCGAAAAGACTTTGGAAGAACTCCTGGTTCGCGAGAAACCGAGCCATATCCTGGTCGTCGGTTTCGCTTACAAGTTCTTTTGTCCCACCTACCTTAAGAAGCTCGCGCTCGAATTCAAGACCCCCCTATTTCTCTACGACACCGATAGTTGCAACCTGTATTCGAAGCGACGCGAGTTCATCTTTTTTGTCGAAAACGAATTGCCGGTCTACGATCGGGTTTTTTCCTTCTCGCAAGTCACTACCCATTTCTTCCGCGAAACGAGGCAGCTTGACGCCGTCCATCTCCCCTTCGGTGCGCAGCAGATCGATCTACCGAACTGCGAAGAGAAATCGATCGACGTCCTGTTCGTCGGCAGCTGCGATTTTCGCAGGATCCTGTTGCTCGAAAAAATAAAAGCCCATGTTGCCGTCTACGGCAGCCGCTGGCAACGCAACTTCCCTCTCATCTCGCCTGAGTTGCGAGGCAGAATCGTCGATCAGCCCGTTTGGGGTAATGACTTGCAGCAACTGCTCGCGCGTTCGAAGATCGTGCTCAATATCACCAGAGCCGACTTTTTTGGCGCGCAGACCGGAATCAATCTGCGCCTGTTCGAGACATTGGCCGCAGGAGGCTTTCTGCTGACCGATTATTGCGAGGAAATTGAAGATCTTTTCGAGATAGGCAAGGAAATCGAAGTCTTCAGGTCTTCCAGCGAGCTCGTCGACAAGGTCCGCTACTACCTCGAAAACGACGAAAAACGACTATCCATCGCCCGACTCGGCCACGAAAGGTTCTTGAAGAATCATACTTGGCGGAATCGGGTCGAACAGTTCATCCACTTGATTGACGCCTCGCCAAACCAAAAACCGATCACCGACAAAGATGCCGCCACTGCTTAAGCCCCCCCCAACCGGCCGCCTGAAGGAACTGGCCTCGACGATTCCGCCGGCGTGGATCGCTTTTTTTGCCAGCCTCTTCCTGTCGGCCATCGCGATCCTCGGAACGGGAGAACCGAATCGCGATGGCATGCTGTATATAGAAATAGCGAAGCTATTTAACGAGAGCGGCTTTGCCGCCGCCAAAGCGAATTTCGACTGGGTCTTTTTCCCGATCCTCATCGCCAGCACGTCGAAAATTACCGGTCTTGGCTACGAAACAGCGGCCTATCTATTCAATGCGCTGTTGCTGGCCGGCGTCTGCGCCACCTTGGTACGAATCACCGAAGAGTTTGACCAACGCGCCGCCTGGAGTGCCTGCCTCGTTGCGCTGGCGCTCCCGGCGATCAATCACTACCGTGATTTTCTGATCAGGGAATTCGGTTTCTGGTTATTCTGCCTATCGGCCATCCTCTTTGCCTTGCGCTGGGCGAAACGACCGACTTGGGTGGGTGGGCTGATCGTTCAGGCGTGCCTCGGTGCAGCCAGCCTGTTCCGCGTGGAAGCTGCCGCTTTTTTTGTCGCCCTCGCTTTGTGGCAGATATTGGACACACGAAGTTGGAGACAACGCCTGCGACGCGTGTCGATGCTTGTCTGGCTGCCGTTTTTTGGCGGAGTGCTGGTCGTCGCGCTGATGGCGGCAGGAGGCGTCGACCTCGGCGAACGTATCTCGATCTACGCCGCAGCGGCAAATCCCGTAGCGCTGACCGCCAAGTTCAAGCTTGCCGCAAACCAATTCGCCGACGCGATACTTAGCCACTATTCGAAAGAAGAGGCCGCGTCGATCCTGTTCTTCGGCCTGATTTCAATGATCCCAAAAAAGTTTCTGGAGATGTCCGGGGTTTTCATTATTCCGCAGATCTACTTCTTCTGGAGCGATTCGCCGCGCAGAAAAATTGCGGGCTGGCAGCCGCTAGGCTGGTTTTTCGCGGTCTACTGCATCGTTCTCACCGCATTCCTGATGACCAGCCTGTTCCTGTCAGCACGCTACGTGGCCTTCCTCGCCATCTTGACCGTTCCGCTGATCGCGGTCGGTTTGAACGAGCTTGCCAGTCGACTGCCGCGCTGGCGCTACGCCATTGTTGGCTTCGTCCTGCTCCTGGCGCTCGCCAATGTAGTTTCGCTGTCGCCACGGAATACACAATACCGTCAAGCAGGGCAATGGGTCGCTGCGAATTCCCTCTCCGAATGGACGACCTACATTGACGACTCAAGCACCGGCTACTACGCCGGCCCGGCGCACTATTGGGAAAACCGAAGCAGAGTGGGACTCAGCGTCGAGCAAGCCGTCGCGAAACGGCAGTTCGAATATTACGTGTTTGAACTGTCGCGACGCGACGCCCAGAAAGCCGACTGGATCGCCTCGCTAAATCTCGATGAAGTCCGACGATTCAAAAATACGCGAGGAGATGCCGTCCTGATCCTCAAGCGCAAGGAAGACCAATAGCAGCCGCCGCGCGCCGTCCTTCAGCCTTTTGCCTATCGGTTGACGGCAAGGCCGCATGTTAAACTCCGTGCTCGATTACCCAGCAAGAATGCGCTCATCCACAATGCAGCCAGTCGGCACACCGCCCGCTTCCTCTCTAAAAATCTACCTGCGTCTACTGGGCTATCTGCGGCCGATGATTGGCTTGTTCGCCATCAGTCTGCTCGGTTTCATCGTCTTTGCTTCTTCGCAGCCCTTGCTGGCGGCCATTCTGAAGTACTTCGTCGATGGCCTGACGATGTCTTCCGGTTCGACGTTCCACGACATTCCGCTGCTCGGCAGGCTTGATCTGGCTTATGGCGTTCCGCTGCTGCTGATCCTCGTCGTGGTCTGGCAGGGTCTCGGCTCTTTTTTCGGCAACTACTATCTGGCCAAAGTCTCGCTCGGGCTGGTCAACGACTTGCGGCGCGCGCTCTTTGAAAGCCTGTTGACCCTGCCCAACACTTACTTCGATCAAAACAGTTCGGGACATCTGATCTCGCGGATCTCGTACAACGTGACGATGGTCACCGGCGCCGCGACCGATGCGATCAAGGTGCTGATTCGCGAAGGGCTTTCGGTCGTCTTCCTGTTTGGCTATCTGCTATGGATGAACTGGAAGCTCACGCTGGTGATGGTCGCCATCCTGCCGGTCATCGGCGTGATGGCCAGCGCCGCCAGCCGCAAGTTTCGCAAACAGAGCGGGAAAATTCAATCGGCGATGGGCGACCTGACCCATGTGGCGTCAGAAACCATTCTCGGCTACCGGGTCGTTCGCAGCTTTGGCGGAGAAGACTACGAAGCGGCACGCTTCCGCGCCTCGAGCGAATCGAACACCAACAAACAACTGCGCATGGCAAAAACCGCAGCCAGTTTCACACCAGCGCTGCAACTGGTGACCTACAGCACGATGTCCGCCTTGCTGTTGCTCGTGCTGTTGCTGCGCGGAAACGCCTCGGCCGGCGATCTGGTCGCCTACATCACGGCGGCCAGCATGCTGCCCAAGCCGATTCGCCAGCTGTCGGAAATCAGCGCGACGATCCAGAAGGGACTGGCCGGCGCCGAGAGCATTTTTTCGCAGCTCGATGAAGCCCCTGAAATCGACACCGGCAGCCTGGAGCGCGACCGCGTATCCGGCCGACTTGAGGTCAGGAATTTGTCATTCAGTTACGTCGGCAGCGACAAGCGGGTACTCGACGACATCAGTTTTTCCATTGAACCGGGTCAGATGCTTGCCCTCGTCGGCCGCTCGGGAAGCGGCAAATCGACGCTGGCCAACCTGATTCCGCGCTTTTACCACCACGAGCAGGGGCAGATCCTGATCGACGGGGTCGATATCAAGGACTACACGCTGCGCAATCTGCGTCGCCACATTGCCTTGGTCACCCAGCAAACGTCGCTGTTCAACGACACGGTCTCGAACAATATTGCCTACGGCGATCTGGCCGGTGCGCCGAGGGCTGACATCGAGAAGGCGGCCGAAGATGCTTATGCGCGCGAATTCATCGATCAGTTGCCGGCCGGTTTCGACACCCTGGTCGGCGAAAACGGCGTTCTGCTTTCGGGCGGTCAGCGGCAGCGTCTGGCGATTGCGCGCGCGATCCTCAAGGACGCGCCGATCCTCATTCTCGACGAAGCGACGTCGGCGCTCGACACCGAATCCGAGCGCCACATCCAGAATGCGCTCGATCACGTCATGTCCAACCGCACCACGCTGGTCATTGCCCATCGTCTATCGACCATCGAGAAGGCCGATTCGATCATGGTCATGGACCAGGGACGCATCGTCGAGCGCGGCACCCACGCCGAACTGCTCGCCGCCAATGGTCATTACGCCCGTCTGCACGCCATGCAGTTCAGGGAGGAAACGACGGCCGCAGGCGGCTCGGAACCCGAGTTCGACCGCCAGCCTGAAGGCCAAGCAATTAGATCATCAACAATCACGGGGTAATTCAAGATGAAAATCACAGTTATTGGAACCGGCTATGTCGGCCTGGTCACCGGCGCCTGTCTCGCCGAAGTCGGCAACGAGGTGTTCTGCCTGGACGTCGACTCGCGCAAGATCGACGTCCTCAAGGCAGGCGGAATTCCGATCTTCGAACCCGGGCTCGAGGAGATGGTCAAGCGCAACGTCGATGCCGGCCGCCTGATGTTCACCACCGATATCGAAGCCTCGGTGCACTTCGGCGAGATCCAGTTCATCGCCGTCGGCACGCCGCCCGACGAAGACGGCTCGGCTGATCTTCAATACGTCCTCGCCGCAGCGCGCAACATCGGGCGACACATGAAAAGCTTCAAGCTGGTGGTCGACAAATCGACCGTCCCGGTCGGCACCGCCGATCGCGTCAAAGCGGCGATGCGCGAAGAGCTTGCGGCGCGCGGCCTCGCTATCGATTTCGGCGTCGCCTCGAACCCCGAATTTCTCAAGGAAGGCGCCGCCATCGACGACTTCATGCGGCCTGATCGAATCGTGATCGGCACCGACGACGAGAAAGCCACCCAGTTGCTGCGCGACCTGTACGCGCCTTTTCAGCGCAACCGCGATCGCCTGCTGACGATGGACGTGCGCTCAGCCGAACTGACCAAGTACGCCGCCAACGCCATGCTGGCGACCCGCATTTCGTTCATGAACGAATTGTCGACACTTGCCGAAAAACTCGGCGCCGACGTCGAGCAAGTTCGCCACGGCATCGGTGCCGACCCGCGCATCGGCTATCACTTTCTTTACGCCGGCTGCGGTTACGGCGGCTCGTGCTTTCCCAAGGACGTTCAGGCCTTGCGCCGGACCGCCCAGGAAAACGACGTAGAGATGCGAGTTCTCGACGCGGTCGAAGTGGCCAACGAAGCGCAGAAAAGCGTTCTGATCAACAAGATCAAGATCCGCTTCGGCACCGACCTCAAGAATCGGCACTTCGCAATCTGGGGTCTGGCGTTCAAGCCCAACACCGACGACATGCGCGAAGCGCCGAGCCGGGTCATGATCGAGGCGCTGTGGGGCATGGGTGCCACCGTCTCGGCCTACGATCCGGCGGCAATGGATGAGACGCGAAAGATCTACGGCCTGCGTGACGACCTGACGCTGGCCGACAACCCGATGGACGCGCTGCACGGCGCCGACGCGCTGCTCATCGTCACCGAGTGGAAAGCCTTCCACAGCCCCAACTTCGAAACCATGAAAGCGCAGCTCAAGGCGCCGATTATTTTTGACGGACGCAATCTTTACGAACCCGAAGCGATGCACGCGCAAGGTTTCGAGTACCTTCCGATCGGTCGGCAAGCATTGTCGATCTGATCGCCCCGCCGGATTCGCTGGCGTCCCTGGCCGAGCAACTAACGCGCTGGCGGCAGATGGGAATCAAGCCACTGCTGCAGCACGCAGGACGCCGGCCAGTTGCGCAGCAGTCGCGCGCGGTCTCGCCGCCAAGCCCGTGCATAGGCGCTCTGCGTGCGGTGCTGTCGCACGCCGTCAAGGTCAATGACGACCACCTTGCCTTCATGAAAGAGCAGGTTCGTTGCCTTGAGGTCGCCGTGGCTGATGCGCAGCGCGTGCAATGACGAAAACAGCGAAACGATCGCCCGCGCCACGTCGTCGTCGGGTTCCCGGTCTGGCGACAGCAGATCGAGCAGACTTTGACCCGGACAGTATTCGCAGACCAGAAAGGCTCGCCGGCGCAAGGGTCCGACACGCTCTTCGACAAGCGCCAGCGGCGCCGGCGTCGAGATACCAAGGAAGCGCAGCCGATGGCCTTCGCGCCACGAATGCCAAGCGCGACTCGGCCGCCAGCAGCGCGCAAAAAAATGCGGCAGGTTTTTGAGGTTGTAGCGCTTGACGATCAGCGATCGCCCCACGAGCTCGACCTGCGCCACGGTGCAGGTTCTGCCGTCCTTGAGCAGCGTCCCGCGAGCGATGGCCTCATCCGGCGACGCCAGCAGCGGCGCCAGACGATGGCCCTCGCCGCGAGCGACCGCTGAGAATCGAAACGCACTGCGGCGGACGGCGAAAAGCGTGCAGTCACGCAGCGTCTTGCCGAGAAAATCGGCTAGCCGCCAGTCGCGAGCGCGCGCGACTTCGTCTCTCAGACGCGCCGATTCGGTTCGGCAATCGCCGCCCTCCGCTCGGTAAGCTTCGAGCAGCACGTCCCGAGCGTCATCCCAGGCAATCGGCAACTGCGCCAACAGGATCGCCAGATTGCGCGCCGACTGCTGCGCGTCGAGCGGCTTGCCGGGCGCAATGGCCCTTACCGCGTCGCCGTCGATGACGAAAATCCGGCCGGCGCAACGCAGGAAATTGCCGAGGTGCAAATCCTGCTGCACCAGTCCCGCGGCGTGCATCGCACCGAGCAGCCGAAAAGCCGGGCACAGCACGTCGAGCGCCGCCCGGTCGCCGACCGGCAAGTCCGCCACGCCATGCCATGCTTGAGCAAGGCTCTGCGCCGCATCGAGATAACGGGTCAGCACGACATGCCCGCCCGTCGGCAAGGAGGCCGCCAGCAACAGCTCGGGAGTCTGGATTCCCGCGCACTGCAGAGCGTCAACGCCGGCTTTCTCGTGCCGCCAATGCCGCGCACTGGCGCCCCCGACGAACAGTTTGACCAGCACGCGCTGCCCTTGCCATTGCCCCTCGCCGACGATCCGTTTGCCGGGCAAGACGCGCAACAGGCGCGAAACGACGACCTCGCTACCGTCGGCCAGCGCCACGCGAAACGGCGTCGCGGGATCGCGTCCGGCGTCACGCAGCGCTGCGGCGTCGAGCACGGATTCGTCACTCATGCCTGATCGCTCTTCGCGTACTTGCGCAGGAAGCGCGCCTGCAAACGATCGGCTTCGCGCGATAGATCGGCCAAAAGTTTCGCTTCGTCGCGCAGGATCTCGCGCAGCGGCTTGCCAAAATAGGTGCGCAAGAAACGCAATCGGTCGCGCCCGGTCAGACCGATATTGAGCGCCGAAAAATGGAGACTGGCCAGATCCTTGTCGCGCCAGCGGCGCGGCGTTTTGTCGCGCAACTGCGCGCGGTGCAGGTCGATGATCGACAACTTGAGCGCGTCCGGCGTCGGCTGCGGATCAAGATGCAGCAGGAAGTGGCAGATATAAAAATCGCGGTGATTGACGCCGCCGCGATGCATTCGCCCGGCCATCTGCGCCACGCGCTCGATCAGTGCGCGTTTGAGCGCGACCGGCGGTGGTACGTTGGGCCAGTCGCGGCAGAAGTCTTCGAGGCTGATCGTCGGCACCAGTTCTTCGGTGACGATGAACGAATGGCGCTTGGCCGGGTTGCTGCCGCGCTGCCCGAAAGCGACGGCGCGCATGGTGTCGACGCCCAACTCGGTGAGGCGCCTGACGGCCAGCCACTCCTGCTGCGCGCCGAGCACCGGCAGACGCAGCAAGATCAGGTTCTTGAGTATTTCAGCCCAGCCGACGCCGCGATGAATCTTGACGAAATAACCGCGCCCGGCCACTTCGGTGCGCAGCGTGCGGCGCGCCTCGAGTTCACGGAATACCTCGCCTTCAAGCGTCTCGACAGCGACAAAAGGATCGGCCCCGGACCACAGGGAACGGAACGGTTCGTCGATGGCCAGGATAGGCTCGCTCATTGGCGTTCTTTCAGGATCAGGTCGGCGGCGCGCTCGGCGTTGCTGTAGATGTCGGCGGTCGCCGCAAAGGTAAGCGCGTTGGCCTGCCAGCGCAAACGCGCCGCGCCGTCTGCGAGCATGGTGGCGAGCAGCCGATCAAGCCGCTCTTGCGCGAACGGCTCGGGGACCACCGCACCGCACTGTGCCTCTTCGATGTAATGCGCATAACCGCAAACCGCGCTGGTCAAGACCGGCAGCCCGGCGACCAGCGCCTCGAGCAGAACGGTTCCGGTATTCTCATGGTAGGCCGGATGAATCAGCAGATCGGCGCCGAGCAGGAAACGCGGGATGTCGCTGCGCCCCGGCAGAATGCTGACGCGCTCGCTCAAACCCAGCGAATTCGCCTGCCGCTCGAAGAACAGCGGTTCGTCCTGGCCGATGACGATCAGGCGGGTGCGCAGTCGCAGCGCTGCAGGCAGACTCGCGAGCGCCTTGAGGCTGCGATCGAGTCCCTTGGTCTTGAACCCCGAGCCGACCTGTAACAGCAGCAGATCGTCCGGCGCCAGCCCAAACTCGGCGCGAAACTCAGCGCGCAACTGCGCCGCATTGGCCGGCGCCCGGCGGTCGGGCGAGATTCCCGGCGGCAGCAGGTGGAAGCGCTCGGCTGGCGTGGCGTAATGTTTTTCAAAAAAAGGCTGCTGCAGCTGCGAGATCATCAGGATTTCGGTGCGGCTCGCTGGCGAGAACACCGCGCGCTCAAAGGCAGCAAAATGCCGGTAACGCGCGGTCAGCCGATAAAACGGGTTGCGCAGCGTACGCGCCTTTTCTTCGTAACACGGATCGGCGGCAAAATAGACGTCGAGCCCCGGCATCTTGTTGAAGCCGATCACGCGGTCGGCCGGCCGGCGGCCAAGATCGCTCGCCACCCAGTCGCTAAATTTCGCATAGCGCCGTGCGTTGCTCAGCGCCTTGACCGGAACGCCAACGACTTCGAAGCCGGCCGGAACTTCGCCGCTCCATTCGAGCGTATAGACGCGAACCGCGTGGCCGCGGGCCTGACAGGCCAGCGCGATGCGCAGAAAATCACGCTGCAGGCCACCGAACGGAAAATATTTGTAGAAGCAAAAAGCCAGTTGCATCAAAGACCTTCCTGCGGCGCGGCAACGCCGCGCGGGCGCTTGTAGCGGTTGTAGGCCCAGAGGTACTGCTGCGGGCACTGCCTGATCAACAGTTCGATCTCGTGGCTGATCTGCTGCGCGCGCTGCCCGGTGTCGCCGCTCAAGGCCTGCGTCGGCAACTGCAGATGAAAATGGTAGCCGGCGCCACCGGCAAGCCGCTCGGCCCAGACCATGATCACCGCGGCACCGCTCTCGGTGAGCCGCGCCGCCAAAGTCATCGTATACGCCGGCTTGCCGAAGAAATCGAGCCACACCCCCTCGCCGACCCGCGGCGCCTGATCGGGCAGCATGCCAACCGCCTCGCCACGCTGGAGCGCCTTGAGCAGCGCGCGAACGCCGCCGAGATCGGCCGCCGCAATGCGCAATTGCGCGCGCGCTCGCCCGGCTTCGATCATCGCCTGCAGCCAGGCCTGCTTGGGCGGACGATAGAGCACCGTGATCGGCGCGTACGTCGACAGGTACTGGGCGGTCACCTCGAAGCAGCCCAGATGCGGCGTCAGATAGACGATTCCCTTGCCCTCGCGCGTCGCCGCCTCGACCAAGTCCCAGCCGCTGACCTTGACCACGCGCGCGGCAGTCTCCTCGAGCGGGCGCAGCCAGATCTTCGGCAGTTCAAGCGACGAGCGCCCGGCATTGGCGATCGCCGAGGAACGCAACCGGCGCGCTTCATCCTCGCCGAGCGCCAGCACCATGTTCTCGCGCATATGGCGACGGTAGGTCGGTGAAAAGAGCCAGGCCAGCCAGCCGAGCGCGGCGCCGAGGGCGTGCAGCCAAGAGAGCGGCAGATGGCTCAAAAATCGAAAGAGAAGAATCATGCAATAACCCTGCTATTGACGCGTTTGACCCGCGTCTGGCAAAAAACTACAATTATCGCCTCCGCCGAGTTAATCAGGACAACTTGCAGGGCGGAAGGAGTCAAAAAAGACTTCCAAAATACTGCTAAAGCGTCGTCTGCTCGAAACCCCGGAGCCGGCCACGCCGCCACCACGGGGTTTTTTATTGGAGCAGAAGCACATGTCTAAAGAATTTCTCTTTTCCTCGGAATCCGTTTCCGAAGGCCATCCGGACAAGGTCGCCGACCAGATCTCGGATTCAATCCTCGACGCCATCCTGGCCGAAGACCCGACCGGCCGCGTCGCCTGCGAAACGCTCGTGTCGACGGGACTCGTCGTGATCTCGGGCGAAATCACCACCAAAGCGCACATCAACTACCGCGAAATCGCTCAGGAAACCGTTCGCCGAATCGGCTATACGGACTCCGAAATCGGCTTCGACTACAAGAGTTGCGCCATTTTAACGGCAATCAACCGCCAGTCGCCGGATATCGCGCAGGGCGTCAATGAAGGTCAGGGTATCGACCTCGACCAGGGCGCCGGCGACCAGGGCCTGATGTTCGGCTACGCCTGCAACGAAACGCCGACACTGATGCCGCTGCCGATCTACTACGCGCACCGACTGATGCAGCGCCAAGCCGAGGTGCGCAAGGACGGCCGCCTGCCGTGGCTGCGCCCCGACGCCAAGAGCCAGCTCACCGTTAAATACGTCGACGGCAAGCCGGTGGCGATCGACACCGTCGTCGTATCGACGCAGCACGGCCCGGAAGTTTCGCACGCCGATCTTTCCGCCGCGGTGATCAAGGAAATCATCCTGCCGGTACTGCCCAAGGAGCTGCTGACCGACAAAACCCGCTACCTGGTCAACCCAACCGGCCGCTTTGTCGTCGGCGGCCCGCACGGCGACTGCGGCCTGACCGGCCGCAAGATCATCGTCGACAGCTACGGCGGCACCGCGCGTCACGGCGGCGGCGCTTTCTCCGGCAAGGACCCGTCCAAGGTCGACCGCTCGGCCGCCTACGCCGCCCGCTACGTCGCCAAGAACGTCGTCGCTGCCGGCCTCGCCGAACGCTGCGAAGTGCAGATCGCCTACGCCATCGGCGTCGCCAAACCGGTTTCGCTGATGGTCGAGACTTTCGGCACGGGCAAGATCAGCGACGAGGCGATCGTCGCGCTGATCGCCAAGCATTTCGATCTGCGCCCGAAGGGAATCATCCAGTCGCTCAACCTGCTGCGCCCGATCTACACCAAGACCGCCGCCTACGGCCACTTCGGCCGCGAAGAACCCGAGTTCACGTGGGAGAACATTGATAAAGCAGCCGCGCTCCGCGCGGATGCCGGCCTGTAAGGCCGCGCCGCAGGCGTTTATCAATGTTTCAGTGAAGGCTAACGCCGGCGTAAGCTGGCGTTAAGGCGAAGCCGGCCGAAACTAAAACACCCGACAAGGCAGCCGCACTGCGTGCGGATGCTGGCCTGTAAGGCCACGCCGAAGGCGCTTGGCCGTATTTCGGCGCAGGCTAACCCTGGCACGAGCCAGGGTTAAGACGCGCAGCGCCGGCCGTAGCCAAAATACCGATAAAGCAGCGGCGCTACGCGCCGATGCCGGGCTGTAAGCCCGCCCCGAAGGGATTTATCGGCGTTCCGGCGAAGGCTAACTGCGGTGACAGCCGCAGTTAAGTCGCCGCCAAAACACAAAAAGGACCTTGCGGTCCTTTTTTCTTTCCAGCCCCTCAAGCGAGCGCTTGGTCAGCCCAACATCAGGATGCGTGAGAATTTGCCCCGGCAGGAGCTATCGTCTATCCTTCCTGCTTTAAGTTTGCTGCCGCATCGCATCGCCCACATCGTAAGTGTTCCGGGGTCGTTGACGGCCGTCGTTCCGCCGCACGGCCCCCCATTGGATCCGATGCCGAACATCCGGTCGACCTTTTCAACAGCGCAACGCCTAACCCCGACAGCCGACATCTCAAGCGAACGATTCCCGACCATGCTCAAAAAAATCAACGTAAGCCAGCTGGTGCTCGGGATGCATATCAAGGAATTCTGCGGTTCCTGGATGGAACACCCGTTCTGGCGCACCGCCTTTGTCATCAGCGACCCGGCAGACATCAAGTCGCTGCGGGACAGCAGCATCAAGGAAGTCTGGATCGACAACACCAAAGGGCTTGATGTCGCACCGGGAGCGCCGGTCGTTTCGGAAGAAGAATCAGAAGCCAAGGTGGACGCCGAACTCGATATCGCCGCGCAAGACGACAGCGCCACGGCGCAGGTTCCCGTTACCGTTGAACTGGCGCGCGCCGTCAAAATCTGTGCCCAAGCCAAGCGCGCCGTGATCTCGATGTTTGACGAAGCGCGCATGGGCAAGGCCGTCGACACCAGCAGCGCGAAAAAGCTGGTCGAGGAAATATCCAACTCGGTGAGCCGCAACCCCGGCGCGCTGATCAGCCTGGCCCGGCTAAAAACCGCCGACGATTACACCTATATGCACTCGGTCGCGGTCTGTGCGCTGATGGTCGCGCTGTCCAAGCAACTCAGGCTTAACGACGAGCAAACACGCTCGGCGGGAATCGCCGGTCTGCTGCACGATCTGGGCAAGGCGATGATGCCGATGGACGTGCTCAACAAGCCCGGAAAACTCACCGACGAAGAATTCGCGATCATCAAAAAACACCCTGAAGCCGGCCATCAGTTGTTGCTCGGTAGCACTGGCGCCGACGAGATCGCGCTCGACGTCGTCCTGCATCATCACGAAAAAACCGACGGATCGGGTTACCCCAAGCACTTCAAAGCTTCCGAAATCAGTCTGTTCGCCAAGATGGGGGCCGTCTGTGACGTCTATGACGCAATCACTTCGAATCGCCCCTACAAGGCCGGATGGGATCCCGCGGAATCGCTGCGCAAGATGGCCGAATGGTGCACTGGCCACTTTGATCCGCGCATTTTCCAGGCATTCGTCAAGAGCCTGGGAATTTACCCGATCGGTTCGCTGGTCAGACTGAGTTCCGGTCGCTTGGGAATCGTCATCGACCAGGCACCGGATTCGCTGCTCAAGCCGCGCATCAAGGTATTTTTTTCGACGCGCGCCAACGCGCGAATCAAGCCCGAGGTCGTCGATCTCGCTCGCGCAGGTTGTCCGGAGAAGATTTCCAGCCGCGAGGATCCGGCCAAATGGAACTTCCCGGATCTCAACGAACTGTGGGCGGGCTTGCCTGACGCGCCGCACGCCACCGCTTCACAGACAAAATAATCTGTGTATAATTAGCGCCTTATCCGAGGAGCGCTGCAAAACTGTCGACCGGCAGTTTCAGGCTCGGAACCTTAAACGGCGCTCATCCAACCAACCCGTGCCGGGCACGGGAAGACGGGTGAGCCTGATCTGCAGTAACTCAGCACACCGTCTCGCGACGCGAGACGACGTCCTTCCGCTCCCGGCCACAGTTATCAAGGAGCCTTACTGTGGCTGAAAAATTCAACGACTACGTCATCGCCGATCTCGCGCTTGCCGACTGGGGGCGCAAGGAAATCCGCATCGCCGAAACCGAAATGCCGGGACTGATGGCGATTCGCGACGAATTCGCCGCCGCCCAATCGCTCAAGGGCGCGCGCATCACCGGTTCGCTGCACATGACGATCCAGACCGCCGTGCTGATCGAGACGCTGACCGCGCTCGGCGCACAAGTTCGCTGGGCATCGTGCAACATCTTCTCGACGCAGGATCACGCCGCCGCCGCGATCGCTGCGCAGGACATCCCGGTCTTCGCCGTCAAGGGCGAATCTCTGGTCGATTACTGGGACTACACGCACCGCATCTTCGAATGGGCTGACGGCGGTTACTCCAACATGATCCTCGACGACGGCGGCGACGCTACGCTGCTGCTGCATTTGGGCGCGCGTGCCGAAAAAGACATTTCGGTAATCGCCAAGCCGGGCTCGGAAGAAGAAACGATCCTGTTCGCCGCGATCCGCGCCAAGCTCGCCAAAGATCCGACCTGGTACTCGGTGCGTCTGGCGGCGATCAAGGGCGTCACCGAGGAAACAACGACCGGAGTGCATCGCCTCTACCAGATGCACCAGCGCGGCGAGCTCAAGTTCCCGGCGATCAACGTCAACGATTCGGTGACCAAGTCCAAGTTCGACAACCTCTACGGCTGCCGCGAGTCGCTGGTCGACGGGATCAAGCGCGCCACCGACGTGATGATCGCCGGCAAGGTCGCGCTGATCGCCGGTTACGGCGACGTCGGCAAGGGCTCGGCGCAAGCGATGCGCGCGCTCTCGGCGCAGGTCTGGGTCACCGAAGTCGACCCGATCTGCGCGCTGCAGGCGGCGATGGAAGGCTACCGCGTGGTGACCATGGAATATGCCGCCGACAAGGCCGACATCTTCGTCACCACCACCGGCAACTATCACGTCATCACGCACGACAATATGGCGGCGATGAAGGACCAGGCGATCGTCTGCAACATCGGCCACTTCGACAACGAAATCGACGTCGCCTCGCTCGAGAAATACCAGTGGGAAGAAATCAAGCCCCAGGTCGACCACGTGATCTTCCCCGACGGCAAGCGAATCATCCTGCTCGCCAAGGGACGCCTGGTTAACCTGGGCTGCGGCACCGGTCACCCGTCGTACGTGATGAGCTCGTCGTTCGCCAACCAGACGATCGCGCAGATCGAGCTGTTCACGCAAACGGCAAAATACCCGGTCGGCGTCTATACGCTGCCCAAGCACCTCGACGAGAAGGTCGCCCGCCTGCAGCTCAAGAAGCTCAACGCCCAGCTTTCCGTGCTGCGCCCCGATCAAGCCGCCTATATCGGCGTCCCGATCGAAGGCCCGTACAAGGCCGATCACTACCGCTACTAAGCGACTAAAGGGGACGCCATGCGCCTGATCCTGCTCTGGCTGCTCAACGCCGTGGCGTTGCTCGCGGTGGCTTACCTGCTGCCGTCGATCCACGTCGCGTCGTTTGGCGCGGCGATGTTCGCGGCGCTACTGCTCGGACTGGTCAATGCCGTACTGCGTCCCCTGTTGTTGCTGTTGACGCTGCCGGTCACGCTGCTCACGCTCGGACTCTTCATCTTCGTCATCAACGGCCTGATGTTCTGGCTCGCGGGGTCGCTGATCGAAGGCTTTGCGGTCGACGGCTTCTGGCCGGCGGTTCTCGGCTCGCTGCTCTACAGCGTCATTTCGTGGGCGCTGGCGAGCCTTCTGGGCTCCGGCAAGCGCTGACCTTTCAAGGAATTTGATCTGAATGAAACACACCGAACTCTCGATCGAGTTTTTCCCGCCGCAAACGCCCGAGGGTGTCGAGAAACTGCGCGCCGTTCGCGGCAAGCTGGCGGCGCTCAAGCCCGAGTTCTTCTCGGTGACCTTCGGCGCCGGCGGCTCGACGCGCGAACGGACTTTCGCGGTGGTCCGCGAAATCGCCACCGATGGCTTCGTTGCGGCGCCCCATCTCTCGTGCGTCGGGTCGACGCGTGAAAATATCAGCGCCGTCCTGCAGGAATACAAGGCTGCCGGAATCCGCCGCATCGTCGCGCTGCGCGGCGACCTGCCGTCGGGAATGGCCGAGGCCGGCGATTTTCGCTACGCCAACGAACTCGTCGACTTCATCCGCCAGGAAACCGGCGACCACTTTCACCTCGATATCGCCGCCTATCCCGAATGGCACCCGCAGGCGCGCAACCCGCATGACGACCTCACAGCCTTCGTCCGCAAGGCTAAGGCCGGCGCCAACTCGGCGATCACCCAGTACTTCTACAACGCCGACGCCTACTTCCACTTCTGCGACGAAGTACGCGCGCGCGGCGTCGACATCCCGATCACTCCGGGAATCATGCCGATTGCCAGCTTCTCCAAACTGGCGCGCTTTTCGGACGCCTGCGGTGCCGAATTGCCGCGCTGGATGCGGCGCAAGTTCGAAGGCATGGGCGACGATGTCGACTCGATCCGCGCCTTCGGCCTCGACGTCGTCACCGAACTGTGCGAACGACTCTTGTCAGGTGGTGCGCCGGGCCTGCACTTCTATTCGATGAACCAGTCGGCGCTGACGCTCGAAATCTGCCGGCGGCTCGATTTTATTTAGCAACCATACGGCCTGCCACAGCGGCAGCCGAGGAACGAGCGCCACAAAAAATTTTTCCTCGCTGGGCTACCTTCATTGAACGGTGTGATCTATAATGCGCGCCCTGTTCCTCGATAGCTCAGTTGGTAGAGCGCCGGACTGTTAATCCGTAGGTCCCTGGTTCGAGCCCAGGTCGAGGAGCCAAGTTTCACGCGGGAGTAGCTCAGTTGGTAGAGCGATACCTTGCCAAGGTATAGGTCGAGAGTTCGAGACTCTTCTCCCGCTCCAGTTTCCTGGAGTTGTCGTTAGCGCAGGCATGCGCGTAAAGCTGATTGGCAAATCAGCGGAGTGGTAGTTCAGTTGGTTAGAATACCGGCCTGTCACGCCGGGGGTCGCGGGTTCGAGTCCCGTCCACTCCGCCAACAACAAGCGCCCGACGCCGCCATGCCGGTTGCTCGCGCGCACATCCTGAATGGTTTCCCCCTCTCCTGAAAGACGGGCCGCACGGCGCGAAGGTCTTGCCCGCGAAATCCACCAGCAGCGCCGCCAGCAATGCGTCGTCGCCGAAGCCCAATTCCAAATTCCCAATTCCCAGACAAAAAAAATCCCAAGCCGGTTAGGCTCGGGATTAAAGATCTCATCGTTGCGATGGATCAAGGAGGGGTCAAACATTGCCAGCGGGGGACGCTGAAGCAACAACTGCAGTGTATTGATTGCCTAACTCCGCGTCTGTGGCGCGTGTTTGGCGTTTTCGTAACAACGTGTAAGGCCCAACCGACGGGCCTGTCGAGCTCGAATTCAATCTGGCGCAATGGCGCCGAGCTCCTCGGATATCTTTCTCGCGGCGCCCATCACTTTCCTGGCCAACTCCTTCTCTCCGCACTGTTTGAGCCGTGCACTCGCGAGTGACACGGATACGGCATACTGCACGCGTCCCAGGACATCGAAGATCGGCGCCGCAACGCAACAGATGCCCAGCTCATTCTCCTCGCGATCGACGGCATAACCGCATTTGCGGATTTCCTGGATTTCCTTTTCCATGCGCTTCGGATCGGTAATGGTATGTTTCGTCCACGTCGTGATCTCGTCGCGACAGGTCTCCCAGTACGACGCCATTGTTCCTGCGTAGGTATGGGCCAGGTAAAGCTTGCCCATCGCCGAGCAATAGAGCGAAAGGTGCTGGCCGACGTAGGCCCGCGTACGGATCATTCCCCGAGTCGGCTCAAGCTTGTAAATCATGATGGCGCGCCCATTTTCGACGCTCGAGAGATTGACCGTTTCTCCCGACTCAAGATTGAGCGCTTCGAGATGCCTGGCCGAAACGTGAATCACGTTCAACGACGAAAGCGCCTTTTGGCCGACGGCAACACACTTGGTGGTCAGCCGATAGCTGCCGGGCGTTGGCGCCGCCGTGACGTAGCCCGCGCTCTGCAGCCCCTGTAGCAATCGATGCGTCGTGCTCTTGCTCATTCCCGCTTCGTCGGCGAGCTTGGCCAGCGGACAGCCGTTGGGGAAATTGCTCAACAACTCCATCAATTGCAGACCCCGTAACAGGCTCTGGGTACCTGAGGGGCTTTCGGGTCCGTTCGCTATCGCCATCATTCGCTCGATTTTTCTACAAGACAGATCGGACAATCATAGCCGATTGCCTGATCGTGATTCTGATCGCCGCACTGCACCGCGGAAAAAATCGTTGACAAGCCATCGCCCCTCTCTATATTCTGCATATCAGAACCTGATTCCGATATACGGAACCGTATCACAACCCGCCGAACACCACCTGACGCTGCCATCGCTGGCGGGTCACGCACATGTTTTAGGTTTGTTGAGCACTCGTTGTCTTAGTTTTAACAGGAGAGGTTGATGAAAACGAAACTGATGGGAATCGTCGCCGCCGTATCTTTGGCATGGTGTGTCGCCGCACCGGTTCAGGCCAAAGGCGACAAGGTCGTACTGCGGCTGGGCTTTGAGCTCTCGCTGGAAAGCTCACAAGGCGTCGGCGGCAAGGAAATGGCCCGCGTCGCCGACGAGTTGTCGAAGGGCCGCATCGAAATCCAGCTGTTCCCCGACAGCCAGCTAGGCAACGGGCCGAAGATGGTCGACATGGTCAAGGACGGCTCGCTCGACATGTACGAGGGCGGCACCGGCCTCTTCTCGAAGTGGGAGCCGCGTCTTAACGTCTTCGACATCCCCTATCTGTTCAGCTCGGTCGACCAGGCCTACAAGGTGCTCGACAGCAAGTTCGGCAACGAGATCCTGGCGACGCTCGAACCGCACGGCTTCAAAGGCCTGTCGTTCTGGGAGAACGGCATCCGTTCGGTGACCAACAATGTGCGTCCGATCACCAAGCCCGACGACCTCGTCGGTCTCAAGATGCGCGTGATGCCGTCCAACCCGGTCCATGTCACGCTGTGGAAACAATTGGGTACCGAACCGACGCCGATGCCGTTCAGCGAGATCTACCCGTCGCTGCAAAGCGGCAAGGTCGATGGCCAGGAACACCCGGTCGCCGCGATCTACGGCGGCAAGTTCTACGAAGTGCAGAAATACCTGTCGTTGACCAAGCACATGTACGGCCCGCTGATCCAGATCATGAATCTGCCCAAGTTCAAGTCGCTGTCGGCCAAGGACCAGAAAATCATCCTCAAGGCGTCCCATGCGGGAGCGGTCGCCCAGCGCAAATACTCCAACGACAACGAAGCCAAGTTCCTGGTCGAGATGAAGGACAAGGGAATGCAGATCAACGAAGTCGATATCGCTCCTTTCCGCGACAAAGCGCGCCCGGCCATCGAAAAAGAGTTCGTCGAAAAGAACGGCGACGTCTGGCTCAAGAAAATCAACGCCTCGCTGGCCAAGAAGTAAGCATCGCCGCAGCGCTGAGCGACAGCGGCAGGATCGCTAATCCATTAGCGACCTGCCGCTGTTTTTCTTGGCGCCCCCATTTGTTTGGCGGCTGAGACGGAAAACAAGGACAGAAATTTATTCGGCGGCGCTTCAGTTCGGCAAGCGCCTTCCGTTAACATCAATTAACACCGATTAACATCAACTCAGTACAACCGCCTTTCAAGACACTTCATCCGCCAAGGAGATGGCCATGTCGACAGCCGTTACCGCCAGCAGCCCAGCATTGCAACCCGAGGTCAAGCGCACCAGCGCCGACAACACCGGAGTGACGATCACCACCAAGGAAGAAGCGCGGGTCCAGCTCAACGCATCGATCGTCACCACGTCGTTTGACGTCGCGATCAGCTCGGGAAACGAACCGCTGGCCTTGCTGTACAAATCAGCGATCAACAGCATCAACGTCGTCCTCAAGCAGGAACGCGGCGACAACGCGATCCAGAACGCTTTTGGTCAGGACAACACGCCCGAGGGGACGGCCGGCCGCATCGTCTCGATCTCGACCGGGTTCTATGAAGCCTTCAAGCGTCAGCACCCCGGCGAAAACGAGGCCGACGTGCTGAGCAAGTTCATGAGCACGATCAAGAGCGGCTTCGAGCGCGGTTACCAGGAAGCGAGCGATATCCTGCAAGGCCTGGGGGTGCTTGACGGCGACATCAAGAGCGGCATCGAAAAAACCTTCAAACTGGTGCAACAGGGCTACGCCGACTTCGAAGCCGCTCAACGCAGCCTCCTGGCAGACGCCACCGCGCAGGACGGCGCGGCGACGTCAGCGCCAACATCAGCGCCGACGTGAGCCACCCAGGATCGAGCCGAGCACACCGCGGATGATCTCGCGTCCGACCTGAGAGCCGATCGCACGCGCGGCGCTCTTGGCCGCCGCTGCGAGCACCGAATCGCCGCGTCCGCCGCTCCCCGAACTGCCGCCGAGAATCTCGCCCAGCCCGCCGAACCAGCCGCCACCCGCTGGAGCGCCGGCCGAAGCCGACGCAGGAGGCTGGGCCGCGGCGACCTTGCCTTTGAGCTTTTCGTACGCCGACTCGCGATCGAGCGCTTGCTCGTAAACGCCATAGACCAGCGAGCTTTTGATCACCGCCTGCCGCTCGTCGTTGTTCAAGGGACCGATGCGCGAGCTCGGCGGCAAAACGAAAGCGCGCTCGACGATGTTCGGCCGCCCCTTGTCGTCGAGCAGGGAAATCAGCGCCTCGCCGACGCCCAGCTCGGTAATCGCCGCCACCGCATCGAAAGCGGGGTTGGCGCGCAGCGTCTCGGCGGCGGTCTTGACCGCTTTCTGGTCGCGCGGCGTGAACGCGCGCAAGGCGTGCTGCACGCGGTTGCCAAGCTGGCCGAGAACGCTGTCGGGAACGTCGAGCGGGTTCTGCGTCACGAAATAGACGCCGACACCCTTCGAGCGGATCAGCCGCACCACCTGCTCGATCTTCTCGAGCAGCGCGGGCGGCGCTTCGTTGAACAGCAAGTGCGCCTCGTCGAAGAAGAAGACCAGCTTCGGCTTGTCCACGTCGCCGACTTCGGGCAAGTGCTCGAAGAGTTCGGAGAGCAGCCAGAGCAGGAAGGTCGAGTAGAGGCGCGGCGAGCTCATCAGCTGGTCGGCGGCGAGGATGTTGATGATTCCGCGGCCATCGGCCGTCTGCAGCAGGTCGGCGATGTCGAGCATCGGCTCGCCGAAGAAAATTTCGCCGCCCTGCTCGCCGAGCGTCAGCAGGCCGCGCTGGATGGCGCCGATCGACGCCGCCGAGACGTTGCCGTACTCGGTGGTAAATTCTTTGGCGTGCTCGCCGACGTGCTGCACCATCGCGCGCAGGTCCTTGAGGTCGAGCAGCAGCAAGCCCTGGGCGTCGGCGATCTTGAATACCAGTTGCAACACGCCGGCCTGCGTGTCGTTGAGGTTGAGCAGACGCGCAAGCAGGATCGGTCCCAGGTCCGAAATCGTCGCGCGCACGGGATGGCCCTGCTTGCCGGCGACGTCCCAGAAAGCCACTGGAAAGCTGGCCGGCTGCCAGTCATCAACGCCGAGCAGGGCCAGACGCTGCGCAAGCTTCGGGCTTTCGACGCCGGGCGCCGCGAGTCCCGACAGGTCGCCCTTGACGTCGGCCATGAAGACCGGAACGCCGATGCGCGAAAACCGCTCGGCGAGCAGCTGCAAGGTGATCGTCTTGCCGGTACCGGTGGCGCCGGTGATCAGCCCATGGCGGTTGGCCAGCGCCGGCAGCAGCGCGAGATCGGCGGCCTGGTTGCGGGCCACGACAAGGGGTTCAAGCATGGGTCACTCCGTTCAAGATGGGTGGTCAAGAGATGGTAAAATGCGCGGCTCGATTAGCGAACGATTCTATCAACCATCGGCAGCCGTCGGTCGCGACAGCGCTGCCAAAACCGCTGCACAGAGAAGAGGTTAACATGTCCGGTCATTCAAAATGGGCGAACATCCAGCACCGCAAAGGTCGCCAGGATGAAAAGCGCGGCGCGACGTTCTCCAAGATCGCCAAGGAAATCACCATTGCCGCCAAGATGGGCAGTGGCGACCCGGGCTTCAACCCGCGCCTGCGCCTGGCGATCGACAAGGGCAAGGGCGTCAACATGCCCAAGGACAAGATCGACAACGCGATCAAGAAAGGCACCGGCGAACTCGAAGGCGTCGATTACATCGAGATCCGCTACGAAGGCTACGGTATCGGCGGCGCCGCGGTGATCGTCGATTGCCTGACCGACAACCGCACGCGAACCGTCGCCGAAGTGCGCCACGCTTTCAACAAGCATGGCGGCAACATGGGCACCGACGGCTGCGTCGCCTTCCAGTTCAAGCACTGCGGCCAACTGCTGTTCGCCCCGGGAACCGACGAAGCGGCGCTGATGGACGCCGCCATCGAAGCCGGCGCCGACGACGTGCTGACCAACGACGACGGTTCGATCGAAGTGATCACGCCGCCCAACGACTACATGAACGTCAAGGAAGCCCTCGAGGCCGCTGGCTTCAAGGCCGAGTTCGGGCAGGTCACGATGAAAGCCGAGAACGAGACCGAGCTGACCGGCGACGACGCCGTGAAGATGCAAAAACTCATCGACGCGCTCGAAAGCCTCGACGACGTCCAGGAGGTCTATACCAGCGTGGTGATCGACGAGTAGGCCATCGTCCAGGCGCCGCTTCGGCGCCTGCCCGCCAAGCCAATCAGCACGCGCGTCTTCGCGCGGGTTACCGTGAACGCCAACAGGCATGCGGCGTCCACGGCATACCCGCCACGATCGCCTGGCAACGCGCGCCCAGACGGGGTAGCAATTGGCGACGAACGCGGCACCGCGCCGCGGACTCGATATACTGTCGGCTTACCCGCCAAGCCCAGTTCATGCCGCCTGAAGCCCCCTGCCCCTCGCCGTCAACAGCGCTGCCGAACGCCAAAGCCGCGCCGCTGCGCATCCTCGGCGTCGACCCCGGACTGCGCATCACCGGCTTCGGCGTCATCGAAAAGACCGGCAACGCGCTAAGTTACCTGGCCAGCGGTTGCATCAAGACCGACGCCAAGGCGTCGCTGCCGACGCGGCTGGGAACGATCTACGCCGGGCTGCGCGAGCTCGTTGCGCAATATCAGCCAGACCAGTCGGTGGTCGAGATCGTTTTCGTCAACGTCAATCCGCAGTCGACGCTGCTGCTCGGTCAGGCGCGCGGCGCGGCGATCACCGCGCTGGTCGCCGGCGGCGTCGAGGTCGCCGAATATACGGCGCTGCAGGTCAAACAGGCGGTGGTCGGCAACGGCCACGCCGACAAGACGCAGGTGCAGCACATGGTGCGCCGGCTGCTGTCGCTGCCCGGCGACCCCAGCCCCGACGCCGCCGACGCGCTGGCCTGCGCCATCGCCCACGCGCACGGCGGCCAGGGCCTGGGCAGTCTGGCCACCAAGGGATTGCGCGTGCGCAACGGACGGCTGGTTTGAAAATGAATCATGGCAAGCTAACCACGGCGGACACAGCGAAACCCCCTTCGATTTTGCTGTTTTCGCCGTGGTCGCTGTGCACGCCGTGGTTAGTTGGTTTTGCTCTTAAAGGAAAAGAACAATGATCGGACGCCTCACCGGAATACTGCTCGAAAAGAACCCGCCGCAGGTGCTCGTCGACGTGCATGGCGTCGGCTACGAGGTCGATGTGCCGATGAGCACCTTCTACAACCTGCCGGCGATCGGCGAAAAACTGACGCTGCTGACGCATTTCGTCGTACGCGAGGACGGCCAGTTTCTGTTCGGCTTTGCCAGCGGCGAAGAACGCTACGCCTTTCGCCAACTCATCAAGATTTCCGGCGTCGGCGCGCGCATGGCGCTGGCCGTGCTGTCCGGGCTGTCGGTCGGCGACCTGGCGCAGGCCATCGCACGGCAGGAGGTCGGTCGGCTGATCAAGGTCCCGGGAATCGGCAAGAAGACCGCCGAACGCTTGCTGCTCGAACTCAAGGGCAAGCTTGCCGACGCGCTGCCGTCGTCGTCGCTGGCCGCCGAAGGCAGCCAGAGCGACATCGTCAATGCGTTGCTGTCGCTGGGTTACAATGACCGGGAAGCAGCGGCGGCGGTCAAGCCGCTGCCCCCCGGAATTTCCACCTCGGATGGTATCCGTTCGGCGCTCAAGCACCTTTCGAAGGCATGAAGCAAACCATTTCCCCCGCGCAAAAGCAGATCATCCAGATCGCTCTCGTCGCGCTGCTGCTGATCGGCTGCATCGCCGTCTTGATGCCGTTCACCGGCACGCTGCTGTTCGCCGTCGTGATCTGCGTGACGACCGCACCGCTGCGCAACCGCATCCTGCTGCTGTGCGGCGGGCGCAGCAGCCTGGCGGCGATCCTGATGTCGCTGCTGCTGCTGTTGCTGCTGGTGGCACCGCTGGCGCTGCTCTCCGGATCGCTCGCCGACGGCCTCGAATCGGCGATCCGCTACTTCAAGCCGATGCTCGAAAGTGGGCTGCCCAACGAGCCGCCGGCCAGTCTCGCCAAGCTGCCGCTGTTCGGTCAGGACATCAGCGACTACTGGCACAAGCTGGTCGCCAGCCGCGAAGAGATGAACACGCTGCTGCGCCAGTTGCTCGACCCGACGCGCAAGCTCGCGCTGGCGACCGTCACCATGTTCGGCCAGGGATTGCTGCAATTGATGCTGGTCGTCTTCTTCGTCTTCTTCATGTTCCGCGACGCCGAGCACTACGCGCAGGCGCTGATCACCGGCAGCCGCAAGCTCGCCGGCGACCTCGGCGAACGCATGCTCAGGCTTGCCGAGGGCACCGTCACCGGCGTCATGGTCGGCATCGTCGGCACCGCCGCCGCGCAGTCGCTGGTGGCGATGATCGGCTTCCTCATCGCCGGCGTTCCCGGCGTCACCATCCTGACCGTCGCCACCTTCTTCTTCTCGATGGTTCCGGTCGTCGGCGCGACGCTGATCTGGCTCGGCGCCGCCGCCTGGCTCTACAACGGCGGCCAGACCGGCTGGGCCATCTTCATGATCCTGTGGGGGATGTTCGGCATCAGCAGCGTCGACAACTTCGTCAAGCCGATCCTGATTTCGCGCACCGCCAGCCTGCCGCTGCTGCTCATCGTCGTCGGCGTATTCGGCGGCGTGCTGGTCTTCGGCTTCATCGGACTCTTTCTCGGGCCGACGCTGCTGGCCTTGAGCCAGGTGCTGATCCGCGAGTGGCTGGCGCACCCCGATTACGAGGAGCCGTCAATCTAGCCATGATCGAAATCGACAAATTCAGCAACATGCCTGACGACGACCTCGGCGGTGCCGTCGACCGACTGATTGGCGCCGAGTCCAAATCGACCCAGGAAGAAGCGATCGAACGCGCGCTGCGCCCCAAGCGCCTGGCCGAATACGTCGGCCAGGTCAAGATCCGCGAGCAGCTGTCGATCTTCATCGAAGCCGCGCGGCGGCGATCTGACACGCTCGACCACGTGTTGCTGTTCGGCCCGCCGGGACTTGGCAAGACGACGCTGGCGCACATCATCGCCGCCGAGATGGGCGTCAATCTGCGCTCGACGTCGGGGCCGGTGCTCGAGCGCGCCGGCGACCTGGCGGCGATCCTGACCAACCTCGAACCGCACGACGTGCTGTTCATCGACGAAATTCACCGTTTGAGCCCGGTGGTCGAGGAAATCCTCTACCCGGCGCTCGAAGACTTCCAGATCGACATCATGATCGGCGAAGGCCCGGCGGCGCGCTCGGTCAAGCTCGACCTGCCGCCGTTCACGCTGGTCGGCGCGACGACGCGCGCCGGCATGCTGACCAATCCGCTGCGCGACCGCTTCGGCATCGTCGCGCGGCTCGAGTTCTACACGCCCGAAGAACTCACGCATATCGTGACGCGCTCGGCACAGCTGCTCGGCGTTCCGGCCGAGCCGGGCGGCGCGCTCGAAATCGCGCGCCGTTCGCGCGGCACGCCGCGCATCGCCAACCGCTTGCTGCGCCGCGTTCGCGACTTCGCCGAGGTCAAAGCCGCCGGACACATCACGCAGGACGTCGCCGACCTCGCGCTGATCATGCTCGACGTCGACCACGGCGGCCTCGACATCATGGACCGCAAGCTGCTTTCGGCAGTGATCGACAAGTTCGGCGGCGGACCGGTCGGCGTCGACAATCTGGCGGCGGCGATCGGCGAGGCGCGCGACACCATCGAGGACGTTCTCGAACCCTACCTGATCCAGCAAGGCTTCCTGCAACGCACGCCGCGCGGGCGCATCGCGACCGCCGCCGTCTACCGCCACCTCGGCCTAGAAAACCCATCCGCCAACGGGCAAAACGAGCTGTGGCGCGGCCAATGACGAGCCTATGTCACAAACACTTACATCATTACCTGGCGTGTGGGATTAGAATCCGCGCATGAAATACGAACAAAAGCCGAACGCTTTCACGCTCCCCGTTCGCATTTACTATGAAGACACCGACGCCGGCGGCGTCGTCTATTACGCCAACTACCTGAAGTTTCTCGAGCGCTGCCGCAGCGAATGGCTGCGCGCCGTCGGTCACGATCAGGCCGACCTGCTGCGCGACCCGGGAATCGCCTTCGTCGTACGCAGCGTCAATATCGAATACCTCAAGCCGGCGCGCCTCGACGACATGCTGTGGGTCGGCCTCGAAGTCGAAAAAGTAACCAAGTCGCAGATCTTCTTTCGCCAGCATATCCGGCGAGTCAACCCGGACGCCGTCGGCGGCTGGGACGAACTGCTCACCGGCAAGATCCAGATCATCTGTGTCAATGCCGCGCGGATGAAGATCACCTCGATTCCCGCATTACTTCGCACCAAACTGGAAGCAATCCAATGAACGTCTCGCAAGACCTCTCGATCCTGCACCTGATCCTCAACGCCAGCGCGGTGGTGCAGGTCGTCATGGCGATCCTCGCCAGCGTTTCCTTCATGTCCTGGTACTACATCTTCAACAAGTGGTTTACGCTGCGCCAGGCACGCTCGCAAACCGAGCAGTTCGAGCGCGATTTCTGGAGCGGCGGCGACTTGAACAGCCTCTACCAGAGCGCGGTCAACAACCGCCACGGCACCGGCAGCATGGAGCGGATTTTCGAAGCCGGCTTCCGCGAGTTCAACAAATTACGCAGCCAGAAAAACCTCGACCCGAAAGACGTCATCGATGGTTCGCGTCGCGCCATGCGCGCCACCTACCAGCGCGAGGTCGACAGCATCGACGCGCATCTCGCCTACCTCGCTTCGGTCGGTTCGGTGAGCCCTTACGTCGGCCTGTTCGGCACGGTGTGGGGAATCATGCACTCGTTCAGAGGCCTCTCCAACGTCGGCCAGGCGACGCTCTCGGCGGTCGCCCCAGGCATCGCCGAAGCGCTGGTCGCCACCGCCATCGGCCTGTTTGCGGCGATTCCGGCGGTCGTCGCCTACAACCGCTTCGCGCATGAAATCGACCGCCTGTCGACACGCTTTGAATCGTTCATGGAAGAGTTCTCCAACATCCTGCAACGTCAGGTGCGGTAAGCATCATGCGCCCACGTCGTCAGAAAAGTGAGATCAACGTCGTCCCCTACATCGACGTCATGCTGGTGCTGCTCGTCATCTTCATGGTCACCGCACCGATGATGACCACCGCCAGCATTGACGTGCCGTCGGTCGGCAAGGCTGCACAGCCGCCGGCCGAAGCGCTGCAGGTCAACATCCGCGCCGACCAGTCGCTGTCGCTCACCTTGCCGGGCAAGTCCGAGCGCAGCCTGACGCGCAGCGAACTCGCGCAGGCGATCGTCGATGCGCAGGCCAAGAACCCGGAGCAGCCGGTGCTCATCGTCGGCGACAAGAGCGTCAAATACGAAGCCGTTCTTAGCGTCATGGACGAGCTCCAGCGCCAGCAGGTCAAGCGCATCGGCCTGCTCGTCCAGCCGACCGGCAAGTAAGTCCCGTGCCGCCCCTATCCGCCGTGAATCTCGCCGCACCGCCGCCCGCAACCGATCAGTCGAATACCACCGCGCTGGTGCTGTCGGCGCTGGTGCATCTGCTGCTGATCGGCGCACTGTTCTTTGGCGTTCAGTGGAAGGACCAGGCACCGTCGTCGGTCGCCGTCGAAGTCTGGCGCGCGGCGCCGGCCCCCACCGCCGTCGCCAAGCCGGAACCGGCGCCCGAGGTGAAACCGGAACCCAAACCGGAACCCAAGCCTGAGCCGAAACCTGAGCCGAAGCCCGCGCCAAAAGCCGAGCCGGCGCCGGCGATCAAGCCCGATATCGCGATCAAGGACGAGAAGAAAAAGAAGGAAGAACCCAAGAAGCCCGAACCGGTCAAGGAAGAACCGAAGAAACCAGAGCCCAAGAAGGAAGAACCCAAAAAGCCCGAACCCAAGAAGGAAGAGCCCAAGAAGCCCGAGCCGAAGAAGGAAGAGACGAAAAAACCCGAACCCGATCACCGCGCAGCCCTTGACGACCAACTCAAACGCGATCTCAAGCAGGCCCAGCAGCAGGCACAGCAGCAGAAAGCGTCCCAGGATGCGCGCGCGCGCGCCGAAGCCGAAGCCAACCTGCTCGGCCAGCTCAAGGGCGAACAGGCTTCTGCCGGACGCTCGCGCGGACTGGCCGACTACGCCTCCAAGTTGCGCGGCAAGATCCGCGGCAACATCGTTCTGCCACCAGGAATTCAAGGCAACCCAGAAGCCATTTTCGAGGTCACGCAATTGCCGTCGGGCGAAGTACTGAGCGTCAAAGTGCGCAAATCGAGCGGCAATCAAACGCTCGACGCAGCGATCGAACGCGCCATCCTGAAGTCGTCGCCGCTGCCCAAACCCGACGATGCCAGCCTCTTTGAACGCGTACTAAAAATTCCCTACAAGCCGATCGAAGAGTAGGCCTTGACCGGACAATCGTTGAAATTACGTTTCGTTACAAAACCTTCGCACGTCAAGGGAATATAATGCCAAATTGTTCCAACGGATGCCTGAGCCCCATGTTGCATACCTCGCTCAACCTGCGCCGCCTGGGCCTGATCGCTTTCAGCGCGCTGGCGCTGCTCCAGACTCCCGCCCACGCCGAGCTGACGATCGAGATCACCGGCGCTGGCGCCAACCGCATCCCGCTGGCGATTGCCGACTTTGCTGGCGACCCCGGTTCGTCAAGAGCGGTGACCGCCATCGTGCGCGGCGACCTGGAGCGCAGCGGCCTGTTCAAACTGATCGACCCCTCCGGCATCGCGATGACCGAAGCGACCAGTCCGGCCTACGGCGACTGGAAAAACCGCGGCGCCGACGCGCTCGCCGCCGGCAGCGTCGGGCCGAGCGGCGACGGCCGCCAGGAAGCACGCTTCCGGCTTTATGACATCAACAAGCAAAGCGCGCTGGCCGGCGCCGCCTTCGTCGCCTCGACGCCGATGTTGCGCATCGCCGGCCACCGCATCGCCGACGCCATTTATGAAAAATTGATCGGCGAACCCGGCATTTTCTCGACGCGCATCGCCTACGTCGTCAAGAGCGGCGCCAACCGCTACGAACTGCACATCGCCGACGCCGATGGACAAAACGCGCAGGCGGCGCTCAAATCGCGCGAACCGATCATCTCGCCGACCTGGTCACCCGACGGCACCCGCCTGGCCTATGTCTCTTTTGAAAACAAAAAGCCGGTGATCTATGTCCATTCGCTGGCCAGCGGACAACGCATCGTCGTCGCCAACTTCAAGGGGTCGAACTCGGCGCCGGCCTGGTCACCCGACGGCCGCAAGCTGGCGGTCGTGCTGTCAAAAGAGGGCGGCTCGCAGATTTTCACGGTCAATGCCGACGGCTCGGGTGTGCAGCGGCTGACGACCTCGACCGGAATCAATACCGAACCGTTCTATTCTCCCGACGGTCAATCGATCTATTTCACCTCCGACCGCGGCGGCAGCCCGCAGATCTACCGCACCAGCGTCGGTGGCGGCGACGCCCAGCGTGTCACCTTCGAAGGCAGCTACAACGTTTCGCCGCGCGTCTCGCCGGACGGCAAGACGCTGGCCTTCATCAGCCGGCGCGAGGGCGGTTTCCGTCTGGCGGCGATGGATATCGCCAGCCGCCAAGTGCAGATTCTCACCGATTCGAGCAAGGACGAATCGCCGAGCTTCGCACCCAATAGCCGGATGATCCTGATTGCGACGGAAATCGGTGGGCGTGGCGTGCTCTCCGCCGTATCGACCGACGGTCGAATCAAACAACGCCTTTCAATCTCAGCCGGCGATGTTCGCGAACCGGCCTGGGGTCCATTCACCAAATAACGGACAACTTTAAAATTCAAGAAAGCAGGAGAAACACCATGAAGCAACTGATCATCCCCGCCCTTCTCGCCCTCCTCATCGTCGGCTGCAGTTCGACGCCCAACGCCCCCGAGCAAGGCGGTGCGCCGGTTGAAGGTCGCGGCGCGGGAGTCGCCACGGTCACCGCCGGCGGCGCCAACGGCAGCAACCTGCCGGCCATCCTCACCGACCCGAAGAGCATTCTCTCCAAACGCAGCGTCTATTTCGATTACGACAAATACGACGTCAAGTCCGAATACACCGAACTGGTCACCGCGCACGCCAAGTTCCTGGCTGGCAACCGCCAGTTCAAGATGCTGGTCCAGGGCAATACCGATGACCGCGGCAGCCGCGAATACAACCTCGCGCTCGGCCAGAAGCGTGCCGACGCGATCAAGAAGATGCTGACCATGCTCGGCGCTCGCGAAGAACAGGTCGAGTCGGTGAGCCTCGGCGAAGAAAAGCCGAAGAACGAAGGCGCCAACGAAGCCGCCTGGGCGCAGAACCGCCGCGGCGACATGCTCTACAACGGCGAGTTCTAAGCAATGCCGGCGCGCCGCTTGGCCTCGAGCCTGACGTACTCAACGCGCTGGGCAACAGGGCTGTCAACACTCGCCCTGCTGCTCGCCGTGGTCGGCGCGCAGCCGGTGCGCGCCGGAATGTTCGACGACGAAGAGGCGCGACGGCAAATCAAGGACCTGTCGATTCAGACCAGCGAGCGCATCGACACGCTGTCCAAGGCACAATTCGACCTGGTCAACCAGATCCAGGCGCTGCGCGAAGAGAGCGCCAGACTGCGCGGGCAGATCGAAACGCTGACTTACGAACTCGAAGCGGCGAAAAAGCGCCAGCAGGACTTCTACATCGACCTCGACGGCCGCTTGCGCAAGCAGGAACCCCAGGCGGCCCCGGCCGACGAAGGGAAACCGGCGGGAGAAGCCAGCCCGGCGAACGATCAGGTCAAGAAGGCCGCCAGCGACCCGGCGGCCGAAGCGCGCGAATACGAAGCGGCGCTCAACCTCTTCAAGGGCAACAAGATCAAGGACGCGGCAGCGGCTTTCGACGCCTTCGCCAAGGCGCACCCGGACAGCACGCTGACGCCCAACGCACAATACTGGCTGGGCAACGCGCACTACGCGCTGCACGACTGCAAGAAGGCGATCGACGCGCACCGGGTGGTGGTCAGCCGCTGGCCGCAGAACCCGAAGGCACCCGACTCGCTGATCAACATCGCCACCTGCCAGCAGGAACTGGGCGACAGCAAGGGCGTACGCACGACGCTGGAAACGGTGGTCAGCAAGTACCCCGACAGCTCGGCCGCAGCGACCGCCAAACAACGTCTCAAGAAATAGCCGCGTGACCGCCGGCAGCAAGCCTTGCTCGCTCAAGATCAGCGAGATCTTCTTTTCGCTGCAGGGCGAAGCGACGCGCGCCGGGTTGCCGACGGTTTTTGTCCGGCTCACCGGCTGCCCGCTGCGCTGCGTGTGGTGCGACACCGAGCACGCCTTCTCCGGCGGCCAAAGCCTGTCGCTGGACCGGATTCTCGAGCAGGTCGGCAGCTACGGCGCCCGCCAGGTCTGCGTCACCGGCGGCGAGCCGCTGGCGCAGAAAAACTGCCTGCCGCTGCTTGCCGCGCTGTGCGACGCGGGCTACGAGGTCTGCCTCGAAACTTCGGGCGCGCTCGACATTTCAGGCGTCGACGCCAGGGTCTCGCGGATCGTCGATCTCAAGGCGCCCGGATCGGGCGAATCGACCAAGAACCGCTGGGCCAACCTCGAGTTGCTGAGCGCGCGCGACGAACTCAAGTTCGTGCTCAAAGACCGTGCCGACTACGAGTGGGCGCGCCAGACGATCAGCGAACGCCGTCTCGACGCAGTCTGCCCGCTGCTCTTCTCGCCGGTGCAGGGCGAAATCGACCCGACGGCGCTCGCCGAATGGATCCTCGCCGACCGTCTGCCGGTTCGTTTTCAACTGCAGCTGCACAAGCTGCTTTGGGGTAATATTCGGGGCAAGTAAACCTGCCGAGAAGACTGCCATGACCGCTGCCTGCAAGCCCCCCTCTGCCGCCGACGAGCGCCGTCAATACGCGCGCATCGCTTTCCACTCGCCGGCCGAGTTGGTATTTTCCGCGGGCAAGCTCGAAGTCGTCGTGCTCGACCTCTCGCTCAAGGGCGCCTTGATCCGCCTGCCCGCCGACGCCGCGCTGCAAGCGGGTGCAATCTGCCAACTGCACGTTCGTCTCGACGAAATGAACGACCAGATCAGCATGGAGGCCCGCGCCACTCACGTCGAAAACGGCAACGCCGGCCTGCTCTGCCGGAGCATTGACCTCGACAGCATCACCCATCTGCGCCGCCTGGTCGAACTCAACCTCGGCGATCCGCTGCTGCTCGAACGCGAACTCTCGGCGCTGGTCGGCGAATAAGAGAAAACCAATCAAAAAACGGCGATTAACCACAACGACGCAACGTTCACAACGTTCACAACGAAAGACAGCGCTTTCGAAGGGCATTCGCCGCCCAGTTAACACTTCATTTTGAATTGTTTCTCTTTGTGCTCGTTGTGCCCGTTGTGGTGAACTGCTTTTTTTCGGCACTCGATTGGCGCGGCACGCCGCGCACCGCCCGTCATTTCATCTTGCACTGCGCGGCGTAGGCGTCGGCGTGGTTGGTGAACACCGTCCCCATCAGCTTGTTGGTCACGCGGTCCTGCGCGTCGCGGCCGATCACACGCAGGTAGTAGTTCTGTACCGGGTAGTGGTTGGTGTTGAACTTGAAGTCGCCGCGCACCGACTTGAAGCGCTTGGCTTCGAGCGCGCGGCGTAGCGCCGCCTTGTCGCCCAGTTTGCCCTTGACGTCGCGCACCGCGGCATCGATCAGCAGCGCCGCGTCATAGCCCTGCGCAGCGAAGAGCGACGGCAGCCGGCCGAACTCTCTTTGGAAATCGGCGACGAAGCGCTTGTTCTCGGCGTTGTCCATGTCGTGCGCCCAGTGCGACGAGTTGAACATGCCGAGCATCGGCGCACCGACCGCGCGAATCACGTCCTCGTCGGCAGAAACGCCCGGCGCGAAAAGCTGCGAATCGGCCGACAGGCCGGCGGCGACGAACTGCTTGACGAAACTGATCCCCATTCCGCCGGGCAGGAAGAAAAACACCGCGTCGGGCTTGAGCGAGCGAATCTGCGCCAACTCCGCGGCGTAGTCGAGCTGGCCGAGCTTGGTCTGGATCTGCGCGCCAAGCTTGCCTTTGTAATAGCGAGTAAAACCGGCAATCGCGTCCTTGCCGCCGGGATAATTGGGCGCGACCAGCACGACATTCTTGAACCCCTTGTCCTGAACGTACTTGCCGACCACCTCGGGCAGATTATCGTTCTGCCAGGCGACGTTGAAGAAGTAGGGGTTGCACTGCTCGCCGGCGTATTGCGAAGGACCGGCGTTGGCCGAGACATAGAACGTCTTGCTCTTGAAGATCGGCTGACCGACCGCCAGCAGGATGTTCGAGAAGACGATTCCGGTCATGAAATCGACCTTGTCCTTCTTGAGGAACTTCTCGGTCGCCCGCTGCGCGACCTCGGGCTTCTGCTGGTCGTCGACGACGATCACCTCGGCCGGCAAGCCGCCTAACTTCCCGTTGAGCTGACGGACCGCCAGCGTGAAGCCGTCGCGAATATCGACACCAAGGCCTGCAGCGGGGCCGGACAGCGTCGACAGCATCCCGACCTTGACCGTGGGCTCGGCCGCGTAAACAGAAGCCCCCACCAGCAATAGTGTGGCGAAAAATGTCAGACCTTGGGTGATGCGCATCATCGTCTCCACGAAGCGAAAGCAGAAAGGCCCGGATTGTAGCGCACCAACCCGCGCGGGCCGGCCAATAGCCGTTAAAATGCTCGGCTAGCCAATCATCAACCATAAGCCCATGACCCTGCCTCCCACTTCAAGCCGCCCGCGCGCCGTCGTCCTGCTTTCCGGTGGCCTCGACTCGGCGACGACGCTGGCCATCGCCCGCGACGCCGGTTACGACTGTTATTGCCTGTCGCTCGACTATGGTCAACGGCACCGCGTCGAACTTGACGCCGCCGCGCGCGTCGCCAAGGCGCTTGACGCCAGCGAGCAGCGCGTGATGCATCTGGCGCTCGCCGAATTCGGCGGCTCGGCGCTCACCGACACGGCGATTGATGTCCCGGTCGACGGCGTCGGCGCCGGCATCCCGGTCACTTACGTGCCGGCGCGCAACACCATCATGCTGTCGCTGGCGCTGGCCTGGGCCGAGGTCTTGGGCAGCCGCGACATCTTCGTCGGCGTCAATGCCGTCGACTATTCAGGCTACCCGGATTGCCGCCCCGAATACATCGCCGCTTTCGAAGCGATGGCCAATCTGGCGACCCGCGCTGCGGTCGAAGGCGCGCGGCTGACCATCCACGCGCCGCTGATCGACCTCTCCAAGGCCGACATCATCCGTCGCGGCAGCGCTCTCGGCGTCGATTACGGACTCACGGTTTCCTGCTACCAGGCCGATGAAAAAGGCCACGCCTGCGGCGTCTGCGATTCCTGCCGTCTGCGCCGCGAAGGTTTCGCTGCGGCCGGCGTTGCCGACCCGACGCCTTACGCAATTGGAGAAAAATAGCCGCATTTCTGATCAATTTTCGACAAGCTTGCGTTGACAGGCCTCTGAGCGATCTCTATAATCCGGCCTTCCTGATTTACGGGTCGGTAGCTCAGCCGGTAGAGCAGCGGACTTTTAATCCGTTGGTCGCGAGTTCGAATCTCGCCCGACCTACCAGAACGAAGATCAGTGTTTTAGCTTTTGTAGTTTCTACGTGGGGCGTTAGCTCAGCTGGTAGAGCAGCGGACTCTTAATCCGTAGGTCGACAGTTCGAATCTGTCACGCCCTACCACGTATTCAAGCACCTAGCCTCGGCAACTGCCGGGGCTTTTTGCTATCTGGCGTTCCGGCAAGCCGTTTGCAAGCGGATTTCATCAATCCCAACCAACCCGACCAAGAGAAGAATCACGCGATGCCACAAGGAAAGAAAGAAAAGCAGCAGAAGCTCAACCAGGACTACGCCGATTTCCTTGTCGAATACGAAGCGGGCCGCGTGCAGGGAACCTTCCTTGCCTGGATGCACGAAACCGGCCGCAACGGCATCAAGATCCCGATGACCCGCGCCGAGCGCAACAGCCAGACCGCTTAAGCGCTGTCGCCCGTACCTGCTTGGCCCTCCGGCGTATATCATGGCCTGCCGTGAGCCCGATCAACCAGGAGGCAAACAGATGCAGCACGCCAAACTCAAGGAATTTCCGGAAGGTTTTCTGTGGGGCGCCGCATCGGCGGCGTATCAGGTCGAAGGCGCCTGGGACGCCGACGGCAAAGGCCCGTCGGTCTGGGACAGCTTCTGCAAGCAGCCCGGAGCGACCTTCCTGGGCAGCAATGGCGACGTCGCCGTCGATCACTACCATCGCTTCCGCGAAGACGTCGCGCTGATGGCCGAAATGGGGCTCAAAGCCTACCGCTTCTCGGTAAGCTGGCCGCGCATCTACCCCACCGGCCGCGGAACGCCCAACGAAGCCGGACTGGCTTTTTATGAGACGCTGATCGATGCCCTGCTCGAGCACCATATCGCGCCGGTGCTCACGCTCTATCACTGGGACTTGCCGCAGTCCTTGCAGGACGAATACGGCGGCTGGGAGGATAGACGCATCATCGCCGACTTTGAAAACTACTGCATCACGCTGTTCGGCCGCTTTGCCGGCAAGGTGAAATGCTGGGTATCGCTCAACGAGCAGAACTACAACCTGACCAACGCCTACCAGCTGGGCACCCACCCGCCTGCCGTACAAAACCGCCAGCGCTTCTTCGCCGCCAACCACATCGCCTTTCTGGCCAATGCCCAAGCGATCGCCGCCTTTCGCCACTACGTCCCCGACGGCCTGATCGGTCCGAGCTTTGCCTATTCGCCGGCCTATCCGGCGTCGTGCCGCCCCATCGACCTGCTCGCCTGCGAAAACGCCGAAGAGTTCACCAACCACTGGTGGCTCGACACCTATTGTCTGGGGCGCTACCCGCAGGCGGCACTGGCGCATCTGCGCGAAACCGGCGAAGCGCCCGAGATCCTGCCGGGCGACCTCGACCTCTTGCGTCAAGGGATTCCCGACTTCATCGGTGTCAACTATTACCAGAGCCTGACCTACGCAGACAATCCACCGGGCGGCCAGACGCTGCAGCGAATCAACACCACCGGAATAAAAGGCAGTACGCCGGCAAGCGGAATTCCCGGCTTGTACCAGACGGCGCCCAACCCGCACCTGGAAACGACCAACTGGGATTGGAACATCGATCCGACGGGGCTGCGCATCGGCCTGCGCCGCTTGGCTTCCCGCTATGGCTTGCCGATCATGATCACCGAGAACGGGCTTGGCGAATATGACCGGCTGGAAGCAGACGATCGCATTCACGACGATTACCGCATCGACTACCTCAAAGGCCACCTCATCGCCTGCCAGCAGGCGATCGGCGACGGCGTCGAACTGCTCGGCTATTGCGCCTGGTCGTTCACCGACCTGTTGAGCTGGCTCAACGGCTATCAGAAGCGCTACGGCTTCGTTTACATCGACCGCGACGAGCACGACGCCAAGGATTTGCGGCGAATCCGCAAAGACAGCTTCTACTGGTATCGGACGGTCATCGCCAATCACGGCACCGAATTCTGAGCGAGAAGGTCGGCCACGACCTGCGAGCGCCGCAAATCAAACGCAGCGAGTGCACTGCTTAGGCCACGCTTGCCGGTATACTTGTCGTCTTTTGTGGCGACGCGGCGTCTGCCGACACGGCCGAACCGCGTTTGGAGATATCGATGACGTACCGACTGGTTGCCCTGGACCTCGACGGAACGCTGCTGGACAGCCAGTTGCAGATCCGCGCCGAGACGATAGCAGCACTCTCGCGCCTGCGCGCGCAAGGCATACAGGCGATGATCGTGACCGGCCGCCATCACGTCGCCGCCTATCCGTACTGGAAAGAACTCGGCCTCGATCTGCCGGCGATCTGCTGCAACGGCGCCTACGTCTATGACTTCGCCAACGCTCGCCCCCTGGCCAGCGACCCATTGACCCACGACGAAGCGCGCCAACTGCTCGCGCTGTCTCGCCAACACGCCGTCTACACCATGGTCTATGACCGCGACTTCATGGCCTACGAGACGATCGACGGCCAGCTCAGAAAGATGCTCAACTGGGCCGCGACGCTGGCGCCGGCGGTTCGTCCGCGCTTCGAGAAGGTCGAATCGTTCGAGCGGCTGATCGACAACGCCGAAACGATCTGGAAGTTCATCTCGGCAGCCGACGATCCGGCGGCGATGCGCGCCTTCGTCGACGATGTCGAGCAAAGCCTTGGCCTGTGTTGCGTCTGGTCGGGCGCCACCCGCCTTGACATCACGCACGGCGGCAACAGCAAGGGCCACCGCCTGAGCCAATGGATCGCCGCACAGGGAATCGCGCCCGCAGAAGTGATCGCCTTCGGCGACCACCAGAACGACATCGAAATGCTGCGCATGGCCGGCATGGGCGTCGCCATGGGCAACAGCCAAGCCGACGTCCAGGCGTGCGCCGACTGGGTCACTGGCAGCAACGACGGCAACGGAATCGCCGACGCCCTGGATCGGTTTGTGCTGACACCGGCGTAACATTTGTATATTATTAAAGACATTTGATCTTTCCCGTTTCGCAAGGCAGTTTAATGGACCGTGGCGTCCGCCTGCCAAGGCAGAGTCCTTTTTCGTTCTAACAGGAGTTTCTAGATGAGTTCTCAAGCTTCGCTGGCCAATGCAATTCGCGTGCTGGCCATGGATGGCGTCCAGGCCGCCAATTCAGGGCACCCGGGCGCACCGATGGGGATGGCTGAAATGGCCGTGGCACTGTGGAATCGCAACCTCAAGCACAATCCGGCCGACCCGAAGTGGCCCAACCGCGACCGTTTCGTCCTCTCCAACGGCCACGCGTCGATGCTGCTCTACGCGCTCTTGAACCTCTCCGGCTACGACCTGCCGCTCGACGAACTCAAGAAATTCCGCCAGCTACACAGCAAAACGCCGGGTCACCCCGAGTACGGCCACACGCCGGGCGTCGAAACGACCACCGGGCCGCTCGGCCAGGGCCTATCCAACGCCGTCGGGTTCGCGCTCGCCGAGCAATTGCTCGCCGCCGAATTCAACCGCGACGGTTTCCCGATCGTCGACCACTACAGCTACACCTTCCTCGGCGACGGCTGCATGATGGAAGGCATTTCGCACGAAGTGTGCTCGCTGGCCGGCACCTGGAAGCTTTCGAAACTGATCGCGCTCTACGACGATAACGGCATCTCGATCGACGGCGACGTCGTCGGCTGGTTCGCCGACGACACGCCGGGGCGCTTCGAAGCCTACGGCTGGAACGTCATCCGCGGCGTCGATGGCCACGACGTCGATGCCGTCGACGCCGCGATTCGTGCCGCCAAGGCGCAGCACGCCAAGCCGACGCTGATCTGCTGCAAGACGGTGATCGGCCAAGGTTCGCCGAACAAGGCCGGCGGTCACGACGTGCATGGCTCGCCGCTGGGCAAGGACGAAGTCGCCGCGACGCGCGCCGCACTGGGAATCACCGGCGAAGCCTTCGAGGTTGCCGCCGATGTGCGTGCGCAGTGGAGCGCACTGGCCTCGGGCGCCAAGCAGCAGGCCGAGTGGGCGAAGCTGTTCGCTGCCTACCGCGCAGCGCATCCGCAGCTCGCCGCCGAGTTCGCTCGCCGCACCAATGGCGATCTCTCCGCCGATTTCTCGGCCAAGGCCGCCGAAGCGCTGGCCGCGATCGCCGCCAAAGGCGAAACGATCGCCACGCGCAAGTCGTCGCAGAACGCGATCCAGGCTCTGGCTACTATCATGCCCGAATTCGTCGGCGGCTCGGCCGACCTGGCGCCGTCCAACCTGACCCAGTGGAAGGGCTGCCACGACCTGCGCGCCGACGCGATGGCCGAGGGCGGCAACTACATCCACTACGGCGTTCGCGAATTCGGCATGGCCGCGATCATGAACGGCCTGGTGCTGCACGGTGGCTTCCGTCCCTACGGCGGCACTTTCCTGATGTTCTCCGAGTACGCGCGCAACGCGATCCGCATGGCCGCGCTGATGAAGATCAACCCGATCTACGTGTTCACGCACGACTCGATCGGCGTCGGTGAAGATGGCCCGACGCACCAGCCGATCGAACAGACGGCGACGCTGCGCATGATGCCCAACCTCGACGTCTGGCGTCCTTGCGATAGCGTCGAAGCCTTCGTCGCCTGGCAGATGGCGATCGAGCACCGTGCCAGCCCGACGGCGCTGATCCTGACGCGCCAGAACCTGCCGCACCAGGCGCGTGACGCCGCTCAGATTGCGGCGATTCGCCAGGGCGGCTACGTGCTCAAGGATTGCGCCGGCAAGCCGCAGGCGGTGATCATCGCCACCGGCTCTGAAGTGAGCCTCGCGATCGCGGCGCAGCAATCGCTCGCCGACAAGGGCATTGCGGTTCGCGTCGTCTCGATGCCGTCGAACTTCATCTTCGATCAGCAGGACGCAGCCTACCGCGATAGCGTGCTGCCGCGCGGCGTTCCGCGCATCGCGGTCGAAGCCGGCGTCACCGATTACTGGCGCAAGTACGTCGGTCTCGAAGGTGCGGTCGTCGGCATCGATCGCTTCGGCGAATGCGGTCCGGCCAACCAGGTCTTCGAATACCTCGGCGTCACCGCGGCCAAGGTCGCGCAGGCGGTCGAAGGCGTCATCGCCTAAGCCGCGTCACGCGGCGCACCTACAAGAACCCGGCCAAGTGCCGGGTTTTTTCATTGCACCACAGGAAAAATATTCATGCCCGTCATTTCCATTTGCCTAAGTCCCGGACTGCAACGCTCGGTGATCATCGACACGCTGATTCCCGGCGAAGTCAATCGACTGAAAAGCGTGGTGATCGATGTCGCCGGCAAGGGCGTCAATGTCTGCCGCGTACTGCAGCGCCTGGGAATCGAAGCGCTCTGCCTGGCGCAGGGCGGCAGCAACGCCGACGAGGTGATGGCGCTGGCACGCAGCGAAGGTCTCGAGCTGCGGCTGATCGCGTCTTCCGGCACCTTGCGCACCTGTACGTCGATCATCGAGACGTCGATGGCCACCGGGCGCCGCGTCACCGAACTGGTCGAGCCTTCGGCGTGTGTCGATGAGGCCTGCGTCGCGGCGCTCGCCGAAGCGCTGCTGACGCTCTTGCCGACGGCCAGCGCGCTGGTCATCGCCGGATCAATGGCACCCGGCTATCCGCCGGGCTATCAGGCGCACCTGGCTGATCTGGCGCGGCAAACCGGCGTTCCTGTCGCGATCGACCAGCAGGGCGCGGCGCTGGTCGACGTTCTTTCGATGCGACCGGCGCTGGTCAAGATCAACCTCGCCGAATTCGTCGCGACTTTCCTCGCCGACCGCTTCCGGGGCGGCGAGCACAGCGGCATGCTGGCGCAGCCCGCGCTGGCCGCCGAACTGACGGCGGCAATCGCCGACGTATCGCGCGGCTACGCGACGAGCTTCGTGCTGACGCGCGGCGCCAACAGCATCGTGCTGGCGCGCGACGGGCAGCTGCGCGTCGTCGCGGTGCAGCCGCTGGCGGCCAGCGAGGTGGTCAGCCCGATCGGTTCGGGTGACTCGTTCCTCGCCGGAATGCTCGCGCAGCTGCTGCAGACCGGCGCAACCGACTGGGAGCGGCTCTCGCTCGACGATCTCGCAGACGCAACTACTCTCGCCACCGCGTGTGCGCAGTCGAACGCACGCACCGCGCGCCCGGGCTTCCTCGATGAATCGTTCGCCCGACACTGACCAACGCCTGGCAGTCGCTGGACAATCGCCAGCCGAATGCTTACCTTGGCAGACGCCAGGCGTCGACCGGCGCCACCGATTACCGCTCAGGAAAACAGCAATGAATACAAGCCCCGCTTTCGTCTTCGCGCGCATGCCCGAACTGCACTTCGGCGCCGGCCAGCTCGCCCAGCTGCCGTCGCTGCTCGCGCACAGCGCGCAGCAACGGCAACGCATCCTGCTGATCACCGGCTCCGCGTCGTTCGTCGGCTCGGCGCACTACGAAAAACTGACTCTCGCGCTCACCGCCGCAGGAATCGACTATTTTCAGCAAGCGGTTGCCGGCGAACCTTCGCCCGAGCTCGTCGACCAGACGGCCGAACGCTACCGCGCTGAAGCGATCGACTGGGTCGTCGCCATCGGCGGTGGCAGCGCCATGGACGCCGGCAAGGCGATCTCGGCGATGCTGCCGCAGCAAGGCTCGGTGACCGCCTACCTCGAAGGCATGGAGACCGCCAAACACGACGGCCGCAAGACGCCGTTCGTGGCCGTCCCGACCTCTTCGGGGACCGGTTCGGAAGCGACCAAGAACGCCGTGCTCAGCCGGATCGGCGCGAGCGGATTCAAAGCCTCTTTGCGCCACGACAACTTCATCCCCGACGTCGCGCTGATCGATCCCGAATTGATGCTCTCGTGCCCGCAGGGCGTCACCGCAGCGTGCGGCCTCGACGCGCTGACCCAGCTCATCGAAGCCTACGTCTCGAGCAAAGCGTCGCCGCTCACCGACGCGCTGGCGCTAAGCGGGCTGCAACACTTCTCCGCCGGCTTTGATCGTGCGCTGGCAGACGGCGATCGCGACATCGATGCGCGCGGCGAACTCGCCTATGCGGCGTTTTTGTCGGGAGTCACGCTGGCCAACGCCGGACTCGGCGTGGTGCACGGCTTCGCCGGGCCGCTCGGCGCGTATTTCCCGATTCCGCACGGTGTCGCCTGCGGAACGCTGCTCGGCGAGGCGACGCGCGCGACGATAGACGCACTCTTCGCCGCCCCCGAACAGAACCGGCTGGCGCTCGAAAAATACGCGCGCGTCGGCGCGCTGCTCGCGGGCCAGACGTCCGGCGCGCTGCGCGACGATTGCGCGCAGCTGGTCGCGACGCTAGCCGCGCTGATCGAGCGCGTCGCGATGCCTCGGCTCTCGCGCTACGGGATCACGCGCGATGACCTGCCGAAAATCCTCGACAAGGCGAACAACAAGAACAGTCCGGTGATGCTGAGTCGCGAGCAAATGGCGGCGATTCTCGAAGCCCGGCTCTAGGGCGTTGCGGCGGCGGGCGGATCGGCTGTCGATCAGATTTTCACCCAGCTTCGATCCGGCAAATGCATTTGCAGTATCATCCGCCTCGCGAGCTGCCGAGCGCCGCAGTCAGGTGACGCACTCTTTCCGACCAAGGGAACGCGCAATGTCCGTTGAACAACCCGCACCGGGTGAGCACTGTTTTAGCGCAAAGGCGCGTCAAGCGGTCTATCAGGCGATATTCACCCGTCGTGATGTGCGCGGGCAGTTCCTGCCCGAGCCGGTCGCCGACGACGTCTTGAGCCGGCTGCTCACGGCCGCCCACCACGCGCCTTCGGTCGGCTTCATGCAGCCCTGGAATTTCTTGGTTGTTCGCTCGGCACAGGTCAAAGGAAAGGTCCATGCCGCCTTTGCCGAAGCCGACCGCGAGGCGGCGGCGATGTTCGACGCGAACAAGCGCAGCACCTACCAGTCGCTCAAGCTGCAAGGCATCCTCGATGCTCCGCTGGGCGTCTGCATCACCTGCGACAGGGATCGAATGGGACCGGTAGTTCTTGGCCGCACCCACTTGAAGACCATGGACCTGTACAGCAGCGTCTGTGCGGTGCAGAATTTTTGGCTCGCTGCCAGGGCAGAAGGCGTCGGCGTTGGCTGGGTCAGCATCTTCAAAGAAGCCTCTTTGCAGCAGGCCCTTGGCATTCCGTCGAACATCATCCCGATCGCCTACCTTTGCGTCGGCTATGTCAGTCACTTCAAGGAGCAACCTGAGTTGGCGTCGGTTGGCTGGCAGAATCGCCTGCCGATTGAGGATCTGGTGTTCTTCGAGCAATGGGGTAGCCGCGATGACGCGCAGCCACTGATCGGGAAGCTGAGGCAGCAGCAAGGGCTTGCTCAGAAAATTGCCGCAGGTTCGCAGCAAGACGCAGGACAAGACCCGGTCTAGCCGCTTTTTGGCGGGTAGTGAGGATTCGGCGTAATCGACGGAGGGTAGCGTGAAATCTTTCCATCTCAAGACCTTTGGGCTACGGACATTCGCTCTGCCCATGCTGCAAATGCTGGTGTGCTGTTTCGCGGCGATCGACGCCTGGGCGCTGCCCGCTGGTTTTGTCTATCTCGACGAGGCCGTCCCCGAAGTGATCGCCAACGCGCGTTATGCGGGCAGCGACAATTTCGTCGGCGCACCGGTCGATGGCTACCTGGTCCCGCGCGTCGTGCTCACCACGCCAGCGGCCGCGGCTTTACGCCAGGTCGCCAAGACGCTCGCACCATTCGGACTCGGCCTCAAGGTGTTCGACGGCTACCGGCCGCAAACGGCGGTCAATCACTTCATGCGCTGGGCGGCCGACCTGCAGGACACGCGCACCAAGACCAATTACTACCCGCGGGTGGCCAAGGAAAATCTGTTCCGTGACGGTTACATCGCCGAGAAATCGGGTCACTCGCGCGGCAGCACCGTTGACCTCACGCTCGTCAACTTGGCTGACGGCAACGAATTGGCGATGGGTACGCCGTTCGATTTCTTCGGCCCCGAGTCCTGGCCCGACTATCGGCAACTCGACGCACAGACTCGCGCCAACCGCGCGCTGCTGCAACAGCTGATGCTGCGCGGCGGTTTCCGCGCGCTGGCGCAGGAGTGGTGGCACTTCACGCTCGACCAGGAGCCCTGGCCTGAGCGCTACTTCGATTTTCCGATCGAATAACGGTCATTTGGCAGCGAGTTCGCACAACAAAAAAGGTGGGGACTCGGGGTCGCCACCTTTCGAGCTGTTTAGGGCGCTTCTTGGTTATCCTGATTCAAGCCCCCAGTCGACAACATCATCCACCACCAAGTACCAGGTTGGGGAACCACAGCACGATGCCGGGAAAAAGCGCCAGCATGAGGGTAAAGGCCATCATCATGAGCAGGAAAGGCATTGTCACCTTGCACAGATAACCCATTGGATATCCTGTAATGCCCTGAATGATCGACAGATTGAACGCTACGGGCGGAGTGATCTGCGCCATCTCGACCACCAGCACCATGAAGATGCCGTACCACACCTTGTCGAAGCCGGCTGCGGTGATCAGCGGCAAAACCACCGGCAGCGTCGTGGCGATCATCGAAAAGCCTTCCATGAACATGCCAAGAATGACGTACATCAGCATCAGCATGATGATCAGGCCAAACGGCGGCAGATTGATGTCGGTCACGAACTGGGTGACCGCCCCAGGAACACCGAGCACCGCGGTCGCGCTGCCCAGAATCGTTGCGCCGACAATGATCATCCCCATCATGCTGCACGATTGAACGGTGCCGAGAGAAACTGCGCGGATGGTTTCCCAGGTGACCGAGCCCTGCTTCTTCGCCACGCCAAAGGCGCCGAGCACCCCGAGCGCAGCCGCTTCGGTCGGCGTCGCGACCCCGGCATACATCGAGCCGATCACGCAGATGATCAGGAACATCGCCGGCGCCAGCTCTTTGAGAGCTGCCATGCGCGCTGAAAAAGGCAGATGACGCAGGTTGCGCTCCGCGTCCGGTATCAGCTCCGGCCGGCGCCACGTAATGAACATGATCATTCCCATGAAACACGCCGCCAGCAAAATCCCCGGAATCCAGCCGGCGGTGAACAAGCGCAACACGGACTCTTCAGCCAATACACCGTAGATGATCATCACCGTACTGGGCGGAATCAAAAAGCCGAGCGTACCAGCCCCCGCCAGACTGCCGATAATGACGTCCTCGCCATAGCCGCGGCGTTTGAGTTCGGACAAGGTCATCTTGCCGACCACCTGCGTGGTCGCCGCCGAAGACCCCGAGATCGAAGCAAAGATCGAGCAGGCCAACACATTCACATGCAGCAAGCGCCCAGGCAACAGGCCCGCCCACGGCGCCAGGCCGTTGAACAAGGTGCGCGACAGATTGGTGCGAAACAGGAACTCGCCCATCATGATAAACAAAGGAAGGGCAACCAGGTCTGCATTCGACAGGATGTTGAATGAATGCTGAGCAACCAATTTACCCGTTGGAATGTCGGTAAAAATCCCGAGCAGGACCATGGCCGTCGCCGCCAACGAAATGCCGATACCCACGCCGCAACCAAGAAAGCCGAACAAGGCGACAAACATGGTGATGAAAATTGCACTCATTGGTAGTTCCCTTACTCGGAGGCCGAAGCCACTTTAAACGACTCGTTGACCAGCGGCTTGTTCAGTACGGCGGCGATCACCCGCATGATGCTTTGCAAGGCGTAAACCGTCGTTCCGAGGGCCAGCGTGAACTGTGGAACCCACAACGGCGTCAGGCTTCCGCCAGAGACCTGGCCGGAACTGAACGAATCGGCGGCAAACAGTGCCAAGCTCACGGCCAGGAAGGACACAAATGCGGCGCCAATCGTTGACGCCAGGATTTCCAGCGGCCGCTCGAAGCGGCCGCCGAAAGAGCGCATGACGATTTCAACCCGAATCTGCATCCCGGCACGCATCGTCAAAGCGCCGCCCAGCATGAAGGCGGTGCCCATCAAGTAGGCACTGTATTCCCAGCCCACCGCAATATCGCTCGGAAAAACGTGACTGACTTTGGAGAGCAACCCGAGGGCGACTTGACCGAGAGTCAATAAGGTCAACCCGCCCAGACAGCCGGCGGCGATGTAAGCCGATACCAGCGATATCCGGTCGATGACTCTTTGCAAGATATCAACCGGGCCGTTGCGCTCTGGCTGCGCGCCGAGTTCCTGGCTCATGCTTACTTCCTTCCGGTGGCGTCAAGGTAGCTCTTGATCAGCGGTGCCGCGGCCGGCGCACGCTTGAGGTATTCGTCGAGCAGCGGAGCGGCTTGTTTGCGCATATCGGCCATCATCGCCTGACTGACAGGAACCACTTCCATGCCATTGGCGGAGAGCTTCTTCAGGCTTTCGACGTCAGCGTTGGCGGACACCGCCCAGAATTCAGGTTCCAGTCTGAGCGCAATCGCTTCGATGGTTTTTTGGTGATTGGCGGGAATCTTCTTCCAGGTGTTCAGGTTGATGTTAACCATATTGGTCGACCAGGTATGGTTGGTCGGATAAACGTATTTCATGAATTCCCAGAACTTGGCATCGACCCCGGTCGTCGCCGAGGTCGCCACGCCGTCCACTCGGCCGGAAGCCAGTGCCGGAATCAACTCGCCGAACGGAATCATCACGCCGGCCATGCCAATTGCGCTCACCGTATCGACCGTCATCTTGTCGGCACCGCGGATCTTGATGTTTTTGAGCCCCTCAAGCTTGTCGGTCTTCACTTTCAGGAACAGATACTGGCCGGGCGACGGCACCATGTAGAGAATTTTCTGGTTGTACTTGGTCGCCGCAATTTTCTCCAGTTCGGGGCGTGCAAACTTGTGCAGCGCCTTGAGGTCGGTCTGCGAACTGACCAGGAAAGGCACGCCTTCAATACCAAAAAAAGGTTCATCGCCGATCTGCTGGCTCAACAGGATGTCGGCCATCGGCACCATCCCGTCGCGCACGGCGCGCATCTGTTCCGGCCCCTTGAAACCCAGCGAGCCACCGGCGCGAATATTGATGACGACTTCGCCCTTGGTTTCCTTGGCCACTTCATCGGCAAAGCGCTTGGCGTTCTGGACCATGAAGTTGCCATCAGGCAACACATCGGCCAGATTGATCTGGATCGGGTCAGCCCAGGCCGGCGAGCACATCATGATGGCCGCGGCGCCTGCACAGACGGTGGAAATGAAAGTACGTCGAGTTGCCTTCATGGTCTTTCTCCTTGATGATCGATTATGAATTCGGAAAAGCAGTACCGGATGACGAGATAGTTTTGCCTCCCCTAAGGCCCGGAACAAATCGTATGCGCCTTATTTCTTCATGGAAAAGACGCTTTTCATCTGGATGTATAAGCTTATGCAATGCTTGTTCGTGCCGATATAAAACGCCCTTGCATGGTGCAAGCGATCATGAGCCTTACCAGCTACAACATACTGACCAACACCATAAATAACAATGGGTTATTCCTTCCTACGGCGATTCAAGCAGTCGACCATGGTGCATGTGCCGCACCTTTTTTGCCCCAAGCCAGGAACTGAGAATAACCGTCGGAAATATCGTTTTCTGCGCACCAGAGCAAAAAAAACCCTGTCCGAAAACAGGGTCAAGCCCATCTACTACAGGAAAGTCAGTTATTGCATCGCGCTTCGAGCGCATCGACGAACGACAGGTCCCAACGTTTTTCCAGGATCGCCTGAATCGTCGCCTCTTCCTTGGCCAGTTGCGCTTGCGCCTTGGCGATCAGCCCCTCAGCCTCTTCCGGAGCGAAAGCCAGAAGGCCATCTTCGTCGCCGATGATGATGTCGCCCGGCATCACGGTCATGCCGCCGATAGAGACCGGAACGTTGATCTCGCCGGGGCCGTCCTTGTACGGACCGCGGTGGATGTGGCCGCGGGCAAAGACCGGAAATTTTCGCTCACGGATCTCTGCGACATCGCGAATCGCGCCGTCGACCACCAGCCCGGCCAAACCGATCTCGCGCGCGTGCAACGACATGATGCCGCCGAGCAGCGCCTGGCTGGTATCGCCACCGCCGTCGATCACCATCACATCGCCCGGACGGCAATACTGATAGGCGCGCAGGATCGCCAGGTTGTCGCCACGGCGAACGCGTACGGTAACGGCCGTTCCCGCCATCGTGCCGGTGCTGCAGTCGTATTTTTTGAGTTCGCCGGTACCGACGATACGATGGAGTTGATCGCTGATCAGCGCGACCTGGATGGTGCGCAGAACGTCAATAAGGGCCGGTATGGCCTGCGCTGCGGAGGGGTTCTTGCGTGCGCCAGTCGACATAGATTTTTTCCTTTGGGTTTGGATTTTTTGATAGCAATCGGTCGATCAGACCGGCTCGGGTTTGACCGTCGTCAGGCCGGCAGCCACTTGCAGCGTCGGCAAAATTTCCATATTGGAGATATTCACGGCAATCGGCGCGGCAACGGCAAAGGCGATGGCGTCGGCAATATCCGACGCCTGCGGCAATTCGAAACCATCGATGAACTGCGCGCGCGCGGTCGCGGTGTCGGTGCCGTTGACGTGGGCGAAAATGTCGGTCGCGACGCGACCGGGGCAGATCTCGGTGACGCGCACGCGTTTGCCGATGGCATCGACGCGAAGCTGACGCGACAACATGTGCATCGCCGCCTTGGTGGTGTGATAAAGCGTGTTGCTGCCGACGAAGTTGTAGATCGCGGCAATCGACGTGATGTTGATGATATGGCCGCGGTCACGCTTGAGCATGCCCGGCATGATCAGGCGCACGAGATGCATGGCTGACTGCAGGTTGACGCCGATTTCGGCGTCGATTTGCTCAGCTTCGGCGCTGACGATTGAGCCTGGAAAATTGATTCCGGCGCAGTTGACCAGGATGTCGAACGGCACTTCCTGGGTCAGCAGGGTGATCGCCTTCAGGTCGCGCACATCGAGCGCATGGGGAATGCAGCCGGTACGCTTGGCCAGTTCCTGCAGCAGGTCGCCGCTGCGCGCCAGCGCATGAACTTTCAAGCCCTCCTTGCAGAATCGCTCAACGATGGCCGCCCCCATCCCGGAAGAAGCCCCGGTAACCAACGCTGTTTTATAGTCCGAAAATGGCATCGAATGACTCCGTAGTTGGGCGCCGACAGCAAAAAACCAGCCCCCGGTGAATGATCGAGACTCCGGTTTCGTCACCGGAAAGTAATGCATGTTAGGTCTTGCCGGAACGCTTGACCAAGAGGGTTTGAGTTTGAAGGGATAGAACCTGCTTATGACCAGAGCCTCTGCCGATTTTGTTGCGCTTGGCTCGTCTCAGCCATCAGAACTTTGATTGACCCCATTCGAATTTCGTGTGTCAGCTTGGCGAGGTACGTGTGTTAGTTTTGTCGCTGGATTGAAGCGACCACCGACGGATGGCCGCGAATACCGATACCTAAAACCCGACGAATCACTCTGCCAGAGCAGGGGCAGGCCACGTTGGCGCGAGAGAAAAGACACACACGATGGATCTTCAAGAAATCAGGGCGTTGATCGATTTGGCCGCCGCATCCGGTTTGTCGGAACAGGATCTCGAGGAAAACGGATGCCGCCTGCGCCTATCGCGAGGCGATGCGCCAGCGCTCATCAAGACCGACGCCCCGCCCCCGGCAACGATCGATCGGGCATGCGCCGACCCGCGCCGAGGCGCTGGTACGCATGCGGCTCGCCTTGCGGGAGATAGAGGTCGAAGGCGTCAGCACCAACATCCCTTTGCATCGCCAAATCTTGCGGGACCAAGCCTTCTGCGCTGGCGAGTTCGATATTCATCACCTTGAACTGCACTTGAGGCAACGGCAAGCCACATGACCGCGTCCATTCACTTCATGCGAGCCAAGCCGGCTCGTGCCACCTTGATGGAAAAAGCACCGCATGACTAATACCAATCAACCAGAGCAAACTCCCCGGATCAGCCTGCTCGGCACGACAGCTTTGTTGTTCGAACCGCCGGGCAAAATGGACATCCATACGCAACGCCGCATCTGGTGGCTGGCGCGCGAGGTCGAAACCTGGCCCTGCATCAAGGAGGCGGTTCCAGGCATGAGCAATCTTATGTTGGTGTTCTCGACCCCGCCGCGCCACGTCGATTCGCTTGAGGTTGATCTCATCGCCGCCTGGGGCCGTGCCGAGGAACTGCATCTCGAAGGCCGGATCGTCGAGCTTCCCGTGATTTATGGCGGTGAGTACGGCCCCCATATCGCTGATGTCGCCGCGCATACCGGCCTGACGATCGAAGAAATCGTCAAGATTCACAGCGAACCGCTTTACACCGTTTTTGCGCTGGGCAGTCATCCTGGTTATTGCTATCTCGGCGGAATGGATCCGCGCATCGCGACGCCACGCCGTAAAGTGCCGATACGCGGCTTGCCGGGCGGCGCCGTGTCGATCGGCGGTGCGCAGACCGGCGTCTCGGCTTCGCCCGGCCCCAGCGGATGGAACACGATTGGACATACCGCCCTGTCTTTTTTTGACCCGCTACGCGCGCCCCCAAGCTTGCTGGCTCCTGGCGACATGATTCGATTCAAGGTTGAAAGGACAATTAAATGATCGAGATTTTGTCGGCAATTCCATTGTCCTCGGTTCAGGATCTGGGGCGCGATGGCTATCTGCGTTATGGCGTCGGCACCTCAGGCGCAATGGATCGCCTGGCGCTGGCCGCAGGCAATATTCTTCTGGGCAACCCGGACAATTCGGCGGCGATTGAAATCCCCTTCTTCCCGTTCGAGGTGCGTTTCCTCGAAGACATCGCCTTTGCCTTGACCGGCGCGGACGCCGCCGCGGAGCTCGACGGCCATGCCATGCCGCCGTGGTGGACGCTGCAAGCCAGGAAAGGCCAGGTGCTCAGACTGAATCCGACCAGACGCGGCGCCCGTTGCTATCTGGCGCTCGCTGGCGGCGTCAATGTTCCCGTCGTGCTTGGTTCGCGCAGTACCCAGTTGCGCGGCGAATTCGGCGGCTATTGCGGTCGAAACCTGAAACAGGGCGATGTGATCCGCGCCATCCAGTGCGGGGAACGTAGAGAGATTTCCGACCGTTTTCCCGCAGCAGGTTTTGGTGTCGAGCCGCCCGAGTTTGTGTTACCGCAGGGAGATCTGGAATCGATCGCGCAGGGGACACGGACCTTCGTTCGTGTATTGCCGGCCGCCGAATATGACTGCTACGAGGAGGCTTCGCTCGAATCGTTCTGGAACAAGGACTGGAAGATCAGCGCGCAAAGCGACCGCTACGGTTACCGCCTGGAAGGCCTGGCGCTGGTCCCCAAACGAACGCTTGAACAACGCTCGCACGGCATTGTTCCGGGCGTGATCCAGGTTCCGCCCAGCGGCCAACCGATTATCCAGCTGCGCGATGCCCAGCCATCCGGCGGCTATCCGAAGATCGGAACGGTCATCGAAGCTGATCTCTGGCGGCTGGCTCAGGCCGATCTGTGCACGCAACTGCGCTTTGTCAAAACGACTTACGACGAAGCGGTGGCGGCGCTCGATACCGTCGATGACTACCTTAACCGGGTGCGCCGACTGGCCGAGCTTTACAAGCTCTCAATGCGCTGACCACAAAGGATAATCGCGGTGGAATTGAACGAAATTCAACGACTCATTGCGTGGCTTGAAGCCTCTGGGATGCGCAATCCGGAATTGAATCGGCCGGGAAAATGCTAAAGGCTCAAGGTTTCGGGCAGCGATCAGGTCCGCCTCGCCACGCGAGACGGCGCCGATCGCGGGCGTGCTAGCAAAGATCATCGCGACAAATGGAGAGATGATTGGTTTCGGTTCGCCGGTTCTCGAACAGGCCCCCATTTGCGCCGGACAGTTTTTGAAACGTAACAGCGAGGAAGACGATGGATATTGATTTGAATTCGGATATGGGCGAGGGCTTCGGCGCTTACCGCATCGGCGAAGACGAAGCGCTGATGGCGATCGTTTCGTCGGCCAATGTGGCCTGTGGTTATCATGCTGGCGACCCGGTGATCATGGACAAGACCGTTCGCCTGGCGTTGGCCAACGGCGTCGATCTCGGGGCGCACGTAGGCTTCCCGGACTTGATGGGTTTCGGCCGGCGCCAAATGCAATGCGACCCGGCGGAGCTTGCCCAGTACGTGCTGTATCAACTCGGCGCGCTGTCCGGTATCGCTTCGGTGGCCGGAGCCCGTGTCACGCACATGAGTTTTCACGGCGCATTGGGCAACATGGCTGCCGCTGATTACGATCTGGCCGAGCCGCTGGTACGTGCCGTGGCCGCTTTTGATCGCAAGCTCATCGTCACCGTTTCGACCAACACGCAGATCGAACGCGCCGCCGACAAATGCGGTCTCAGAATAGCCACCACCTTCCTCGCCGACCGCGCATATACGGATGAAGGCGATCTCGTTTCGCGCAAACTGCCCGGCGCCGTGATCAACGATCACGACGCCGTGTTGCAGCGCGTGAGACGCCTGCTCGATGACGGCGTAATCACCAGCATTACCGGCAAGAAATTGCCGATCAAGGTGCAATCGATTCTGCTGCACGGCGATACGCCTGGGGCGGTCGAAAATGCGCGTGCGATTCGCCAGGAAATCGAATCCGGCAAAGGACGCATCGTTCCCATTTCCCGGCTGGTCGGTGGCGGCTGAAATTACAGCGATCAGCTTCAGGCGCGCCCAGACGAGGAGACTCCTGGAAAATCTCAGTGCTCTGCGGTCTGCGCGTCCACTTCAAAGCTGAACGTCTGCTGCTCGACCAGTTCAAGGATGATGTCCTTGACGACTTGCGCTGGTTCCGACAATGGCAAGTGGTCGGATTCGCACAAAGCGAGCGGCACTTCAATGCTGGGCGATACGATCCGGCACAAGTGGGCTTGTATCGATGTGGCCATGGCACGCGCTGCCGATTCCGGCAAAATGGTCGCCCCCAGGCCCGCGGCAACCGCGGCGCTCAGGGTCGCCGCCGACTCAATTTCAGCGACCACATGCGCGCTTGACTGCAGGCTGGCAAAAGCCTCGTCGACATATTTGCGCAAGTAGTTGTAGGGGCGCGGAAGCAAAAGGTCCATGTCGTTCAATTTGCCCAGCTCGATCTGGTCCGGCGGTGCAGGCATTCCCGGCGAAACCACCAAGAACAGCGGCTCCTTGAGCAAGAGCCGGTAGGAAAGGCCATGAACCCCTGTCTTTCCTGAATAGAGGACGGCCATGTCCATGCGGCCATTCATCACCAACTCGCTCAGCGTGGTGCCAAAATTCTCGTTCAAGTAAAGCAGAATCGACGGATGACGCGCCCTGACCGATTTGAGCAAGGGCAAGGCCAGCGCGGACGCCGCCGTTCCCGGCGCAAGCCCTACCGACACCTGGCCCGACAGACTCTGTCCGGAGTGGCTCACATCGCTTTGCGCCTGCTCGAATTGACGCAGGATGATCTGCGCGTGCCGGTAAAGAACCTGCCCGGCTTCAGTGGGAGTAACGCCCCGCTTGGTTCGCACCAGCAATTGTTGGCGAAATTCGCCCTCCAAGGTGGCGATCTGCTGACTCAACGCCGGCTGGGCGATATGCAGCACATCGGCGGCCTGCGTCAGGCTGCCGATGTCGACAATCTTCACGAAATACTTCAAACGCCTCAGATTCATGCGATTGTTCCCACGGGTAATTTAGCGCTGACCCGTACGGCGAGGGCGGCCCCTGATCAACACATAAGGCGGCACTATACACCCAGACGAAAGTCATCTTTGCGCCAAACGCGGCAGGTGCTTAGTCTTGCAATTCATGCCTTACAGAGCCAGGAGAACTTCATGAGCACGTCCCGAATTGCCTCACGCTTAAGCCGCGTCAAACCGTCACCGAGCAGCGCCGCACAGGATCGAGCAGCCGCATTACGCCGTGCCGGCAAAGACATCGTCAACATGGTCGTCGGCGAACCCGATTTCGATACCCCGGACTATATTCGTCGTGCGGCGTGCGCAGCGATCGAGCACGGAGAGACGCGTTATACGCCGGCGGCCGGCACGCTGGCGCTGCGTGAAGCGATCGCCGATAAATTCAAACGCGAGAACGGTCTTTCCTATACACCAAAAGACATCATCGTCACCATCGGCGCCAAACACGCCATCTACAACGCGTTGTCGGTGACCCTGGAACCCGGCGACGAGGTGATCATTCCCGCCCCGTACTGGGTCTCGTATCCGGACATGACGCTTGCCTGCCAGGGCGAGCCGGTCATCGTAACCTGTCAGGAAGCCGACGATTTCAAGCTGACGCCGGCAGCGCTGGAAGCCGCCATCACCCCCAGGACGCGCTGGCTGATCCTCAATTCGCCGAACAACCCGACCGGTTCCTGTTACAGCGCCGCCGACTACCGCGCGTTGGCCGACGTCTTGCTGCGCCATCCGCAAGTCATGTTGATGACCGATGACATCTATGAACATATCCGCTTCGAGTCGAAGGACAACCCACACCCGGTGGCCATCGAACCACAGCTCAAATCGCGCACGCTGGTCATCAACGGCGTTTCGAAGACCTACGCCATGACTGGCTGGCGAATCGGTTGGGCGGCCGGCCCGGCCGATCTGATCGGCGCGCTGGACATGCTGCAATCGCAGTCGGTGACCAACGCCTGTTCGATCAGCCAGGCGGCCGCCTTGGCGGCGTTGCGCGGCGACCAGAGTTTTGTCGCCGGCTGGGTCGACACCTACCGCCAGCGTCGCGACCGCGCGCTGGAACTGATCAACGCCACGCCTGGACTGAGCTGCCGCACACCCGGCGGCGCGTTTTATCTGTACGTCAATTGCTCGGGAATGATTGGTCGCAGCACGCCGGAAGGCAAGAAGCTCGAAACCGACATGGATGTGGTGATGTACTTGTTGGAAGGCGTCGGCGTCGCGTTGATCGCCGGTTCGGTCTACGGTCTTTCTCCTTACTTCCGCATGTCGATCGCGACCAGCGTCGAGATCGTCGAAGAAGGTTGCCGCCGCATCGCGCAAGCGGTCAAAGACTTACGCTGACACGCCACGTCGCTCGATTTGCCTGCTGGCCGAGCACTGCCGACGTCAAAGAAGAGGCCATCCGCCTCTTCTTTGAGTGACCAGCGAACAACTATAGATGCTTCGTCAAGCTCAGGCGCACGACGCTAGGCACTCTGCCACGCCTGGATCGCTAGCCTCGAAAATCGACCAGTGACGGCAGCAGCTCTTGCAACTCGGCATCCAGTCTCGTCAGTTGCCGCAGCAGATTGTGCTCCAGCCAACGCCCCGCTCTCGTCGCGCCGGCGTCAACCACCGAGGAATCCTGAGCCAGGTCAAAGCGCGCCAAGGTCTGTAGAAAAACGGCCTGAATCCTGGCAGACAACTCATCGCTCGCAGGCCAACACTCGGGGTGCCCGTCATTGCCCTCGTCGGCCATCACTTCAAGCAACGCCAGAACCGATCGCTGGCCATGCAACACGCTTTCAAGCAGCAGGCCATCGACATTCGTTTCGCGACACGCAGACGACGCCAGCGTACGCAATTTCTGTCCGCGTAGCAGAATGGCCTCCTGCGTCTGCCGGTTCAGCCCCTGCCCCTGCGCGACGCCGCGATAGAGCAAAGACAGATCGCGCAGATTGTCGCCCAGCAGGAAAAACCAGTGTTCGCTGGCCCGAGACGGAATCAGGGTGGCAAACACCTGCGCCACCCCGACGCCCAGACAGACGTTGAGCATTCGCCACAGTGCGATGTACAGATCACCGCTATTCGCCACCATCACCATGGTGATCCCGCTCACCAGCGCTGCATAGCCAAACCGGCCGATCGACAGATACGCGGCCGTCACCGCAATTACGAGTTCGAGTGCGGCGCATCCCCAAGGTGAGATATAACGGTCGACCAACACCGCCAGCACGCCGCCCAGTCCGCCCACCAGCGTGCCCAGCGCCCGTTGCCGGACCTTCTCGCCAATGCTCCCCGTGAACTGTATCGAACCCATGACCGCAAGGACACTGATCAGCATCCAGATCGAGTGAGGATTGGGGAAAATCGCAGCAATCAGCAGGCAAACAAGAAACGCCCCGCCCACCCGCAGCACATGAACCAGGACCGCCTGCTCGAAGCGGAAACGCGGATGACGCCAGGTCTTCAAGATTTCGCTCGGCACGGTGTCTCGCTCAACGGATTGCTATGCTTGTTGCACACATTGTAGCCGTCTGGCGGCGCCGCCAACAGACAGCGGCTTGGCTCACAAAATCCTGCCGGAATGGATCAGGTTGAGAAATTCCTGCGCAATGGGGCTTACCGATCGATCGCGATGAACCAGGCTGCCCCATGAGGTCAGGCTGTGCGTGAAGGCATAGGGCAATATGCTCAACGCGCCGTACTGCTCGTAGTTTAGGGCGATCGACTGAGGAATGACGGCGATCATATTTTCGAACGCCAGCAGGTCGGTCGCGATGAGAATCGACGTCGTCTCGATCAGTCCCAACGGCAAAGACGCTTGGTGACTGAGAAACTCCTGTTCGATCACTTCGCGCGACGGACTGCCGCGCGGTTGAAGTATCCAGGGGTAGGCCAGCAACGCCTCGAAGCGCAGTCGTTTTTTCCTGGCCTGACCTAACAACGGGTGGTCACGGCACACCACCACCGAGATGGTCTCGGCAGCAACGGGCTGGAATATCAAGTCCTGTTCGGCAGCGCCCGTCGTCGCCGGAATCCGGCCGATGACAACGTCAAGCCCCCCACCGCGCAGCAGTTCGAGCAGATGGTCGCTGGTGTCCACGGTGATCTCCATCGACAAGCGTGGATAGCGCCTCTTGAGCGCGACCAGGGCGCTGTTCAGATGCGTCGGCACGGCCACCATGATGCAGCCGATCGACAGTTTTCCCGCGCTGCCCAGACGCAACTCGTTCAATTCATGGGCCAACGCCGTCATGTTGTTCTGCAGCGTGCGAAAGCTGTTCATCACCGCCTGCCCAGCGGAGTTCAATTGCAAACCTCGCCCGACCCGGTCAAAGAGCCTTTCTCCTAAGGCATCTTCCAGCTCGTGCAGCATCTGACTCGCCGCCGACTGCGTCATGCCGAGGCAATTGGCCGCGCCGCGCAGCGTCCGGTACTGATGGATGGCGAGCATCAAGGCGACTTGACGCATGCGCAGACGATTGAGCAGTTGTGGCGTATGACTGGTCGATTGCATCACGGCTTTCCGATAAGTACAGCTAATCAATATATCAAATACTTTAAATTTACGTAAATAGTATTGCGCGTTAGGATTCTTTCCTTTTGCGGCGATCGCGCTTGTCGGATCGAAGTCCTTCCCGAGATTTCATGTGGCAAGCCCATCGAATTGCAGCGCGCACCGACCAGAGAGGAGACACTTGTCGTTTCGCTGGTCGATCACGAATCGATAACCAAGGAGAGGCTGCATGAACGTACTCATCACCGGCGCCGGAGGATTTATCGGCAGCCGCTTGGCACAGGCCTTGCTCAAACGCGGAACACTCGCCGACAGCACGGGCCAGCAGAAGGAGATTTCGAAAATCACCCTGTTGGACATCACCTTTCCAGCAGAAAAGGATCGACGCCTCGACTATGTCCTGGGCGACTTGAGCGATACTGCCTTGCTCGCCGCAACGATGGGAACTGACACGACGTCGGTATTCCACTTGGCGTCGATCGTCAGCGGTGGTGCCGAGGCTGATTTCGAGCTGGGGATGAAGGTCAACCTCGACGGCACTCGCGCGCTGATGGATGCCTGCCGCCAACAGTCGAAGCCTCCTCGATTCGTTTTTTCCAGCTCGGTGGCGGCCTTCGGTTCCGGCTTCCCGCCGGTGGTCGACGACGACACCAAGGCCAGTCCGCTGACCTCGTACGGCGCGCAAAAAGTCTGCTGCGAATACCTGACCAACGACTATTCCCGCCGCGGCTTCCTCGATGGGCGAGTGGTTCGACTGCCGACCATTTCAGTACGCCCGGGCAAACCCAATTTGGCCAAATCGTCGTACGCCAGCGGAATCATCCGCGAACCGTTAAACGGGGTGGTTTCGCGTTGCCCGGTCAGCGCGAGTACCGGAATCTGGATTCTGTCGCCGAGCAGAGTGGTCGATGCACTGATTCATGCACATGACTTGCCCGCTTCGGCCTGGGGCGTCAACCGCGTTCTCAACCTGCCGGGGACGACGGCAACGGCGGGAGAAATGGTCGATGCCTTGCGCAAGATTGCCGGAGACAAAGTCGCCGACCTCGTGCAATGGGCGCCGGATGCCGACATCCAGGCTTTCATCGACAGCCTTCCCGTACGTTTCAAGACGACTCGCGCGCTCGAAATGGGATTCGTTGCCGACCTGAATGTTGAAACGATGATCCGCGATCACATCGAAGAGCAGGGAATCACGATCTAACCCGACGCAATACCTGGAGAGAAAATCATGACAGAAGGAAACAAAGCCATGCCGCTGAACCGAAACAACTGGCCGATCGCCGCGGCGATGATCAACTTCCCCGGCGTTCTGCCCGATGGCAGCCTGGTCCAGGAACAGTCGGTCGACCAATGGGCGGCGACGCTGCAACAGGTCGTCGACGCGGGCTTTACCGAACTCGACCCGACCGACAGCTGGCTGCGCGTCGCCGACCTCTCGCCGGCTCGCCTGCGCGAGTTCCAGTATCTGGTCAAGACGCTTGGCCTGACGGTTCCCGCGATCTCGACGACACGGCGTTCCAGCGTGATTGATCCGGTCCATGGCGATGAGTATCTGGCCTACAACCACCGGGTCATCGATACCGCCGCCGAAATCGGCGCCAAGGCGGTGAGCTTCGGCTTGTTCGGGCAACTCACCGAACAACAGGCAAAGCAACTCTGGTTCTGGACCGCTCAAGGGGTGAAGAACCCGGACGACCCGGCAACCTACCAGAAAGCCGTAAGCCGCATCCGCGAACTGGGCAAGCACGCTGCTGAATATGGCATCGAGGTTTCGCTCGAAATGTACGAAGACACCTACATCGGCACCGCCGACGGCGCGGTCCGCTTCGTCGCCGACGTCGACGTTCCGTCGGTCGGGATCAACGCCGACCTCGGCAACCTCCAGCGACTGCACCGTCCGGTCGAGCACTGGCTGGCGATGGTCGAGAAGGTCGTTCCCTACGCCAAGTACTGGCACGTCAAGAACTACATGCGCGTCGAGGACCCGACCAAGGATCTGATCTGTTCGTACCCGACTTCGCTGGCGCTGGGAATCATCAACTACCGTGTCGCCGTTCAGAAGGCGATCGCCGCTGGCTTCAAGAGCGCTTTCCTGTGCGAGCACTACGGCGGCGACGGCCTCTCGGTGTGCGCGATGAACCGCGACTACCTGCGAACGATCCTGCCGCGCTGATTGTTGTTCCACATCCGAGACGGCGACTGCTAGTCACGCCACTCCGGTCGTTCCCAGCGTCCTTCAGGATGTCCGGCCGAACGATCGGATTTGGCTGTGACTCAGGCAACCCGGCGAGGCGGCACTGGCCATCCCGGCGACACGTCTGCAAACGACTAGGAATGCCTTTGAAGTCCAGCGCGCTCGTCAATCGAGCGAGCCGCCTTGATGATCCGGCACAGGCGCGCCGTTGCCGATTCGATCAGCACGCTGGCGCCAGCCATGCATTCCTCGAGCGCCATCGGCTTGTCGCAAATGCTCAGCACGGCATCGATGCCTTGCGCCAAGACCTCGTCAGCGCCTTCGCCGAGGCTGCCGGACAGACAGAAGACCGGCACCGCGAAGCGTTTGGCGACCTTCGCCACGCCAACCGGCGCCTTGCCGAACGCCGTCTGGAAATCGGTTCGCCCTTCGCCGGTGACGACGAACGCGGCGTCCTTGACCAAGTCGGAAAAACCGACTGCGGCAAGAACGATTTCGACGCCGGGCTTTAGTTGCGCGTTGGTGAAGAACAGCAATCCGGCACCGAGGCCACCCGCGGCGCCCGCGCCCGGCCGCTCGGCGACGTCGCGCCCGGTCGCTTGGCGAGCGAGCGCGGCAAAATGCCGCAGTGCGCTGTCGAGCTCGCCAACCATCGGCATCGTCGCGCCTTTCTGCGGGCCGAACACCGCCGATGCGCCTCGCAGGCCACAGAGCGGGTTGTCGACGTCACAGGCGATGATGATTTCGGTGTCGCGCAGCCGCGCGTCGATTCCGTCGACGCGAATCTGCTGCAATTCGGCGAGCGCGGCGCCGCCCTCGGGCAATTCCTGCCCATGAATATCGGTGAAGCGCACGCCGAGCGCGCGCGCCATGCCGGCACCACCGTCGTTGCTCGCGCTGCCGCCGATGCCGATGATGATCTTGCGCAGCCCGGCGTCGAGCGCAGCCAGAATGAGCTCTCCGGTACCGTAGCTGGTCGTAATCCTGGGGTTCCTCTTTGCCGCCGGCACGAGCGGGAGTCCGGAAGCGGCGGCCATTTCGATCACCGCCGTCTGGCCGTCACCGAGCACCCCCCATTGAGCCATAATGCGCCTGCCCAAAGGATCGCTCACTTCGCTCTGCTGCAAACAACCGCGGGTGGCGGCAACCAGCGCCTCGACGGTTCCTTCGCCGCCGTCGGCGATCGGGATGGTGCACACTTCGGCGTCCGGGAAGACCTTGCCGACCCCATGCACCATGGCCTGCGCGACGCCAAGTGCCGAGAGACTTCCCTTGTATGAATCCGGCGCGACGACAATCCGCACGGCAATTCCTCCTGCTGAATTTGCAATTTCCGTCGAAAGCGAACGACCGGCGCGAACGCCCGTCGTTTCGCCGCATCCTTACTGCTTGCGCGTCAACACTTTTTGCGCACGCGCGACGATATTGGCCGCCGACAGCCCGTACTTGGCGAGCAGCTTTTCATAGTCGCCCGACTCGGTAAAGGTGTCTTCGATACCGACGAATTCAATCGGCACCGGACATTCGCTGACCAGCACCTCGGCCACCGCACTGCCCAGGCCGCCGAAGACATTGTGTTCCTCTGCGGTGACGATGGCGCCGGTCTCGCGCGCGCAGGCGATCAGCAGCTCGCGGTCGATCGGCTTGATGGTGTGGATATTGACGACGCGCGCGAGGATTCCCTTGGCCGCCAGAATCTGCGCGGCTTCGAGTGCCTTGATCAGCATGTAGCCGGTGGCGACGATGGTCAGATCGCTGCCATCGACCAGCGTCACGCCCCTGCCGATCTCGAACTTGTAGCTCGCCTTGTCGAACACCACCGGCACTTCGGCGCGGCTTAGCCGCAGATAGACCGGGCCCTTGAATTGCGCCGCAGCACGTGTCGCCAGTTCGGCCTCGACCGGGTCGGAGATCGAGACCACCGTCATGTTCGGCAGCGAGCGCATGAACGCAATGTCGGCGATCGCATGGTGGCTGGCGCCGTCGTACGAATCGGAGAGGCCGGCGTACGTTCCGGCGAGCTTGACGTTGAGCTTGGTGTAGGCGATCAGGCTGCGCACCGGGTCGGCGCCACGCAGCACCATGAACGCGGCAAAGGTATTGACGAAGGGAATCTTTCCGGTCGTCGCCAGGCCGGCAGCGATGGCGACCATGTTCGCCTCGGCGACGCCGACGTTGAAATAGCGGTTGGGAAATTCCTTGCCGAAGACGATGCTCTTGCTCGAACTGCCGACGTCGGCGTCGAGCGCGACGATGTTCTTGTTCTCGCGGCCCAGTTGCGCCAGCGTGTCGCCATAGACGTCGCGGATGGCCTTTTTCACCGTAGTCATACGTTCACCCCCAGTTCATTCATTGCACTGACATATTCGTTCTGACTGATCGGCTTGCCGTGCCAGGCGCTCTTGCCCTCCATGAACGACACACCCTTGCCCTTGACCGTCTTGGCGATAATCACGCTCGGCTGGCCCTTGACGGTCTTGGCCAGATCGATGGCGGCGCTGATTTCCTCGACGAGGTGGCCGTCGATGCTGATCACATTCCAGCCGAAGGCCCGCCATTTGGCGGCGATATCGCCCATCGGCATGATCTCGTCGACGGTGCCGTCAAGCTGAACACCGTTGTTGTCGACGATCACCGTGAGGTTGTCGGCCTTGAACTTCGACGCCGACATCGCGGCTTCCCAGACGATCCCTTCCTGCAACTCGCCGTCGCCCATCAGCACATAGGTGCGATAGTCGCGGCCATCGAGTTTGGCGCCCAGCGCCATCCCCAGCCCGGCCGGCAGCCCGAGCCCGAGCGGACCGGTCGACAATTCGACGCCGCAGGTCTTGAGCGCGCAGGGATGACCCTGAAGCCTGCTGTCGAGCTGGCGCAGCGAGGTGAGCTCGTCCTGCGGGAAGTAGCCCTTCTCGGCGAGGATCATGTAGAGCATCGGCGCCGCGTGCCCCTTGCCGAGAACGAAGCGATCGCGGTTCTCGTCCTTGGGATTGTTCGGATCGACGTTCAGCTTTTCGAAATACAGCGTCGTCATGATTTCGACCGACGACAACGATCCGCCCGGATGCCCGGTCTGGATGCCGTGAAGAAGCTTGATCAGGTCCTGCCGGAACTGCATGCAGAGCCGTTCAAGATTCTCCTTGCTCTTGGGCTTCAAACTCATCTAACTCTCCTGTCATCACTTCAAAAAAAAGCAAAAAAGGCCCCTTCGTGCCTGTCGCGCAGGCCTCTCTCAACCGTCGCGCCACCAGCAACGGTGGCCAGCGCCTTGGCCGAAAAATTATTCCGAGACTTTGATGACTACCTTCATGACCGTGTCGGGGTGGCTGTCGATGTACGGATAGACCTCATCGACCTTCCTGATGTCAAAGTAGTCGCTGATCAGCGGCGCCGTGTCGATCGCCTTGCTGGCCATCAACTCGACCGCGCGTTCGAAGTCCTCGCGCACATACATCATGATCCCGAGCAGATCGACTTCGCGCCGCTGGAAAAGCGGCAGCTCGACTTCGACCGGTTCCTTGTAGTTGGCGACGATGACGATTTTCGACGAGCAACGCGCAGCGGCCACCGCTTCGTCGAAGATGGCCTTGCCGCCGGCGCAATCGATGATGATGTCTGCTTCGTCATCGCCGAATTGCTCGACGATCACGTCCTTGAGCTTGCGCCCGCGAGTATCGACGCAGGCGTGGATGCCACACTTATTGGCGATGTCGAGGCGGTTCTGGTTGATGTCGGTGATCAACACCTTCCTGGCCCCGCTAGCGACGGCGACCTGCGCCACCAGATTGCCGATCGCTCCGGCACCGAGCACAACGACGTTGAGTCCCTCGATGTCGCCGCAGCGCCGGATCGCGCCGGTGGCGACGGCCGCCGGCTCGACCAGCGCGCCCTCGTCAAAGCTGATCGCTGCGGGCAGCAGCAGCACCTTCGACGCCGGCACCGGGAAGTACTCGGCGAACATCCCGCCGGTATGCACGCCGTACACCTTAAGGTTCTTGCACACGTTGTAATGTCCACCGCGGCACGGCGCGCATTCACCGCATACCACCTGCGGCTGGATCGTCACGCGGTCGCCGATTTTGAGCCCGGCGACCTTGGCGCCGACCTTGGCGATCACACCGGCGCCCTCGTGCCCTTGGACCACAGGGAACGTCATGTACTTGTGCTTGCCGTGGTAGATCTGGATATCGGAGCCGCAGACCCCGACGCGCTTCATCTGCACCAGCACCTCGTCGTCGCCAATTGCCGGAACGGGCAGTTCAAGGTAATCAACTTTGAACGCTTCCGGCATTCTTACTTGCAGCATCATGTTCTCCCTAGATTGAAAAAGCGGGACTGCCGGTGGACGTGGAGTCATCCGCGCCACAGGACTTTTCCGAATTACGCCATGCGCTTGCGCTTGCCGCAGGGCGCGATGGAAACCGCGTCATTTGAAAACTCCGGGCAGCCACAGCGACATCCACGGAACGTAGGTAAGCACCGTCAACGCGAGGATCAGAACGATCAAATAGGGGATCACTTCGCGGACCACGTCACCGAGGCCGACCTTGCCGATCGAACTCGCGACGAAGAGCAGCACGCCAACCGGCGGCGTCAGTTGGCCGATGGTCAGGTTGACCAACAGCACGATGCCGAAGTGAACCAGATCGATATGGAACAGATTCAAGACCGGGATCAGGATCGGCACCAGGATGATCATGATCGCGATCGTCTCCATGAAGCAGCCGAGGATCATCAGCGCGACGTTAAGCATCAGCAGGATGACCCACGGCTTGTCTGTGGCTCGCACCAGTATCTCCGAAAGCAGTTGCGGCGCCTGCTCGATACCGAGAATCCAGCTGAACGGAGACGCCGCGGCGACGATCAGCAGGATCACCGCCGTCTCCTTGGCCGTCTGCAGCAGGATCTTCGGCACGTGGGACCAGTTCAGCGTACGGAAGATGACGACACCGACAATCAGCGAGTACATCGCCGCGACGCCGGCGATCTCGGTCGCGGTAAAGATTCCCAGGCGGAAACCGCCGAGGATAAGCACCGGCATAAACAAGGCCCACGCCGCTTTGCGCGTCTCGCTGGCCAGCCTGCTCCAGGCAAAGGCCTGCTCCTTGGGAAACTGGCGCTTGTGCGCGATATAGGCGGTCAGCAGCAGCATGGCCAGCCCCATCAGCAGACCGGGAAGGACCCCGGCCCAGAACAGGTCACCAAGCGAGATATTGGCCTGCCAGGCATAGACCACCATCAGGATCGACGGCGGAATGATCGGGCCGAGCGTCGCGCAAGCAGCGCAGACCGCCGCGCCAAAACTCGCGCCGTAGCCCGACTTGGCGAGTTGCGGAATGAACACCCGTGAGGTGGCCGCGCAATCGGCGACCGACGAACCAGAAATTCCGGCCATGAAGATATTGCCGACGATCGCGGTGTGCGCCATTCCGCCGCGAATATGGCCGACAAAAGCCCGCGTAAACCCGAACAGACGTTCGCTGATTCCCGATTCGTTCATCAGCGACCCCGCCAGTGTGAACAAGGGAATGGCAAGCAAAGGAAAGGACTGCACGCCGGTCACCACGCGCTGCGCGACGACCGACATCGGAATACCTTCCCAGCCGACGAACAGCAGCGAAGCGCCCATCATCGCCAGCGCAATCGGCAAGCCAATCGCCAGCAGCACGGCAAAGGAAACGAGCAGAAGAGTCATTGCACGCCCCCCTCTTTCATCACCAGAGCTTCGGTTTCGCCGCGAAACACTGGCGCTGCGCCCTGATCCATCCAGATCCTGAGCGCATGAACGAGCATCAGTAGCAGGCCGACCGGCATCGCGGCGACGAACCACGCCTTCGAAACACGCAGCATCGGCGATTCGACGACCAGCTCCTGGAGCACCTGTTCATAGCACCCCCAGATCATCGTGACCATGATCGCGATGCCGATCACCAGCGTCACCGTGTTGAGCCAGCAGAATTTCGGCATGCGGAAAACCGGCGCCATGACGTCGATGCGGATATGCATCTGCGACCTGACCGCCGCCGCCGCCCCCAAAAATACCATCCAGGTCAACAGACCGACGATCAGTTCCTCACCCCAGGTCAGCGGATTGTTGAAAACGTAACGCAACACCACGGCGAGAATCACCAACGCGGCGATCAGTCCGTGGATCACGATAACGGTAATGTCTTCGAACTTGCCGATAACGTCATCTAGGCGGCCGAATATCTTGCGAAAATCACCCATAGGTGTCCCCCGAAAAGGTCTGAGTAAGGCGGAGTATTTTTGCGAGCCGGGTCATTCCCGGCCACGCCCGGAATGACGGCTCTATTGAGCGCAGCCCCTTGGTCCGGGGTCTGCGCTCCCCACTACTTCGTTGCCGCGACCGCGGCGCGGATGCGCTGCAGGTTGTCAACGCCCCAGCGCGACTCCAGACTCTTGTAGGCTGGGGCCATTTTGGCGGCGAACGCGGCGCGGTCGGGGTTATCGACGATCGCCGTCTTGCCGGTCTTGCGGATCTCTTCGAGCATGCTCGCTTCGCGCTCCTGCTGCACCTTTGAATTCTTGTCGGAGAGGGTCGCAATCTCCTCGAACAAGACTTTCTGCAATTCGGGCGACAATTTTCCGAGCGATCGCTTGTTGATGATCACCGTGTTGTTCTGCAGCATGTGGCGGGTCATCGACAGGTGCGCCTGAACTTCATAGAACTTGCGCGTATAGATCGTCGGGATCGGATTCTCCTGGCCGTCGACGACCTTCATCTGCAGCGCCATATAGACTTCGCCAAAGGGGATCGGCGTCGGCGAAGCGCCCATGGCCTTGATCATTTCGACCCAGACGGGCGATTCGGGAACGCGGATCTTCATCCCGGCCATGTCTTCGGGCGTGTTGACGGCCTTGTTGCCGGTGGTCAGATTGCGCCAGCCCCAATACCAGATTTTCGACAGCATCAGCACGTTGTGCTTGGCCGCCAGTTCGTCGAAGATCGGCTGAAATGCCGGGCCGCTGATGACCTTCTGTGCCTGCGCCCAGTCTGCCCACAGGAAGGGCGCGCTGGCGATTTCGAGCGCCGGCGCGAGATTAGACAGCGCGGCCATCGACGGTGACGAAATGTCGAGCGCACCGGACTTGACCTGCTGAATGAGGTCGACTTCCTTGCCCAGTTGTTCGGCCGGAAAAACCTTGATGATGACCTCGCCCTTGCTGCGCTGCCCGACCTTGTCGGCGAACTCCTGGTAGAGTTCGGTGGCCAGTTCGCCGGTGTTATTGACGTGACCGAAGCGCAACGTCGTCGCCGCCGTAGCGACGCTCGATGCCAGCGTGAAAGCAGCGATCACCGACGCCGCCAGAGTCGACGCAAGGATTTTTTTTGTGGTGAGACGAAGCATTTTTAACCCCCTGTTATATGAAGCATTAAGTTACGTTCTCAGACTTGCCCTATGGTGGCGAGCTACCCACCCCCGCTTACTTTTTGCGCGTCACCTCGACCTTGGCGAGTTTTTCGTAGTACTTGACGATGGCACCGTGATCGTCGCTGCCGGCACCGGCGATCTTGAGCGACTGCAGGATTTCCATCACGCCGGCGGTCAGCGGCAGCGGCACCCCGACGTTGTGCGCCGTCTCCAGCGCGTTGTTCAGATCCTTGATGTGCAGATCGATGCGAAAGCCCGGTGCGAATTTGCGCTCGAGCATCAGCGGCGTTTTGGCGTTCATCACCGTGCTGCCGGCGAGTCCGCCCTTGATCGCGTTGAACACCAGTTCCGGATCAACGCCGGCCTTGGTCGCCAGCGTCATCGCTTCCGACAGCGCAGCGATGTTGAGCGCGACGATGACCTGATTGGCGAGCTTGGTGACGTTGCCGGCGCCGACGTCGCCGACGCGAACGGCCGATGCGCCCAGGCACTTGAGCAGCGGCAGGCACTCGTCGAAGACCGTCTGGTCGCCGCCGACCATGATCGACAGCGTCGCGTCGATGGCCTTCGGTTCGCCGCCTGAAACCGGCGCATCGATCATCTTGATCTCTTGCGCGGCCAGAGCCTTGGCGACTTCCTGCGCCGCCTGCGGCGCAATCGAGCTCATATCGACGACGATGGAGCCTGCGCGCGCCCCTTCGATGATGCCGTCTTTGCCGAGCGCAACAGCCTTGACCTGGGGCGAATTGGGCAACATGGTGACGATGATTTCGGTCTGCGCGGCGACTGCACTGGGCGTCGCTGCCGACTTTGCGCCGAGCGCGACGACTTCGGCGACTGCCGCGCCATTGATGTCGCAGACAGTCAGGTCGTAGCCAGCCTGCAGCAGGTTCTTGGCCATCGGTTTGCCCATGACGCCAAGGCCGATGAAGCCTATTTTTTTGCTCATGTTCTCTTCCCTTTCAGATGAATGTCGTTCGCTTACAGTGAATAACCGTACTCGGTAACCCAGCCCAGCGAGCCGGCGCTATCCGGTGTCGGCACATACTCGAGGCCGATGTGGCCGCGATAGCCGGCCGTGGAAAATTCGTCGAGCAACCAGCGGTAATTGATTTCGCCCGTTCCGGGCTGATGCCGGCCGGGGTTGTCGGCGATCTGGATGTGGCTGATGCGCGGCAGATTGGCGCGAAGAATATTGGCCAGCTCGCCTTCCATGCGCTGCGCATGATAGACGTCGTATTGCAGGTAGGCATTGGCGTGACCGACCTCGTCGAGCGCCGCCAGAACCTTGGCCGTCGTATCGAGCGCGAAGCCGACGGTGTCCTTCGAGTTGAGATGCTCGACCAGCAAGCGAATTCGCGCCTTGGCGAAAATCTCGGCCGCATAGCGCAGATTATCGATCAAGGCCGTGCGTTGCTGCGCCGCCGGCACCTCGGCGAGCGTTTTTCCGACCAGACAATTGACCTGCGGCACGCCAAGCGCCTGCGCATATTCGACGGCCTTGACGACGCCGTCGCGGAACTCGGCGCGGCGCGCCGGATCGACGGCGATGCCACGCTCACCGGCGGCGAAATTGCCGGCCGGGGCATTGATCAGCACCAGTTCGAGGCCGTTGTCAGCGAGTTCCTTTTTGAGGTCGGCGACCGGGTAGTCGTAAGGAAACATGAACTCAACGGCCTTGAATCCGGCCTTGGCCGCCGCCGCGAAGCGCGCCATGAACGGCACCTCCTGGAACATCATCGAAAGATTGGCCGAGAATTTCGGCGGGTTCGCAATCATTTCTATCTTTTCTCCACGCTTGGTTTGACAGGAGAGCGTTGCCGCAGCTTGGCTGCCCTCGGCGACTGCCCGAATTTTGTTTCCGTAGATGACAGCAATATCCAAGCCAGCTTGCGGAAAAACACCTAACCCGATGTTTATTAGATATTTTCATATCGCATTAAAAACACGGACGCAGGAACGAGCGTTTCACATCGAAACACGTGGTTCTATTTTGGAACAGCAATTGGTTTGCCGCAGCAGAGGGCGGCACAAGGGCGCGAGCGGAGCTGGCAGCTCACGCCTGGGCGGAGGAGACCAGTGGTCGACGCCCCGATCAGCGGCGGCGCAGCTTCTCCGCCTGACTCGAGCGGTTTTCCTTGATCCGGCGCCAGAGCGTCGTTCGGCCAATGCCCAGGATGGCGCTCGTCTCCTTGAGCGAGCCATTGGTCTTGGCGTAGACATGGTCGATGTATTCGTCTTCCATATCCTTGAGCGTCAGCGCATCGGAAAAGACAGGCGGCGAGTCGTCGGACGCGCTCTCGGCGCAAGGCATCGCGGTCAGATCGTCGATACCGATGATTCTGCCTTCGCAAATCACCACCGCGCGTTCGATCATCCCCTGCAGCTCGCGCACGTTGCCCTTGTAGACGCAGCGCCGCAGATAGTCGATGGCATCGGCCGCCAGCGTCATGGTCCCCTTGCGATAGCGCTTGCCGAATTCATTGACGAAGTGCGCGGCGAGCAGTTCGACGTCGTCGCTACGCGCATTGAGCGGCGGAATGTAAAGGCTCAGGATGGCGATTCTAAAATAGAGGTCGGCGCGGAACTGATTGCGACTGACCAGACCGGTCAAATCGCGGTTGGTCGCGCAGACGACGCGAACATCGACCGGAATCAGCTTGTTGTCGCCGATGCGCATCACCTGTTTTTCCTGAAGCACGCGCAGCAATCGCCCCTGTAGCAACAAAGGCAGCTCGCTGATTTCGTCGAGAAAAATCGTCCCACCGTGCGCCATTTCGAAGAGACCGGCCTTACCCTTGCGGCCGGCACCGGTAAAAGACCCCTCGACGTAGCCGAAGAGTTCGCTTTCAATGAGCGTCTCCGGAAGCGCCGCGCAGTTGATCGCGACGAACGGCGAGTTCTTGCGCTGGCTAGCGTTGTGAATTCCTTGCGCAAAGAGCTCCTTGCCGACTCCCGACGGGCCGAAAATCAACACCGAAGTATCGTACCGGGCGAACTTCTTGGCGGTCCTGATGCATTCGGCAACCACCGTGCTCTGGTGAATGATGTCCGAGAAGTCGTATTGAGCGACAAAACCCTTTTCCGAGAGCTTGATCCGAATCCTCTCTTCAAGCCTCTGAACGTCGGTGATGTCCTGATAGGTCGCCACGGCGCCGCGAACTTCGCCGTCGACGACGACCGGAGTGCGGCTGGTCGCGACGACCGTCTGGTTGTCAAGCTGCTGGATATCGCCGATCTCCGAGCGCTCCGTCTCAAGGATGTTGAGCAATCGGGTCTCGGGAATGATCTCGGTGATCCGTTTGCCCAGCGCCTCGTTCTTGCCAAAGCCGGTGATTTTCTCCGACGCGCTGTTGAAGACCGTAATGCAGCCGTGATTGTCGATGGCAATAATGCCGTCATGGACGAAGTCGATGATGGTGGCAAACTGCTGCGCCTTTTCCTTCTGCAGCCTTTGCGCATAAAGAATGTCATTGGCTTGCTGGATGGCGATGTGCATCGCCTGACTGCCCGACTGCACCAGAAAGGCCTGGCAGGGGGGCTTGGCGATCGCCGTATTGACGTTGTTGTCACCGACAAAAACGCGGATTCCCTGCTCGATCAACCGTTCGACATCGGCGACGATGTCGCTCTGCTTGGTCATTTCGAAGCAGACCGTAGCGAGCCCCATGACCTCGGCGATTGTCTGCGCGCCATAGATCACATTGCGGTAACCGACCACCCCGATCAGCTCGTTGCCGACGGTCTGTTTGACCTTCTTGAAGGTATCGATGAGATCAAACGCCGTAACCTTGACCTCGACCGTCGGAATATCGAACTCGGTCTTGATGAGCTCGTAGAATCCGCCGCGCGAAATGATCGCCTTGGCGCCGCCGTCAATCGCCTGGCGCGTTCGTTCGAGGATGTTGCCGGGTTCCGCTTCGAGCAGATCGACGTTGGCGTAGCCGTACTCAGCGATGACTCGCCGGGTGACCTCGGACATCGAACTGAACGGCGTGACAACGACGATTTCCTTCATGCCCCATCCCAACTCTGCGGTCTACCCCATTCCACCAAAGCAAGGCTTCAGGGCTAACGCGCGAAAAGCCGTAATAATATCCCCGTGCCACGGATGCCGTCGCGTCGATCGGTGTTTCGCTGAGCGTTTCAGTTCGCGCAACCGGTCTCAGTCGAGCAGCGCCACCGCCTTGATCTGCGCGCGTAGCGCGAGGCCTGGGTGGACGCCGAGCTTGTCGGCCGAGCGTTTGGTGATGCGCGCCAGCAGCGGGTCGCCGCCGACATCGAGGCGCACCAGCATCTGGCCCGGCGTCTGCGTCGGCGCCAGATCGATCACCGTCGCCGCAACGCAGTTGAGGATGCTCGACTGGACCTGCGGCAGCAGCGTCAAGCTGACGTCGCGCGCGTGGATTCGGCAGCGCAACCGGGTACCGACCGCCTCACTGCGGCGCGAAACGTAGATCTTCCCGCCAGCGAATTCGAGCCGCGTCAGTTCGTCGGCTTCGTGCTCGGCGACGTGCGCCTCGATCACCACGCCGGCATCGTCGGCAAACGACGACGGCAGGTCGATTCGGCTCAACACCTGGTTGAGCGCGCCGCTCGCCACCACCTGGCCCTGATCGAGCAACACCAGATGATCGGCGAGCCGCGCCACCTCGTCGGGCGAATGGCTGACGTAAATGACCGGGATCGACAGTTCGCTGTGCAAACGTTCAAGGTAAGGCAGTATCTCGAGCTTGCGCTTCCAATCGAGCGCCGCCAGCGGTTCGTCCATCAGCAGGATCTCGGGCGCCGCGAGCAGCGCGCGCGCAATCGCCACGCGCTGGCGTTCGCCGCCCGACAACTGGCCGGGCGAGCGCTCGAGCAGGTGGGCGATGCCGAGCAGCTCGGCGACCTCGGGTAACGCCCTTTGGCCGGCGCGCTGCGCGGCGCGCTTTTGCCCATACGCCATATTGCGGCGTACCGACAGGTGCGCGAACAGGCTCGCTTCCTGAAACACCATTCCCAGCGCGCGCTGGTGCGGCGGCACGAACAAGCCTTTGGCCTCGTCCTGCCAGACCTCGCTGCCGATCGCAAAATAACCGCGTGGCGCACGCTCGAGCCCGGCCATCGCGCGCAGGCAGGTGGTCTTGCCCGAACCCGAGTGACCGAACAGCGCGCTGACGCCGCGCCCGGGCAGCGCGAGGTCGACGTCGAGCGTAAATTCACCGCGTGTGACGCGAAATCTGGCGCGAATATCATCGCTCATAGGGTCTGCCTGCGTGAAGGATTCCAGGTGTAGAGCGCGAGCAGCACGGCAAAGCAAAACAGTACCATCCCACCGGCGAGCCAATGCGCCGACCCGTACTCGAGCGCCTCGACGTGATCGTAGATTTGCACCGAAACGACGCGGGTTTTGTCCGGAATATTGCCGCCGATCATCAGAACGATGCCGAACTCGCCGACCGTATGCGCGAAGCCCAAGATCGCGCCGCTCAGAAAACCGGGTCGCGCCAGCGGCACGGCGACCGACCAGAAGGCATCCCACGGACTCGCGCGCAGCGTCGCAGCGACTTCGAGCGGGCGCTCGCCGATCGCTTCGAAAGCGTTCTGGATCGGTTGCACGACGAAAGGCAGCGAATAGAACACCGAGGCGATCACCAGTCCGGGAAAAGTGAAGGGCAGCAGGCCGAGGCCCAGCGACTGCGTCAGATGCCCGACCGGACCGTTGGGCCCCATTGCGACGAGCAGGTAGAAGCCGATCACGGTCGGCGGCAGCACCAGCGGCAGCGCGACCAGCGCGCCGATCACTCCCTTGAGGCGCGAGCGCGTTCGCGCCAGCCACCAGGCGATCGGCGTGCCGATGATCATCAGCAGCGCGGTCACGACGATCGCCAGCTTGAGCGTCAGCCAGACGGCGGCAAGGTCAGCGTGGTCCATGCTTGGGCACGCGATGGCTGAACGCGCCGCGTCGGCGACAGGTCGAACAGTGGCGCGCGCTGACCTGGCCGACTCCGGCGGACATCATTCGCGACCTTCCGGTTTTTGGCGCCACGGCTTGTCGGCAGTCCACCCTTCGCTTGCCGAAGGCACAGTGTCGAATCGCGGAATATACGGCTTGATGTCGAGCAAGGGCGTCTCGTCGAGCATGTCGACGCCTTCGACGACAAGAACACTGCCTTCCCGACGGATGAGTCTGACGATCGACATGCCGATTCCATTGGGCCGGCACGGATGCCTCGACGCAAAGACGCCATGCGGGGTGTCATCGAGGAAAGTGGGGCGGACCAGGCTGATCGCCTCAGCCCGGTCAAAGAGGTAAAGCAGATGAAGGTGCGAAAAGCCCTCGATGTCTTTCAATCCCTCGGCGTAGCGTTCCAACACTTCCACGCGGCCACCAAAGCTGGTGGCGTAAAGCGGCTGAATCGGGCAGTCCTGCTTGGTCTTGTGCGGCGTACGGATGGTGCCGATGGCTTCCATCATGCTTAATATCCTCGGGCATAAATTGGGTGATTTTTTGGAGTTGCAGGCGTTCATCCGACACCGCCTCTTCAGCGCGGGCACTGTTCGGCAAAGGAATAGAAACCGCGGCCGGGCGCGCCCTCGCCGCAATGGTGCACGACACGGTGGATCAGCCAGCGATCGTCGCGCAGCCGCCAGGCATGAACCGTCTCGCTATAGACGACGACCTGGTAGAACTCTTCGTCGTCGTCCGAACGGGGTTCGTTGAGCGCATAGCCGTGGGCGTAGTAACAGGCTTGTCCGTCGACGTCATAGCCATGGCAGCGGCTGGCTGCCACCTCGTACTCGTGGTGCACGGCGAAGTCGAGCGGCGCAATCACCATCTCGCGCCACTCGCTCGGCAGATAGGCTAGCCAGTCCGTACGGTCGCGCGCCGTGCGTCGTAGCCTCACGGCAAGGGGGTCGATCGTCGCGAGCATCATTTTTCAGCGCAACTCATAACCGTAGGATTTGATGATCGCGCGCGCCTTGTCGCCTTTGAGGTAGGCAAGCAGCGCGGCCGCCGCCGGCTTGTCGCGGCCCTTGGCGAGCAGCACGGCGTCCTGCAGGATCGGCGCGTAGAGATTGGCCGGAACGGCCCACATCGACCCGTTGGCAAGTTTGCCGTCCTTGTAGACCTGAGACAGCGCGACGAAGCCCAGTTCGGCGTTGCCGGAGACGACGAACTGATGCGCCTGGCTGATGTTCTCGCCCTGGACGATGCGCGGCTGGAGCTCGGCCAGCACGCCGAGCTTGGTCATCGCCTCGATCGCCGCCGCGCCATAGGGGGCGGCCTTCGGGTTGGCGAGCGCCAGATGCTTGAAGTTGCCGGTCTTGAGAACGGCGCCCGCGCCATCGACGAGATCGGCGTTGGCCGACCACAGCACGAGCTTGCCGACGGCGTAGGTAAAGCGGCTGCCGGCGACGCCCAGGCCTTCCTTTTCGAGCTTGACCGGCGTCTCGTCGTCGGCGGCGAGCAGGATCTCGAACGGCGCGCCGTTGGCGATCTGCGCGTAGAACTTGCCGGTCGCGCCAAAGGCGAGAGACGCCTTGTGACCCGAGTCCTTCTCGAAGAGCGCGGCAATCTGCTGCATCGGCGCGGTGAAGTTGGCGGCGACGGCGACGGAAACTTCGTCGGCGTGGGCAGCAATGCTGGCGAGCAGCAGGGCAGCAAGCAATGACAAACGGGACATGGTGTTCTCCTAGTGGTAAAGACAAAGAATGACGGCCGAGGCCTTGAAGATCGCGCAAGCCTGCCCGCCAACGGCCAGGCCCAGACTCGCCACGCTGTCGTGCGTGACGACGGCGCAGACGCTGCGCCCGCCAGGCAACGCCAGCACGACTTCCGAATTGACCGGCCCGTCGTGGATGCGCGTAATTTCGCCCCACAACTGGTTGCGCGCCGAGGTGCGCACGCTGCGATCGGTGAGCAGCAGCACCGAAGAGGACTTGACCAGCGCGGACAGTTCCATGCCGATAGCCAGTTCCATGGCCTGCGCCGAGTCGCCGGTGATCACCGCGACGATTTCGCAGTCGCTTTGCTCGTCGAGCTTGAGGCGCACCTCGAAATCGACGTGACCTTCGCGCAGCGCGACGACTTTTCCGGCGAACTGGTTGCGCGCGCTGGTCTTCATCGAAAGACGCCTGAGCAACTGGCGAAACTCGCCGTAGTCGCCCGCCTGGCCGTCGCTCATTCCGGCCGAGAGGCGGTCGAGCGCAGCTTGGTGCTCGGCTTCGAGCGCGCGGTAGAGCGCGATCGTCTTGCGCCCGTGGGCGGTGAGCAGCGTTCCGCCGCCGTTCTTGCCACCGGTCGAACGCAGCACCAGCGGCTGGTCGGCAAGGTTGTTCATGGCGTCGATCGCGTCCCAGGCGGCTTTGTACGACAGCGGAACGGCCTTGGCCGCCTGCGAGATCGAGCCGTGCGTGGCAATCGCCTCGAGCAGCCGGATTCGCGTGTCGCCAAGGAAGCTGCCGAACTCGGTCGCCACTTCCAGCTTGCCGCGCAACTTGTGTGCGATTTGTTCCATTTTGTCGGTCTTCCTACGTGATATTGTCGTGTATATAACGGAAACCTGAATACTACCTTCCCTGGAGGCATCCAGCCATAGTCCTTGAGCGCTATGGTTGAAGCTGCACAACGTTTCCGGCTAGAGTGCTGGCGTTCCCGGGGAGATTCGTTATGTCAATCCGTACATAGCGAGAACCGGGCCAGCTCAATGGAGATCAAAATGAAAGTCAGCGCGCGCAATGTCTTCGAAGGCACCATCACCGCCCTAGTCAATGGCCAGGTCAATGCCGAAGTCGAGCTCACCACCGCGGGCGGCGACCGTATCGTCGCCGTCGTCACCGAGGCCAGCGTCAAGTCGCTCGGGCTGGCGCCCGGCAAGCCGGTCATCGCCCTGGTCAAGGCACCGTGGGTAATCGTCATGACCGGCAATAGCGACATCAAGTTCAGTGCGCGCAATCAGCTCGCCGGGACCGTGCAGCACATCCAGAAAGGCGCGATCAACAGCGAAGTCACCATCAAGCTGGGCGGCGGTACGCTGGTCAATGCGGTAGTCACCAACGAAGCGGTCGTCGAGCTGGGCCTGGCGCCGGGCGTTGCGGCCAGCGCGCTGATCAAGGCCAGCCACGTCGTGCTCGGCGTTCCGGCCTGATCTCGCAGACCGAGTGAGGAACTAGCGACGACGAGAAATCAGGCCCACAGCACCTTCATCGTGCGCACAAAGTCCTCGGCCAGCGCCGGCCACAAGCCGAACTCCGACTCGTTCCCGCTAGCCCGACCGCCAGCCACGCGCCGCTGACCGGCAACAAAGACTTCGGCGATTGTGGCATCGGGACTCGAAAAAACCAGCGCATCGAGCAGTTGCTCGGCGGGCACGCCAAGCAGCGCCGGGCAGTGTCGGTCGAGCACCAGAAAATCGGCGCGGCAGCCGACTTCAATCGCCCCCAGCGCGCGGCCCGTCGCCGGCGCACCGCCGGCCAGCGCGGCCTCGAACAACGCCGCACCGCAACTCGCCGAGCGACCGAACTGAGCGGCGACGTTGCGCCTTTGTTGCGTCAGACGCTGACCATACTCAAGCAGGCGTAGCTCTTCGCTCCAGCGCCGGGTGACATGACTGTCCGAGCCGATCGACCAACGGCCAGCGCTGCCGACATAGCACGAAAGATCGAAGACGCCGTCGCCGAGATTGGCTTCGGTGCTCGGGCAGATGACAATTGACGCGCCGCACGCGGCAACCGCCTGCAGTTCGGCTGGCGTGGCGTGCGTGGCATGCACCAGGTTCCAGCGCGCATCGACCGGCAGATGGTCGACCAGCCAGGCGATCGGGCGCTGCCCGGTGTGCGCGACGCAGTCGCGTACCTCCTGAGCCTGTTCGGCAACGTGGATATGGATCGGCAAGCCGCCGTCGGCGGCAAATGCCGCAACCTCGGCAAGTGCACCGGCGTCGGCGGCGCGCAGCGAGTGCAGCGCGACGCCAGCGTTGACGCCGGACAAGGTAGCGGCCAGCGCCCGCACACCCTCGACCAGACGCAGTACGCTGTCAGGCGTGGACGCGAAGCGGCGCTGGTCGTCGCGCAGGCCGGCGGCGCCGAAGCCTGAGCGCATATAGAGCGCGGGCAACAACGTCAGGCCGATGCCGACGCGCTGTGCGGCGCGCACCAGCGCCAGCGACAGTTCCAAGGGGTCGGCGTAGGGCCGGCCATCGACCGCGTTGTGCAGGTAGTGAAACTCACATACCTGCGTGTAGCCCCCGGCCAGCAGTTCGGCGTAGAGCAGCGCCGCGATGCGCTCCAGTTGCTCGGGCGTAATGCGCCGGGCAACCGAGTACATGCGGTCACGCCAGCTCCAGAAGTCGTCGCCGACGGCCGTCCGCGCGTCACCCCGGAATTCAGTGAGTCCGGCGATGGCGCGTTGGAAAGCATGGCTGTGCGCATTGACCAGGCCGGGCAACAGCGGACCGTCGAGGACGGTGACCGTCGGATCGGCAGGCGGAGGCGAATCAGGCTCGACACCATGCCAGTTGCCATGCTCATCGACGCTGAGCAGGACCTGGCGCGCCCACGCCCCGCGCACCCAGGCGCAGGGCGCAAAAAAACGCTGGCTCACGCGTCTCGTCTCATTTTGCATAGAGATCCCGGCAGGCGGTGAGCGCCTGGCTGAGCATGGCCTTGAGCACCGGCTTGATCGCCGCAGCCTTGGCCTCGTCGTAATCGAACGGCATCGACTCGCGCATGTAGAGCGACTGGCACATCTCAAGCTGCACGGCGTGGATGCGATCATCGGGCGCTCCGTAATGGCGGGTGATGTAGCCCCCCTTGAAGCGGCCGTTGAGCGCATGGCTGACACCGTCTGCGCAGGCGCAGGCTGCGGCCACTGCCGAAGCTACTGAAGGGCCCGCGCTGGCCCCGGCGGCGGTGCCGATATTGAGGCCGGGCAAAGTCCCTTCGAATAGCCAGGGAATCTGCGAGCGAATGCTGTGCGCGTCCCACAGCAGGACGAAGCCATGAATCGCCTTGATCCGTTGCAGCTCGGCGGCGAGCGCCGCATGATACGGCTGCCAGCAGGCGGCGCGCCGCCGATCGCGTTCGTCCGGCCCCGGCGCACAGCCCGTACGGAAGAGCTCGTCGCCGGTAAAGAAGCGCGTCGGGCAGAGCTCGGTATTGGACGAGCCTGGGTACATCGGCGCATCGTCAGGCGGGCGGTTGAGGTCGATCACATAGCGCGAGTAACGCGGCCTGAGCACGCTGGCGCCAAGCTCGGGCAAAAAGTCATAAAGCCGGTCGAGATGCCAATCGGTATCTTCAAGCGCGCGTGCACGCGGCACGTAGTCGCTTAGCAGCTCAGGCGGAATCTCGGTGCCCTGATGCGGCATGCTCACCAACAGCGCGGACGTTCCGCGATCCAATGTAAAAGTCATCGTCATTCACCGTAAGAGATTCGGAGGGATAGTTGCCGCCAACGCGCCGACGTTCGCCGATTTCAGACGCATGGCTCGATCTCGATCCACAAGGCAGAGGGCCCGCAGACCTGCAGCGAAGTCCCCGCGGGCAAGGCTTTCCAGGCCAGGTTGCCTGGCGCCAGGCGCAGCGCGCGGTGGCCCAGATCGATGCGCACTGCGGCATCGATGGCATAGACGGCAATCGTTTTTGGCGCCGCGAGGACGACGTCGAGATTTCCCGAGAGCCGCCGCATCACCGCCCTCGCCTGACTGCGACGCAGCATCAGGTTGAAATCCTGAGTGGCACCACCGAGCAAACGGCAGTCGGTGGCAACGCCACCGTCGAAGCGCAGCGGCGCGCTGCGGCACGTCAGTTGCTGCGCCTGCTCGTCGATCACCAACTGCACGCCGTCGCCGCTGAGCACGGCAAACCAGCGCTCGATTCCCGGAAAGCGCGAAAAAGGTCCGTCGTGCTCGACTTCGGCGACGGCCATGCGCCACGTCCAGCTGTCGCCATCGGGCGGCCACACCGCCAGCTCGCGCGTCACCCCGCCGCCGTTGCGCCAGGGACTCGCCGAAACGTCGCCCAGCGCGACCAGTTGCCAGTTCACGGCAAACCGATCAGGCGCGCGTCAGGATCGCGCGCAGAAAGTCTCGCGTACGTCCCTGCGTCGGGTTGGTGAAAATAACCTCAGGCGGACCGGATTCGATCAGCACGCCGCCGTCCATCACCACGACGATATCGGCGACCTCACGCGCGAAGTCCATTTCGTGAGTCACGACCATCATCGTCATGCCTTCGCTGGCGAGCACTTTCATGACCTGCAGCACCTCGCCAACGAGTTCGGGGTCGAGCGCCGACGTCGGCTCGTCGAAAAGCATGACCTGCGGCTGCATGGCCAAGGCGCGGGCGATCGCCACCCGCTGCTTCTGGCCGCCCGACAGGCTGGCCGGCATGGCATGGGCTTTCTGCTCGAGCCCGACTTTTTCGAGCAGGACCAGCGCTTCGGCCTCGGCCTGCTGCTTCGATACGCCGCGTACCTTGCGCGGCCCGACGGTGATGTTGTCGATCACCGACAGGTGCGCAAACAGATTGAACGACTGGAAGACCATGCCGACCTGCTCGCGCAGATGGTTGAGTGCCTGATCGCCGAGCATCTGCCCGCCTTCGCACAAGCTGTGGCCGCAGATCTCGACGTCGCCGCGGTCAGGTTTTTCGAGCCCGTTGCAACAACGCAAAAAAGTGCTTTTCCCGGACCCGCTTGGTCCGATGACGACCACCACCTGCGACGGCGCGACGTCAAAATCGATGCCATGCAACACCACGTGGTCACCGAACGACTTGCGCAGGCCGCGGATGTGTACGATCGGCTTTTGCGTTTTCATTGCACCATCCCCCCCGCGCGAAGGTGTTGCTCGATGCGGCGCAGCGCCAGCGTTGTCGCGCCGGTCAAAATGAAATAGACAAGCGCGATGGCCAGATAGACCTCGAGCGAGCGGTAGCTCACGCTGATGATTTTCTGCCCCTCGTGCATCACGTCGTGAATGGTCAACAGCGAGACCAGCGCCGAATTCTTGATCAGCGCGATGAACTCGTTGCCGAGCGGCGGAATCATGCGCACCAGCGCCTGCGGCAGGATGATGGTGCGCATCGCCGTGCCGTAGGGCATGCCCAGCGAGCGCGCCGCTTCCATCTGACCGCGGTCGATCGACTGGATGGCGCCGCGGACGATCTCCGAAACGTAGGCGCCAGAATAGATTCCAAGCCCGATGACGCCGCAAAAAAAAGCCGGCAACATGATGTTGAACTGCGGCAGGCCGAAAAACAGCAGAAACAGTTGTACCAGCAGCGGCGTGCCACGAATCACCGCGACATAGCCCGAGCACAGCGCATAGACGACTCGCCGCTCGGGCTTGAGGCGCCCGACGCCGACCGCCAGGCCCATCAGGCAGCCGAGCACCAGCGCCAGCGCGGTAATTTCGACAGTCACCGAAGCGCCCTGCAGCAGCTTGTAGCAGCCGGAAAAGACCGGAGAAAAATCGAGTGCCATCGCCGTGTCCCTGCGCCTTACTTGCTCGTTCCGCTAAACCACTTCTTGACGATTTTGGCGTAGCTGCCGTCGGCCTTGAGCTTGGCCAGCGCGGCGTTGACCGCGCGCGTCAGTTCAGGCGTGTCCTTGCGCAGCGCCATGCCGTATTCTTCGGTGCTAAGTTGCTGCTCAAGCACATGCAGGCCGCCGCGGGTGCGCACGTACTGGTACGCAGCGGGCTTGCCGGTCACCGCGGCGTCGGCGCGACCGATGTCGACCAGATTGAACATCTCCTGGTTTTTCTCGACCTCGACCAGTTGCACCTGCGGGTAGTTCGTTCCCAGATAGGCAACCGACTTGGTTCCCACCTGCACCGCGACTTTCTTGCCGTTGAGGTTTTCCAGCGTCTTGATCCCGGCATTGCCGTCCTTGACCATGGCGACCAGTCCGCCGGCATAGTACGGTTCAGAAAAATCGACCGCCTTCTTGCGCTCGTCGGTAATGTAGATCGCCGATACCGCCATGTCGAAACGCTTGGCGGTGAGGCCGGGAATCAGTCCCTTGAAATCGATGTCGACCCACTCGATGCGCTTGTTCATGACCTTGCCGATCGCCTCGACGAGCTCGATATCGAAACCGGTACGCTTGTCATTCTCGACATACTCCATCGGCGGAAAAGTCGCGTCGGTGCCGACACGCAGAACCTCCTGCGCGTTTGCCGTGGCGGCGCCAAGCGCTGCGGCGGCGAAGCAGGAAAGAACAAATCGACGGTAAAAATTCATGATGTAGTCCTCGTGGTGAAATGAATCGGCTAATGCTTGCTTAGACTGCGGGAAATTCGGGCGGCAGCCACCACCGTCATCTGGATCATCGGCAACTGCCGGTCACCGACGCGAACACTCGGGGCCATCAAGGTCAGCGCACCGACGGCGTGTTTGCCGATGGAGAACAGCGGCGCGCTGACCCCCCAGACCCCCGGATCGACCTCGCTGTCGCTGACCGCGAAACCGGCCTGGCGGATCGCCCCCAAATCCTCTGCCGGAAGCGCGGTCGCCGGACTCAAAACCTCGGCCGGCAGATGCGCGCGCAGGCATTTGGCCGACGCCCCCTGGCGTAGCGGCACGCTGCGCCCTTTCTCGAACGAGCAGCGCAGAGCCTGCCGGCTCTCGACCATGTCGATGCAGACGGCCTGACCATTGGCCGCCACCAGCAAACCGACGCTCTCCTGCGACTGCTTGGCCAACGCCAGCATCGCGGTGCGCGCGTGCTGCACCAGGTGCGAGGCCAGATCGAAGCCCAGCGCCAGCTGCAAACCCAGGGGGCCCGGCGCGTAAGCGCCCTCGGTTTCGAGAACGAAGCCCCAGCGCTTGAGCGACGCCAATTGGCGGTACAAGGTGCTTTGACTGAGTGCCGTTTTCTGCTTGAGTTCGGCCGCGGTCATCGGTCGCCCGCGCTGCGCCAGTGTGGCCAGCACCACCAGCGCGCGATCGACAGCTGAGACAGGAGGAGAGGTAAGTAGCATGGGTTCAGTATCGAGCGACTGCTTTTGGCCGTAAATCCGAAATTCTCACTGAGTGGGAATGCATCTGACTCTTTCTGCACCTGCCAGGATCTCACCCCCGCAGATCGTTGCTGCTCGGCTCGATTTTCATGGAACCACTCGGCAGCGGGCAGGTTCTTCGATGGAACTGTTTGATCCCGATATTGGGAATCTGAATGTGACAGGTGATCTGCTGCGGCGTCATGCCCGGGATGCCAATGCCCCTGGTCTGCGCCCAGCCGGCTGATTCGACTGTTCCTATCACGCGTCGCTTTGCCTAAGGGATCGCCCCGCACACCTCCGCCGGTCCCTCTTCGCAGGGCACGGCAGACCACCCCAAAAGGTTTCCATGGCACGGATTGCAGCCGACATGGCAATGCTCCTGAATACGCGTTGATGGTGGAGAAGCGCTAATGGATTTTCTCTAGCAGCTTCCGTGCCGCTTGCCGCGGCGCGGCCGGAATATTCATCGACATCGGCTATCCATCAGCGTTGCACGGCAATTGCCGAGCCGTTTTGTCGGCTTGGCGATATTCGCGCGCGCTCGAGTCCTCCCGGTTTTGGTGCGTCAGCCGCCCAACGGTGCAGCAAAGGGGTCGCGCCGAACGTTCCGATCGCGGCACGGCTCATGCGGTCGTGAATCCTGAACACGAAAGCCGATCAGGCCCGTGATTTTTCTGCCGTCCGCGGCGCGCTCCGCATCCCCCGATCGCTGCCCGGACGAGCTCAATGACGACGATCGCTTCAAGAGCGATGCCGGCTCAGGCAGTACGCTCGCCTACCTACGCTAGGGAATCATTGCCGCGCCGAAAGGCGCTCAACAGCAAGGGAACGAAGCCGAGCGCTATTCCGCCGATGCCAAGCAAGTTGGTCACCGGATCGAAGGTCGGGATGCTGTAGAGCGCGATGAACACCATGAACAGCGCCGCGAGCAAGGGCCAGAGAACATACGAGATGGCATCGCAGGCGCCGCCTTTCAACTTGACGCGGTAATGCCAGGCGCAGGCGAATCCGGCCAGACTCATGTAAAAACAGATCTGAAAGCCGATGGCGAGGATCGAGCTTTCGAGGATTTTTTTCACCGAAGGCATATACGACGAGCTGAACAGCAACAACACGCCGAGCAACCAGATGACCGACGTCGCCACCCAGGGCGTTTGCCATTGCGGGTGGATTTTGGCGTAACGCGGATGCAGCATTTCGTCGCGCGCCATGGCGAACATGCTGCGACTAAATTGCAGAATCTGGGTTTCGATCGTTCCGATGGTCGACAGGATCGTCGACAGCACCGCCAGATAATTCCAGGGCGCCGGGAACAATTTGTTGGCGATCGCGTAGAGCACATTGGTATTGGCCTTGGCGATCTCCTCGTCGCTCAGCACGATCAGCACGACGATCATCATGATGATGAAGAAGAGGATCAGATTGACCATCGCCCAGAATGCGCCCTGGCTCGCCGGATGCGCCTTGCCGAGTTCGCCAAGCTTGGTCTCTTCGCTGAGGTTCATGGTGACGTCCCAGCCCCAGTAGAAAAATATCGCGGTCAGCGCGCCGGTGGCGAACAATTGCGGCGAAAACGAAAACGGTGAAAACCAGATGAGCGAAGGTATATGCGCGGGACGACCGCCATATTCGACGAAGGCGCTCAGAATCAGCGCAAAAATCACGAGCGTTTCGACGCCGGTCAGGATCAGCTGCGTGTAGCTCGCGTGCTTGATCCCCTTGGTCACCACCAGCGTCACCAGCGTCAGCCAGATCGCTGCGGTCAACGCCACCCAGGAAGTGCTTTCGACCAGTTCCGGGGCGATCAGCACCAGCGTCGACGTGGCGGCGGGAATCGTCGCCGAAACCATGAAGAAGATCGAGGCGACCAACAGCCCCCAGCCGGTGAAAAAACCCCACGTCCGGCCGAACACATGGCCAACCCACGCATAAGCGGCGCCTGCGTGCGGACTGATTTTGCTGAGATGAAAAAAAGCCAGCATGATGCCGAACATGATCAGGCCGCAGTAGAGGATGCTGCCGACCGACAGCACGCCGACCGAAGCGACGATCGTCGCGGTGGTGACGGCGACGCTGAACGCCGGGGCGGTTCCGGCAATCCCCATGACTGCGGACTCGAAAGCGCCGAGCGATTCTTTGGCCAAGCCGACCTTGTCTGACACGAGCTTTCCTTAATCCTTTGGTGTTGAGTCGAACGGGCAGATCGCCGCGACGCGACTTTATTTTAATTGCGGCGCACAGGCAAATGCCCCGTTCAAACGGCGCTCCCCAACGGCAAAGGCCTTTGCTCGGCGGCAGCTTACGGCGTACGGCAATAGTCGTCGGTCGAAACGACCGCAACCGCCTCGACGGTGCTGGTCGGCGTCACGATGAATTCTGACGCGCCGTAATGGTCGGCCCGCGCCGTCGGCGCCCAGTCGTACGTATAGCCCAAGCGGGTAAAGGGATAACCCGGCGCTCCCAGGCGATCGACGACGTAGGACTCGGCCATCTGCCGCCCGACCAAGGCACGTAACGTCGCCGGCGTCGTCGGCTGCGCGTCGAGCGTACAAACCGGCCGCGCGGGGTCGCTCGCATCGACGCCAAGGCACGGCCGTGCAAGGTTTTGGCGAGCGACGCGAAATTCGACGAAGACCGCCTCGCGGTACTGAGACGGCGGGTCGACGGGCATTCCCAACAACTGATCGAGCCGGCGCTGCAATTGCTCGCCGCGCAACTTCCAGCGCCGACAAAGGACCTGCACCTCGCCGCTTAGCGTCACCCACAGCGGACGATCGCCGAGCGTCACGACGCACGGCAGCGCGTCCTTGCTGCACGACGGCAGCTTGTTGGCGCTCATCAAGGAAACGACTGACAGCGTCTCGGCCGGGGGCTGCGCAAGCAGCGCAACGATCTTGCGCGGACTGGCGACCGCAGCGTCGCTGATCGCCGCGCGGTAGGCGGAATTCGGCTCGGCCGGATCGTTGGGCAGCGTTGTACAGGCAGCGAGCGCGAGCAGCAGGACGGCGTAAGCGGGCTTGAGGATCGGCATGGTTTTTCCCGGATCGGAGAGAACGCAGCCTATCATTTTCAACGTCGCCATGGCGCTGCTTTGGCAGCCGACTGACGCCGGGTGAACATGCAAAAAGCCCCCGCCGGCATTGCCGAAGGGGGCTCTCGGGACTTCAGTGCGCGACCGCGTGGCGGTCAGCTCGGTCAGAGGAAAGACGGGAACGGCATGTCCGTGTCTTTGGTGAAGACGTCGTCGAAGCCGCGATAGAAGTGGAACTCCATGTCGTCCTTGTTATCGGGAAAGACGAACTTGCCGCCGACCTGCCAGATGTAAGGCTTGAACTTGTACTTGAGGCGATCCTTCTTCATGTTCCAGAGCATCGTGATTTCCATCGGATCGGCCATGAAGTTGGCCCAGATGTCGTGGTGGAAGGGGATGATCACCTTGGTATTGAGCGCCTCGGCCATGCGCAGGATGTCCGACGAGGTCATCTTGTCGGTGATGCCGCGCGGGTTCTCGCCGTACGAGCCGAGCGCAACGTCGATCACGTGCTCGTTGCCGTGCTTGGCGTAACCGTTGGCGTAGTGCGAATCGCCGCTGTGGTAGAGGTTGCCGCCCGGCGTCTTGACCAGGTAGTTGACCGCGACGTCGTCCATGTCGATCGGCATCTTGTCCTTGGCGGTCTGTTCCTTGGGCAGCGTGATCATCATCGTGCGGTCGAACGATTCGAGCACCGTGAGTTCGATGTCGCCGATCTTGACCACGTCGCCGGGTTTGACGACGACGATGCGCTCGGCCGGGACGCCCCACTTGGTCCACATCTCGGCGCACGACTTCGGCCCGATGAACGGCACGCTGCTCGGGCAGTTCTTGAGCACCGCTGCGGCGACGTTGATGTCGATGTGATCGTTGTGCGTGTGCGTCGAGACGACGGCGTCGATCTGTTTGATGGCGAAGGGATCGATGACGAACGGCGAGACGCGCAGATTGGGCTGCAGCGCGACGCAGCCGCTCATTCGCGCCATCTGGTGGTGCGGGTCCATCAGCGGGTTCTTCATCGAGCGCTTGCCGGTGCCGCACCACAGGTCGATGCAGATATTGGTATTGCCCTCGGTCTTGACCCAGATGCCGGTACACGCCAGCCACCACATGGCGAAGGTGCCGGGCTTGACGACTTCGCGCTCGATCTCCTCGTTGAGCCAGGTGCCCCACTGCGGGAACGTGCTCAGCACCCACGATTCCTTGGTGATTTCATCGACTTTTGCCATGCTCTTCTCCTATCTAAAGTTCAAATTGATTCAACGCGGGTGACCGACTAACTGACGAAATAGAGCGCGGCCTCGCCCTTCTCACGGTTGGCGGCAACGATGATGTCGCGGCGCTGTTCATGCAGCACGTAGACGTTGCTCGGACCGACGCCTTCTTCAATGACCACCGCTTCGAGTTGCGCCGGATCGGAGGGCGTCGCCTGCACGTAGAAAAGCTGTTGCTTGCCGCGTCGGCAGCCGCCGATGAAGACCGGCCGCCCGGCCAGCGTGGCACCGACGACGACATGGTAGAACTCGGTGACTTCGGGATGCTCGTAGATCTTCTTGAACGCGCCGTCGATCTTCTTGTAGACGCGGAAGTACTCACCGTGAAACGGTTCGATGGTCGCGAATTCGAGTTCGCCGTCGCCGTCGATGTCGATCGCCGAAATATCGCTGATCGGCCAATCCATCAACTGCGTTACGGTCCATTCGCCGCCGGGAAGCTGCGGTGGCGCAACCTCGAAGGCGCCCTGTTCGCAGGTGACCAGGCCGCACATCGCGCCATCTCGCACCAGCCGGCTATAGCCGTGGTTCTTGGTCAAGCCGTCCTTGAGCACGGAGACCTGCAGCGGGCCCGCGCCAGTGAATTCGCCGACCCAGATCTTGCCGGGATTCGACCAGTCTTCCTTGGACTCCTTGGTGGTCGCCAGCGTGCAACCTATGAAATAATGCCGGCCGCCGACCGTGAGCAGATCGAAACGGTGAATGTAGGGAAGCTGCAACACATCGCTGACCGCGTAGCCGCCGGTACTCAGCGGGCGCACATGGACGATTTTTGCTTCTTCCCATTGGAACATCTTGAAGAATTTCTGCACCGCCAGGAACTCGCCGTTGGTTCCCGGAATGGGAACGATCGACATCGTGCCGCCGGGGCCTTCCCAGACCGTATGCGACGACGCGTAGTCGGCGCCGGTCCACGCCAGACACGGCCCTTCGCCCTCGGTGGCGAGCAGGATTCTGGACTGACCGTCGACCACGATGCTGTTGGCCGAATAACAGCGGTTGAGCTCGGTCAGAAAGTGCTTTTCGATTTTCATCGCATTCGTCCTCAAGGATCAAAACAACTGCCGCAAACGATAATTTCAGCGAATTTTATATCATTTTGTTAAACAAATAAAGCGAGTAACGATCAAAAAGATCGTATTGAACAGTGCATTTTGCGAAATTTCGCTTTAGAATTCGCTGGGCGTTGGTAACTGGAGGTGGCATGAAGGGGATCATTACCGTCGATATCGGAACAACCAGCATGAGGGCCATCCTCTTCGACAGGCAGGGCCTTGCCTTGCATATCGATCAGCGCGAAAACGTTCCGCAGTTTTTCAACGACGGTCGCGTCGAGCAGGACCCGGCGGCGTGGCAAACGATTGTCTGCGAGGTCCTGGGCAATTGCGCCAAGGTCGCCGCGACGAAAGGGGTCGAGCCGCTCTGCGTGTCGGTCACCGCGCAACGTTCATCGGTGATTCCGGTCGATCGCGACGGCAAGCCGTTGCATCCCGCGATCATGTGGCAGGACAAGCGCTGCGCCGCGCTGGCGTTGGCCATGGCGGAATACAACCCGCTGGTGTACGGCAAGACCGGGCTCAAGATCTCACCGGTTTTCTCGGCGCTCAAGATGACCTGGCTGCGCCGCAACCATCCCGACATCTGGCAGAAGACGTACAAGATGATCGGCATCCAGGACTGGGTTCTCTACCTGCTGACCGGCCGCTTCGTCACCGACCAGACCTTTGGCAGCCGAACCAATCTGCTCGACCTGAAAACGCGCGCCTGGGACCCCGATCTGCTGTCGCTGTTCGAGGTCGAACCCGGAATGCTTTGCGATCTCGTCGAGCCCGGATCGGTAATCGGCGCACTGACCCCGGCGATGGCCCTGGCGACCGGTCTGCCAGCCGGCTTGCCGGTCGTTTCAGCGGGCGGCGACCAGCAATGCGCGGCGCTCGGCCTTGGCCTGTTTTCGGGCGAACACGCCGTATCGAACACCGGAACCGGCTCCTACCTCATCGGCCACACCGAGCGGCCGGCATTCGACGAAAAGATGCGCTTGTCGTGCAATGTCTCGGCGGTTCCCGGCGCGTATATCGTCGAGGCCGCGGTACTGACTTCGGGAACGATCTACCGCTGGTTCGCTGAATCGATCTTCGGCGGCAACGCGCCCTCAAGAGACACTTTCGCCGCGGTCAACGCGGCGGCGCAGAGCGCGCCGCCCGGTTGCAACGGCCTGCTGCTCTTGCCCCATTTCAAAGGCTGCGGATCGCCGCACTGGGACCCCGACGCCAAGGGCGTATTTTTCAACCTGACACTCTCGACTTCGCGCGGCGACATGGCGCGCGCCATCCTTGAGGGCATTGCGGTCGAGATGAAGGGAAGCCTCGAGCTCGTCGAAAAGCTCTGCGGTACCGTCGCTTCGGTGACCGTCTCGGGCGGACTGACGCGATCGACGCTGTTTAACCAGATTCAGAGCGACATCTTCGAGCGCGCTGTCGTCCGCCTCAAAAATGATGAAGCCACCTCGCTCGGCGCCTGGATCGCCGGCGCCGTCGCGCTGGGCGTCGAAGACAATCATGCAGCCGCTTTCGCTCGCGTCAGCGACCCCGCTTCGGCGCAAAGCTACCAGCCCGACCCCGCCCTGCAGCAAACGTACCAACGCCAGTCCCGCCAGTCGCAAGCGCTCTACCAGGCCTTGGCGTCCCCCGCCTTCCGCGAGCAGTTAAAGTGAGGAAAACACAGTGAAAGTGAGCAACCAGCGACCGCCGACGACCGTCTCCAATTACCGCCACAAGAAAATCCTGGAGATGCTGTACCAGCGAAAATCCGTCTCTGCCGACGAACTGGCCGCGGAATTCGGCGTCTCCAAGATCACCATCCGACGCGACCTCGACGCCTTGGCCGGCGACAAGTTTCTCGAGCGTACGCGCGGCGGCGCCGTTTCAGTGTCCGGCCTGAGTTTCGAGGAGTTTTTCGAGGAAAAGGACCATTCCGCCAAGAAGGAAAAGAGCCTGATCGGCCGCTATGTCGCCGCGCTGGTCGCCGAAAACGAAACCGTCTTCGTCAATGCCGGATCGACGACGCTCGAGGTCATCCGCCATCTGCAGGGCAAGAATGCACGCATCGTCACCAACAACGCCGCCTGCCTCTCGCTCGATCTCGATCCGCATCAGGAGTTGATCCTGCTCGGCGGCGACTACCGCATGCAGTCAAAGTCGCTGGTCGGCGACCTGACCATCAACAGCCTGCGCCCGATCTTTTCGAGCATCACCGTGCTCGGCATCAATGGCGTGAGCATCAAGAAGGGATGCACCAGCGCGGTACACCAGGAAACCAGCGTCAACAAGGCGATGATCGAAAATTCAAGCGGCAAGGTGATCGTCGTCGCCGACCATACCAAGATGAACAGCGTCTCAAGTTTCCTGACCTGCCCGCTCAACCGCATCGACATGATCGTCACCGACTGGCTGGCACCGCTTCAGTTCTGCGAAGAACTCGAAGCGTCCGGGCTATGCGTCGTCAGAGTGGCGGAAGAAGCTTAGCCCGGTCGCCAGAACATCCCGGCGACCGTAGCGGCTCAGTTCTGCCCGTAGTACGCGCCGGGGCCGTGCTTGCGGAAGAAGTGCTTCTCAAGCAGATGCTGCGGCATCGGTGGCAGGTTCTTTTCCAGTTGCAAACTGAGCAAGGCCATGCGTGCGGTCAGTTCGAGCACGGCCGCATTATGCACGGCGTCGTTGGCATCGCTGCCCCAGGCGAAGGGGCCGTGGTTGGCCACCAGAACGACCGGCATATGACGCGGGTCGATATTGCCTTCGCGGAAGCGCTCGACGATCGCCAGCCCCGTTTCGGATTCGTACTCACCGGCCGTCTGCTGCTGCTTGAGCTGCCGCGTGCAGGGAATCTCACCGAAAAAATAGTCGGCATGCGTCGTCCCCAGCGCGGGAATTCCCCGGCAGGCCTGAGCCCAGACCGTCGCCCAGGTCGAATGGGTATGCACGATGCCGCCGATCTGCGGAAAGTGGCGGTACAGTTCGACGTGCGTCGGCAGGTCCGACGAAGGACGCAGCTTGCCTTCGAGAACACGGCCATCGGCATCGACGACGACCATGTCGGCCACTTTCATGGTTGCGTACGGAACACCGCTGGGCTTGATGACGAAAGCGCCGCTCTCGGGGTCCTTGCCGCTGACATTGCCCCAGGTAAAGTCGACGAGACCTTGGCGCGGCAGTTCGAGATTGGCTTCGAGAACCTGCTCTTTGAGTGCTTCAAGCATTATGCGTACCCTCCTTGGTGCAGACGTTCGCCGACCCACTGACGGGCCAGCGCAATTTCCTTGATCGGATCGGCGGCTTTCTCGGTCCACATTTCGACCAGAAACGGTCCCGCATAAGCCAGATCGTGCAGCGTTCTGAAGCAATGGACGAAGTCGACGCTGCCTTCGCCAAAAGCGATATCGCGGAAAGCTCCCGGAAAGTTCGGAGCGACCGGCAGCGTTTCCTTGACATGGACGCCGACGATTTGATCGATTCCAGCCTTCAATTCGGCGGCCACGTCGTTGCCCCAGGCGGTGAGGTTGCCGAGGTCCGGATAGACCATGAACCACGGCGACGGCAACCGCTCCTTGAGCACCAGGTATTTGCTGATCGAGTTGAGAAAGGTGGTGTCCATGATTTCGAGCGCCAGCGTCACCTGATGCTGCGCAGCGACCTGCAGCGCGCGCTCCATCCCCGCGTAGTAGCGCTCGCGGGATTCGCGCGTGGTCGGCTCGTAATAGACGTCGTAACCGGCAAGCTGGATGACGCGGATGCCGGTATCGCTGGCGAAACGAATCGCTTTCGTCATGAACTGCGCAGCTTGCGCCCGGATGCCCGGATCGGCGCTACCGAACGGTATCTTGCGGTGACCCGACAGGCACATCGAGGGAACCGGCACCTCGTTTTCGCGCGAAGCGCGGAAAAACGCCAAGCGCTCGGCCAGCGACCAGTCGAGGCGAGCCATGCGCTCAGGCGTTTCATCGACCGACAATTCAAGAAAATCATAGCCGGCACCGCGTGCGGCCTTGAATCGTTCGCCCCAGGTCATATCCTTGGGCAGGGCCTTTTCGTAAATACCAATCGGATTTTCCATCAAACCCTCTCGCTTTGGGGCCTGCAGTGTAATTTCGGCGGCCGAAAATGTAAAGAAAGAAAAGCACAAAGTGATCGATAACAGAACACAAAGCGCCGAACCAGCCTCATTTTCAGGCAACACGGCACGCCGAACGATGCCGCTCGCCGACTCTGTTTATCGCCGTATTGCGTTGATTCTAGGGGCCTATTATTTTATCCGAAATTTATTGCCAAGAACGACAATTTGATTATAGAATGGTTCCATAAACGATCATATTGATCGTTTAGTGCATCCATGTTCATGGCGTTTTTTTCGAGGGGAAAAGAGATGGCAAAGACAAAATTGATGGCGATGCTGACCGCCTTGCTGGTCACCGCAAGCGGGGTCGCGACGGCGCAGACCAGCTACAAGATTGGTTATTTACCGAGCACCGTCGGACAGGCGCTGACCCAGGCGTGGCGCGTCGGCATCGAAAACGCGCTCAAGGACAAGAAAAACGTCACGATGCAGTCGCTCGACGCGCAAATGAAAGCGGAAATCCAGGTCACCATGATGGACGACTTCATCAACCAGGGTTACAACGCGATCATCCTGCAGCCGATCGACGCCGCGGCGCTCACCGCCAGCGTCAAGAAAGCCGAAAGCAAGGGTATCCCGGTGATCACGCTCAACACCGACACCATGCTGCCGCACGCTGCCTGCGTGACGATGGACGATACCGGTGCCGGTTACATGGTCGCCGAAAACGTCGGCAAATCGCTCGGCGGCAAGGGCAACGTCGCGATCCTGCAGTCGCCTCCTGGCGCCCAGGCCGGCGTCGAACGCGAAAAGGGATTCCGCGCGGCACTCGCCAAACAGTATCCGAACATCAAGATCGTCGGCGCCCAGAATGCCCAGTGGAACAAGGACAAGGGCATTGAGATCATGAACAGCTTCCTGCAGGTCAACAAGGAGCTCGACGCTGTCTTCGCAGTCAATGACAATATGGCCGAAGGCGCAATGATCGCCGCCGAATCGGCAGGCCGTCTCGGCCAGATCAAGATCTGGGGCTTCAACGGGCAAAAGAGCACGCTGGCGCTGATCGAACAGGGCAAGATCACCGGCACCGCGTATACCAATGCCTACAACCAGGGTGGAATGGCGGCGAAATATGCGATGGACCTGCTGACCGGCGCCAAGAAGAAGGGCGCGGCGACCGAGATCATCAAGGTTCCGCCGTTTGCCGCAACCAAGGATACGGTGGCACAAATCAAGGCTGAAGATCGCTGGTAAGCAGAGATTCAATTCACAACGGGGCCACGAGGTCCCGTTGCTTGTCCTACAGAGAATGATCCGGAGGTACCTATCGTGTCGGTCAGCGCTATTCGACGACTCATCCTGGTTGGGCTGCTGATATCCATCGGTGCCGCCCTGTCCATTGCCAGCCCAAGCTTCCTCACCCTCGACAACCTGATGACGCTGCTGCAGGAAGCATCGCTGACGGGCATTGTCGCCATCGGCTTTACGCTGGTGCTGATCACCGCCGGAATCGACATGTCGATCGGCGCAGTGATCGCCATCACCTCGATGGTCTGCGTCAATTTCATTTCCTATACCCACTTGCCGGCCTATGTTTTCATCCCAATCGCGCTTGCCGGCGGCTGCCTGATCGGCTGGGTCAACGGCTTCTTCATCACTTATTTCAAGCTGCCCGAATTCATCGTCACGCTCGCCACGCGAGGGATTCTGGCCGGCCTGGCGCTGATCGCGGCGGTCAAGGACGACCAGGGCTTCGTCAAGAACGTCTTCATCCAGGACGAGGTCTTCCTCTCCTTCGGCGAAACGGTCGGCCCCGTCTATATCGTGACCATCGTCTTCTTCGTGCTGGCGTTCGCCACCCAGCTCTTCCTCAAGCGCACGCGCGCCGGAACCAACGTCTACGCGACCGGCGCCAACCCGACCGCGTCGCGCCTGTCCGGAATCAATACCGACCGCACGCTGATCGGCGTCTATATGTTCTCGGGCTTCTGCGCGGCGCTGGCGTCGATCTTCCTGTCGGCACGAATGATGACCGCGATGCCCGATTTCGGCATCGGCTCCGAAATGGACGTGATCGCTTCGGTGGTGATCGGCGGCACGCCATTTACCGGCGGCGTCGGCGACATCTGGGGAACGGTAATCGGCACGCTGTTCCTGGCGCTGATCAAGAACGGCATCCTCAAACTGGGGCTATCGCCGTACATCCAACCGATCGTGATCGGCGGAATCATCGTCGTGACGGTAATCGCCGACGTCTGGTACAAGGGCTTCGCCGAAAAGCGGGCGACCCGCATCGCACGTCAGAAACAGGCTTTGGCCAAGGAGGGCGTATGAGCGCCAACAGCCCCCTCTTGCTCGAATGCAAGGGAATCGACAAGAACTACAACGGTCCGATGGTCCTCGCCAACGTGGACTTCTCGCTCAAGCGCGGTGAAATTCATTCGCTGGTCGGCGAGAACGGCGCCGGCAAATCGACGCTGATCAAGATCATCACCGGCGTCACCAACCGCAACGCGGGAAGCATCGTTTTCGAAGGCCAGAGCGTTCCCGTCGAACACAACAAGATCGCCTCCGAGCGCCTCGGCATTGCGGTGATCTACCAGGAACTGAGCCTGATCCACGGCATGAGCGTGGCGCAGAACATCTTCCTGACCAAGGAGCCGCTGTTCGCCGGCCTGCCGATCATCGACATCAACAAGATGAACCGACTGGCTCAGGAGATGATCGACAAGTACGGTTTCGATCTGCGCGCCACGGACATCATCGACAAGCTGCCGATCGCACAGCGGCAAACGGTTGAAATCCTCAAGGCGCTGTCGAACAAGGCCTCCTTGATGATCATGGACGAACCGACGAGTTCGCTGACCTCGACCGAGAGCGCGCAGTTGTTCAAGATCATCCGCCTGCTCAAGAGCGAGGGAATCACCGTCGTCTATATCTCGCACCGCATGGAAGAGGTCTTCGATCTTTCGGACCGGGTCACCGTGCTGCGCGACGGCAAGCTGGTCACCGTCCTCGAAAAGGAGCAGATCAGCCCGGCCGAAATCATCCGGCTGATGATCGGGCGCGCGCTTTCCGAAGACGAGTCGCGCCACCGCATGGTCAAGAAGGAGGGCGAGGTCGTTCTCGAGGTCGAGCACCTGTGCTGCGAAGGCAAGCTCAAGGACATCTCGTTCAAGGTGCGCCAGGGAGAAGTGCTCGGCTTCGGCGGCCTGGTCGGATCGGGCCGCACCGAACTGATGCGGGCGATCTACGGCATCGACGGTTTCGACAGCGGGCGCCTCACTTATCTTGGCAAGAATTACGTGCCGAGCGTCGAAAAATCGATCGCCGGCGGCTACGGCTTCGTCCCCGAGGAACGCCGCTTGCAGGGAATCATGGGCGGCATTTCGATCGTCGGCAATATCGGCGTCGCCAACCTCGACGCCATTTCCAACAGCGCCGGTTTCGTCAGCGGGACGAAGGAACGCGAGAAGGCCGACAAGGCCATTTCGCTGCTCAAGGTCAAGCCAGCCAACCCCGACGTACTGGTCGGCAATCTGTCGGGCGGCAATCAACAGAAGGTCGTCGTCGGCAAGTGGCTGATCCGCGACCTCAAGCTCCTGATCGTCGACGAACCGACCGTTGGTATCGACATCGGCGCCAAGGAGGAGATGTATCAGACCATCGAACGGCTGGCCTGCGAAGGTGTGGCGGTGATTGTCGTGTCGTCGGACCTGCCCGAGCTGACTCGGCTTTCCGACCGCATCATCGTGCTCAGAAAAGGTCAGATCATCAAGGAATTTGCCGAAGGCGTCGTCACCGAAGAAGACGTCCTGCGTGCGGCATCAGGAATCGTTGAAGGGGGAACGCAATGAAAGCTACCAACTGGCGGCGACTGATCGTCGATTTTCGCTTGTTCGGGATATTGTTGCTGATGATGGTCGTACTCTCCTTCGTCTCGGACCGCTTCCTGACCGTCGACAACCTGACCAACGTGTTGTGGTCGGTCTGCCTGATCGGCATCATGTCGGTCGGCGCGATCTATGCGCCGATCACCGGCGGCATCGACCTGTCGGTCGGATCGATTGCGGCGCTCTCGGGAATCGTCGCCAACGTACTGATGAACGTCTACGGACTCAACTGGATGCTCGCGATCTTCATCACGCTAGGCATCGGCGTGCTGATCGGCTGGGTCAATGGCATGGTCACGACCAAGTTCCTGGTTCCGGCGTTCATCGTCACGATGGCCGCCAAGACCTATCTGTTCGGCGTCGCCATGCTGGTGTCCAACGGCGACCAGATCACCATCATGCAGCCGAAGGAGTTTCTGATCATTGGCGTCGGCAAGTTCCTGGGAATTCCGATTCCGATCTACATCATGATCATCCTCGCCGTCGGCAGCCACATCCTGCTCAAGCACACGGTCTTCGGCCGGCAGGCGATCGCGGTGGGCGCCAACGAAGTGTCGGCAAAACTGTCGGGCGTCAATCCCGACCGGACGCGAATCATCGTTTATATCATCTCGGCGGTGACCGCGACGATTGCCGGAATCGTCATGGCGTCGCTGACCCAGCAGGCCTTTGCGATGAACGCCACCGGTTACGAGTTCGACGTGATTACCGCCATCGTCATCGGCGGAACCAGCCTGATGGGCGGCAACGGGTCGGTGACCGGAGCGCTGATCGGCGCGGTGATGGTCGGCTTCATCAACAACGGACTCAACCTGCTTGACATGCCTTCGTCATTTCACCCGATCGCCACCGGCCTGGTGATTCTGATCGCGCTGATCATGAACCAGGGCTTCAGCCTGCCCGGCGCCGTCAAGAAAGTCCTGGCGCGATTCAGGACCGCCGAATCGCTCAAATAGCCGTTCGCCAGGATCGGCGCCAAATGGCGTCGATCCTGACCTGCCCAGGGCATCGGCGACTCGGCGGCGACCGGCGTCCCGAATGCGCTCGGCGACTCGCTCGCTTGCCGCTACGCCGGCGCACTGCGCTGCCTTGATATGGATCATGAAGCGGGCCGAAAAGCCTCATTTCCCTTGCCTTGACGCGGTGGATTCAGTAGCATCACGGGTTCGCGGCAACTTTGCAGCTGCTGCTCGGCGCAAGGCTTACAACCGGTTACGCATTGCGTAATTGCGGTTAAAAAATGCCCCCCAATTTCTTACAATCCGAAAGGTTTATCATGTCAAACGAGAGCACTCCTCCGCTACCTGACTCATCCAATCTCGACGCCTGGAAAAAGGCCGCGACCAAATCGGCGCCCGGCGGCGATGTCGAGAAACTCAACTGGATTACGTCGGAAGGCATCACCGTCAAGCCGCTCTACACCAAGGCCGACGTGCAGGATCTGCCCTACGCCGACACGCTGCCCGGCCTGCCGCCTTACCTGCGCGGCCCGCAAGCGACGATGTACGCGGTTCGTCCCTGGACGATCCGTCAATACGCGGGTTTCTCGACCGCTGAAGAATCCAATGCCTTCTACCGCAAGGCGCTGGCCGCCGGCGGCCAGGGCGTCTCCGTCGCTTTCGACCTGGCCACGCACCGTGGTTACGACTCAGACCATCCGCGTGTTACCGGCGACGTCGGCAAGGCCGGTGTAGCGATCGACTCGGTCGAAGACATGAAGATCCTGTTCGACAGCATCCCGCTCGACAAGGTCTCGGTTTCGATGACCATGAACGGCGCCGTGCTGCCGGTCCTCGCCGGCTACATCGTCGCCGCCGAAGAACAAGGCGTGCCGCAGGCGCAGTTGTCGGGAACCATCCAGAACGACATCCTCAAGGAGTTCATGGTTCGCAACACCTACATCTACCCGCCGACGCCGTCGATGAAGATCATCGCCGACATCTTCGGGTACACCGCCAAGAACATGCCGAAGTTCAACTCGATCTCGATCTCCGGCTATCACATCTCGGAAGCCGGCGCCAACCAGGCGATCGAACTGGCCTTCACGCTGGCCGACGGCCAGGAGTATGTGCGTACCGGTATCGCCTCAGGCATGGACGTCGACACCTTCGCCGGTCGCCTGTCGTTCTTCTGGGCAGTCGGCATGAACTTCTACCTCGAAATCGCCAAGATGCGCGCCGCCCGTATGCTGTGGCACCGCATCATGACCAAGTTCGACGCCAAGAGCCCGAAATCGATGATGCTGCGCACGCACAGCCAGACTTCCGGCTGGTCGCTCACCGAGCAGGATCCGTACAACAACGTCGTGCGTACGACGATCGAAGCGATGGCCGCGGTCTTCGGCGGCACCCAGTCGCTGCACACCAACGCGCTCGACGAAGCGATCGCGCTGCCGACCGCGTTCTCGTCGCGCCTGGCGCGCAATACGCAGCTGGTGATTCAGGAAGAAACGCACATCTGCAACGTCGTCGATCCGTGGGCCGGTTCGTACATGATGGAAAAGCTGACCCAGGACATGGCCGACAAGGCCTGGGCGATCATCGAAGAAATCGAAGCGATGGGCGGCATGACCAAGGCCGTCGAATCGGGCTGGGCCAAGATGCAGGTCGAAACCTGCGCCGCTGAAACGCAGGCGCTGATCGATTCGGGCAAGCGCGTCATCGTCGGCGTCAACAAGTACAAGCTCGACAAGCAGGACGCGATCGAAATCCGCGACATCGACAACGCCGCTGTTCGCGAGTCGCAAATTGCTCGCCTCAAGACGATCCGCGCCAAGCGCGATTCGGCTGCGGTGCAGGCTGCGCTCGACGCACTGACCGAATGCGCCAAGACCGGCGAAGGCAATCTGCTCGACCTCACGGTCAAGGCCATGCGTCTGCGCGCCACGGTTGGCGAAGTGTCGGACGCGCTCGAAAAGATCTTCGGCCGCTTCCGCGCCAACAACCAGACCATTTCGGGAGTTTATGGAGGCGTCGTGGAAGGAATCGAAACCTGGGAAACGATCAAAGCTGACATCGAGAAATTTGCCGCCGCGCAAGGCCGTCGCCCGCGCATCATGATCGCCAAGCTTGGCCAGGACGGCCATGACCGCGGCGCCAAGGTCGTCGCTACGGCGTTTGCCGACCTGGGCTTCGACATCGACGTCGGCCCGCTCTTCCAGACCCCGGAAGAAGCGGCGCGCCAAGCGATCGAGAACGACGTGCACGCCATCGGCTGTTCGTCGCTCGCTGCCGGTCACAAGACGCTGGTTCCCCAACTGATCAAGGCTTTGAAGGACCAGGGTTCCGACGACATCATCGTTTTTGCCGGCGGCGTCATCCCGGCGCAGGACTACGATGAGCTCTACGCCGCCGGCGCCAAGGCGATTTTCGGACCGGGAACGCGCATCGAAGACTCCGCGCGCAAGGTACTCGAAGAAATCAACAAGGCAGTCAAGGCTTAAATCAGGAGTTGGCAATAGATGGACGCGAGCAACCCCGAAGGCGCGCTTGACGCTGCCGATCAGCAACTGGTCGACGGCGTCCTGGCAAAACAGCGGCGGTCGCTCGCTAAAACCATCACCCTGATCGAATCGACGCGCGCCGATCATCTGCTGCGCGCACAGAAAGTTGTCGCTGCATTACTGCCGCACACCGGACGTGCCATCAGAATTGGCATCTCCGGTGTTCCCGGTGCCGGAAAATCGACCTTCATCGAAGCGCTCGGTCTCTGGCTGATCGAACAGGGACATCAACTGGCCGTACTCGCGGTTGATCCGTCCTCATCAGTTTCTGGCGGCTCCATCCTCGGCGACAAGACGCGAATGGAGTTGCTCTGCCACCACAAGGAAGCTTTCATTCGTCCCAGCCCGTCAGCCGGATCGCTCGGCGGTGTCGCCGAAAAAACGCGCGAAGCCATGCTCGCCTGCGAAGCCGCAGGCTACGACGTCATCCTCGTCGAAACGGTCGGCGTCGGCCAAAGCGAGACGACGGTGGCCGGCATGGTCGACATGTTTGTGCTGCTGCAATTGCCGAACGCCGGCGACGATCTGCAGGCGATCAAGAAAGGCATCGTCGAGATCGCCGATCTGGTCGCCATCAACAAGAGCGACATCGACCCCCAGGCCTCGGCGATCGCGCGCTCCCAGTGGAAGCAGGCGCTGCACATGCTGCGCCCGGCGTCGCCCAACTGGCGCCCGCCGGTGATCGGCGTGAGTGCGCTCAAAAAGGAAGGCATGGTCGAGTTCTGGGGCGAAATCGAACGCTTCCGCGCCGCCATGATCGCCAGCGGCGAACTCGAGGCAAAGCGCAAGAAGCAGGCGCTCAACTGGATGTGGAGCCTGATCGACTCAGGCTTGCGTCACTATTTTCACGCGCATCCGGCCGTGCACGCCGCACTTCCCGGCCTGCTGCACGACGTCGCCGAAGGCCGAACGACGCCCGGCGTTGCCGCCAATCGGCTGCTGCACAGCCTGGAAATCTGAAATCGTTTTGAACCGTCGGCATTTGGCGTAGTCTTATCCCCGCCAACAACAGGGGGATTTTTAATGCACGACATCATCCAGCAGCTTGCCGACAAGCGCGGAGCAGCTTGTCTCGGCGGTGGCCAAAAACGTATCGACAGTCAGCACGCCAAAGGCAAACTCTCGGCGCGCGAACGCATCGAGTTGCTGCTCGATGCCGGCTCCTTCGAAGAGTGGGACATGTTCAAGGAGCATCGCTGCGCCGATTTCGGCATGGCCGAACAGCAGGTTCCGGGCGACGGCGTCGTCACCGGCTACGGCACCATCAACGGCCGTCTGATCTTCGTCTTTTCGCAGGACTTCACGGTCTTTGGCGGATCGCTCTCCGAAGCGCACGCCGAAAAGATCTGCAAGCTGATGGATCACGCGATGAAGGTCGGCGCGCCGCTGATCGGCCTCAACGATTCGGGCGGCGCGCGCATTCAGGAGGGCGTCGCTTCGCTCGGCGGCTACGCCGACATCTTCCAGCGCAACATGCTGGCCTCGGGCGTGATTCCCCAGATTTCGCTGATCATGGGCCCGTGCGCCGGCGGCGCGGTCTATTCGCCCGCCATGACCGACTTCATCTTCATGGTCAAGGATTCTTCGTACATGTTCGTCACCGGACCCGAAGTGGTCAAGACGGTGACCCACGAGGAAGTGAGTGCCGAAGAGCTTGGCGGCGCGACGAGCCATACCAGCCGCTCGGGAGTCGCCGACTTGGCCTTCGAGAACGACGTCGAGGCGCTGATGATGATGCGCCGCTTCGTCGGCTTCCTGCCGTCGAACAATCGCGTCAAACCGCCGCAATGGCCGGCGCAGGACCCCGCCGACCGACTCGACCACTCGCTCGACACGCTGGTTCCTGACCACCCCAACAAACCCTACGACATCAAGGAATTGATCCTCAAGATCGTCGACGACGGCGACTTCTTCGAGTTGCAGCCCGACTACGCCAAGAACATCGTGATCGGTTTCGGCCGCATGGACGGCTCGCCGATCGGCATCGTCGCCAACCAACCGCTGGTGATGGCCGGCTGCCTCGACATCAAGAGCTCGACCAAGGCGGCGCGCTTCGTTCGCTTCTGTGACGCTTTCAACATCCCGGTCGTGACCTTCGTCGACGTCCCCGGCTTCATGCCCGGCACCGCTCAGGAATACGGCGGAATCATCAAGCACGGTGCCAAGCTGCTTTACGCCTACGCCGAATGCACCGTACCCAAGATCACCGTGATCACGCGCAAGGCCTACGGCGGCGCCTACGACGTGATGAGTTCGAAGCACTTGCGCGGCGACGTCAACTTCGCCTGGCCGTCGGCCGAGATCGCGGTGATGGGTCCCAAAGGCGCGGTCGAGATCATCTTCCGCGAGGAAAAGGGAAATCCGGAGAAGCTCGCCGAGCGCGAAGCCGAATACAAGGCCAAGTTCGCCAATCCCTTCGTCGCCGGCGCGCGCGGCTTCATCGACGACGTCATCATGCCCAACGAGACGCGCAAGCGAATCTGCCGCTCGCTGGCGATGTTGCGCGACAAACAGCTCGAGAACCCCTGGCGCAAGCACGGCAACATCCCGCTCTAACGATTAACCGCATTCGACACAGAGTGCACAGAGACACGGAGAGCACAGAGAGAGCATCGACTTTCTTTCATTGTCTCTCCGTGTTCTCTGTATCTCCGTGGTCTCCGTGTTAAGAGAGGTTATAAAAAATGTTCAAGAAAATTCTGATAGCCAACCGCGGTGAAATCGCCTGCCGCGTGATCAAGACCGCCCGCCGCATGGGCATCGCCACCGTCGCCGTATACTCGGAGGCAGACAAGGACGCACTGCACGTCATCAGCGCCGACGAAGCCGTCTGCATCGGTCCGGCAGCGGCTAAAGACTCTTACCTTTCGATCGACAAGATCATCGCCGCGTGCAAGCAGACGGGCGCGCAGGCCGTCCATCCGGGCTATGGCTTTCTCTCCGAGAACCAGGAATTCTCAAAGCGCCTTGAAGACGACGGCATCATCTTCATCGGACCCAAGCACTACTCGGTCGCCGCGATGGGCGACAAGATCGAGTCGAAGAAGCTGGCGATCGCCGCCAAGGTGAACACCATTCCCGGCTACAACGATTCGATCGCCGACGCGCTTGAGGCGGTCGAGATCGCCAAGGGAATCGGCTATCCGGTGATGATCAAGGCGTCGGCCGGCGGTGGCGGCAAGGGACTGCGCGTCGCGCACAACGATGCGGAAGCGTTCGAAGGCTTCCATTCGTGCCGCAGCGAGGCCAAGGCGAGTTTCGGCGACGATCGCGTATTCATCGAAAAATACGTCGAGGGCCCGCACCACATCGAAATCCAGATCATCGCCGACGCCCACGGCAACACCGTTTATCTGCTCGAGCGCGAATGCTCGATCCAGCGCCGCCACCAGAAGGTCATCGAGGAAGCGCCGTCTCCGTTCATCGACGACACGATCCGCCGCGCGATGGGCGAACAGGCGGTGGCGCTGGCCAAGGCCGTCAGGTACCAGAGCGCCGGGACTGTCGAGTTCGTCGTCGGCTCGGACAAATCGTTCTACTTCCTCGAAATGAATACGCGCTTGCAGGTCGAGCACCCGGTCACCGAAATGATCACCGGGCTCGACCTCGTCGAGCTGATGATCCGTGTCGCCGCCGGCGAGCAACTTCCCTTCGTGCAGGGCGACATCAAGCCCAAGGGCTGGGCGATCGAATGCCGAATCAACGCCGAGGATCCGTTCCGCGGCTTCCTGCCATCGACCGGGCGGCTGGTTCGCTTCCAGCCGCCGCTCGCCGTCGACGGCGAGGTGCGCGTCGACACCGGCGTCTACGAGGGCGGCGAGATTTCGATGCACTACGACTCGATGATTGCCAAGTTGATCTGTCACGGTGACGATCGATCACAGGCAATCGTGCGTATGCGCGATGCGCTCAATGGCTTCCTGATTCGCGGCGTCGCCTCGAACATCCCCTTCCAGGCGGCACTGGTTCAGCACCCGCGCTTCGTTTCCGGAATCTTCACTACGGCCTTTATCGCCGACGAGTACCCCAAGGGCTTCGTCGCCGCCGACGTACCTTATGAAGACCCCGGGCTGCTGGCCGCGGTCGCCGCCTTCGCGCGCCGTCGCTACATCGACCGCGCGGTGCAGATCGGCGGCCAGATGACCGGCCATCCGCGCCGGGTCGGCAGCAACTGGGTCGTCGTCATCGAAGGGAAAAATTACCCGATGACGCTCGAAACGATCGCCGGCGGCTATTCGATCGTCTGCGGCGGCAAGCGCTACGACATCGTTTCCGACTGGCTGTTCAGGGAGCTGGTCTTCAACGGCAGCTGCAACGGCAAGCCGATCTGCCTGCAACTCGAACGCGCCGGGCTCGAGTATCGAATCAGCCACTTCGGCAAGCAGGTCAAAGCCGTCGTGATGACGGCCAAGGCCGACCGCTTGCTCGCACTGATGCCGGTCAAGGCACCGCCCGATCTATCGAAATTCCTGCTCTCGCCGATGCCAGGATTGCTGCGCGAAGTCTTGGTCCATGAAGGACAGCAGGTTCGCGCCGGAGAAAAACTGGCGGTGATCGAGGCGATGAAGATGGAAAACATCCTCAAGGCCGAGAAGGACTGCAAGGTCAAGCACATCGTCAGCGGCCCCGGCGAAAGCCTGTCGCTCGACCAGGTGATCGTCGAGTTCGAATAGAACGCTCGAAAAAAAACCCGCTTGGCAGCGGGTTTTTTTGACGAAAGCTACTTCTTTGGCAACTTAACCGCCGGCGCCCATCAGCGCCAGCAGCACGCCGCCGGCGACCACGCTGGCGACCTGCCCAGCGGCGTTGGCGCCCATCGCGTGCATCAGCAGG
>JAGTRW010000013.1 GCA_018262095.1 Pseudomonadota bacterium
ACCTGGCCGGCGGCGTTGGTGAGGTTGTCGGCGGCGCTGCGCACCTCGCCGATGATCTGGGTGAGCCTGGCGATCATGTTCTGCATCGCGCTCATCAGCATCCCGACCTCGTCGGTACTGGCTGCTTCGAGCTTGACCGTGAGGTCGCCGTCGGCCAGGCGCATCGCTGCTCCGAGCGCTTCGTTGATCGGCCGGGTGATGCCACGCGTGATGAGCCAGGCGAACAGCAGCGCGATCAGCAGCGCGCCGGTCGACAAGGCGACGACCAGCAGGCGCGCCGAATTCGCCGCATCGACCGAGCGGGCGCCCGTCTGCGCGGTGCTCTTCTTCTGAAAATCGGAAAACTCCCGGGTGCTCTCGACATAGCTGCCGGCGATCGGCGGGAATTCGTTGAACAGGTAGGCGCTGGCCTTGGCTGCATCGTGCTGTGGCGAAGCGCTGTTGGCGAGTGGAACCATCGCATCGAGGGCGGCACCGTAGCGGGTGCGCGCCAGAGCCAATTTCTCGAACAAGGCCTTGCCGGCCTCGGTATTGATCAGTGGCTTTAGTTTTTCGAAGATTTGGTCGTTGCGCTGGCGGGCTTTGGCGATCGCCTCGAGTTGGGCCTTTTCGACCGCTTTGTCGTTCGACAACAGCAGGTTGCGCAGCGCCAGCCCCATGGTCAGCGCGTTCTTCTCGATTTCCATCGCCATTTCGATCTTCGGCATGCGCTCCTCGGTGATCTCCTTGGTGGCGCTGTTGAGTTGGCCAAGACGTTCGATCGAAACGATCGCCGTGATGGCGAGCAGCAGCATGACCAGGCCGAAGCCGATTCCCAGACGAACGCCGATTTTTAGATTCTTGAACATGATTTACCTCGCCAATTGGGCCACTGAAGATTGAGGGGACGATCCGGAAAACGTGCTGCCGTGCCGATGGGCGAGCAAGCCGTCGGCTTCGCTGCCGGAGACGATCCTGACCAGCGCGGCGACGTCGAGAATCAGCGCGACCTCGCCGCTGCCCAGGATGGTCGACCCGCCGATGCCGCGCAGATTGGGAAACATCGCGCCGAGCGGCTTGATCACGGTCTGGAACTCGCCGATCAGCTCGTCGACGACGATTCCGGCGCGGCTTCCGGCAAACTGCACGACGACGATGCTCTCGCGTGGCGGCGGCTCGCCCGGCACGGCGAAGAGTTCGCGCAGGCGAACGAAGGGCAGCGCTTCACCTCTCAAATTGAGGAAATTGCGGTCGCCCGAGAGTCTCTTTTTTTCGATGCACTCGACCACTGAATCGAGCGGAATCACGTATGACGCCTGGTCGACGCCGACCAGGAAGCCGTCGATGATCGCCAGCGTCAGCGGCAGGCGGATGGTGAAGGTCGTTCCCCGGCCTGCGCTCGAGGCCACCGCGATGCTGCCGCGCAAAGCGACGATGTTGCGCCGCACGACGTCCATGCCGACGCCGCGTCCCGAGAGCTTGGATACTTTATCGGCGGTCGAGAAGCCGGGTTCGAAGATGAGGTTGTAGAACTCCTTGTCGGAGAGCGTGTCGGTCGCGGCGATCAGTCCGTGTTCGATGGCTTTGGCGCGGATTTTGTCGCGGTCGAGGCCGCCGCCGTCGTCGGCGACCTCGATGACGACGCTGCCCGAGTCGTGGTAGGCGTTGAGGCTGACGCGACCGCACGCGCTCTTGCCGCGTTCGATACGCAGCGCAGTCGGCTCGATGCCGTGGTCGAGACTGTTGCGAACGAGGTGCATCAGCGGGTCGCCGATCTTCTCGACGACGGTCTTGTCGAGTTCGGTTTCGGCGCCGCTGATGACGAGCTCGATCTCCTTGCCGAGGTCCTTGGCGACGTCCCTGACCACGCGGTTAAAGCGCGTGAAGCTGTCGCCGATTTGCACCATGCGCAGTTGCAGTGCCGAATCGCGGATGTTCTCGACCAGCCGCGAGAGCACCGACGTGGCTTCGGCGAGCTCGCTCTGACGGCTCTTTTGCGCCAGCAGGTTGGCCGAGGCGCCGGCGATCACCAGTTCGCCGACCAGATCGATGAGCTGGTCGAGCTTGTCGGCATGGACCCTGATCAACTGCGCGTCGTGCGCCCTCTTCTCGACCACCTGGCTCTGCTTGGCGATCGCCGCGTCGACGATGGTCCGGTGCACGACCTTGTTTTCGATCAGGATCTCGCCGAGCGGCGGTGTTCTGGCCTCGCCGTCGGCCGGCATGGCGGTCGCCGAATCGTACTGACTGGAGAGTCCGCGGTCGATTTCCGCCTGCGTCAAGGCGCCGCAGCGCAGCAGCATCTCGCCCAGGCGCATCGGGTCTTCGGGCAGTTCCCTGAGCAAACGGATGTAGTCGGCAGCCTTGCTTTGCGGCGGCAGGATGGTCAGCTCGCATTCGTCACGAACGAATTTGAAGACATCGTCGATTTCGGCTTTTGACGACTTGGTCTGCAGGCGGATCTCGAAACCGAGGTAGCACGCTTCGGGGTCCATCTCGGCGGCCGGCGGAATGGCGTCGGCGATGGTTTCGATGCCGATGATCTCGCCCAGGTCGGCGAGATAGCGGATGCACGACAGCGGGTCAGTTCCGCCACGCAGGACATCGCGACCGAAGCGCACCGAGATGTGCCAGCTGTCGGTATTGAGCGCGCCATCGCTGTCGACCTCGACCTTGGCCAGCGCCGCGTCGTCGGGTGCCAGAGCGGGCTTTCCCGCGGCGCTGATCTGCTGCAGCCGCTCGGTCAGCGCCTGGCCGCGCCGCAACACCTCGGCGGCCGGCTCGGCTTGCCCGGCGGCGAGCACTTCGACCAGGCTAGCCATCTGGTCGCAGCATTCGAGCAGCAGGGTGGCGAGCGCCGGGCTGACGGCGAGGTCGCCGTTGCGCAGCGAATCGAGCAGGTTTTCGACGTCGTGCGTGAAGTGTTCGATGAAGCGGCATTCGATGGCCCCAGCGCCGCCCTTGACGGTATGCGCGGCGCGGAATATGCCATTGATGTAGTCGCGCTCGTCGTTCTCTTCCGGATCTTGCTCAAGGCGCAGCAAGCCGGCCTCCATTTCGGCGAGTTGCTGGCGAGCCTCGTCGATGAAGACTGTGGTGATTTCATCCATGCTCGAGTTCTCCGTAATGATCAGGATGCGGCGCCGGTGAGGACGGGCGGCGCGGTGCCGAATTCGGCGGCCAGATTGCACAGCTCGATCACGTCGCTCACCGCCGGGCTCGGCGCGACGAAGCGAAGCGACTTGCCGGCGCGTTGCGCCTCCTTGCTGAGCAGGATCAGCAGTTGCAGGCCGGCGCTATCGATCTGGCCGACCTGCGCCAGATCGAGCAGCAGCTCGTCGGTCGTCGACAGCGCGTCGAGCAGCGCATCCTTGTGTTCGAGTGCGTGATAGATCGTCAGGTCTTCGCTGATTGAAAGGATCTTTTCGGCGGGCACGGTCAACTCTCCTGAATTAGAACAACTCGACGTTGCTGGTCTTGGCGGCAGGCCGCGTCGGGGGCTCGCCGGTCGCGATCGTGTCGCCCAGCACACGCTGATGAACGGTGCGTTGCTCTTGCATGACGTAGTCGGCGTACACCGCGCCGATTTCGTCCTTGAGCGGCTTGATCGGCGGCGGCGTGGTGGCGTATTCCTCGGCGCGTTCGAGCATGCCGGCGATGGCCAGCGCGTGCTCGTCGAGGTAGCTCATGGTCTTGACCACCTGCTCGATCTGTTGTCGCGTGATGTCCTGGAATTGCACGCTGGCCATGGTTTCCATGAACATCTCGCCGAGCCTGTGGCTGCTCTTGCCGATGCGTTCGAGGATGTCTTGTTCGCGCTGCGTCAACTGCGCGTAGCTGTGGCCCAGCGTCGCCACCTGTTCGGCGACGTGCTCAAGCGTGGCGCGCTGCTCGGCGATCGTCGAGTTGGCGATGCGGTCCTTGAGCTGGGTGTCGACGATCTTGGTCACCGCGAGGATCCCTTCGTCGATTTTCTTGACTGCCACCTCGGTTTCCAGCGACAGTTTGCGCACCTCGTTGGCGACCACCGCAAAGCCGCGTCCTGAATCGCCGGCGCGCGCCGCTTCGATCGCCGCATTGAGCGCCAGCAGGTTGGTCTGTTCGGCGACGTGGCGAATCAGCTCGACCAGCGTCTGCAGCGAACGGGTCTTGTCGACGACGGCCGCGTTGGTCGTGGCGTCTTCCTCGGTTTCCCTGATGCGTTGCTGGACAAAATCCTCGAGCTGGTCGATCAGCGCCCGGTTGCCGGCGATCCTGCTTTCCGCTTCGATCGCGCTGCTCGCCGACGCGCTCGCTGCGGCGCCAACGAACTGGGTCAGTTCGCTGACCTCCTCGTCGATGGTGTGCAGGCGCGAACTGACGTCGTAGGCGGCCTTCTCGGTCTGCTCGGTGACGCTGCGCAGCTGGCTCGCCAACATTTCGCTGAACGGCTTGATCTGTCTGAGTTCGGGAACCGCAATGCGTTTACAGATCTTGTTTGCCGGGCAGCGCGGGCGAGTGTCTTCAAGTTCCTGGCGCATGCCCAAATAGGTGTCCTTGAAATAGAGCGACGAAATCAGCTGCTCGAGAGAGACAAAGAACAGCAGGATGACGAGCGTTCCCAGCGTGTCGCCCTGGCGATTGCTGAGGCCAAGGAAGCTGAGAAATTTCTCGTGAAAGCTATCGTGCAGCCCAAAGACGAGCAGTGTGATCAGCGCTGCGGCGCTGGCATTGACTACCATCCGCCGGGCGGCAAGTCGCCGACGCTGCGTGTTGGGCTGTAGGTTCATTGGCCCCTCCTACCGGATGACCAGCTTGATCGTGCTCAGCAACTCGTCGGCGGTGGCGGGCTTGACGATCCAGCCGGAAGCGCCGGCGGCCTTGGCTTCGACTTTCTTCGCTTGTTGCGATTCAGTGGTCAGAAAGAGGATCGGAACAAACCGGTAGGCCGCCAGCTTGCGTACCTCGCGGATCAGTTCGATGCCGTTCATTCCGGGCATGTTGAGGTCGGTGAGCAGCAGATCGATCTTGGCTCCGGCCTTGAACCTCTTGAGTGCTTCTTCGGCGTTGGCGGCCTTCTCGACCGTGTAGCCGGCTTTGCCCAGAATGCTCGAGATGCTGAGCAGGATGGTCGCCGAATCGTCGACGAGAAAGATGGTTTTCATAGTGGGCTCCGGCGCATGAATTGAAATGAGTGATGGAGGGAGGGGCAGCGACATCGCACGGTGTGCCGCGTCGTCGGCGTGCGCAAAGGGGTTGGCCAACAGCCTTGGCAGATCGTCGATCGGCAGCGCGCGGCTGAACAGGAAGCCCTGGACCTTGGCGCATCCCAAGGCCGACAGCCGCGCCAGTTGCCCGGCGCTTTCGACGCCCTCGGCGACCACTGTCATGCCGAGGTTGTGCGCCAGATTGACGATCGCCTTGACGATGACTTCGGCATCGACGCTGCTTTCCATCTCGGTGACGAAAGAGCGGTCGATCTTCAGCGTATTGATCGGAAAACGGCGCAGATAGCTCAGTGACGAATAGCCGGTCCCGAAATCGTCGATGGCCAGGCGCACGCCGAGCGCGGCGAGCGAGTTCAAGGTCTTGGTGGCGGCCGACGCGTCTTCGATCAGGATGCTCTCGGTGATTTCCAGTTCCAGTTGCTCGGGCGCCAGTCCGGACGCTTGCAGCACCGCCTTGATGTCGCCAATCAGCTGCGCGTCGCGGAACTGCGCCGCCGAAAGGTTGACCGCGAGAATCGCCGGCGCGAACTCGTTCTTTTGCAGCGACTTGAACTGCGCGCACGCCGTTTCGAGCACCCAGCGCCCGATCTCGACGATCAGCCCGATTTCTTCGAGCAGCGGGATAAAGCGCCCCGGAGAGACTTCGCCGTGCTGCGGCGAGTGCCAGCGCAGCAATGCTTCAAGCGCTACCGCGCGGCGATCGCCTGGGCTGACGATCGGCTGGTAGCAGATTTCGAATTCGCCATGGTGCAATGCGCTGCGCAGAGACGCTTCGATCGACAGATCGTCGAGCATCTTTCTTTCCATCGGCGCCGAAAAATTCACGAAGCGGCCGCGGCCAGCCGACTTGGCCTGATACATCGCGATCTCGGCATGCCTGACCAGCGAATCGATGTCCTGCCCATCCTGCGGAAACGACGCGATGCCGATGCTGACTTCGGCGTAGAGCGCGCGGCTGTCGATCTCAACAGGGCGCGAGCAGGCGGCGATCAGATCTTCGGCGAGTCGGCTTACGGCGTCGTGCTTTGCCCGGTGCTCGACAATGATCGTGAACCCGTCGCCGCCAAGACGGGCGATGACGGCCTGTTCGTCGAGCAGCGCGGCGAGGCGTTGCGCGACGGCTGCCAGCACCCGGTCACCGGTGGTGTGACCGAGCGTGTCGTTGATCAGCCTGAAGCGGTCGAGATCGACGTGCAACAGAGAGAATCGTCCTGAATTGCGCTGGCAGCGCACGATGGTCTTCCCCAGCTGGTCCATGAAGCGGCGGCGGTTGGGGATCCCGGTCAGCGCATCGTAGTCGTCAGCACCGTCGGCAAGTCGCCCGGCTGGTGGCGTCAGCAGGCGACCGGTCGCCACGTAGTGCGAAATCTTCGCATCAGCATCGCGAATCGGCGTGATCATCTTGTCTTCGTGGTATAGATCGCCGTCTCTGCGCCGGTTGGTAAAGATGGCGCGGAATACCTTGCCGGCGCCCAGCGTTTTCTTGAGGCTGCTGAAAAATTCCGCCGAATGCTCGCCAGCGTTGAGCAGGCCGGGCGTGCGCCCGAGCGCTTCGTTGGCGGGATAGCCGGAATGCCGTTCAAAGGCCGGGTTGACGAACTCGATGGTGCCCTGCGTCGATGTGACCATCACCGATACATCGCTCTGCATGATGGTGCGGGCGACCGTCAGCAAATGCCCGGCGGCCTCTGCCGAGGCGGCCATATCGAACGCCGGCCGCCGCTCTGCGTCGGCCACCTGGCGCGTGACGGCGTGAGCAAAGTCAGCGTGCATGCCTGGCCGCGATCGGTGCGGTGCGACGCCGCTGCGTCGGTTCAGTGCTGTCGAGGGGGCTCAGCGTCATTGGGCTTGTCCTTGAGGTGCAGAATATGAAAGGTGCACACGTTTTGCATCGATAGCACCATGGTGATGGGATTGCGCCGAGCCGTCAGTCAGTCGCCGCTGAATTCGCTGTCGGGATAAGCGGATTCTGCTGTAGGGTTATCCTGCTGGAATTGCAGGCAATACCGACTGGCGAAAGCTGCCGCTTGTGATCCAATGCGACGTGGCCAGCAGTGACTGGAACGAACCTATTCAACGGCAACGCAATGAACACAATGCATGGTTTTTGCAAACTCCGCGCCGCTTGGTCTGGCCGGCTCCGGTCGCTGTTGCGCGATCGTTTCGAGGCGCGCCTGGCGGCGCTGGGCGGCGCGCTGGCGCTGGTCGTCGGCCTCGGCCTCTGGCAGCAGCGCAGCAGCTTGCTGGTGGTGGTTCTCGGCGTCGCGCTCAGCTACGCTGCGCTCACTATCCTTTCTGCCCACCGGCGCGAGTTGCGCCTGAGCGCGTCGCTGGGCCGCTGGCCGCTGATCCTCGCGCATGCCGGCTGGGGCGTGGCCGGGGCGACGGACGACGGGCTGGCGTTGGTGCAGACGAATCCGGCGTTTGCGCGGATGCACGGATACAGCGTCGACGAGCTGACCGGGCAGTCGATCGAAATCGTCTTCGCGCTCGATTCCAGGAAGGCGTTTGTCGATGCGCTGGCCTTGACCCGCCAGGTCGGTCGCCACCGTTTCGAGTCCCTGCACCGGCATCGCGACGGGCATTTCTTCCGCGTCGCGGTCGATATGGCAATGGTTGGCGGCGAAGTCGTCTATCGCTTCGTCGACCTGCAGGAGGTCAACGAAATGGGCGATGCGCGCAGAGCGGCGCAGATCGCCAAGGAGTTCTTCGAGAAGACCTTCGACGCGACGCCGGTCGGCATGTTCGTCGCCGATGACGATGGTCGCTACCTGCGGGTCAATCGCGCGATGTGCGAGTTCACCGGCTATTCGGAAAGCGAACTGCTCGCCATGTCGTACAGCGACATCACCCACCCCGAAGATGTTGGCCTACAGAAAACGTGGGCGTTGAATGGGGCGACTGGTTCTCGCTATCAATCGTTTCACACCGAGAAGCGCTACCTGCACCAGAACGGCGACGAAGTATGGGCGCAACTGACCATGTTGCGGGCCTCCGATGGCGCAGGAGGGGTGCTTTATTGGGCCGGACAGGTGCTCGACATCGACCGCCTCAAGCGCGCCGAGCTGGCCTTGCGTCTCAGCGAGCAACGTTTTCGCGGGGTGTTCGAAAATGCCAATACCGGCATGGTCGTTGCCGATCCGAGCGGGCGCGTCGTCCATTTCAACGAAGCCTTCAGCGTGATGCTCGGCCATGATGCCGAAGTCCTGAAGCAGATGCACTTCGCCGAGTTTTTTGTCCCTGCCGAGCGATCTGCCGAGAACCCGCTGTCCGATGAAATCCTGAAAACACCTGGCGACAAATACCGGATTGAAAGGCGCTGGACCGCCTGCGACGGGCGATCCGTCTGGGTCGATCTATACATTTCGACGATTCGCGACGAGTCGGGGGCCGTCGTCAATTTCATCGCGGTGGTCGGCGATATTACCGAGCGCAAGAAGTCGGCGTTGGCGCTCGGCGAGTCCAAACGGAAATTGCGTGCGCTGGCGGCCTACCAGGAAGGCTTGCTCGAGCAGGAACGCAAACATATTGCCGGCGAGGTGCATGACGAAATGGGGCAGTTGATGACGGCGCTCAAAATGGATCTCTCGCTGATGCGCCTGCGCTTCGGCGAAAATCTCCAGTTGTTGGCAATGATCGACGAAATGCGCTCGCTGGTCGATCGGACGATCAACGTGGTGCGTCAGGTCGCCAGCAACCTGCGCCCGGCCGTTCTCGACCACGGCTTGGCGCCGGCGATCGAATGGCTGGCCGCCGATTTTTCAAAACGCGGGACGATCCGCTGCCGGCTTGACGGCGGCGGCAATTTCGCGCTCCCCGAACTGCAGTCAACTGCCGTCTTCCGCGTCGTCCAGGAGTCGCTGACCAATGTCACTCGCCACTCGCTGGCGCGCGAAGTGGTGATCTCGATGCAGTGCAGCGGGCAACAGCGGCAGATCGTCGTTCGCGACGACGGCATCGGTTTCGATACCGTCGCGGTCGGCAAAGGCCAGGGCTTCGGCCTGTTCGGCATGCGCGAAAGGTTGCTGGCGCTGGGCGGCAGGCTGCGCATCGTCAGTGCGCCAGGCCAGGGCACGACGGTTACCATCAAACTCCCTCTGGTGAATGGAGATCCTTCATGATTAGAATCATCATTGCCGACGACCACGCGATTGTCCGCGGCGGTCTCAAGCAGATTTTTGCGATGACCAGCGACATCGTCGTCGTCAGCGAGGCGGCGCAGAGCAGCGAAGTGCTTGAGCAATGGCGGCAGATTCCCTGCGAACTGTTGCTGCTCGATCTGACGATGCCCGGCGTGACCGGCGTCGATCTGATCTGTCGATTGCACGACGAAAAACCTGATCTGCCGATTCTCATCCTCTCGATGCACAACGAGGGGCAGATCGTCGCACGGGCACTGAAGGCCGGCGCTGCGGGCTACGTGACCAAGGACAGCGAGCCGGAAATCCTGCTCGCGGCGGTGCGCAAGGTCGCCGCCGGCGGCAAGTATATCGACCCGGCGCTGGTCGAGAGCATGATTTTCAATGCCGGCGGCAGCAGCGACCTGCCGCACGACAGCTTGAGCGAACGCGAACTGCAGGTGCTCAAACTGTTCGCTGCCGGTGGTCCGCTCGGCGAAATCGCCGAGCGTCTGCACCTGAGCCCGAAAACCGTGAGCACGCACAAGACGCGCTTGATGCAGAAGCTCGGCATCGACAACAACGCCGACCTGGTGCGCTACGCTACCCGGCACGGCCTGGTCTGTTCCTGACGCGAGCCGGCTAAAAGTCGCAGCCGCCCGGACAGACGTATTTCGACAGCGCCGGGACGTCGGGGATGAAATAACCCTGTGCCTGCTGCACGATCAGGCCTTTGTCCTGGAGTTCGCGAAACGAGCGCGAGACCTGCGAGGCGGACAGGCCGAGCCGTGAGGCGAGCTTGTTGTGCGGGATCTCGATCTGCAGGCTGTACGAGCCGTCAGCGGCCATCGGTGCCTTGTTGAAATGGCAAAGCACGTAGCAGATCAGGCGCGAGGTTGCGCGCTTGGCGCGGTAGGTGAACATATCCTTGTTGAGATAATTGATCCGTTCGGCGATCAGCGACATCAGCCGCCGGGCAAACGCCGGATAGCTCTCGATCCACTCGGACACCAGCTCGTCCGGCAGGTGCAGCACCGCAGCCTGGCCCAGGCTGCGCGCCGAGTACTGCAGCGGCCGGTCGCCAAACAGCGTTTCTTCGGCGAGCGTTGCTCCGGCGCGGGCAAAGTCGACGATCTTCTCGCCGTCGTCGGTGTCGGCAACGAACAGCTCGACGATGCCGTTCGCGACCAGATAAAGCCCCGGCTTGAGCTGCCCGGCGGCGGTGAAGGTCGTCGCCGGCGGCAGCATCAGCTGGTCGTCGGGGCGGCTCTTGAGCGTTGCCAAGAGCACGTCGGGCGCAATGTCCTGCAGAATCGCCGACGATCTGACTTGCGCCAGTTCGCGATCGCCAAAAGTCATCAGAGCGCACTCCCTTCGTCAGTCGATGGTGCCGGCTCGAGCGGCGTGACGGTCACCGCGACGTCAAGCTCGTGCGCGTCGCCGCCGAGGATCACGCCGCGCAGCGGCGAGACGTCGCCGAAATCGCGGCCCCAGGCGAGCGTGATGTGCTGGGTGTCGGGCAGCAGGTTGTTGGTCGGGTCGAAGTCGATCCAGGTGCCGCCGTCGGCGTTCGGGCAGTAAAGCGAAATCCAGGCGTGCGAGGCATCGGCGCCGATCAGACGCGGCTGTCCGGGCGGCGGCTGCGTCAGCAGATAGCCGCTGACGTAACGCGCCGGCAGCCCCAGCGAACGCAGGCAGGCGAGCATCAGATGCGCGAAGTCCTGGCAGACGCCGCGCTTGTCCTCGAGGATCTTGAGCACCGGCGTCGCCACCGTCGTCGCCTCGGGGTCGAATTCGAATTCGCCGTGGATGCGGCGCATCAGGTCGAAGGCTGCGTCGAGCAGCGCTCGCCCGGGCGTGAAGCTGGGCATGGCGTAGGCGGCAAACTCGCGCTTGACGCGAACATAAGGCGATTCGAACAGGAAGCGGTTGGCTTCGAGCAGCACCGGGGCAGCGCCGTAGGCGAGCGCGCGGGCGCCGTCTTCCCAGCTCGCGCTCGAGCGCAGATCGCACTGCGCCATGGCGTGCGAGCGCACTTCGACGGTGCTTTGCGCGCGAACGACGAGGCGGCTGTGCGGCGCTTCGATGTCGAACTGGGTGACCGGATTGCCGAAGTGGTCGACGCGCGAATGGCAGTGCGTCGGCTCGGGATCGATGACGATGCACTGCTCAAGGCAGCGTTGCCACGCGCCATCGCGCGGCGTCAGGTGCAGGTGCTGGCGCGACAGCGAGACCGCGCTTTCGTAGCGGTAGGTCGTCCGGTGATCGATGTGGTAGCGCGCGCTGGTTGCCATCTCAGGCCGCCAACGTTTGCCGGCCGACGTCGCCGATATGGGTGAAGTAGCGCATCGCCAGGCGATCGGAAAGTGCCGCCGACGCCTGCGCAATGGCGTCGAGCGAAGCGGCGAGCGCAAGGCAGGGCTCGCCGCAGGCGCCGAAGTCGAGACCTTCGAAGCGGGCCAGGTCGAAGGATTGCAGGCGCGCCAAGGCCAGCGCTAGCGTCTCGTCGTCGGCGTCGCCGAGCTCGCGGCCGAGGCGGCCGAGGTAGCGGATCAGGTTCTTGAGCTGGAAGATGACCGCATGCGGGTTGGCGTCGTCGAAAATGATCAGGTCGAGCGCCGGCAACAGCTCGGGTTGCGCCATGTAACGCGAGCGGTAGGTGATGATGCTGTCGGTCAGCTCGAGCAGCCACTCGATGCTGCCCGAGGCTCGCGTCGATTCGAGAAGCAGGAACTGACTGATCGCGTCGCACAGGAAAATCAGGCGCTCGATTCGCCGGCCGACGATCAGGAAGCGCCAGCCGTCGTCGCGCGTCATGTTGTCCATCGCAAAACCGGCGAGCGAAGACGTCGCGAGCAGCATCTGGTCGAGGAAGGCGAGCGCGTCGCTGATCTCGGGGCGCGCCTTGCTGTAGCGCTGCAACTGGCGCTGCAGGCGGTTGAGCGCGTACCAGTTGTCGAGCGAAAAACGCTCGCGAACCTGGCTGCCGACCCACAGCAGGCGGCGGATGTTGCCGGCGATTCCGTCGCGCTGCTGATCGTCGCAGATCGCGTCGAGCAGCAGCGTCTCGAGTTCGCTGTGCTGATCCGCATCGACGCCGATCGCTTTGCCGTCAGCTTCCGGCAGCAGCTTGAGCGAGCGGCACAGGTCGAGCGCCGAAGCGAGCGCTGGCGCCGCATCGGCGCCAGCGTCGACGAGGCGCGAGAGGCCGACGCGCAGCAGCCGTGCGGCGTCGTCGCAGCGCTCGGCGTAACGGCCGAACCAGTAGAGATTCTCGACGACGCGCGACGACAGATTGCTGCCGCTGCGAATCAGGTCGGCCTTGCCGACGCGCGTCTTGAGCAGGCTGAAGGTATTTGCCGACGGCTCGCTCAAAACCCAGGTGTCCTTGCTCGAGCCGCCGCGCTGCATCGAAATGTAGCGCGCGTTGGTCGCCGCCGAGACGCGTGTCAGGCCCCCCGGCATCACCGTGTAGCCGCTCGCCGTCGCTGCGACATAGACGCGCAGCGCGACGCCGCGCGGCAGCAGGCGGCGGTCGTGCTTGGTGCTCCAGGCCGGCGCCTGCGAGAAAGCCACCAGTTCCTGCGCGACGTAGGCCTGTGGCCGTGCGCGCAGACGCGCGATCAGCTCGTCGCGCGCTGCGCCTTTGAGTTCGCTGCCGAAAACCGGGTCCATTCGCTGCGACGGGAAAGAACCCTTGATTACCAGTTGGTCGAGGTTGGCGATGGCAAATTCGAGCGCCGCCGGTTCGCCGCACCACCAGGTGCCGACCGACGGCATGGCCAGCGGTTCGCCGAGCAGCTTTGCGCAGGCGCCGGGCAAAAATCCGGGCAGCGCCGCCGATTCGAGCAGGCCGCTGCCGAGCGCGTTGGCGACCAGCACGTTGCCGGCGCGAACCGCCTGCAGCAGGCCGGGGACGCCGAGCGCCGAATCGCCGCGCAGTTCGAGCGGGTCGCAGTAATCGTCGTCGAGTCGGCGCAGGATCGCGTGCACGCGCCGCAATCCGGTCAGCGTCTTGAGATAGACGCGCTCGTCGCGCACCGTCAGGTCCTGGCCCTCGACCAGCGGATAACCGAGGTAGCGCGCGAGGTAGGCGTGTTCGAAGTAGGTTTCGTTGTACGGCCCGGGCGTCAGCAGAACGATCAGCGGCGTTTCGCCGTCATGCGGCGCGAGTTGCGCGAGCGTGCCCTGCAGCGCGGCGAAAAAATCGGCGAGGTGCTTGACGCCCAAGTCGCGGAACTCATCGGGGAAGACGCGCGAGACGATCAGCCGGTTTTCGAGCGCGTAGCCGGCACCCGAAGGCGCCTGCGTGCGATCGGCAATCACCCACCAGCGCCCGTCGGGAGAGCGCGCGAGATCCGCCGCGTAAAGGTGCAGCCAGGTCTCGCCCGGCGGCTTGATCCCCTGGCAGGGCCAGAGAAAGCCGTTGTGGCCATAGACCAGCGCCGGCGGCAGCGTGCCGCTCTTGATCAAGGTCTGCTCGCCGTAGAGGTCGCCGAGCACCGCGTTGAGCAGGCGCGCGCGTTGCGTGATGGCGCCCGAAATCTGCTGCCACTCGTCGGCCGACAGGATCAGCGGCAGCGGATCGAGCTCCCACGGCCGGTCGGTGCCCTCAGGATCGGCATAGACGTTGTAGGTGACGCCGTTTTCGAGGATTCGTCGGCGAACGTAGTTCTGCCGGTGACGCATCTGCTCGGGCGTCGCGGCGTTGAGCTGGTCGAAAAATGACCGCCACGGCGCGCGTACTTCGCCGTCCGCGGCGAGCATCTCGTCGAAACGGTCGGTCGTTCTCGGGTAAATCGAAAGCAGGGTACGCGGCATGGGGTAGAGGGCAGTGCAAGAGGTCAGTCACATTGAACCTGAAAAAAGCGCGTCATTCCGGGCTTGACCCGGAATCCAGTAGCGCACCTCTGGATTCCGGCACCCCAAGGGTACTTCCTTCGGGGCGCTTGCGCCGGAATGACGGATCGTTTCATGCGCGTCACACAGCGCCGCGCCGCAAGTTCAAAATTGCCGCAAGTCTAGCGTAAACGGGAAGTCGGCGTTAGCTGACAAGGGCGCTAACTCGATCTTTCCCGGGGTATGGCCGAGCGTGGAAAAGCGCGCCAGGCGGCGGCCCTCGGCCTCGTTGGCGTTGACCGGGTAGCGCTCGGGGTTGCGCCCGCCGGGGTGTTCGACGTGGTACTGGCAACCGCCGAGCGAGCGGGCCATCCAGGTGTCGACGAGGTCGAAGGTCAGCGGCGCGTCGATGCCGATGGTCGGGTGCAAGGATGACGGCGGCAGCCAGGCGCGGTAGCGAACTCCCGCGACATATTCGCCGACGCTGCCGGTCGGCTGCAGCGGCACCGGCTGACCGTTGCAGGTGACCACGTAGCGGTCGCCGGCCATTCCCGTGAGCTTGACCTGTACGCGTTCGCACGAGGCGTCGACGTAACGCACGGCGCTGCCGGCGCCGCCTTCCTCGCCCATCACGTGCCAGGGTTCGAGCGCGTGGCGCAGTTCGAAGGAAATCCCCTGCGCGGCGAATCCGCCGTGGCGCGGGAAGCGGAACTCGAAATGCGGCGCGAACCAGGCGCGCTCGAAGCCATAGCCTGCGGCGCGCAGTTCGTCGATGACGTCGTCAAAATCCTGGCGGACGAAATGCGGCAGCATGAAGCGGTCGTGCAGTTCGGTTCTCCAGCGCAGCAGCCGCTTTGGCGCGTAGGGCTCGTTCCAGAAGCGCGCGATCAGCGCGCGCAGCAAGAGCTGCTGCGCGAGCGACATGCGCGCGTGCGGCGGCATCTCGAAACCGCGCATTTCGAGCAGGCCCAGGCGGCCGCTCGGTCCGTCGGGCGAGTAGAGCTTGTCGATGCAGAACTCGGCGCGGTGCGTGTTGCCGGACGAATCGATCAGCAGATTGCGCAGCAAGCGGTCGATCAGCCACGGCGCGACGGTTTTTCCCGGTTCAGGGAACTGGGAAAACGCCAGTTCAAGCTCATAGACCGAGTCGTTGCGCGCCTCGTCGATGCGCGGCGCCTGGCTGGTCGGGCCGATGAACAGTCCCGAGAAGAGGTAGGAGAGCGAAGGGTGGTTGTGCCAGTAGCTCAGTAGGCTGCGCAGCAGGTCGGGGCGGCGCAGGAAAGGCGAGTCGAGCGCCGTGCGCGCGCCGAAGACGAAGTGGTTGCCGCCGCCGGTTCCGGTATGGCGGCCGTCGAGCATGAATTTCTCGGTGGTCAGGCGCGCGAGGTGCGCCGTCTCGTAGAGGTGAGTGGTGCGTTCGACGAGCTCGTCCCAGTTCGCGCAAGGCTCGATGTTGACCTCGATGACGCCGGGGTCGGGGGTAACGCGAAAGTTGGTCAATCGCGGGTCGGACGGCGGCTCGTAGCCTTCGAGCAGCACCGGCGTGTTGAGCGCCTTGGCGGTCGCTTCGACGGCGGCGACGAGCTCGAGGTAGTCGTCGAGCGAATCGGTCGGCGGCATGAAGACGTAGAGCCGGCCATCGCGCGCCTGCAGCGAAATCGCTGTGCGCGTGATCCCGGTTGCCGACTCGTCTTTCTGCGGGGCGAGTTCGTCTTCCGTTTCGGCGGGTGCATTGGCGTCCGATCTGTCCTTGAGCTCTTGATGCCCCGGCAGCGGCTCGAAGTCCTGCGTCGGGTCGGGCGCGTGGGTGTAAGGGTAATCGTCCCTGGCCACCCACGGCTGCGAGTCGAGCGGCAGGCGCAAGCCAATCGGCGAGTCGCCGGGAACCAGCAGGCAGCGTCCGCCGCGCAGATACCAGGGGCTGCTCTGCCAGCGCTTGGCGTCGCGCGGATGGCGCATCAGCGGCAGCACGTGGCCGATCACCTGAGTCAGGCCTTGGTCGAAGATCGCCGCCAGCCGTTCGCGTTCGAGCGCGTCGTCAAGTTTCGCGTCGTGCGGATCGACGTTGATCGGCAGGCGCCGCTCGCGCCACAGGTAGTAAAAGGCGTCCTCATACGCCGCGAAGACGTACTTTTCCGAAAGCCCCAGGCGTTCGCTGAGCGCGCGCAGAAAGGTCCCGGCCAGCGCTGCGTCGGCGCCGTAATCCTTGGTTTCGTCGGCGATCAGCGCAGGATCGCTCCACACCGGCTCGCCGTCGCGCCGCCAGAAGCAGTTGAGCGACCAGCGCGGCAATTGCTCGCCCGGATACCACTTGCCCTGGCCGAAGTGGGTGAGGCCCTGCGGCGCGTATTTGTCGCGCAGCCGGTGGAAGACTTCGGCGGCGAGACGCCGCTTGGTCGGCCCGAGCGCTGCGGTGCTCCATTCGGCGCCGTCGCGGTCGTCGAGCGAAACGAAGGTCGGTTCGCCGCCCATCGTCAGGCGGACGTCGCCAGCTTCGAGCTCGTCGTCGATCTGCTGGCCGAGCGCTGTGATCGCCGACCATTGTTCATCGCTATACGGCTTGGTGACGCGCGGCACTTCGCGAACGCGCTCGATGCTCATGTGGTGCTCGAACTCGCATTCGCAGGGGTCGGAAAAGCCGCTGATCGGCGACGCGGATGAGGGCTGCGGCGAACAGGCGACCGGGATGTGGCCTTCGCCGGCGAACAGTCCCGAGGTCGGGTCGAGGCCGACCCAGCCGGCGCCCGGCAAATACACTTCGCACCAGGCGTGCAGGTCGGTGAAGTCGACGTCGGTTCCCGACGGACCGTCGAGCGACTTGACGTCGGGCACCAGCTGGATCAGGTAGCCCGAGATGAAGCGCGCGGCAAGTCCGAGCTGGCGCAGCACCTGGACCAGCAGCCAGGCCGAGTCGCGGCACGAGCCGCTGCCCAGCGTCAGCGTCTCTTCTGGGCTCTGCACGCCGGGCTCGAGGCGGATCACGTAGCTGACGACGCGCTGCACGCGGCGGTTGATGTCGACCAGGAAATCGACGCTGCCGATCGGTTCTCTCGGGATCGTCTTGATGAATTCGCCAAGCTTGGGACTCGGCGCCAGCGTTTGCAGAAAGGGAAGCAACTCGTCGCGTTGCGCGGCTTCGTAGGCGAACGGGAATTTTTCCGCATAGGGCTCGGGGAAGAAGTCGAAAGGGTTGATCACCGACAGCTCGGCGATGAGATCGACCTCGACGCGCAGCTCGCGAGTCTTCTCGGGAAAGTTGAGCCGCGCGAGATAATTGCCCTGCGGGTCCTGCTGCCAGTTGATGAAGTGTTCGGCGGGAGTGACCTTGAGCGAATAGCTCAGGATTGGCGTTCGCGAGTGCGCCGCCGGGCGCAGCCGGACGACCTGCGGCGACAGCGCGACCAGGCGGTCGTAGCGATAATGGCTGACGTGGTTGAGCGCGACTTGAATTGACACGGGGCTCTCCGATGCAAAAGGGCTGACCAGCGGGACAACAGGCGATCAGACAGTCCTTTAGCAAGAGCTGCGCCATCTGCTGAGCTGCCGATTGGCTTGATTGCGGGTTTTGGCGCACCGAATGCGTGCGCGCGTCTCTGGCGACGCACCAAGGCATGGCGACTGTTGCGGCAAACGACGAAAATGTGCGCTGGCCGACAGATCGGCCGCGCCACAAGTCTTTATACTCGAATCGTCTTGCAGCCACGTTCGGCTCGACCTAGAAGGATCAGCAATGCGACGCCTCAATATTTCCCACGTTACCGAATACCGTTATTCGACACCGGTGTCACTGCTGCCGCATCGCTTGCGCCTGCGTCCGCTCGAGAGCCACGGTCTGCGCATCGAGTCGTCGACGCTGGCGATCGCGCCGGCACATACGCTGCGCTGGTATCGCGACGCGCTCGGCAATTCGGTGGCGATCGCCAGCTTCAGCGAACTCGCTGACACGCTGCGCGTGACCAGCGAGGTGGTGATCGAGGTCTATGACGACGCGCCGCTCGATTTCCTGATGGAGGACTACGCGGTCAACTGCCCGTTCGCCTACGCGGCCGGCGAGCAGATCGATCTGGCACCGTTCGAGCAGAGCGTCTATGTCGATGACGCGCCGGCGGTGCACGACTGGCTGGCCGGACTCGGGCTGCTGGCGCGGCCGGTCGACACCTTCGCGCTGCTTTCCCAACTCAACTGCGCGATCGCCAATACCTTCAGCTACCGGATTCGCGAGGAAGAGGGCGTTCAGTCGCCGGGAGAGACTTTGCGCCTTAACAGCGGTTCGTGCCGTGATTTTGCCGCGCTGTTCATCGAGGCCTGCCGCAGCATGGGGCTCGCCAGCCGCTTCGTCAGCGGCTATCTGCACATGCCCGACAACGAAGCGGGAAATGCCTCGACGCACGCCTGGGCCGAGGTCTATCTGCCGGGGCCGGGGTGGAAAGGCTTCGATCCGACCAGCGGCCTGGTTACCGGCAACCAGCATATTCCGGTCGCGGTGGCGCGCCATCCCGAAGCGGTGCCGCCGGTTTCGGGCAGTTTCGTCGGCCCGGCCGGACAACTTCCGACGCTCACCGTGGCGGTTCGCGTCAGCGCGCTGGCGTAGTGTCGCGCACGCTTAATCTGAGCCACAGCAGGCCGAGAATTCCGGCCGACAGCGAGGCGGCCAGGATCGCCATCTTGGCGGCGTTGATCTCTTGCGCGTTGCCCGGGAACGCCAGGTTGGCGATGAAGATCGACATCGTGAAACCGATTCCGCCGAGCAGCCCGGCGCCGAAAATGTGACGCCAGCCGAGCTCGGACGGCAGGCGGCAGAGTCCGCCGATGACCGCCACAAAACAAAAGAGCGTGACGCCCAGCGGTTTGCCGACGACGAGGCCCAGGCGGATTCCCAGGCCGTTGGCCGAGGACAGCTCGGCGAGCCAGTGCGGACCGATCTCGATCGCCGTGTTGGCGAGAGCGAAGATCGGCAGGATGACGAAGGCGGCGGGCCGGTGCAGCAAGTTCTCGAGCCGGTGCGACGGCGACTGGCTGTCCTCGCTGCGCGCTGAGAAAGGGATCGCAAAGGCGAGCATGACGCCGGCGACCGTCGCGTGGATTCCCGATTTGAGCATCAAGAACCACATCAGCGTGCCGCCCAGCAGATAAGGCGCCAGCGCCATCACGCGCCAGCGCCGGTTGAGCGCCAGCAAGACGCCCCAGACCAGCAGCGCGCCGATGAGATGCGCGAGCGACAGTTGCGCGGTATAGAAGGTGGCGATCACGATGATCGCGCAGAGGTCGTCGATTACCGCGAAGGCGACGACGAAGACCTTGAGCGAAGCCGGGATGCGGCTGCCGAGCAGCGCCAGCGCGCCGAGCGCGAAAGCGATGTCGGTCGCCATCGGGATGCCGATTCCGGCCTGCGTCGCCGTTCCCGCGTTGAACGCGAAATGGATCAGCGCAGGCGTGATGATGCCGCCGACTGCAGCGAAGATCGGCAGCAGCGCGTTTTTGAAGTTCGACAGCTCGCCGACGTAGAGCTCGCGCTCGAGTTCGAGTCCGATCAGCAGAAAGAAGATCGCCATCAGGCCGTCGTTGATCCAGTGCGCGAGACTCATTCCGAACACGTCGATTTGCCAGAAGCGCTGGTAGTCGGCACTGCCCGTCGAGTTGGCGACGAGCAGCGAGATTGCGGTGCACACGATCAGCACAATCCCGCTCGATTTTTCCGAATTGAAGAATTTCTGGAAGGAGCGGGTCAGTCTTTGCTGGACAACGCGCATCAGGGTCTCCGGGTAAGGGCGTCGGCAGCTCGCCAGCCCCCTGGCATGAGTTCGCAGTGTCAGCCAGGATCGCGCTTGGCGTCAAGTCAGTCATCATCTGCAGCCGACTCGGGTATCATAATTGCCATGCTCAGACGATTCGCCATTGCCGGATTTTTTGCGGTCGCGGCGGCGACCGCCGCAGTCGCGTGGATCTGGTTTCCCTGGGCTTTCTCGCCCAGTTATACGATCCGCATCGCGAGCGGTCCGCTGGGCAGCGACGGGCAGAAATTCCTTTCGGCGTTCCGGCGCGAGGTGAGCGAAGAGCATCCGCGCGTCCGCCTGCTGCTGGAGGATGAGGCGAGTCTCGAGCGCAGCGCCGCGGCGCTTGCCGACGGCAGGGCCGATCTGGCGGTGGCGCGCAGCGATCACCCGGTGGTCGCGAGCGGCGGGACGATCGTCGTGCTGAGCCGAATAGCGCTGGTGATCATGGCGCCGGCGAATTCACCGGCAGCGACGATGAAGGATCTGCTCGGCAAGAAGATCGCGCTGCTCGACGGGACGGCGCCGGATGACCCGCTGCTGCGCACGGTGATCGATTTTTATGGCCTCGATTCGCGCCAGATGGTCAGCCTCAGCGCGCCGCAGGTCGGCGCTGCGCTGGCCAGCAAGCGCGTCGCCGCGGTCGTCGCGATGGGCCCGGTCGGGCCGGGGGCGATCGCCGATGCGGTCAAGGCGATCGTCAGGACGAGCAAAAAGCCGCCGAAGTTCGTCGGCCTGGAAAGCCGCGCGATCACCGAGCAGAGTCCCGTCTATGAGCCGCTCGAAATTCCCCCGGGCGCTTTCGTCGCTGCGCCGGCCAGCCCGTCGGGCGAGGTGACGACGGTCGCGGTGACGGTGCGGCTGGTCGCCACCAAGACGATGCTCAAGGACGTCGCCGGCGAAATTACGCGATTGTTGTTGGTGACGCGCGCCAAGCTCGCCGCGAGCCTGCCGCGCATCGGTCAGGTCGAAGCGCCGGATACCGACAAGAAGGGCGTTCTTCCTGTCCATCCGGGTGCAGCGGCCTATCTTGACGGCAGCCAGGTGAGCTACTTTGAAGAGGCGATGAATTTTCTCTTCAATATTTCGATCATCGGCGGTGTGACGGGAACACTCGCGCTGTGGGTCAGAGCGTCGTGGCGTCGGCGTCGGCCGAGCGCTGCGCAGCGCATTCTGGTGCGGCTCTCGGCGCTGTGGCGCGAGGTCAGAGCGGCACCGCGCGAAGAACTCGATGCGCTCGAAGACGAGCTTGACGATGTCTCGGGGGTATTGTTCGACGAGCTCGTCAGCGAGCAGGTTTCAGCCGACCGGTTCAGCGGAATCGCCGTGATGATTGCGCAGATCCGTAATTCTATCGAGCGACGGCGGCGGACCTAGCGGCCCGATCGACGAGCGAATCATTGGCGTCGCCGGCCACCATCGCGTCGATCTGGTCGATCGAATCGGCCAGCGCGGCCATCGCGACCTCAAGCTCATCAAACAGCGGCGGTACGGCGTCTTCATTGCCGATCGATCGCTCGGTGGCGGCCGCCAGGTGGGCCATCTCCATCGCCCGCACCATGCTGGCCATGCCGCAGAAGTCGTGCACCAGACTGGCAGCGCCTTTGCGATCGCCATCGCCGAACAGGCGGCGGGCACGCTCGATGTCCTCGGCATGGCCGACGACGAACTGGCGCAGGATTGCCGCGTATTTTCGTTGGTCGTCGCCAAAGGCCTTGAGCGCTTCGGCGACATCGACCCCAGGCAAGTCGATGGCGGGTCCTGTCGTCGTCGGCGCGGCGCTGGGCGAGGGCAGATTTTGCGCCGGATCGGTGCGCGATTTTCCGCTCACGATCTCGAGCAGCTCTTCCAGGGCGACCGGCTTGGCGAGATGCCCCGACATGCCGGCGCGCCGCGACGCCTCGCGATCCTCGGGCAGCGCGTAGGCGCTGACGGCGATGATCGGCAGTTCGCGACGGCCGAGCTCGTCGCGGATGATCCGCGTCGCGCTATAGCCGTCCATCACCGGCATCCGGATGTCCATCAGCACGGCATCGAAATGCGCCGTCGGCGAGCGTAGCGCCTCGACGGCCTCGAGTCCGTTGGTCGCGACGACGACCTCGGCGCCGGCTCGGGTCAGCATTTGTTCGACCACCAGCTGGTTGAGGTCGTTGTCCTCGGCGACCAGCAGGCGCATTCCGGCGAGCCGCTGGCTGGGTCGGCCCGGTGGCGGCAGGCTGCCGGTGAAGTCGCCCGAATGCGCGCGCGTTACCGCTTCGAGCAGGCCGAGCGGGGTCGTCGGCTTGCTCAGCAGGCTGTCGATATAGAGATCGTCGCTGGCGGCGACGGCCTGTTCCTGTTCGAAAGTCGAGACCATCAGTACCACCAGTGGCAGGCTGATGTCGGCCGCCTCTTTGGCCCGCCTGAGCAATTCGATGCCGTCCATTTCGGGCATCCGCCAGTCGACCAGCAGCAGGTCGTATTCGCGACCGGCAAGGGCCGTCCGGCGCAATTCGTCGAGGCCTGCGGCAGCGCTGTCGACGACGTTCGCCTGCCAGCCGAAGCCGGCGCAGGCGCGAGCCAGGATCGCGCGCGCCTGCGGATGGTCGTCGATGATCAGCACGCGCAGGCCGGGCAGCGTGTCTGGCACGGCGCCAACGTCGTCGGCGCGTCCGAGCGTGACGGCAAAGCCGAATTCGCTGCCGCGGCCCTCGACGCTGCTGATCTCGATGTGGCTGCCCATCAGCGCCGCCAGCCGCGCGCTGATGGTGAGCCCCAGCCCGGTGCCGCCATAGAGGCGATTGGCCGGCGACGGGGCCTGCGCGAAGGCCTCAAAGATCGGTTCGAGTTGTTCTCTCGCGATGCCGATTCCGGTATCGCGTACGCTAAATTGCAGCGTCACCTGCGTCGCGCTCTGCGCCAGGCAGCGTACCGAGACGGCGATCTCGCCTGCTTCGGTAAATTTCACGGCGTTGCCGACCAGGTTGATCAGGATTTGCTGGATGCGCAGCGCGTCGCCGACCAGTCGGTCGGGGATTGGAGAGGCGACGTCGAACAGCGCTTCGATCGGTCTGTCGCGGGCGCCGACCGAGAGTACCGCGGCGGTGGTACGCAAAATGGCGTCGAGCGAGAAAGGCGCCGGCTCCAGGTGCAAGGCGTCCGCCTCGATCCTCGAAAAATCGAGGATGTCGTCGACGAGCACCGCCAGCGTTTGCGCCGCCAGCCGAATCTTGTCCGAGTAGTCGCGCTGGTTGCGCGTCAGCATCGAGTCGGCGAGTAGTTCGGAGAGACCGACGACGGCGTTGAGCGGGGTGCGAATTTCATGGCTCATGGTCGACAGGAAGGTGCTTTTGGCACGGTTGGCCGCCTGCGCGTCGCGGGCTTTTTCGGCAAGATCGACATTGAGCGCGGCGATCTCCTGCGTGCGTTGTGCGACGCGTTCTTCGAGGTGTTGCTGATGCGCTTCGATTTGCCGGCGCGCGCGCAGCGCTTGCAGGCCGTACGACAGATTGCCCGACAATTCCTCGAGGACGCTGACTTCCTCTTTATTGAACGCTTGCGGCGCTCCCGAGTAGAGCATGAAAGCCCCCAGGACCTGGCTGTCGACGACGATCGGCAGCGCGATCACCGAATGCACGCCATACTCGATTGCCGCGTCGCGCCAGGGCTCGATATTGGGGCTGGTTTGGCAGCTTTGGCTGATCTGGGTGGTCGCCGTGCGGATCGCCGACCCGGTCGGTCCGCGTCCGATATCCTGTTCGTCGTCCCACGAAATCCTGAGCTTGTCGAGGACGCCGTACGGGTCGCTGCTGTGCGCGACCGGCAGCACCGTCTTTCCAATGTCGTGCTGCGCGAAGCCGATCCAGCCCATCAGGTAGCCGCCGGGGTCGACGACCAGACGGCACAGTTCGTCGAGCAGTTGCTGCTCGTCGGCGGCGCGCACCAGCGCGATGTTGCAGTCGCTGAGCAGGCGCAACGCGCGATTGAGCCGTCGCTGCTCGGCGGCGGCGAGCGCCAGTTTGTCGGTTCGCTCGGCGACCATTTCTTCGAGATGGTCGCGGTACTGATCGAGCCGCGCTTCGATCAGCCTTTGCTGCGTAATGTCCTTGATGGCGCCATGAATCGAGACGGGCTTTCCCGCTGCATCGAAGACGACCTCGGCCGACTCGGCCAGCAAGCGCTCGCGGCCATCGTCAAGCAGCAGGCGGTATTCCAGTTGCCAGGCGCGTTTGGCGACGCGTTGCGCGATGCTAAAGTCGATCAGCGCCTGACGATCATCGGGGTGGACGCGCGCGAAGAATCGTTCGAGGCAGGGGGTCGGCAGCTCGTCGGGCGAGAAATCGAGCAACTGGTACATCTGTGTTGACCAGGTGATCGGATTGTTTTCGGCGACCTCGAGGTCGAGCAGTTCGACCGACCAGGCGCCGAGCGCGGCAATTCGCGTGGCGCGGTTCAAGGTCGTCTGCACGCTTCGCAGCTGTTTCTCGGTGAGCCGGTGTTGCTCGACCTCGACGCGCAGGCGCTGGCGCGAGGCCTGGCTTTCGTCGAGCGCCGCGTTGAGTTCGGCGGTGCGCTGCGCGACGCGCTGTTCGAGACCGGCGTTAAGTTCGCGCAGCGCTTCCTCGGACTGCTTGAGCAAGGTGATGTCCTGCACCGTGCCGTTGAGTTCGACGATCGTTCCGTCGGCCGCGCGCACCGCCTGGCCGCGCACGGTGATCCAGCGCCGCGAGCCGTCGCTACGGACGATCTCGGCGTCGCAGGCGTAGGCCGTACCGCGCGCCAGGCAAGTTTCCATGGCGACGGACAGGCTGGCCCAGCTGGTCGGGGTGAAGCAGGCTCTGAGGTCCGCGTAGTCGAGCGCGGGTAGAGCCGGGTCGCGCCCGAAGATTCGGTTGATCTCCGGCGACCAGCTCTGCTCTGCGGTGCGCGGCTGCCAACGCCAGTGGCCGACCCCGGCCAGGCGCTGCGCTTCCTTGAGGATGCGCTCGCTGACCTGCAGCGCGAGTTCGGCCTGCTTGCGCGCCTGGATGTCCTCGACCACCGCGATGAGATAGTCGGCACTGCCGTCTGCGCGCCACACCAGCGAGGCGGTGAGCTTGACCCAGACGAAGCTACCGTCCTTGTGCAGATAGCGCTTTTCCAGCGCATAGCTCGGCTGCTGGCCGGACAGCAGCCGCTGCACCTGGACGAGCTCGATGGCGAGGTCGTCGGGGTGGGTGATGTCCTGGAAACCCTTGCGCTGCAGCTCCTCCTGCGCGTAGCCGACGATCTCGCACAGCGCCGGGTTGGCGCGCAGGATGCGCCCTTCGGGATCAACCGTGCCGATGCCCATGGCCGCCTGGTCGAAAGTGGCGCGGAAAGAGCGTTCGCTGGCGCGCCGCGCCGCTTCGCTGCGGCTGAGCCTTTCGACGGCGCCGCCGAACCACAAGCCGACCAGCGCGATCGAGATCATCACGACCTGATAGTGCACTGCCTGGTGCTGGCGGTCGAACAGCGCAATCAGCAGCACCAGCCCGCCGCCGAGCAGCGGCACCGCCAGCAGCGTGCCGCGCAGGCCGCAGCGTAGCGCCACGGCGGCCAGCGGCAGCAGCAGCAATAGCGTCATCAGCGGGAAATTGAGCGTCAACTCCAGCTGCCACGGGATGGCGAACAGCAGCAACGCGAGCCCGACGATCAGCAGCGTCTGGCGATTGACCGGGTCCCTGCCCGTTCTCTGCTGGCGCCGCCGATCCCAGCGGCCTTGCTGCAGATAATGCTCGAATCGGGGCCATACCCGCACCAGCAGCAGCGGCGTCAGCGTGATGATGCCCATGAAGTCGCCGATCATCCACGACGAAAAGACGGCCAAGAACTGGGTCTGATCGATGAACGCCAACTGGACCAGGCCCCAGGTCCCGACCAGCGCGGCGAGCGTGCTGGCCGCCAGCGCTGCCGCAGTGAACACGATACCGTGCGCCGGGCGCGAAAAGTCCCAGCCGTCACGCATCCTGCGCCGCAGCGGCAGCGCGACGAGCGCGTTGGCTGCCAGCAAACCCAGCAGGTAAAAGAGACGCCAGAGCGTTGTGGTCGACAGCAACTCGCTGATCGGTCCGCCGGGCGGCGGTGCGATCTGCAGCAGAGCCAAAGCCGACTGAATTCCCAATTCCAGCAGCACACCAGGCCAGCCGAGAACCAGCAGGCAGGAAAAACGCAAGCCGGCGGGCAGGAACCACAGGCTGACGATGTCGACGCTTTCGATCTGTCCGGCGGCGTACCAGCTGGCCAACCAGGCACCGAGGTAGATTCCGCCGCAGCACAGGACGCGCAGCGGCCGGCCGGGAAGTGCAGCAGCGGGCGATTGATCGGCGCTGTTCTGTTGCCGTTCCGGCACGCGATCGACGGACAAGAGGCCTCCAGTGGTGCGTGAGCGATCGCCCGGCGATGTGCCGACGACAGGGATATACCTGATTCCCGGTATTCTCGCCCCGTATGATCAGGTATTATGCGTAAAGAATATGCTCCGCGCAAGCTTTTCCCTTCGCTTGGTCCTTTTGTCAAGCGAGTTTGCAGAGGCGTGCGGCAGGGCGGAAAAAACGACGTGCTGACGCGTAGCAAAATAGATCGCTGCGCGTCGCCAGCGCGGCGATAATGGCGCGTTCGAGGTCTTGAGTTTTACCTGCCGGGGAGTCAACAATTTTGCCTAGACGTACTCTGGCGTGTCTTCTGCTCAGCCTGTCGATCAGCGGCTGTGCTGGCCCTCTCGTGATGGAGCGTGTGGACTTCGAGGACGGCATGGTGGTCGGCGACGAGCAGGTCGCCGTCGACGGCGGGGGGCGGGTGGTCGGCGTGCGCGAGGACGGCTATGTCCCCGACGACCGCTACCTCAAGGCCTACGAATACGGCGACGACCTCGGACCCAACGCGCCCGGCTATATCCGCTAGGCCGGCAGCGCCGCAGCGCGTCGCAGGTTGATGAGCTCGTTGGCGAGCAGCGCGCCGATCACCAGCGCGCCGCCGGTCAGCGTCGTCGCTGCCGGCTGCTCGCCGGCGCCGAGCCAGGCCCAGGTGACGCCGAAGAGCACCTCGAGCAGGCCGAGCAGCGCGATCTCGGCGGCCGGCAACTCGCGTGTCAGGCGCACCGCCAGCAGGCAGGGAATCGCCAGTTGCACGACGCCGAGCAGCGCCAGCAGCCCAAAGTCGTGCGCCGAGGCGGCGAAGGGCAGCGCCAGCGGCAGCGTCGCCAACGCCGAGAGCAGCGCGCCGATCAAGACCGCCGGCAGCATGTCGATGTGCTCCGGTTGGCTGGCGCCGTGCTTGCCGTGCGCGACGAACTGCAGCACGGTCCAGTTGGTCGCCGCCGCCAGCGGCACGCCGAGTGCGACCAGCGTTCCTGCCGGCGATGCCCCGTTGATCGATTCGCCGCCGAACATCCAGGCGATTCCGGCGCCGCCGGCGAGAATCGCCAGCCAGGTTCGCGCCGGCAGGCTCTGCTTCAGAAAGACGCGCGCGAACAGCGCGGTGACCAGCGGACAGATGGCCATCACCAGCAGCACGTTGGCCACCGTGGTCAGCGTCATGGCGACCATGAAACCGGTGAACATCAGCGCCCAGCAGGCGCCCGAAGCCCACAGCGGCCAGCGCGCGCGCGCGATGCCGCGCCACAGCGCCGGACCGCGCATCACCGACAGCGCGACGGTCAGCGCCAGCGCGTTGAACAGGCTGCGCCAGAAGGTCACCTCGAAACTTCGCGCCGCGTCGAGCTGGCGCGTGACGACGCCGGCAATGCTCCACAGCAGCGTGGTGAGAATCATCAGCGCGACAGCGCGGCGGTGGGTCATTTTGAATGGGGCCGAGAGCGGTGGGGACGGCGAAGTATCACTGAGCGGCGCACCCAAGGTCAAATAAAGCGGGCGATCAGCGCGCATCTGCGGCGCCAAAACGGCCGATAAGCGCGCATTCGCGGCGCAAAAACGTTTGTCTCGAGCCACGTCATGCGCGATGATTGCGTCTCGTCAGGTGGTGGGGCGCAAGCTTGCGCGCGCTGATCAGCCACCGTCAATCAGAGGAGAACAAGCAATGAACCAAGTCAAACCCATTCTGGTCCAGGGCCAGCCGCTCGGCGGCGGTGCGCTGCCGGTGATCATTACGCCGCTGGTCGGCGCCACCCGCGAGGCGATTCTCGACGAAGTCGCGGCGATCGTTCCCAAGGCGCCCGACCTGCTCGAATGGCGCGTCGATTTCTTCGCCGCGATCGGCGATGCCCAGGCGGTGATCGCTACCGCGCAGGCGATCCGTCAGGCGGCCGGCGGTATTCCGGTGCTGCTGACGCGGCGCAACGTGAGCGAGGGCGGCGTCCCGATTGCTATCGTTGAGCAAGAGGTCGTTGCGATGTACGTCGCGGCGTGCGAGGCGCGCTGCGTCGAACTGATCGACTACGAGCTGTCGAATGCGCCCGCCGACCTCAAAAAACTGCGCGACGTTTCGGCGGCCAACGGCGTGACGATGATCATGTCGTACCATAATTTCAAAATGACGCCCGATGCGGCGACGCTCGACAGCAAGTTCGCCGCTGCCGAAAAGCTCGGCGCCGACGTCGCCAAGGTCGCCGTGATGCCGCAGAACGAGCAGGACGTGCTGGCCTTGCTGGCGGCGACCGATCGCGCGCGTCAGGCGATAGGCATTCCGCTGATCAGCATGTCGATGGGCGGCGTCGGTTCGCTGTCGCGAATCATGGGTTGGGTCTATGGCTCGGCAGCGACCTTCGCGGTCGGCAAGAGCAGTTCGGCGCCGGGGCAGATCGCCATCGAGGATTTGCGCGCGGTGCTCGCCGTCGTGCGCCGCGCGGTCACTGGCGCCTGACCCGCGCCGATCGCGGCTAGGGTCTACCCAGCGCGAGTTTGGCGAACGCGGATCGCCGGTTAGAATAGGCGCCAGCGCTTAACCTGCGCGTGCCTTGGTGTGGCGATCCGTGAAAATTTTCTCCCTGTCCGGTCGGCGCCTTCGTCTGATTCTTGCGCTGAGCAGCGCCGCGGGCTTGCTGTTGCCGCTGCCTGGCGGCGCGGCGACGCAGCTGTCGGCGCCGGAATCGGTGCGCGAGCTGCTGCTCAAGCACTTGCCGCTGGTCGATGCGCCGACGCCAACGTTTGCTATGGCGGCGCTCGAACGCCAGTTGCGCAAGGTGGCTGGCGAACTGCTGGCGACCGAAGGCTATTTTTCGCCGCAGCTCACGTTGCGCGACGGCGCAGCGCAGGACGGCGGTCTGCTGCTGCAGGTCGATCCCGGGCCGCAGGCGAAAATCGGCAGCGTGCACATCGAACTGCGCGGTGCGCTCGACGCGGCTCGCCGCCAGCAACTGATCGACGGCTGGACGCTGCCCAGCGGCGCCGGGTTTCGCCAGGCCGCGTGGGACGACGCCAAGCAGGGCCTGCTGCGCGAACTGCTCGGCGTCGATCATGCCGGCGCGCGACTGCTCTCGAGCCAGGCCGACGTCGAGGTCGACGCCGCGCGCGTGAACCTCAAATTGGTCTATGACGCCGGGCCGCGCTACCGCTACGGCGAGCAGACCATCACCGGCCTGGCGCGCTATTCCCGGTCGCTGGTCGAGCGCTACAGCGAGAAACTGCGTCCCGGCGCGCCCTACCGGCAGGACGACCTGCTGGCCGTGCAGAGTGCGCTGCAGAACACGCCTTATTTTTCGTCGGTGAGCGTCGAATTGGCGCCAAGCGCGACTGCTGTCGATGATCCGGCCGTCAGCGAGGCGACGGCGCCGGTGCTGATCAGCGTGCGCGAACGCGCGCCGTTTCGCGTCGCGCTCGGCGCTGGCGCGAGCTCCAATACCGGCGCGCGCGTCGAAGCCAATTTCCGCAACAGCGATTTTCTCAATCGGGCGTGGGAGCTCAATACTGGCGTGCGCATCGAGCAGTTGCGCCAGAGCGCCTACGCCGACGTCTTTCTGCCGCCCGATCGCGCGCAGCGGCGCGACAGTTTCGGCGTGCTGGTCGATCAATCCGACATCCAGGGCCTGGCCATCGAACAGGTCGCTTTTGCCGCGTCGCGGCTGGAGACCGTCGGCGCTTTCGAGCGTCGCCTGGGATTGAGCTGGCAGAACGAGAAGCAGACTCCCGAAGGCGCTCAGTCGACGACCAACCAGGCGCTGACGGCGACGGTCGGCTGGCTCTGGCGGCACGCCGACGATCCGCTCGATCCGGCCGAAGGCATCGTCGCGCAGCTGCAACTGGGCGCCGCGGCGAAGGCCTTGCTCTCCGACCAGAATTTCCTGCGCTCGTATTTTCGTTACAGCCAGGGCATCGCGCTCGGCAAGGACGACGGCCTGCTGTTGCGCGGTGAAGTCGGTGCGACGCTCGCGCCGTCGCGCGACGGGATCCCGCAGGACAGCCTGTTCCGCGCCGGCGGCAGCAACTCGGTGCGCGGCTACGCCTACCAGAGCCTCGGCGTCCAGCAAGGTTCGGCGACGCTCGGCGGGCGTTACCTGCTGACGCTGAGCGCCGAATACACGCACTGGATCGACGCCCAGTGGGGCGTCGCCACCTTCGTCGATGCGGGCAACGCCGCCGACGATCGCGAGGTGCTCAATCTGGCGATCGGTTATGGCCTGGGCGCGCGCTGGAAGAGCCCGGCCGGTCCGCTGGCGATCGACCTGGCGTGGGGGCAGCGCGACCAGCAGCTGCGCGTTCATTTTTCGCTCGCCGTGCCTTTCTGATGAGCAAGGTGCCGACCTCTGCGCCGAAACACGCTGGCCGCCGCTGGGCGGCTCGTTCGTTGATTCTGCTCGCGCTGTTCGGCAGCGCTCTGCTGGGCGGCGGCGCCTGGCTGGCGGGCAGCGAGAGCGGCTTGCGCTGGCTTTGTGCGGCGCTGGTGCGCTCGAGCGGCGAGCGACTGCAGATCGACGACGCCGGCGGCCGCCTGCTCGGCGACTGGCACGCCAAGTCGGTGCGCTGGCGCGATGCGCAGCAGGACTTCGAGTTCACTCAACTGGCGCTCGCCTGGACGCCCGGCGAACTGCTGCACGGTCGCCTGGCGCTGGCGCGCGTCGACGCCGCCAGCCTGCGCATCGGCTTGTCGCCGGGCAGCGTGCCGCTGCCGGACAGTCTGCAATTGCCGCTGGCGCTTTCCGTCGCGCAACTGCGGATCGGCCAGCTGACGGTCGGCGCCAGCGGCGCCGCGCTGCTGGTCGCCGAAGACATCGACGCTTCGCTTTCGAGCGACGGGCGAACGCACCGCGTCGAGCATCTGCAGGCGCGCCTCGGGCTGCTGACGCTGTCGGCCGAAGCGACGCTCGCCGCGCAGCGGCCGTTCGCGCTCTCGGCCAAGGCGCAGCTCGCAGGCAGCGCCGCCGGCCAGCCGTTCGCGCTTGAACTCTCGGGCAGCGGTCCGCTCGATCGTCTGCCGGTCGCTGGCGTCGTCAGCGCCAAAGGCGCCGGCAAGGCGAGCGGCGAGCTGCAGGCGCTGCTCACGCCTTTTGCCGCGCAGCCGATCGCCTCGCTGCGCGCGCGCTTGAACGGAATCGATCCGGCGCAGCTCGTCGCCGGCGCGCCGCAGGCAAAGCTCGATGTCGACGCGCGACTCGCGCCGATGGGTGAAAAAGGCGGCAACACGGCGCTCGGCGGCAGCCTGCGCATCGTCAACCGGCAAAGCGGCGCGCTCGACCGCCAACGGCTGCCGGTCGACGCGCTGCAGGCGCAGCTCGCCTGGCGCGACGACGGGCTCGATCTTGCCGCGATCGACGTCGCGCTGGCCGGCGGCGGCGAACTCAAGGGGCAGGGTCGCCTGGCGGGCGCGCAACTCGAGCTCAACCTGACTGCGAGCCGCGTCGACGCGCGCGCGCTGCACGGCCGTCTGCTGCCGACGCGGCTTGCTGGGCCGTTGCACGCGCGTCTGGGCGGCGATCGGAAGCAGCTTGAAGTCGATTGGCGAGACGCGCGCTACGCGCTGCGCGCGAGCGCCAGCTTGACTGCGCAGGCAGTCGAAGTTGAGCGCCTGCAATTGAGTTCGGGCGAGGCCAGTCTTGACGTGCATGGAGAGCTGGCGCTCACTGATGAGGTGCGTTTCGCGGCGCATGGGCGGTTGATAAAATTCGACGCGGCGCGCTTCATGCCGTCGGCCAAGCTGCCGCGCAGCGTGCTCAACGCGAGTTTCGAGGCGAGCGGCGCGCTGCACCCGGCGCTCGAACTCGGCCTGCGCTTCGACTTGCAAGACAGCCGCCTGGGGACTCGGCCGCTCTCCGGCAGGGGCCGCGTCGATCTTGCCGGTAGCCGTTTGCGCCAGGTCGACATCGATCTGGACGCCGCCGGCAATCGCCTGCGCGCGCAGGGCGCTTTCGGCCGCGCGGGCGACGTGCTGCAGCTGACGCTGGCCGCGCCCAAGCTCGAGACGCTCGGCTGGCCGGCGCTGTCGGGAGACGCGAACGCGACGCTGGTGGTCGGCGGCAGCGTCGCCGCGCCCGAGTTCTCCGGCCAATTGCAGGCGGCGCGGCTGCAGTTGGGCGCCTGGCTCGACGTGCGCGAGCTGGCGGCGGACGCACAGCTCGCCGCCGGCGCGTCGGGCGCGCTCAGCGGTCAGCTGCGCTGCGCCGCGTGTGCGCTGCCGGCCGCCGGAATTTCCGCGCTGACGCTTGCGGCCTCGGCCAGCGGGCAACGCCGCGCGCATCAAGTCGAGCTTCGCGTCGGCCTGCCGGCCGAGGGCAAAGCGCGCCGCGAACTGCAACTATCGTTGGCCGGCGGGCTGTCGACCGAGAGCGCACGCACGAGCGCACACCAGAGCGGCCCGCAGTGGCGCGGCATGCTCAGCGCGCTGCGCCTGACGCGGGGCGCTGCGGACAATGCGCCGACGCCGATCGTCGAACTCACGGCGCCGGCCCCTCTGCAAGTCGGCGCGACATCGCTCTCCTTCGGTCCGGCGACGATCGGCGGGCCGCTCGGCAGCCTCTCCATCGATCGGCTCTCGCTCGAGCGCGGGCGCTGGCAGAGTGCCGGACGCTTGCAGCACTTGCGCGCGCAGCAGCTATTGATCGAATTTCCCGAGCTCGTCGCCTGGCGCGCAGCGCTCGGCACCGTCAATCCGCAGCCGCTGGTGCTCGCTGGGCAGTGGGATCTGGCGCTTGCTGAGCAGCCGCTCGGGCAGCTTGCGCTGTGGCGCGAGAGCGGCGATTTGCAGCTCGCCGCGCTGCCGCTGGGCCTCACCGAAGCGCGCCTGCAGGCGAACCTCGCGGCCGGGCGTTTTAGCGCCAGCGCGCAGCTGCGCGGCGCTCGGCTCGGTGCAATCAGCGCCGAACTCACCGCCGCTGGCGGCCGGGCGGCCAAAGGCGCGTCGGGCGCGGCACCGCTCTTCGACGCGCAAGCGCCGTGGCAGGGGCGCTTGCAGGCCGAAGTGCCGGATCTTTCCTGGCTCGGCGCCTGGCTCGGCGAGGGCTGGCAGGTCGGCGGCCGGCTGCACGGCGAGATGGCTCTGGGCGGAAGCGCGGCGCGACCCCTGTTGTCCGGGCAGTGGCGCGGCGACGACCTGGCGTTGCGTGCGCTCGATCAGGGAATGCGCCTCGAGCGCGGCGAGGCGCTGCTCGAGATCAGCAACAATCGATTGCTGCTGCGCCGTCTTTCCTTTGCCAGTGAGCTTGCGCCCTTGCCGCGCGCGCTGCGCCTCGATTCGCGCATCGACGCTGCGGCGCTGACGGCAACGCCGGGACGGATCACCGCCAGCGGCGAACTGGCGCTCGCCGGGGCGAACGGTGCGGCGCGGCTCGGCGTGCAGCTTGACCGGCTCGGCGTCGTGCAGCGGCCCGACCAGTGGGTTGCGGTTTCGGGCGACGGCGAGTTGCTGCTGCGCGACCAGACGCTCGAGGTCGGCGGCAAGCTCGCCGTCGACGCCGGTTTCTGGTCGCTGGCGCCGGCCGGCCGGCCGAGCCTGTCCGATGACGTCGTGCTGCACCGCGCCAATGCGACGCCGGCCGGCAGCCGCGCGCAGCGCGCGCTCAAGCTCGACCTCGCGCTGGCGCTCGGGCGCCGCTTTCATTTTCGCGGTGCCGGTGTCGACGCTCGGCTCGCCGGCGAGCTGCGCATCCGTTCTGACGACGCCGGCCTGCCGCGCGCCAGCGGTTCGATCAGCACGCTCGACGGGCGTTTTGACGCCTACGGCCAGCAGCTCGAGATCGAGCGCGGCATCGTCAATTTCCAGGGGCCGATCGACAACCCGGGGCTCAATGTGCTCGCCGTGCGCAAGAATCTGCCGGTCGAAGCCGGCGTCGAGGTCAGCGGAACGGCGCTGCGTCCGCAGATCCGGCTGGTATCGACGCCGACCGTTCCGGACGCCGAAAAGCTGTCGTGGCTGGTGCTCGGCCGTCCGCCCGAGCAGGGCAGCGGTGGCGCTAGCGCTGATAGCGGCGTGCTGCTGGCCGCCGCGCAGACGCTGTTCGGCGGTCAGGACGGTGGCGTGCTGGGCCAGTTGAAGCGCGCTCTGGGGGTCGAATTTTCCGTCAGCAGCGGTCAGCTCGGCGGCAGCGCCAACGTGCCGACCAGCCGCGTCGCAAGTTCGACCGGCTTTGGCAGCAGCCAGAGCGTCAACGGGCAGATCGTCAGCGTCGGCAAGCGACTGTCGTCGAACGCGCTCTTGAGCTACGAGCAGTCGCTGGGCACCACCGAGAGCATCGTCAAGCTGACGGTCGACCTCAACCGCCAGTTTTCGGTGGTCGGCCGCGCCGGATCGGAGAGTGCGCTCGATTTCTTCTGGACGTACAGTTTCGGACGTTAAGGGCGCGGCGGGTCTTCGCTCAGGCGCAGCCAGGCGCGGCGCAGACGCGGTTGCGTCCGTTGCGCTTGGCCTGGTACAGCGCCTGGTCGGCGCGTTGCACGAGGTCGTCGGCGGGTTGTTGTGGCGACGGAATCTGCACGGCGACACCAATGCTGACGGTGACGATGGCCGCCGGTGTTCCGGCGTGCGCGATGGCCAGCGAGCGGATCGCCTGCTGGATGTGCCGCGCGCGTTCGAGCACATCGGGCAGCTTCGCTCCCGGCAACATCACGACGAATTCCTCGCCGCCATAGCGCGCCACCAGATCCTCAGCCCGTCGTCCCGTCTCCCCCAGTACCTTGCCGAGCGCGCGCAGGCAGTCGTCGCCGGCCAGGTGGCCGTAATGGTCGTTGAAATGCTTGAAGCGGTCGACGTCGATCACCAACAGCGCCAGCGACGTGCCGGTACGCTGCGCGCGCTTCCATTCCTGCGCCAGCCCGGTGTCGAAGCTGCGCCGGTTGGCGATGCCGGTCAACCCGTCGGTGTTGCTCAGCGCTTCGAGTTTGTCGTTGGCGGCCTGGAGCGCTTTGGTTCGCTGGTCGACCAATGCTTCGAGTTCGCGATGGCGTTCGTGCAGACCATCGATCGGGTAGACTTCGCCGGCACGAACCAGGTAGTAGGGTATTGAGATGCCGCTGTGTACGATCTTCCAGTCCGTGCCTTCTTGCCGGAAGACCAGCACCAGCCGCGCACTTTCGCGCGACAGGATGCTCTCCGGGATCGGCAGGTGGATGTGGAAAAAGGCCGTGACGACGACCACTTCAGCGCATAGATCCTGCAGTGAAAGATCGAGCATCTCGATGCGCAGCTGGCCGTTCACCTGCGCAAAGTCCTGGCGCGTGATCTTTATCCACTCGTCGCGGTCCTTGACGAGGAAGTCGCCGCCGCCGGTGTAGCCGCTGAAATTCTCGCTGAAGCGTGACGTCAGTCGATCATCGCGCGCGGCGTAAAGCGCGATGTAGTCGTCGAATAGCGCTCGGATCTGCTTGTGGCGTTCCGTTGGCATGTGTTGGCACTCGTGGTGACTCGTTTCATTTTGCGACGATGGCGATCAGGCCCCCCGGTTTGCCTGAGCGGGCGGGAACGCTGACGCTACGGCGCGCTGCGCTGGTGCGCCCAGAGTACGTCGCCGCGACCGCCGGCGACGTTGAGCGTGCGACCGAGGACAAAGAGCAGGTCGGACAGGCGATTGAGGTATTTGAGAACGAATTCGGCGACCGGTTCGTGGTTCGACAGGTGCACCACGCGCCGCTCGGCGCGTCGGCAGACCGTTCGCGCGAGGTGGGCGAGCGCTGCCGCCATCGTTCCGCCGGGCAGGATAAATTCCTTGAGCGGGGTGAGTTCGCCGTTGAAGCGGGTGACGAGTTCTTCAAGGCGAACGATGTGCGCCTCGCTGATGATGTGGTGTCCGGGGATGCACACTTCGCCGCCGAGATCGAAAAGATCGTGCTGAACGCCGAGCAGCGCGTCGCGGATCGCCGGCGGCAGCTCGCTGGCGAGCAGCACGCCGATACTCGAGTTGAGCTCGTCGATTTCGCCGATGGCGTCGATGCGCAGGCAGTCCTTGGCAACTCGCGAGCCGTCGCCCAGGCCGGTCGTTCCGGCGTCGCCGGTACGCGTGACAATTTTTGACAGACGGTTGCCCATGGCTGGTTTCCTCAAGTGAATCGATGATTATATCGGAAGACGCCGACGCCTCCCGGCGTCCCGCCAAAGAGTCGAGTCAAACATGATATTCTGGTCGCCCCGCCGGATAGGTTGAAGCGCATGCCAATCAGGATCGATGCCTGCGTTGCCCATAATCAGGGCGATCGCCAGGAACAGCAGGATCGTGTCGCCCTTTTTCCGCACCCGCGCGGCGGCGGCGTCGCTCTGGCGGTCGTCGCCGATGGCATGGGCGGTCACGCCGGCGGTGCGCTCGCCGCGCAGCAGGTGATTTACACCGCGCGCAACAATCTCGAACAGTTTTCGGCGCGCAGCGAGTCGCCGCAATCATTGCTCGAGGCGAGCCTCGACGAGGCGCACTTGCTGATCAAGGCGTCGCGCTTCATGAACGAAAAGGATCCGCACAGTACCGCGGTGATGTTGGTCTTGCAGCCGGGACAGGCGAGCTGGGCGCACTGCGGCGACAGCCGGCTCTATCGCTTTCGCGGTGGCGAACCCTTGTTTCGCACCACCGACCATTCGTACGTCGAGCAACTGGTGGCCAAAGGAAAAATCACGCCGGAGCAGGCGCTGGTTCATCCCAACCGCAATATTCTGATGACCTCGTTGGGTGGCAACGAAGCGCCGCGAATCGATTTTGGCGAGGCGCACGATCTGCAAGCCGGAGATTCATTCCTGTTGTGCTCGGACGGTCTCTGGACTTACTTCGATGATGTCGAACTGGCCGGCGTGATCGCCGCCACTTCAGCGCGCCAGGCGTCCGAACAGCTGATCGGTCGGGCGCGCGCGCGCGCGGTCGGCGACGGCGACAATATTTCGCTGGCGATCCTCAAGCTGGTCGCCGTGCCGCACAAACCGTAGGTCGGCTATTTGCGACCGAGTCCGCCGAGCAGTGCCGCGACCAGGCGCCGCGGCTTGTGTGGGTGTTCCATGCGCGCCACGGCCTCGGCTGACTCGGTGTCGGCCGGTGCCGCCAGCGGTTGCGGCGCCGCGCTCTCGTAAGGCTTGTCGAAATCGAATCCGTCGGCAGCGATGTGGCTCTTGCGCCGGGCATGCTGCGGGCTGCTCGGTGAACGTTCCGATCGTTCCGGGCGCTCGGGGCGGTCGCTGTGCTCGCGGCGCGGCCGCGCCGCGGGCGCGACCGAAGCCGATGGCTCGGGCGGCCGGCGGTGGTGGACGCGGCGCCCGGTGGGCGGGTATTCGTAATCGTATTCGGGGTCGAAACCGGGGACGATGACCTGCTCGACCTGGATCTTGATCAGCTTTTCGATATCGACCAAATACTGGACTTCGTGCGCCGAAACCAGCGAGATCGCGGTGCCGTGCTTGCCGGCGCGGCCGGTGCGGCCGATGCGGTGGATGTAGTCTTCGGGCGTGTGCGGCAGTTCGAAATTGATGACGTGCGGCAGATCGTCGATATCGAGGCCGCGCGCCGCGACGTCGGTGGCGACCAGTACCAGCGCCGTGCCGTCCTTGAACGCTTCGAGCGCTTTCATTCGGTCGAGCTGGCTTTTATCGCCGTGGATCGAGTCGGCGGCGATTCCGGCGCGCTGTAGTTCGCGCGCGAGCTTGTTGGTTTCCAGCTTGGTGCGAGTGAACACCAGCACCTGATTGAATTCGGACGACTTGAGCAGCTTGACCAGCAGCGCGCGCTTGGCGTCGGCGGCGACCGGGTGCACGCGGTGGGTGATCGTTTCCGACACCGTATTGCGCTTGGCGACTTCGATCAGCACCGGCGCTTGCAGCATGCGGTCGGCGAGCTTCTTGATTTCTTCCGAGAAGGTCGCGGAAAAGAGCAGACTCTGCCGTTGTTTGGGCAGCAGGTTGATGATTCGCGTGACGTCGGGAACGAAGCCCATGTCGAGCATGCGGTCGGCTTCGTCGAGCACCAGCGCCTGCACGCTGCCGAAGTTGAGACACTTCTGTTCAACGAGGTCGAGCAGGCGGCCCGGCGTGGCGACCAGGATTTCGACGCCGAGGCGGATTTCGGCGATCTGCGGTTTGATATCGACGCCGCCGTAGGTGCACAGGCAGCGCATCGGCGTGTATTTGCTGTAGGTCTTGACCGACTCGTAGACCTGGATCGCCAGTTCGCGGGTCGGCGCCAGCATCAGGATGCGCACCGGGTGGCGCGCCGGCGACGGGCTCGGGCTGGCAAAGGGCAGGATTCGCTGCAGCAGCGGCAGCGTGAACGCTGCGGTCTTGCCGGTACCGGTCTGGGCGCCGCCCATCAGGTCCTTGCCTGAGAGAACGATGGGAATAGCCTGCGCCTGAATCGGCGTCGGATCCGTGTAACCCTGTTCGGAAATGGCTCGTAACAGCTCGGGCGCGAGGCCGAGTTCGTCAAAACGCATCGGCAGCGCCTGTAATCAAATGTGGAATCAATGGCATAGGGCGGCGATTATACACCCTTTACGGAACGCTGCAGCGCGCGTCTTCGCGTGCTGGAAAATCAGCGGGTTTTGATCAGGGCGAGCGCCCGGTTTGCCGCGTCGTCGAACAGCGATGACGCCGATACGATACGCGCGTGTGGCTCGAGCAGCGCGGGGGCGATGGCCAAGGCGTGCGCCCATTGTTCGTTGCACAGCAGCACGGTGCCGGTCGGCGCCACTTGACCGCAGTGAAGGCCGCACCGACGTTCGCCGTCGGGTAGCAGAAAACTGATCCAGTCGCCTTCCTTTCCGGTCGAGTCGCCGCTGCGCCACGCGGACTGGACTGCCGTCGGCAGGCCCAGGTAGCGCACCCGCTGGCCACCGTGCTCGAGGATCAAGGCCGGCGCGGCGGCGACCTCACTGGCGGTGGGCGCCGCCGGCGGGGGCGCCGCAGGGCGCGTATAGGGCTGGGCGCCCTGTGCGTCGGGGCGGTTGCGCTGCGCGGCGGTTTGCAGGTGGAAGCAGGTGTTGAGAAACAGCGTTCTTTCCGTCGACGGCATGATGAGGTGGTCGAGTCCGGCGTTGATGCGCTTGAGCAGCGAGGGGATCAACGCGAGCAATCGCCTGCGTTCCTCGACCGACTGTTGCGGGCGGACGCTGGCCAGCAGTTGGTCGGCGGTGTCTGCGCATTCTTTCCAGTCGCCTCCAGCGACGCCGCCTTTGATGAAGGCAAGTTGCATGACCTGCAGCCAGTGTTCGCAGAGAAATCGCGCAATCTGGGCGTGGCTGGCTTTGCCCAGCGCGTTGAACAGCCAGTCCTGCGTGCTGTGCGCCAAGCCTTGCCTGGTCTCGTGTTCAACCAGCAGTTGGCGCAGCGGTGGGGCGCCGGCGATTAGCGACTGCTCGCGTCGTTCGATCAACTCGTCGATCGCGGCGAGTGCGGGCGAGAGGTCGCCGTCGTCCGCTGCGAGCGTCGTGCGTGCTTCCTGCGCTATTTTGGCGAGGCTGGCACACAGCGGATGTTCGCTTCCGCTGTCCGGCAAAAGGCCAATGGCGGCGCGCGCAATGCGGTTGACCAGTCGTCGCGCCGGGTGTTCGCAATCATCAAAGAAAGACGCGTCGGCGACCGCGACTTTGAACAACGGGACTTGCAGCTGGCCGATCGCCGCCTTGATCGCAGCGGGCAGTTCGGGAGTTGCGAAGAGCGCCTCGAAAATGAGCGACAGGGTGTCGAGCGCGATCGCCGCGGGTTGGTCCGGCGGCAGGTCGACGTCCTTCGCGCTGAAGGCACGCGGCATGGCGCCGGTGGCCGGCTCATTCGCCGTGGTGCTGGCTTGCTGACGCTCGCGTGCGCTCAGCTGCTCGATCAACTGGTCGAGCAGCTGCCGCGTCGAGTCGTCGACGGTCACTGTTCCTTCGGGTCGGCGGTCAGTTTCTTCTGCTCGCGCAAACCGCTGCTGCAGCACGGCCTGCTGCAGGATCGACAGCGCGTTCGTGGCGTTCGCTCCGCTCGCCCGGTCAGCGAATCCGGCGCAGCCAGCCGGGCCACCACCGGCGCCGCTACCACCCGAACCGCCGCCACCGGCGCCGCCCAGCCCCTGCGCCGCGCCTGGTTTGCCGGTGGACGCGCGCCGAACGATTTGCGCCTGCGCGGGCTCAACGTCGTGCCGTTCGAGCAGCTCGTCGAGTTCGCTATAGACGGCGGGGAGATGCTGCTGCAATTGTTGCTCAAGCCGCTCAAGTTGATCGAGGTTCTGCGCCAGCGTGTGCTTGCTCGTCATGCAGATCGCCCACAGGCCGCGGCAGATCGGTTCGAGACCGACCGGGTTGGCGGTCGCGGCCATCTTTGGCCGGCTCAGCAAAGTCATGTAACGCAACTGGACTCGCCAGCGGTCGATCAGTTCGTTTTCGCGCAAGCGTTGGGCAATTTTTCCGATGCGGATTTCGAGTTCGAGGTGATCGTAATCGACCAGCGTGATGCGCGATGCGGTCAGTCCTGCCGCCTGCTCGAAACCGCGCGGTTGCTCCGCCGATGTCAGTTCGTCGTGGGCTTCGCCGACGGCGCGGCGAAAAGCGTCGATGACCGCTGGTGCCGAAATTCCCGACTGTCTGACGATGTCTGCCAAGCGACGCTGGAAAAGCTCATGACAGTCGCTCAGCAGAAAAAAAGCGTTGGCCCGAACGGGGCGGGTCGTCTCCGTGGCCTCAATCTGATCTGACATCGTTTTGCATTCAATCGGTGTCGCGGCGCTGCGGTGTTAGTCGATAGCGCGTCGGGAACCGCTGTCAGCGTTGATCTTGGCGATGATTGCATTGAGCGTCGCGTCGGCCTGATCGTTGGCCACCTGGCAGGTGCCGGCGGCATGGTGGCCGCCGCCGCCGTAGCTGAGCATCAGTTCGCCGACATTGGTTCGGCTGCTGCGGTCGAGAATCGATTTGCCGGTGGCGAAAACGGTGTTCTGCTTCTGTACTCCCCACAGCACATGGATCGAAATGTTGGTCTGCGGAAAGAGCGCGTAGATCATGAAGCGGTTGGTCGCGTAGATCGTTTCTTCGCCGCGCAGATCGAGCACGGCGAGGTTCTTGTGCACCGTGGTGCAGCGCAGGATCTGCGCCTTGGCCGGGATGGCGTGCTCGAAGTAGAGATCGACGCGTTCGCGCACGTCGGGCAGCTTGAGGATGTCGTCGATGCCGTGATTGCGGCAGTAGGCGATCAGATCCATCATCAGCGTGTAGTTGCTGACGCGGAACTCGCGGAAGCGGCCCAGGCCAGTGCGCGAATCCATCAGGTAGTTGAGCAGCACCCAGCCTTCCGGGTCGAGGATTTCGTCGCGCGTGAATTGCGCCGAGTCGGCCTTGTCGACGGCGTCCATCATGTCGTCGGTAATGTGCGGGAAGGCCTTCTTGCCGCCGTAGTAGTCATAAACCACTCGCGCCGCCGAGGGGGCGTCCGGGTTGATGATGCGGTTGGCCGCCTCGCCCCCGACGCGCAGTGTTTCCGAACTATGGTGGTCGAAGGCGAGGTGTGCGCTCGCCACATAGGGCAGGTTGGTCGTGATGTCGCGATCGCTAATCTCGATCTTGCCGTCCTGCATGTCCTTGGGATGGACGAACACGATCTCGTCGATCAGTTCGAGTTCATTGAGCAGCACGGCACTGACCAGTCCGTCAAAATCGCTGCGCGTAACCAAGCGGTATTTTTTTTCCTGACTCATGGCGACTCCTTTAGCTAGGACATCATTGAGGGCGTGCTTCAGGCTCAGTGTTTTTCTACGGCTTTCTTGCTTGCGTCCGCCGCCTGGCTTTCGGCGGCGGGTGCGGCGGCGGCCTTCTTCTTGGCGCCGGGCGTCAGCGGCGCAGCGACGGGGGGCAGCTGCGGTTCGACAGTTTCCAGTTTGTTGTCGCGCATATAGGCGTCCATGTCGCGCCAGCCCTCGTAAATCGAGGCCTTGGGCAGCCATGAGTAGATCGAATAGCAGTCCTCGATGGCGCGTCCCGACTGGCGACAGGCGCCGCCGACCGCCTTGCCGTCGGCATCGGCGCGCGCTTCCTTGGCGGCCGGGTTTTCGATCCCCATCTGCTGCTGGATCATGTCGCAAGCCGAAAGGCTGAACAATAGCGCGACAGCGATCAAGGACGCGCGCAGCGAACCTACTGGCGTATTCGGCACGATGATCCCTGGTTATTGGTTGGTATGACGGCCATTTTAACCCGGTCTGGTGTGTCGTTGGTAAGTTGATCGGGCGGCTTCGTGTTCGGTCTTTAGTGCGCCGGACGAGGCCGCAGGCGAACCGTTGATGACCCTCTCGACTGTGAGAGACTATAATCTGCGGTTCTGTCGATATTTTCAAGGAACTCAGATGTCTTTTTCCCGAATTTCTTTGGCGGTGAGCGCGTTGCTGCTTGCCCCTCTGGCGGCGCTTGCCGCTCCCGCGCCGTCGCCGGTTCAAATCGAATTGTCGCATCAGCTCGACGAAGTGCGCGTCGAGCGCCTCGAGCCGCTGCTCAAGGCTTTCAATGACCAGCAGAAGGACGTCCATCTGACGCTGGTGCGCCGCGCCGAAGGCGACGCGCCCAAGCAGATCAACCTGGTGACGCCCGAGGAGTACTCGCGCTTTGTCGCCAGTAAGGCCAAATTCAAGCCGCTCTATGAAGTGATGCGCGAGGCCAAGCAGCCACTCGACGCCAGCAAGTTGTCGCCCGAACTGGTCACCGGCCTGGTCGACCGCAAGGGTCAGCTCTTCGCGCTGCCGGTGGCTTTCTCGACGCCGGTGCTCTACATCAACAAGGCCGCCTTCCGCAAAGCCGGGCTCAATCCCGATACGCCGCCGAAAACCTGGTTCGAGACGCAGGAAGCTGCCGGCAAGCTGATCGATTCGGGCAGCAAGTGTCCGTTTACCACCTCCTGGCCGGCGTCGGTGCACATCGACAATCTGTCCGCGCGCAACGGCACCGAGGTGGCCGACGCCAAGGGCAAGCTGGACTTCAACGGTCTCGCGCAGATCAAGCACGTGGCGATGCTGGCGACCTGGTACAAGAGCAAGTACTTCATCTATTTTGGCCGTCGCGACGAGGCCGACCGCCGTTTTGCCAGCGGCGAATGCGGGATGCTGACCAGCTCTTCGGCGATCTACGGGACCTTGTCCGAAAACAAGGCGCTGGATGTCGGCGTTTCGGCACTGCCTTACCACGACGACGTGCATGGCGCGCCGCAAAGCACGCTGGCTGACGGTGCCTCGCTGTGGATTGCCAGTGGTTTGAAGCCCGCTGAAACGAAAGGCGTCGCCAGCTTCATCAATTACGTCCTCGGGCCTGAAGTTCAGATCAGCATGACGCTGGCCGGCGGTTACCTGCCGATGACGCCGGTGGCGCGCCTGGCGGCCAGCAGCAAACTGATGAAAGCCGATCTGGCCGGGCTGCAGGTGGCGTACGACGAGCTCAAGGGCAAGCCGCTGCCGGCACCCGTCCGCGTCGCGCAGATCACGCCGGTGCGCGTGATCGTCGAGGAAGAGCTCGAAACGGTATGGGACAACAAGAAGCCGGCCAAGGAGGCGCTCGACAACGCCGTCGCCCGCGGCAACGCCGTGCTGCTGGCGCAAGCGCAGGTACCGGCGGCCGAGGCCAAAGCCGGCAAACCAGGTAAGCGTCACAAATGAGTCGCCCGGCGCCGGCTTGGCCTTTGCCGCGCGTCTTCGCGCACCGCTGCGGCGGTGCGCTGGCGCCGGAGAATACGCTGGCCGGATTGCGCATCGCGCAAGCGCTGGGCTTGGGCGCCGTCGAGTTCGACGTCATGCTGTCGGCCGACGGCTCGCCCTGGCTGATTCACGACGAAGCGCTCGAGCGCACGACGAGCGGTACCGGCCGCGTCTGCGAGGCGACCGACGCGGTGCTGCGGCGTCTCGACGCCGGTGCTTACCAGCATCGCGCCTTCGCCGGCGAACCGTTGCCGACCTTCGCCGCGGCCGCCGCTCTGTGTCGCGAGCTCGGCCTGATGGCCAACGTTGAGATCAAGCCGGCCGCCGGTTTCGAGGCGATCACCGGCGAGGTCGTCGCGCGCCAGCTCGTCGAACTCTGGCAGGGCGCCGCGTTGCCGCTGGTCTCGTCGTTCTCGGAGGCCGCGCTCGAAGCGGCGCGGCGCGTCTCGGCGCAATTGCCGATCGGTCAGCTGTGGGTTCGCCCGCCTGATGACTGGCAGCAGCGCCTCGCCGCGCTCGACGGTTACAGCCTGCATTGTTCGGCCGACGAAGTCGATGACGCGCTGCTCGGCGCTGCCCGGGCTGCCGGCGTTCCGGTGCTGTGCTGGACGGTCAATGCGCCGGAAGTTGCCCAGTCACTGTGGGCGCGCGGCGTGACGTCGGTATTTTCCGATCGTATCGATTTGCTGAGCGCGCAATCGCCCTGAACCGGGCGCTATCGCGCTTAGCTTCGCGCGCCCTTCGGTGCTAGAATCGAACCCCTTTGAAATACGCCCGGGCAGGGATTAAAACCGATGAAAAGCGCCGAAATCCGCGACAAGTTCCTCAAGTTCTTTGAATCCAAGGGCCACCAGATCGTGGCCTCGAGTTCGCTCGTTCCGCACGAGGACCCGACGCTGCTGTTTACCAACGCCGGGATGAACCAGTTCAAGGACGTCTTCCTGGGCTTCGACAAGCGCCCCTACGTGCGCGCGACGACTTCGCAGAAATGCGTTCGCGCCGGCGGCAAGCACAACGACCTCGAGAACGTCGGTTACACGGCTCGCCATCACACCTTCTTCGAGATGCTCGGCAATTTTTCGTTCGGCGACTACTTCAAGCTCGACGCGATCAAGTACGCCTGGGAACTGCTGGTCGATGTCTACAAATTACCCAGCGATCGCCTGTGGGTCACCGTCTATGCCGAGGACGACGAGGCCTACGCGATCTGGCATGAAGTGATCGGCATTCCCGCCGAGCGCATCGTTCGCATCGGCGACAACAAGGGCGCGCGCTACGCTTCAGACAATTTCTGGATGATGGGCGATACCGGCCCCTGCGGCCCGTGCACCGAGATCTTCTTCGACCACGGCGAGCACATCGCCGGCGGCCCGCCCGGATCGCCCGACGAGGACGGCGACCGCTATATCGAGATCTGGAACAACGTCTTCATGCAGTTCAACCGCGACGAGGCGGGCGTCATGCATCCGCTGCCCAAGCCGTCGGTCGATACCGGCATGGGGCTCGAGCGCATCGCCGCGGTGCTGCAGCACGTCAACAGCAATTACGAGATCGATCTCTTCCAGAGTCTGATCGCCGCGGCGGCGCGCGAAACCTCTGGCGATGACATGAACAGCCCGTCGCTCAAGGTGCTCGCCGACCACATTCGCGCCTGTTCTTTCCTCCTGGCCGACGGCGTGATTCCCGGCAACGAGGGGCGCGGTTACGTGCTGCGCCGCATCATCCGGCGCGCCATCCGCCACGGCTACAAGCTCGGCGCGCGCGCCGCTTTCTTCAACCGCATGGTTCCCGACCTGGTCGCCGAGATGGGCAGTGCCTATCCGGAACTGGTCTCGGGCGAAGCGCGAATCATCGACGTACTGCGCCAGGAAGAGGACCGCTTCTTCGCGACCATCGAACACGGCATGGCGATCCTCGAAGGCGAGCTCGCAGCAATGGGTGGTAAAGGTATTTTCAACGGCGAGACGGCGTTCAAATTGCACGATACCTTCGGTTTTCCGCTCGACCTGACCGCCGACATCTGCCGCGAACGCGGCGTCACCGTCGATGCCGACGGCTTCGAAGCGGCGATGCAGCGGCAGAAGGACCTGGCGCGTGCCGCCGGCAAGTTCAAGATGGCCGCGGCGCTCGAATACAGCGGCAAGACGACGACCTTTCACGGCTATCAGCGCCTCGAGTCCAAGGGCTGCGTGCTGGCGCTCTACCGCGACGGCAGTCCGGTCAATGAGCTTAACGAAGGCGAACTGGGCGTCGTCGTTCTCGACGAAACCCCCTTCTACGCCGAATCGGGCGGCCAGGTCGGTGACCGCGGCGTGTTGCAGTCGGCGCAGGGGATTTTCGCCGTCGAGGATACGCAGAAAATCCAGGCCACCGTCTTCGGCCATCAGGGCGTGCAGAGGACCGGCCGCCTCAAGGTCGGCGATACGGTCAGCGCCAAGGTCGACACGCTGGCGCGCGCCAGAATCATGCGCAACCACTCGGCGACGCACCTGATGCACAAGGCGCTGCGCGAAGTGCTCGGCGACCACGTGCAGCAAAAAGGCTCGCAGGTCGACCCGGACAAGACGCGTTTCGACTTCGTGCATAACCAGCCGATGAGCAACGAAGAGATCCGTCGCGTCGAGAATCTGGTCAATGCCGAGATTCTGGCCAACGTCGATTGCCAACACCGGGTGATGCCGATCAGTGAAGCGCAGAAGCTTGGCGCGATGATGCTGTTCGGCGAGAAGTACGGCGACGAAGTTCGCGTCATCGACATCGGCTCGTCGCGCGAACTGTGCGGCGGAACGCACGTGCGTCGCACCGGCGACATCGGGCTCTTTTCGATCGTCGCCGAAGGCGGCGTCGCCGCCGGAATTCGCCGCGTCGAAGCGGTGACCGGCGACAACGCGCTGTCCTATATGCAAGGCATGGAAACCGCGCTCGGCGGCATCGCCGGAACGCTCAAGGTGCTGCCCGCCGAAGCGCAGGCGCGGGTCAATTCGATCCTCGACCAGGTTCGCCATCTCGAACGCGAACTGGCGGCGATCAAGAGCAAACTGGCGGCGGCTCAGGGCGACGATCTGGCGAGCTCGGCGGTCGAAGTCAAAGGCGCCAAAGTGCTGGCGGTGACGCTCGAAGGCGCCGATCTCAATTCGCTGCGCGAAACGATGGACAAGCTGCGCGACAAGCTCAAATCAGCGGCGATCGTTCTTTCCAGCGTTGCCGACGGCAAGGTCACGCTGATCGCCGGCGTGACTGCCGACCTCACCGCCAAGGTCCGCGCCGGAGAGCTCGTCAATATGGTCGCCCAGCAGGTCGGCGGCAAGGGCGGCGGCCGTCCCGACATGGCGCAGGCGGGCGGCAGCGAGCCGGCCAAGCTGCCGGCGGCGCTCGCTTCGGTCGCGGCCTGGGTCGGCGCGCGGCTCTAGGTTTCTGGCGGTGTCGGTCGCGAGGCTGACGCTGCGCTTTGTCGACAGCGCTGCCGCCTAATCGACCGCCGCTTCGCTGCTGAAGTAGTACGAAATGCGCTTTCTCGCGCTGAAGAACTGGCCGACTTCCGGTGGCAATTGCTGCGGCCTGATCGTTTTGGCGATCGTGACGTCGCTCTCCTGCTCAAGATCGACGAGGATGGTTTCGCCGCTGGCCACCGCCGCGTCATAAACCATTACGGTGGGCTTGAGCAGGTGCGCGCTGGACACCGAGGTCACCACGCCGAGCGCGCCATTGGACAGCAGCACGATCGTTCCCGGCGGGTAGACGCTCAAACAGCGGATGAACGAGGTCACCACCGTCTCGTCGAGCTGTTTCTTCTGCTGGCCGTAGAGCTGCGACAGCGCCTCGTGCGGCGTGCAGGCGCGCGCCGGGTTGCGCGGGCTGCACAGCTCCTCGTAGGTCTCGACGACGGCGACTATCCTTGCGAGCCGCGACAACTGGGGCTCGTGCAGCATCCGCGGGTAACCCGTTCCGTCGAGGTGTTCGTGATGCTGGGCGATGATCAGCAGCGCTTCGCCAGGCAAGCCGAGCTGCTTGCCGAGGGTCACCCCCATCGCGCAGTGCTGCCGCATCAGCGCTGCTTCGGGCCGGGTCAGCGCCGTGGTCTTGTTCTTGATGTGGCCGGGAATCTCGGCCTGGCCCAGGTCGTGCAGCAGCGCGCCGAGGCCGAGCAGCTTGACTTGTGCGGCGGGCAGCTGCATTTCCTTGCCGACCATCATCGACAGCAGGCAGACGTTGAGCGCGTGGTTGAAGACGTCGTCGCCGGCGACCTTGTCTGACATCAGATGGATCGAGAGCTCGGCGTTGACCAGCATCGAGTCGGCGAGCTTGGCGACGGCATCGGTGGCCTGTTCGCAGACCTGGTCCGGGCGCGAAAAGAGGTTCTGGCGGACCGCCTTCATCTGCCGCGTGGTGTTGAGAAATTCTCGCTCGCAGGCGGCGATTTTCTCGCGTTGCGCGGCGAGCCGTTTGATGCGCGCCTGCTTGGCCTGATCCGCTGGGTCGTCGGCGACGCGCGGCGCCGCCTCGGCGACGGCGCGCGTCGCGGTATCGTCGCGCGGCAGGACGATCAGCGGCTGGCAGTCGCTCTTGGCCGGCGAGTAGCGGATGGCCTTGAGCCCCAGGCCCCTGATGGTGGCGATTTGCTCGGGCGAATTGATCTTGAAGCTCGGAAACGGGAAGGGGTGGCTGATCCAGGGCAGGTCGAGATGGATGTGCAAGCCGATGCAAAGCTCTTCTGGCTTGACGACATGGGTCGGGTGACTATCCAATTGAACGCCTCGGAGTGGCTGGTGATCTTGCCGGAAATTGCTACTATACCTCGGGCTCGCGCCGCAATGAGCCGCTTTGCCGGCGACTCATTGCCGCTCTCGCTTACGCCGCGCAGTGCTCAGGGCGCACCCGACCGATGTCGTTGAGGCGTGCCATGATGCGCTCGATCGACAGGATGATCAGGATGCGCTTCTCGCCATCACCGGGCGGCGGCTTGACCAGACTTTCGGTCAATGAATTGCCGCTCGCCAGCATCCCGGGGATCGGCTCGATGCGCTGCGCGGGAATCTCGGGAATCTCCCCCAGTTCGTCGACCAGGATGCCGAAACGCCAGCGCTGATCGGGCCGCTCGATCACGACGATCTGCCGCGCTGCGCTGTCCGTCGGCCGATCGTTGAGCGCGCCGCCAAGGTCGAAAACGGTAATCGGCTGCTCGTCGTGCATGATGCAGCCGCGAGCCCAGGCCGGCATTCCGGGGATTTGCGTGACATTGTCGGCGTCGATCGCCTCGATCACGCAATTGGAACGAACACCGTACCAGTTGTCGCCGATGTAGAAGGTGGCGACCTCGACGGCGTCGTCACCGCCGGCCTCGCGTTTGGCGTAAGCCGCGTGCTCGCTGCCGCGCGCGGCGCCCAATTCGTGGGGCAGCGCCAGGCGTTCGGAGAGCGGAACGAAAACCAGCGCCACGACATCGTTGCGATAGCTCTCGGTTTCGCTCTTGTACTCGCGGTAGCCCGCCGACAAGCGCGAACCGATGGCGTAATAGCGACCGTCGAACTCGACGACATTGGCGTAGCTGCCGCCACGTTCGAGCGTAAAGAACTCGCGTCCGAGCTCGACTTTGCACCCCGGAGTGAGATCGGGATTGGTGCTGGCAATCACCCTGCCGTCGCTTTCGGTGAACAGCGCGAAAGCGCCGTCGACGATGCCGCCGTCCTCTTTGCGCGGCAGCGCGTCCTCGAGCATGGCGATGAACTGTGGCGCCGAATCGAAGACGATGGCGATGCCGCCGAGCGGATCGTCGCCGCTGTCGCGAATGACCGCCGAATAGACATAGGTCGGCAGATTGGCGTAAATGGGCGTCGTCGTGAATGGCGATACGCAATAACTCTGTGAATCGCGCAGGCCCAGCGTTTGCCGCGTCCACTCGGCGGCCAGCGGTTGCCCGATCATGTCGTTGTACGCCGGGTTGGCCACCGCAACGACGCGGCCGGTCGCGTCGAAAACGAGCAGATTCGAATAGACGGTGTAGAGCCCGTTGATGGCCCTGAGCACGGCGGTCAGCGCGTCCCTCTGCGTTTCGCCGCCCCGCGCCAGCGCTTCCTGGAAAGCGCCGGTCAGCGCCCACCAGCGACAGTCGTTGGCACGCTCGTAGAGGTTGCGGTCCATGATGTCCATGGCCAGCGCCGCCTGCGCCAAGCAGTCGGTGAGCACCGACGAGACGACGGTCTCGTAGAGGTTGGTCGTCGATGCGCCGAAGACGCTGCGCGTGCGCACGCCGGCGCTGCCGATTTCCCAGAGCAGGACCTTGGCGAACGAGCTGTTCTGCGCCTGCTGGTCGCGTGACAACCAGACGTTGCCGTTCCACACGGTACGGTTGAGTTCGCGCTGGATGCTGGCGGCGCGCAACGGGATGTCGCGCAATTCGGGCGAGAACAGCGTCGTCGTCGCCAGGACGCCGGCGAGGACCGCTTTCGGCACGTCCTCAAGTTCATCGGCCAGCGAGATTTCAAAGGCGTGGTTGAGCGGCGCCAGTGCCTGTCCGACCCAGCCCGGCCCGCGATAACCCTGGTAGCCGTGGGTCTCGCAGCTGGTCGTCAGGTATTCGCGGCCAGCGAAGCGCGCGACCCGGCATTCGTCGCTGGCGGCTCTTTCGAGCCGTGCGCCAAGCGGAAACTGGTAGGGGTCGCTGCTGGCAATAATCTTGCCGTCGGGGGCGAGCAGGGTGATGACCGTCCAGTCTTCGTCGCCCTGCAGACTGCGGAAAATCCGCTGGCACTCGTCCTGAAAACGGAAACACAGGCAAAGCACGCCAACCGGGTGGCTGAGGTCCTCGCTCATCACGCGATACGAATAGATCAGCGGCGAGTCCTCGCCGGGCAGCAGGTCGGTGCTGCGGAAGGTCTCGACGTAGGCCTGCTCGGTGCTCAGCGACTCGGCGATCAGCGGGTCGCTTGACGCGCTGACCGGGTTGCTTTCGTCGAACTGGAGCAGCACTTTGCCATCCGGTGCGAGCAGGATGATGTTGTGGTAGACGGAGTATTTTCGAATGTATTCGCCGAAGCGCGCGTGCAGCGCGTTGCGGGCGACGGCGTTGCTCGCCTGCGCCCGCTCGGCATAGCTGCGGATGTTGCTGTCGGTCGCCAAAAAGCCGATGTCGGCAGTCCGTTCGAAGAGGTTGCGGATCAGGATGTCGATCGCCACGCGCGCATTCGAGCGCAGGCCGAGGACCGCCTTCTTTCTGAGTTCCTGTGCCAGTTGGGTGAGCAGCACATCGGCCAGATCCTTGAAGTCGGTGCGCATCGGCGTGATGTCGGTGCCGGCGCAAAGAAGCTGGCCAAGCAGCGTGAGATTGTCATAGATGGTCTGGATTTCACGCAGCCTGGCTTCGTCTTCACGCAGGCCGTGCATGAAGTCCGACAAATAGTTGATGTTGGCGGCGCTATGTTCGCTTCGGCTGTTGCCCATTGTTATTCTCCTCGCATGGTTGCGAGGTGTTTTACGCAATCTTTATACCCGGACGAGAAGATCGGGCAAGGAACTGAATCGATTAGTTAGTTTTTCGACTGAACGTTGATGCGTCGGTATTTCGAACCGAATTGGTGCGTCTCGCGGAAAAATAAGCGAAATTGGTGCGTTGGCCCTGGCGGTGTCGCCAAGGCCTTTCGCGATGCGCCCTGGGGTGCGGCGAAAACTCCTTGGCGCGCGCTTCGGGAGCGCTGCTACAATCCGTGAAAATCAGGGCTGAATCCGGGGAGGAGCGCCGCCATGCCACGTCAGACCACCGCCGTTTCAGCCCGGACAGTCGACAGCGGCGACGCTGCGCAGGCGCATATTGAGAACAGTCACCGTTTAAGTGCGCGCATCGGGCCTTTCGTCGCCGTGATGTATGCCGGCTTTGCGCTGCTTTTCACCTACCTGGAGGTGTGGCCGCTGGCGGCGGCTTACTTCGCCTGTCTGCTCTTCGATCTGTTGATCTACCGCGAGACGCGGCGCCATCCTGAGCGCCGCAACCCGCTTTTGCCCTGGCTCTGGGTCGTGGTCTTCGCGCAGTCGCTGCTCGCGGTCTATGTGCTCGGCGCCGACGCCGGTTTCCAGTATTACCTGCTGGCGACGATTCCTCCCAGTTTTGCGCAGCTCGACCGGCCCTTGCCGTTCAGATTGCTGCAGGCGGCGCTGATCATCGCCTTCTTTCTGGCGTGCGACAGCTGGTTCGTACGCTACGCGATCCCGCTCTACCCGTATCCGGAATATTTCCTCGCCACGCTGCGCCACGTCAATACCGTCGGCTGTTGCGCCATGCTCGCCGGCGGCGCTTACGCTCAGGCGTTGGTGATCAAGGAATCGGGAGACGTGCTGCGCCGCGTTGCCAGTACCGACGCGCTGACCGGCCTGCTCAACCGGCGCCGTTTTTCCGAGATCGCCGAGCGCGAGTTCGCGCGCAGTCGGCGTAGCGGTCATCCCTTGACGCTGGCTTTGGGCGACATCGACTTCTTCAAGCGGATCAACGACGGCCACGGTCATGCGGCCGGCGACCACGTGCTGCAAAGCGTTGCCAATCTGCTGCAGGGCGCGCTGCGCGACTACGATTGCGTCGCCCGCTGGGGCGGCGAAGAGTTCATCGTGCTGTTGCCCGATACCGATGTCGCGACGGCGAGCGTCGTCGTCGAACGGCTGCGCGAGACGGTTGCGGGCAGTCCTTGGTTGTTCGAAGGCGCGCAGATTCCGGTTACCATGACGCTCGGAATCGCCCAGTTCGCCGCCGACGAAAACTGGCACACCATCGTCGCGCGTGCCGACGAAGCGCTCTATCGCGGCAAGCGCAGCGGACGCAACCGGGTCGAGATCGGCTGAGCAGCGGCCGTCAATTGGTCATCAATTCGCCGCCAAGGCGACCGTTACAGACGCCTGATCTTGTCGAGCAGCGCGGTCGTCGATTTCTGGTGGATGAAGGGGATCGACACCGTGGCGCCGCCCCAGTCGGCCACCTCGCGATGGCCGACGATCTTGTCGACCGGCCAGTCGCCGCCCTTGACGAGTACCTGCGGGCGGCTCTCGAGAATCCGTTCTAGCGGCGTGTCCTCGTCGAACCAGGTGACCAGCGTCACGCACTCGAGCGCGGCGATCACCGCCAAGCGGTCGGCCAGGGTATTGACCGGTCGGTCGTCACCCTTGCCCAGTCGTTTGACCGAAGCGTCCGAATTGAGCGCGACCAGCATCGATTGTCCGAGCGCGCGCGCCTGCCCGAGCAGCGTGACGTGGCCGCGGTGCAGGATGTCGAAGCAGCCGTTGGTAAATACCAGCGGGCGCGGCAACTGCGCGATTCGCGCGGCAAGATCAGAGGGGGCGACGATTTTTGCTTCAAAGGCGGGGGGCGGAAAATTCATGCGCAGTAGCTCCGGGGCGGCGAGCCGGGATTCTAACATCGGCAAAACGATCGCTGGCCGCGGACGGCGCGCCGACGTATACTTTGCCACCGCCAATGACCCGGAAAGACGCCGATGCTGATCAATTGCGCGGCCTACGCCAACGGCAGGAAACTTGCCGATCTTCCCGTCGCCGACATCAGCGACTACGTCGAGCACAGCGACGCCTTCGTCTGGGTCGCGCTGCGCGATCCGGACCCCGCCGAACTCGACGAAATGAAGCGCGAGTTCGGCTTGCACGAGCTCGCCGTCGAGGATGCGCGCAAGGGTCACCAGCGGCCCAAGATCGAGGAGTACGGCGACTCGCTGTTCTGCGTGCTGCACCTGCTTGAACTCTCCGGCGACGAACTGGCGGTCGGCGAGGTGGCGATCTTCGTCGGCGCCAACTACGTGCTGTCGGTGCGCAACCATAGCGAACAGACCTTCCACAGCGTTCGCGAACGCTGCGAGCGCGAGCCCGAACTGCTGTCGCACGGCGCCAGTTTCGTTTTCTACGCGCTGATGGACGCCGTCGTCGACCGCTATTTTCCGATCGTCGATCTGCTCGAAACCGAGCTCGAAACGATCGAGGAGCAGATCTTCGCGAAAGGCACCGCGCGCGCCAACATCGAGCGCCTCTACGCCCTGAAGCGCAAGGTGATGGTCGTTCGCCACGCGGTCGTGCCGTTGCTGGAGGCCTCGGCCAAGCTGCACGGCGGCCGCGTGCCCAAGACCTGCGTCAATTCGCAGGAGTATTTCCGCGACGTCTATGACCACCTGACGCGAATCAACGCCTCGCTCGACGCCGCGCGCGAAACGATAGGCACGGCGATCCAGGTCAATCTGTCGATGGTGACCATCGAGGAAAGCGAAGTGAACAAGAAGCTCGCGGCGTGGGCCGGGATCTTCGCGGTGGCGACCGCCTTCGCCGGAATCTGGGGAATGAACTTCAAGGCGATGCCCGAGTTGCAGTGGGAGTACGGCTACCCGGCGGCGATCGGCGTCATTGCGCTGACCTGCTTCGTGCTCTACCGGCGCTTCAAGCACTTCGGCTGGTTGTAGCCGCCAGGTCGAATTCTGCTGCCGCCGGCGGCGATTCTCTGTTCTAATTCGCTCTGACCCTGACAGCAGTCAGGGTATTTCGAACTGAACCGCCGGCCGCCGCGGTGAAAGGTGACAATGCAAGACAGGTCGTTGACAGGGCAGCTGCATCATCTATTGCGCACGGCTTTTGCGCGCTGGCTCGAGCATCGCTACCGTGTTCTTTTCTGTACGCTGTTGCTGACGCTGATCGGTTTTCCGCTGCTCGCGACGCTCGGCTTCGATCAGACGCCGATGACCGTGCTGCTGGCCGTGAGCCTGGGCGCTGCGCTGGTCGGCATGCGCAGCCGTCATCTGTCGCACCTGTTGCTGATCGTGTTGCTCGCCATGCTGACGGTTCGCGTCCTTGCCGGGTCGGTCAATTGGCACAGCGTGATTGCGATCAGTACGGTCGCGCTGGTCGTCCTGGGCTTTGTCGCCGGAATCGATGCGGTGCGCGTGGCGATGAGTTCGACGCGGGTCAGCGCTGAGCTGTTGTTCGCCGCACTGAGCGTCTATCTGCTGGTCGGCATCCTGTTCGCCATGCTGCACTGTTCGGTCGCTGCGCTCTGGCACGACGCCTATTTCCTGCCCGAGGGCGGTCGTCTGTTGCTGCCCGCGGGAATCTATTTCAGCTTCATCACGCAAACGACGGTCGGCTACGGCGACGTCGTGCCCAAGAGCGATCTGGCGCGCGGCCTGGCGATGGTTCAGGCGATCGCCGGGCAGCTCTATCTGGCGGTGATGGTCGCGCGGCTGGTCGGTCTCTACATGTCGGGCCAAAAGGAAGGGAACCCATGAAACGGCTGGCAAGTTATCTCTATTTCTGGGTGCTGCTGGCGATCATCGCCGGCGGCACCCTGGGCTACTTCGAACCGAAGACCGCGGTGCTGCTCAAGCCGCTCGGCGACGGCTTCATCGCGCTGGTCAAGATGCTGATCAGCCCGGTGATCTTCTGTACCGTCGTGCTCGGCATTTCGGGCGCCGGCGACATGAAGAAGGTCGGTCGCGTCGGCGGCAAGGCGCTGATTTACTTCGAGCTGGTGTCGACGCTGGCGCTGGTCATCGCCATGCTGGTGATGCATCTGCTCAAGCCGGGCAAGGGCTTCAACGTCGACCCGGCGACGCTCGACGCCAAGGCCGTTGCCAGCTATGCGCAATCGGCGTCAAGCCAGAGCGCGCTCGACTTCGTCATGAACATCATCCCGAAGACCTTCACCGACGCCTTTACCGGCTCGGGCGACCTGTTGCAGGTGCTGCTCGTCGCCATCCTCTTCGGCTACGCGCTGATGGCGCTCGGGGCTGCCGGACAGACCGTCCATCGCTTCATCGAAGAGAGTTCGCGGATTTTTTTCGCGATGATGAATACCATCATGAAGCTCGCGCCGATCGGCGCCGGCGGCGCCATGGCCTTTACCGTCGGCAAGTACGGCATCGCCGCGCTTACCCCGCTCGCTGACCTGATGATGAGTTTCTACCTCACTTGCCTGCTGTTCGTCTTCGTCGTTCTCGGCCTGATCGCCGCGTTTTCGGGATTCAACATCGTTCGTTTCCTGCTCTACATCAAGGAGGAACTGCTCACCGTGCTCGGCACCTCGTCGTCGGAATCGGGGCTGATTCCGCTGATGGACAAGCTCGAACGGCTCGGTTGTGCGAAATCGGTGGTCGGTCTGGTCGTTCCCTCAGGTTACTCGTTCAACCTCGACGGCACCAACATCTACCTGACGATGGCCGCGCTGTTCGTCGCCCAGGCGCTCAACATCGACCTGTCGTGGGGCCAGGAGCTGACGCTGCTCGGCGTCGCGATGCTGACGTCCAAGGGCGCGGCGGGAGTCACCGGCTCGGGTTTCATCACGCTGGCGGCGACGCTGGCGGTCGTTCCGTCGATTCCGGTCGCCGGACTCGCGCTGATCCTGGGAATCGACCGCTTCATGTCGGAAGCGCGCTCGCTGACCAATTTCGTCGGCAACGGCGTCGCGACCATCGTCGTCGCCGGTTGGGAAAATGAACTCGACCGCCAGCGTCTCAAGGATGAGTTGGGCGCTTCGCCGTCAGCGGCCAAGGCGGTGGCTGCCCCAAGCGAAGCCCAGGCCTGATCAGGGCTCAGTGCGCTTCGTCCCAGTTGGCGCCGACGCCGACTTCGACGGCGAGTGGCACGCGCAACTTGGCGACCTGCGTCATGTGCGGCGGCAGCTCGATGCGTACCCTTTGCAGCTCGTCGTCGGGAACTTCGAGCACCAGTTCGTCGTGCACCTGCATCACCTGGCGGGTCTTGAGTCCCGCGCCGTCGATCCAGCGCTGCACGGCGATCATCGCCAGCTTGATGAGGTCGGCGGCGGTGCCCTGCATCGGCGCGTTGATCGCCGCGCGTTCGGCGCCCTGGCGGCGGCCGGCCTGGGCGGCGTGGATTTCGGGCAGCCACAGGCGGCGGCCGAAGACCGTTTCGACGCAGCCGTTGATTTTTGCCTGCTTGCGCGTCTCTTCCATGTAGCGCGCGACGCCCGGATAGCGCGCGAAGTAGCGCTCGATATACGATTGCGCGGCGCCGCGCTCGATGTCGAGCGCGCGCGAGAGGCCAAAGGCGCTCATGCCGTAGATCAGCCCGAAGTTGATCGTCTTGGCGACGCGCCGCTGGTCGGCGCCGACCTCGATCGGCGTGACGCCGAAGATCTCTGCCGCCGTCGCGCGGTGCACGTCCTCGCCTTGCGCGAAGGCATCCATCAGCCGCTCGTCCTGCGACAGGTGCGCCATGATGCGCAGCTCGATCTGCGAGTAGTCGGCCGAAACGATGTGGCCGCCCGGCGGCGCGATGAACGCGGCGCGGATGCGCCGGCCCTCGGCGCTGCGCACCGGGATGTTCTGCAGGTTGGGGTCGCTCGACGACAGCCGGCCGGTGACCGCTACCGCCTGCATGTAGCTGGTATGCACGCGGCCGGTCGCCGAATTGACCATCTTCGGCAGCTTGTCGGTGTAGGTGCTCTTGAGCTTGGCGAGCGATCGCGATTCGAGCAGGATCTTGGGCAGCGGGTAGTCGAGCGCGAGTTCGGAGAGCACCTCCTCGTCGGTCGACGGCGTTCCCGACGGCGTCTTCTTCTTGACCGGCAGGCCGAGCTTGACGAACAGGATTTCGGCGAGCTGCTTGGGCGAATTGACGTTGAACGGCTGGCCGGCGGCCTCGTACGCGTCGTTTTCAAGCTCGAGCAGCCGCTTGCCGAGTTCGCCGCTCTGCTGCGCGAGCAGCGCGCTGTCGATGGCGACGCCGGTGCGCTCGATACGAAAAAGGATGTCGCGCGCGGGGATCTCGATTTCGCCGTAGATGTAGGCGAGGCCCGGGTCGGCGGCGATCTGCGGATAGAGTCTTTGGTGCAGGCGCAGGCACAGGTCCGAATCCTCGGCGCCGTATTCGGCGGCCTCTGCGACGGCGACCTGGTTGAAGCCGATCTGCTTGGCGCCCTTGCCGCACAGTTGCTCGTAGGGAATCGTCGCGAGTCCCAGGTGGCGCAGCGCGAGCGATCCCAAGTCGTGACCGCGAACGCCTTCCTTGCCCGCTTCGAGCACGTAGGACTGGAGCAGCGTGTCGTGCGCGACGCCTTTGATCGCGATGCCGTGGTTGGCGAAGACGTGCTGGTCGTACTTGAGGTTCTGGCCGATCTTGGCGTGCTGCGCCGATTCGAGCCAGGGTTTTAAGCGCGCCAGCGTGTCGTTGAAGTCCAGTTGCGCGGGAGCGCCGGGGTAGTCGTGGGCGAGCGGCAGGTAGGCGGCCTCCCCTGGCGCGACGGCGAACGAGATGCCGACCAGGCGCGCGGCGAAGGGGTCGAGGCTGGTCGTCTCGGTGTCGATCGCGGTGAGCTCTGCGCGCTCGATTTTTTCGAGCCATGCGGCGAAGCTCGCTTCGTCGAGTATCGTCGCGTAACTGGCGCGATGCGCGCCGTCGTTGCCGAGGAGGTCGGGGGGCGGTGCGGCAGCCGGCGAAGCTTGCAGCGCGAACGCTGCGGCGGCGGGCGCGGCGGGCGTCACCGCTTGGCTCACTTCCTTGAGCCACGAGCGCATCTCGTAGCGCGTGAAGAGTTCGGCGAGCGCCGCGCGGTCGATCTCGCGCGGCGCAAGCTCGGTGAGCGCGAGCGGCAGGTCGACGTCGCAGCGAACGGTCACCAGCTTGCGCGCGAGCGGCAGGAAGTCGAGCGCGGCGCGCAGGTTCTCGCCGACCGCTCCGCCGATCTGCCCCGCTGCGGCGATCACGCCGTCGAGCGAGCCGTACTGCGTGAGCCACTTGACCGCCGTCTTGGGGCCGACCTTGTCGACGCCCGGAACGTTGTCGACCTTGTCGCCGACCAGCGTCAGGTAGTCGACGATGCGCTCGGGGGCAACGCCGAACTTGGCGAGAACGCCGGCTTCGTCGAGCGTCTCGTTGCTCATCGTGTTGACCAGCGTGATGTGCGCATCGACGAGCTGCGCGAGGTCTTTGTCGCCGGTCGAGATCACCACCTTGATTCCCTGTGCGGCGGCCTGGCGCGCCAGCGTGCCGATCACGTCGTCGGCCTCGACGCCATCGACCATCAGGATTGGCCAGCCGCAGGCGGCGACGCCCTGGTGGATCGGCTCGATCTGCAGCCGCAGATCGTCGGGCATCGGCGGCCGGTTGGCCTTGTAGTCGGCGTACCAGTCGTCGCGGAAAGTCTTGCCCTTGGCGTCGAAGACGCAGGCCTTGAGGACGACGTTGGTCGCCTTGTGGTCGCTATCGAGCCGGCGTAGCATGTTGAGCACACCGTAGATGGCGCCGGTCGGTTCGCCCAGCGTGTTGCGCAGGTCCGGCATGGCGTGAAACGCGCGGTAGAGATACGACGATCCGTCGACCAGCAGCAGTGTAGGCATATTTGGGTCAATGCAATGAGCGAAAAAGAAAAGGTGCCGCGTTGCGCCGAAGCCGACGAAGCGAAGTCCGACTCGTCACGCGAGGCTTGGCGGGTTTTCGGCATTATGTCAGAGTTCGTCGAGGCGACCGAGCGCCTGTCGGCGATCAGGCCGGCGGTTTCGATCTTCGGCAGCGCGCGAACGGCGCCCGATTCCCCTTACTACCAGCTCACCGAGACCATCGCGCGGCGACTCTCGGACGCCGGCTTCTCGGTGATCTCCGGTGGCGGGCCGGGGATCATGGAGGCCGCCAATCGCGGCGCGTTCTACGGCAAGTCGCCGAGCATCGGCCTCAATATCCAGCTGCCGCACGAGCAGACGACCAACGAGTACCAGGACATTTCACAGAGCTTCCGTCACTTTTTTGCGCGCAAGTACATGTTCGTTCGTTTCGCCAACGCCTACGTCGTGATGCCTGGCGGCTTCGGCACGCTCGACGAATTGCTCGAAGCGCTGACGCTGATCCAGACCGGCAAGAGCCGCCGGATTCCGATCATTCTGGTGCACGCGCCGTTCTGGCGTGGCCTGATCGACTGGTTCCGCAGCACGCTGGTCAGCGAAGGGGTGATTTCGCCCGAGGATGTCGATTTGATCCAGCTGATCGACAAGCCGGAAGACGTTGTCGAGGCCATTTTCAAGCATTACGAGAGCCGCGGTTTTGCGCCGCTTCCTGCCGAACACGAGATGTTGCTCAATCTGTAATACAATCAAGGCCTATTGACCGCTACCCGGAATTCTTTTCATGCCGCGTTTTTCCTTCATCGTTGCCCTGCTGGCCTTGCTGGCCACCCCGGTTCTGGCCCAGACCGACGCTCCGCCGCCCGTTCCCGACGTCAAGCCGCCAGCCATGGTTCCGCTCGACGATTCGCTCGAGCCGCAGGTGACGATTAGCCAGCGCGAAGGCGCCACGGTCGAGGAGACGCGAATCAACGGCAAGCTCTACAAGATCACGGTGACGCCTGAAAACGGTATTCCTTACACGCTGGTCGATCAGCGTGGCGACGGTTCGTTTGCTCCCGTCGAAGCGCCGGGAACCCCGGCGTTGAGTATTCCGATGTGGGTGATTGGCACCTTCTGACGTCGGCTGATGCCGCGAGCCGATGAGTTCGCGGTGCGTCGCGCGACCGCCTAATTTCCCTTCAAACGATGCCCACCAACCCTCCGATGGAACACTTCCCGCTCGCGGCGCCGCCCTACCACGGCAACAGCCGCGCCATCGGCGCGGGCAACGCCTTCGACTGGCTCAAGCAGGGCTGGGCGCTGTTCGTCGTCAATCCCGGGGTGTGGATCGCGATCACCATCGTGCTGCTGGTGCTTATGCTCGGGCTCAACATCGTTCCGCTGGTCGGCACGCTGGCCGCCAATCTGCTCACGCCGCTGCTCGGCGCCGGCCTGCTGCTGGCCTGCCAGAAAGCGGCGGACGGGCAAGCGCCGGAGGTCGGCGATCTGTTCGCCGGCTTCAAGCACAACACCGGCAATCTGGTGATGGTCGGCGTGTTCTACATGGCGGCGATGCTGATCGTCTTCCTGGTCGTGCTGATGCTCGGCGGCGGCAGCGTCGCCGGTGGGCTGATGATGGGGCGGGCGGCGGGAATCGGGCTGGCCTTCGGCGGGCTGCTGCTGGCCATGCTGCTGTCGCTGGTGCTGTCGGTGCCGCTCTTCATGGCGCTGTGGTTCGCGCCGGCGCTGGTCTTCTTCAACAACATGGCGCCGCTGGCGGCGCTCAAGGCGAGCTTCAACGCCTGCCTCAAGAACACCTTGGCGTTCGTGGTCTACGGCCTGATCGTGCTGGTGCTGATGTTCTTCGCGGCGCTGCCCGTCGGGCTCGGCTTTCTGGTCCTCATCCCCGTGCTTTCCGGGTCAATTTATGCTTCGTATCGGGATATCTTCGTTGCCAACTAACTGTCGCCGACCATGCAAGCGCTGACGCTTCCCGCCGCTCGTGGCTGGCGCTGGCTGACCGAAGGTTTCGCGATCTTCCGCAGAAATCAGCTCAGGCTCTCGCTCGCCGTACTCAGCTACTGGATTCTGATGGCGCTGATCAACTCGGTGCCGCTGCTCGGCCAGTTGGCGGCGACGCTGCTGATTCCGGTTTTTTCGGTGAGCCTGATGAACGCCTGCCGTCTGCTCGAGCACGGCAGCCCGCTGCCGCCACAGCTTCTGTTCTCGGGCTTCCAGCAGAACCTGCGTTCGTTGTTGGTGCTCGGCGCCGTTTATATTGCCGTGAGCATCGCGATCCTCGCCATCGTTGCCGCGGTCGACGGCGGCGTGTTGTTCCGGCTCGTCGTTCTGGGGCAGAGCCCGAGCGAGAATACGCTGACCAGCGAGACGGTGATGTTCGCCGGACAACTCGCGCTGGTGCTCTTCGCGCCGCTGATGATGGCCTACTGGTACGCGCCGGTGTTGGTCGCCTGGCACGGCCTGCCGGTCGGTAAATCGCTTTTTTTCAGCTTCGTCGCGTGTCTGCGCAACTGGCGCGCCTTCGTCGTTTATTCGGCGTCGATCGCCGTCGTTGGCGCGCTGATTCCCGGCATGCTGGTCGGTTTGCTGAGCGCCATGTCGGTCGGTGGCGTCGAGCTGGTCTCGGTGGTATTGACCTCGCTGATCGTGTTGGTTCTGCTGCCGACGCTTTACGCCAGTTTCTACGTGAGCTATCGCGACGTTTTCGTGAGCATCGACGAGAATGTCTGAGTTTGCAGCGGTGGCGGGTGACAGGCCGCTGGGCGTTTTTGGCGGCACTTTCGATCCGGTCCACTTCGCTCACCTGCGGCTCGCCGAAGAGGCCGCCGACAGCCTTGATCTCGCGCGGGTGCGCTGGATTCCCGCCGGCCTGCCGGCGTGTCGCGAGACGCCGCAGGTCGGCGCCGCGCAACGGCTTGAAATGGTGCGGCTGGCGATAGCCGGCAACCCGCGTTTCGAAGTAGACAGCGCCGAAGTCGAGCAAGCGCTCGCCGACGACGCCCGCCCCAGCTATACCGTGCCGACGCTAGCACGGCTGCGCGAGACTCAGGTCTGCGGCGCGCAGCGGCCGCTGGTGCTGCTGGTCGGTGCCGACGCCTTTGCCGGGCTGACGCGCTGGCATCGCTGGTCCGAGCTGTTCGACCTGGCGCACATCGCGGTGGCGCACCGGCCGGGCTTTCCGGTCGATGCGACGAGCCTTCCCGAGGCCTTGGCCGCCGTCTTTCGGCAACGCTTCAGCCCGGATCCCAAGCTGCTTGCGGCGGCGCCGGCCGGCGCCATCGTCAGTTTTGCGATGACCCAGTTCGACATCTCGGCAACCAAGATCCGCGCACTGCTGTCGAAACGCCGCAGCGTGCGTTATTTGATTCCGGACGCGCTGCTTGCCCATATTCAAGAGCACCACCTTTACTCGGAGAACTGAAACGCCAATGAAACTATCCCAGCTCGAAAAAATCGTCGTGACCGCGCTCGAAGACATCAAGGGTCATGAAATCGAAGTCATCAACACCGCCAAGCTCACCCCGCTTTTTGAACGGATCGTGATTGCCTGCGGCGATTCGAACCGTCATGTGCGGTCGCTCGCGCAAAATGTCCAGGACAAGGTACGCGAAGCCGGCGGGCAGGTGATCTCGACCGAAGGCGAAGAGAGCGGCGAATGGGTGCTGGTCGATCTCGGTGACATCGTCGTCCATGTCATGCAGCCGGCGATCCGCAGCTATTACAACCTCGAAGAACTGTGGAGCGGCAAGGTTCCGGCGCGCGCGCGCAAGACGCCGGCAGCAGCACAAGAGGTTTAGAGCGCTCGGCATGAAACTGTGCATTCTGGCGGTCGGTCACAAGCTCCCCGAGTGGGTCGCCAAGGGCTGCGCCGAGTACCTCAAGCGCATGCCGCGCGAATTGCCGATGAGCGTCGTCGAGATCAAGCCCGAGATGCGCGGGTCGAAAACCCGCGAGCAGCTGCTGGCCGCCGAGAAAGTTCGCCTGCAGGCGGCACTGCAGGGCTTTCGTCGCATCGTCGTGCTCGACGAGCGCGGCGCCGACCTCACCACCGTGCAACTGGCGCAGCGCCTTGAGGACTGGATGCGCGAGGGCGGCGATACCGCCTTCGTGATCGGCGGCGCCGACGGCATCGACGCGGCCTTGAAGCAACAGGCCGACGAGGCTATCCGCCTGTCTAGCCTGACGCTGCCGCACGCGATGGCGCGGCTGATCCTTTGCGAGCAGCTCTATCGCGCGCATAGCGTGGTCAGCAAGCATCCTTATCATCGCGAGGGCTGATCATCACTGCCCCCTATTTTCCCCCGCGTCTTTATTTGGCGTCGCGCAGCCCGCGCCGGCGCGAATTGTTGACGCAGATCGGCATCCAGTTCGACACCGTGCTCTTTCGCAACCACCCGCGCGAGGACAAAGAAGTCGACGAGACGCCGCACGCAGGCGAAGCGCCGCTAATTTACGTCGAGCGCGTCGCGCGCGCCAAGGCGGTGCATGGTTCGCGCATCGTCGGCTGGCGCAGGATGCAACCGCAGCCGGTGCTGGCCGCCGACACGACGCTCGAAGTCGACGGCGAAATCGTCGGCAAGCCGGTCGACGGCGAAGACGCCAAAGCGATTTTGCGCCGGCTGTCGGGACGCTCGCACCGCGTGCTTACCGCCGTGGCGGTGGCGCTTGACGGTCGCCTCGAGGCGCGGCTGTCGGTCAGCGAGGTGCGCTTTTGCGTTCTCGACGAGGCGCAGATCGCCAGCTACGTCGCCAGCGGCGAACCGATGGACAAGGCCGGCGCCTACGGCATTCAGGGGCGCGCCGCGCAGTTCATCGAGCACCTCTCCGGCAGCTATTCGGGGGTGATGGGTTTGCCGCTGTTCGAAACCGCCGAATTGTTGCGCAGTTTCGACTTCCCGGTCTAGGCGCTGAGGCGGCGCCGGTCCGCTCGTTCAAGGTAGGTCACCAGCAGCGCCGCGGCCTCGGCGGCGCCGTCGGCCAGCGGGGCCGGCGGCGAAGATTGTTGCCACAGCGCGGCGAGCGCGCTTTGCAGCTGGCCGCTGGTCAGTTCGTCTTTGCCGATCTCTACGCAGCGCGCGTTGAGTTTCAACCAGTCGATCAGGCAATCCTGCTCGGGCCAGTCGTCGCGGCGCAGGTAAAGCACCGGCGTGCCGTTGCACGCGGCTTCGGTGAAGGTACCGTAACCCGGCTTGGTGAGTACCGCGTCGACGCTGTGCAAGAGGTCGGTGAACGGCAGATCGAGCGCTTCAAAAGCGCTCATGTCGTCGCGCGCCAGCGGCCAGCTCTGCGGAATCAGCCAGCGCAGGCCCGCGCTGCGTGGCCAGTGCTCGGCTGCGAGGTCGGTATCGAAGCCGCCAAAAGCGACCAGCACGATCTTGTCGTCGGCCGCGTAGCCCAGACGTTCGCGTAGCGCGATACGCCGGCCGAGCGCGGCGACCGGGGCGATCGCGCGTCGGCGCGGCAACGCTTCCATGGCCATCGCCGGCGTCAGGCGCAGGAAACACTCGGCGCTGCGGTAGGCGGCCAGCATCTGCCGGTGGATCGGCGCAGCCCAAGCCTCGTTGCCGAAAAAGTGCGCGAAGAGGTCGGCCCAGTTGAGCGAGCACATCGATAAGGCAGGGATTCCGGCCTGCGCAGCGCCGGCCAGCGGCAGGTAGGCAACGTCGCTGAGCACCAGGTCGGGAGCGAGCGTAGCGAGCAGTGCGGCCTCGGCGGCAACCGCGTGCGCCCAGTCGGCGTGCTGCGCGCGGTAGGCGAGCGCGGTCGCTGCATGGTCGATGCGAATGGCGTCGTGCATGACGTAGCCGAAATCGCTGCGCCCCTCGAGGTGCGTCAATTCGCCGCTGATTCGCTCGCGCAGCTTGGCCTGCGGCAGGCCGCTGCGTACGGTCAGCCGCAGCTCGGGCAGCCGGCTGAAAAGTTCGTTGAGAATCGGCGCCGTCTGCGCCAGATGCCCGAGGCCGTGCGATGAGATGTCTACGAAAAGGTGGGGAGTCATTGGGTTATGAGAGTTCGTTTAACCACGGCGAACATGCCCTGAAGGAAATACCCTTGGGGTACGGCGGTCACGGCGAGAAGCGCGAGATTTTCCTGTTTCATCCAAAGGTGATTTGTCCGTAACAAGGTTTTCGCCGTGTCGCCGTGGTCAATTGCTTGTTTCTGCTAAACAAAGCGCGCCAGCAGCGCGCCGGGGAGTTCATTCGGCAGCGGAATCCAGACGATGTGGCCGTTGCCCGGAGCGACTTCGATCAGAGAACCATCGGCATTGACGATGCACGTGAGGGTCACCGCGAAATTGCCCGAGGGGTGGATTACCTCGATGCGGTCGCCGACCGCGAAGCGGTTCTTGACCTCGACCTGCGCCAGATTTCGCGCCGCGTCCCAACTGATGACGTCGCCGACGTAGAGACTGCGCCCCGATTCTGAGTGGCCGCGCAGGTAGTTCTGCCGTTCGTGTTCGTGGTGGCGCTGGTAGAAGCCGTCCGTATAGCCGCGATTGGCCAGCCCCTCGAGCTCGCCGAGCAGGCTCGGGTCGAACGCGCGGTGCGCGAGCGCGTCGTCGATCGCACGGCGGTAAACCTGCGCGGTGCGCGCGACGTAATACGGCGACTTGGTGCGGCCCTCGATCTTGAGCGAATCGACGCCGATCTCGGCGAGGCGCGCGACGTGCTCGACGGCGCGCAGGTCCTTCGAGTTCATGATGTAGCTGCCGTGCTCGTCTTCCTCGATCGGCATCAGTTCGCCGGGACGCTCCTTTTCCTCGAGCAGCCAGCTTCTGGCATCAGTCTTGTCCCGGCAAGCGTGGATGTCGCCGGCAGCGTCCTGCTCGCCGGCGTGGACCTGGTAGTCCCAGCGGCACGAGTTGGTGCAGCTGCCCTGGTTCGAGTCGCGCCGGTTGAAGTAGCCCGAGAGCAGGCAGCGGCCCGAGTAGGCGACGCACAGCGCGCCATGGACGAAGACTTCGAGTTCGATGTCGGGGCATTGCTGGCGGATCTCGGCGACCTCGTCGAGCGAGAGTTCGCGCGACAGGATGATCCGCGAGACGCCGAGCTTCTGCCAGAAGCGCACCGCAGCGAAGTTGACGGTATTGGCCTGCACCGACAGATGCACCGGCATCTCCGGCCAGGTTTCGCGAACCAGGTCGATGAGTCCCGGGTCGGCCATGATCAGCGCGTCGGGATTAAGCGCGACGACCGGCGCCATGTCGGCAAGGTAGCTGCGCACCTTGGCGTTGTGCGGCAGCACGTTGCTGACCACGTAGAGTCGACGGCCATGCGCATGCGCCTCGTCGATCGCGTTGCCCAGCGTTTCGAGTTTGCCGAATTCGTTGTTGCGAACGCGCAGGCTGTAGCGCGGCTGCCCGGCATAGACGGCGTCGGCACCGAAGGCGAAGGCGGTGCGCATCATCGCCGGCGAACCGGCGGGCGCCAGCAGCTCGGGGCCAAGCAGGGCAGGTGCGGTGGGCATGGGAGCTTAAGTGAGGGAAAGGGTAGAATGCGGCAACCCCGCAATTTTAACCGCATTCGTAGAATCGCCCTGCCATGTCCGAAGATATCCTGATTAACTTTACCCCGCAGGAAACCCGCGTCGCCGTGATGTACCAAGGCGTCGCGCAGGAGCTGCACATCGAGCGCACCGCCAGCCGCGGGCTGGTCGGCAACGTCTATGTCGGGCGCATCGTTCGCATCTTGCCCGGCATGCAGTCGGCGTTCATCGACGTCGGGCTTGAGCGCACCGCCTTTCTGCACGTCGCCGACATCTGGGAGCCGCGCCGCGGCGAAGATCCGGTGCGGCCGATCGAGCGCATGCTGTTCGAGGGGCAGAGCATCGTCGTGCAGGTGATCAAGGATCCGATCGGCACCAAGGGCGCGCGCTTGTCGACGCAGATGTCGGTGGCCGGGCGGATGCTCGTCTACCTGCCGCAGGAGAAGCATATCGGCATCTCGCAGCGCATCGAGAGCGAGGTCGAACGCGAGGCGCTGCGCGACAAAATCACGCGGCTGGTTCCGGCCGACGAGCAGGGCGGCTTCATCGTTCGCACCATGGCCGAGGGTGCCACCGAGGAAGAACTGGCCAACGACATCGAATACCTGCGCAAGATCTGGCACGACATCCAGGTGCAGTCGAAGACCGCGGCGCCGCCGGCGCTGCTCTATCAGGAGTTGTCGCTCGGCCTGCGCGTGCTGCGCGATTTCGTCAATCCCGACACCGCGAGCATCGTCATCGACTCGCGCGAGAACTTCCAGAAGCTCACTGCCTTTGCCGCCGAATACACGCCGACCGTCGCGCCGCTGCTCAACCATTACGTCGGCGAGCGGCCCCTCTTCGACCTGCACGGCGTCGAGGACGAGATTCAGCGCGCGCTGGCGCGCCGCGTCGAGTTGAAATCCGGCGGCTACCTGATCATCGACCAGACCGAGGCGATGACCACCGTCGACGTCAATACCGGCGGCTTCGTCGGCGTTCGCAACTTCGACGACACCATTTTCAAGACCAACCTCGAAGCGGCGCAGACGATCGCTCGCCAGCTGCGCTTGCGCAACCTCGGCGGAATCATCATCACCGACTTCATCGACATGGACAGCGACGAACATCGCGAAGCGGTGCTCGCCGAATTCAACAAGGCGCTGGCGCGCGACCACACGCGGCTGACGGTTAATGGCTTTACCGCGCTCGGCCTGGTTGAGATGACGCGCAAGCGAACGCGCGAATCGCTGGCCCACGTCTTGTGCGAGGAATGCCCGACCTGCGGCGGTCGCGGCGAAGTCAAGACGGCGCGCACGGTGTGCTACGAAATCCTGCGCGAGTTGTTGCGGGAAGCCAGGCAGTTCAACGCACGCGAGTTTCGCGTGCTCGGCAGCGTGTCGGTGATCGACATCTTCCTCGACGAGGAGTCGCAGGGGCTGGCGATGCTCTCCGATTTCATCGGCAAGCCGATCTCGGTGCAGGCCGAGCCGAGCTATTCGCAGGAGCAGTACGACATTGTTCTGATGTGAGGTTTCATGGCGTCCCGTGACGTCTCAATCGCCACACTAAAACGACTATAAAACAAGGTGTTGTGGTGTTGTTCTGATCTTTTGGTCTCTTGACGTCTCATCCCGTTTTGCCAGAATATGGTAGCTGGAGTGGTAGCTAGAGTGGTAGCTGCTACATCGGAACAACGGGGGTGAAAATGGCACGAGACAAAGGGCTGCTGACGGACCTGCAGATCAGGCACTGGATCAGGGTGGGGGAGCCGCTGGCCAAGGCCGACGGCAACGGTCTGACCTTCACGCTTTCGGCTTCCGGGGCGGCGGGCTGGATTCTTCGCTACAGCCATGGTGGCCGGCGGCGCGAGCTGTCGATCGGCCGCTACCCGGACATCAGCCTGGCGAATGCCCGCGGAATCGCCACCATCAAGCGCGCCGAGATCATGCAAGGCGGCAACCCCGCTGCCGACAAGCAGAAAGCCAAGGCCTGCGCCGCGAAGGACTGGACGGTGCGGGAGCTGGTCAAGGACTACCGTGCCAAGAAGCTCGTGAGTCTGGCTGATAGCACGCAGGTCAGCTACGGGCGCCACCTCAAGCGCATCGAGAACCGGCTCGGCGCGCTGACCGTACGCGAGATCGAGGCGTCGGACGTGATTGCGCTGATCGAGGCCAGTTCGTTGACCTGGGGCGAGTCCAACATGTTGCTGATCACCGCCAAGTGTCTGTTCACCCACGCCTGCGGCAAGCGTCTGGTCAACACCAATCCGTGCCATGGCATCATGCTGTCGGCGCTGCTCGGAGAGCGCCCGCCGAAACGGCGGCGGCTGATGCTGACCCGGGAAGAACTCCACCTCCTGCTTAATGCGCAGATGCGCCGACACAACGCGTTGTCCATCAGCATCCTGCTCGCTACCGCCGTGCGCAGCGCCGAACTCTATAAATCGATGTGGCAGGACGTGCACCTGGAGGAGGCGCGCTGGCACATTCCTCAAAGCAAGACCGGCCCGGCGATGGACATTCCGCTCGCGCCGGTCGTCGTCGGGTGGTTCAGGGAGTTGCACGAGCTTGCTGGCGAGTCGGCCTACGTCTTGCCGGCGAGGACGCGGGGCCGTGCGGCGCGAAACGGAGGCGATACCTATGTCAACAAGGACAGCATCCGCGAAGCAATCGGCTACTGGCTCGATACCGAAAAGCCTGCGGTGCGCCGCTTCACGCCGCACGATCTGCGCAGCACGATGAAGTCGCACATGCGCGCGCTGGGGGTACCGAGGGACATCTCCGAGATGTGCCTGAATCACAAGCTGTCGGGCGTGGAGGGCATTTACGACCGGCATACTTACTTCGATGAGCGCAAGGCGGCGCTGGGGAAATGGGCGCAGTTTCTTGTCGCCTGCAAGGCCGGTGGCAATGTCATTCCGATCGCCGCAGCCAAGGTGAATCAGGCCGCCAGTTAATTAGCCAAGTGTAGGTCGCGTGTAGGCGCGGCCCCACTGCAATTGCATAAAACCCCTCCCGACCTCCCCTTTTCAGGGGAGGAGAAAATCGTGAGAACACCGCTGCTCCCCCCTGACAAGGGGGGCTGGGGGGGTTAAACGCGTTGTGCTCAGTCAGTTCATGGCCGGCCGGCGATGTCACCACCGCCTACGGCAGATGCTGATACGGCGCGTGTGGCGGGCTTTCCGCAATAAGCGCTCGAGGCGCGCAGGCGCTCATGACCCGCTAGCCTGGCAACGGCTCGCCGAGCCGCCGTCTCGGCTTCCGGCGTAAGGGGGCCACCGCCGCGCACGGGCGGCTGTTGCCCTGAACACGCCACGAACTCTTCAATCAGCGCTTCGTGCCGCAGACCGTGTGCAGTGACGCCGAGCAGGCGTGCAGTGATGCCGAACTTCGCCAGCACGTAGTCGAAGCGGCGCAGGTTTCTCCTCAGATCGTTGTCTGGATCGCCCATGTGCGCGTCCGATCCGATTACGACCGATTGCGCGTACTCGATCGCCGCCACGCGTTGCGGCGTGTTCAACGGTACAAAGCGCTGGCGGCCGTTCTTGGCACCCTGCCTGATCCAGACATACCGATCCGCCTGCATCTCACTCTCCGGCAGTCCGGTTGATGCGAAGGGCACGATGCACCCATTCGGCCGTAGCATCACCGATTCCTTGCGCCGCAAACCGAACGCCTGGATCAGTCGCAGTGAGGCGCCGACATGCGGGTCAAAGGTGCAGACCTTGTTGATCAATGCCGCGATGTCCACGCCTTGCGCCGACCAACTCTTGTCGCGCTCGGCCGCTTCGTGGCGCTGGTACTCATCGAGTTCCAGGCCGTAGTGGGCAGGGCGGCGCACGAAGCCATTCTTGCCCAGCCACTTCGCCAGACCGCGCAGGAAACTGAGATAGGTCTGGATGGTGGCGGGCTTCAGGTGGTCCTCCCGCCAAACCTGCACCATCGCGTGAACGTGCTTCTGGCCGAGGTTGCGCGGGTCCGGCAGCGTCTTGAAGCCGGCTCGTTGGTGCAGGTCGCGGAAGAACCGCCGCAGGAAATCGGCGCGCTCCTGGCGGGTCTTGTGCGACACGGTTTTCGTCAGGGCAGTGTGCCGCTCGTTGAACAGCTTGAGCAGTACTTCCAGCACGTGCATGGGATCGGCGTGACCCGGCCGGTAGCGCGCCAGGATATCCTGCGCATTCAGTCCCGACCAGTCGCGTGGATTCCGGGGTTGGTGGGTTGCCCGGCTGGCAGAACGCGGGCGGTAGGGAAAAGATGATTCGGTAGCGGTGCGAGACATGGCTTTCTCCAAGAGAAGGCGCGCGCCGCCCGAGCAGCGCGCACGGAATGCATATGGAATCGGTGGCGGCGCTTGGCAGGGTGGATTCCATCGCCCCCCCCAAGCTGTGGTCTGAAAGTTCAGCGCAGCGCGCGACCACAGCGACGCTGCTCGTGCCCATGGTTGTGTCGGCCCTTGCGCAGTGCTCGCTGCGGGCTGGCTCGGTCGTCCTTAAAAATGAAACGGGGTGATCCGGCCCGTGCACGGGTTTCCGCGCTACACGGGTGGGATGTCGCGGGCCTCCAGGGGCACAGCGGCATCGGCAGTCAGGTCGAGCCTGCTGCCTGCGATGGATCAGTTCTCTACTTCGTAGCGCCATTCGCCTGCATGGGCCCACCCCTCACCGAGAGTCCAGGGTGGTGTCAGGTCATCGAGCGGAACTGCACGCGGCGGAGCCCATCAGGGGCAAGCACGACCGCGGGCGTTGCCATTCACGAAGGAATGGCTGGTGCTCAAAGGAATGGCGGGAACAGGTGCCGCGGCATCAGGTACCGGGCACGACATCAGCTCTGGCTACGACGCGCTTCGGGAGCGCCCGGCGATGATCGCCGGCAGGTCGCAGACATTGGCTCTACGAACGACTTCTACAGGGCCGCCACCTCAGGGGTGGCCGCCAGTCCGATTCAGGATCGGGACTTCGGAGGCAGGTAACGACTGCAACGCCTTTCGCTCCAGAGGGAGCCGGCCATCAGGAGGGCCGTCGGGGAGTCTTCAGTTGACACCGATCATCACGCTTCGTCAAGACGCCACCTCTGCAATCGCCGCGTTTTTCCAGGGCTTCCGGGTGGTGTTGTATCAGCCCTTGATGCGGCTCCATTTTCTGCTCGACGATGACAGGCAGAATGCATCAGGGGTTGACGCGAACAAACATGGCCTCTGGTTCTGAGTGCGAATGTTCCGACGCCGTGGGCCGCGCCGCACTCGTGTTTTCGCGCCCACGTGAATATCGAATGGGGTGTTGAACCAGTGATAGGCCGTGGCGGCCTCGATCGTGCGGCCGGGCAATACTGATTCTGAACTGCCGATACGAATGCACTTGGTTGTCACCGGGTTGTTACTGGCTTGAATCAGGTTGTCCATTCTTCACGCTGGCCGGACCTACGCCAGATGAGAATTCGCGGGTTGACAAGACGGGACTGCATGCGACGTTGACCGGACACGCAAGGAGTCCCGCATGAAAAAGTTCTGGTTCGTCAGCGGCCAACTGGTCGAGGTTCAGCGCTACATCAACGTGCCAATGCGCTGGTGCGAACAATATCCAGCGCGTGAAAGGCGCGAACTCTGGCTATCGACGACCGGCGGCCACGATATCAAGCTCGTCGTCCATAGTCGCGAAATGCCGGCCCGCCGCGGTCACCGGGTGACGGCACTGCTGCTCGGCGAAACGCTGGTCGGGCTGCACAACGCCTCGACCGGGAAGCAGGCAAATTTCATTCGAGCCGATCCGCCACGACTCTGGCGACGATGCGACGCAGTCGTCGTAGCGACGCTGTTGATTGCCAGTGCCGCCGCTTTCGCATTCGTGGCATGGTCCGCCCTGATGATTGGCCTGCCGTTGGCATTGTTGTATCCGCCGCTGCTGATGTCGGCGCGCTTTACCTGGCGCTGCCGCACGCGGGCACAGGTCGACCGGGCGCTGGAAATCGTCAAAGGCCAAGCGGCGACGCAACCGCAACTGCGCCGGGTGAAGTAACGTGACGTGCCATCCCGTGACACACGAACGGCGAGGGAAGTATCAATGATCCAGTCCGGCGATCAGATCCGTTTTACGGCCGCCGAGATCGAAGAGGGGATCAGCTTCGGGCTGGATCTTTCCGGCGTGCATACTTCGACAGAACTTTCGGTGCAGCTCGTTGACTGGATCGAGGCAGTGAGCGTCCTGCGGTTCGAGGTGGTCGAAGCGATGGCGCGGGAACTGGCCAGGCAGAAAGGCGTCTCGCTGCCGCCACTCTTGGTGTCCGTGCCAGCAGATGTCGTCCCCTCTGGCGACCCGAAAAGTCGCATCGGCCCCACTGATTGTGCGCCGGCATCATGTCCGTTTTCGCGGGAGGACTCCGGTGTGAATCTACTTTCATTGCGTGACATCGTATTAAAGAATGCTTTGATATAAACCCGTCCAATGAAAGAAGGCTTTCGAACGATGCGCGAAACGGGAACCTACATCACGTCGACCACCCTGGGCGAGTCGGTCCGCGCTTTTGTGCCGCATCCCCTGCCACCGGTCGCTCCGGCGCTGTCGTCGGCGGATTTCGACGCGCCGAACCATGCGGCCGAACTCGCGTTGGCGCGCCTGTCGGGTGTTTCCGGACTGGTGCCGCTCTACGCGCGTATCGGGCGCGACATCCTGTTGTGGCAGGATGCGCAGTGCTGGGGCGCGAAAGCCATCAGCAGGGCTGGTCGCGCGCGATGTTGGAACTCAACATAAGGAGCCGTCTGCATCCGCAGCGAGTGGGCCGGCCTGGTGTTGAGCGCCAGGCCAAGGCCGCTGTGAGTCAGGCGCTGCAGGTCCGAGAGCCAAAGCCGGACCGGGCGCTGAAGCTCGTAAAAGAACAGAAGCTAGAACGCAAGCAGGAGCCGCGGCGGAGCCGGGCCAGAAAGGTTGGGTAAGTTCCAGGCTGCACCCGTAGGGGTATTTTCACCTTAGATAACGCTTGCCGCCTCGCACTGCGAGGCGGACTTCCTTTTGCTACAGGTTGGCAGGCGAGAAAGTAGTGTCCGCGGATCCCGCTTGCTGAACATTGGTAGCGCCACTATTGAGTTGAGCTCTTCCTGAATATGTCTATCAAAATGATATTGCATTGGGTGTCTTTCTGATAGAGTACAGCCTCATTATTCCATCTGGAATCCTCGAGGCCGCACGTGAAATTGGATGTCAGCCAACTTAGCCAATCGCAACGTGAGCGGCTTGCCTATCTCGAGATGCGGGCTTTTTTCACGGGTGTGTTGCGAAAAACCGATATTGAAGCCCGATTCGGCGTCAAGCCTGCTGCAGTTTCCCGTGACTTGGCGGCTTATCGCGAACTGGCATCCGAAAATCTCGAATATGATCCGGGCGGAAAATGCTATCGGCCGACTGATCAATTTGCTGCCGTCTTCTCATTTTCGGCTGATAGGGTCCTCTCCTGGTTGTTGCAAGGGTTTGGAGATGGAATAGAACTCAGATTGAAGAAAGCAGCGCCCTGCGAGGGGCCTGGCAATCTGGTTCGGCCCGATCTCGACGTATTGGCCAGCGTTACCCGCGCCCTGTGCGGTGGAAAACCATTGAAGGTCAGCTACCTCTCGCTGACGTCGGGTCCAAGCTCACGGGTAATTGTCCCCGTGGCGCTGGCCGACAATGGCCTGCGTTGGCATGTGCGCGCTTACGATCGGGTACGGCAGCGCTTCTCGGATTTTGTACTGACCCGCATCGACAAGGTGGACATGTTGGACGAGTCCGCCGAGGAGCACGAACTTCTTCCCGCCGATGAGCAATGGGTGCGTATTGTCGATCTGGAAGTTGTGCCGCATCCCGATATTGAGTGGCCCCAAGCCGTTGAGGCCGACTACTCCATGGAAAGCGGTGTGCTCAAGTTACGCGCGCGTGCCGCGCTGGCCGGCTATGTCCTGCGGCGCTGGTCGATAGATTCCACACCGGATCATTCCCTGGATAAAGCGTCCCATCATCTCTGGTTGCGCAACACGCAAACCCTCTACGGCGTTGAGAGCGCCGCCCTGGCCCCGGGCTATACCAAGGCAGTCCCTGATGAAGGGATGGCTTGATGGGCCTCTACAACGCCGAGATCTCGGCAGGTTCGTTGATGTTGCCCGAGAGCCGGCGCATCGCACGACTGCTCCTGCAACACCCCACGGTTGCACAGTGGAATGCCGCGCTGAAAGACGAAAACCTGCTGCAAAAAAACCCCGCCACCGCTCGCCGTCAGGCGCGTCTGATTCGCAACAGGCTGGATAAACTCGACGATGCGGGCTTGCTGCTGATTGCCGACGGCGATGGCGAAGTCGCCAGCCAGACGCTACTGATCGGGGCAATCCGGCATAGTCGCCTGCTGGCCGATTTCCTGCGCGACGTGTATGGCCAGGATCTGCGCAAACTCGAACTCAAGCTGAGCCACCGCCAATGGGAAAGCTTCATCGACGAGCGCGCCCGGATCGATGAAGCAATCGGAGGCTGGGCCAGCAGCACACGCGATAAGCTCTTTCAGGTGATCGTCCGTATTCTGGCCGAGGCCAAGTATCTGGATTCGACCCGCAAGATGGGGCTGACGCCGCCCTTGCTGCACCCTACCGTGATTGCCTACCTGAAACGAGCGGGTGACAGTGAAACGCTCGCCTGCATGGACTTCCGCCGATGACCACCGCCAACCATCAAGACAGCCGCGCCCGTTTCAATGAGCGACTGAACCAGATTCTGCCGCGCTTGACCTCGCCCGAGCTGCTGAGAAACCAGGGTTTGGGCAACGAAATCGGCTTCTGGATTTTCGACTACCCCGCCGAGTACGAAATTGAAATGCGGGACTTTCTCAAAGAGACGGTCGAGCCCCAACTGGCCAGGCAATCGCCGCCAGTCAAGTTCGCTTCGGTCAATCTGTTCGACACGGTGATTGGTATTCTGGACGAGCGCGGGCATCTGGAAAAAGCCTGCGAGTTGCAGCAGCGCAAGGGTGACGCTGAGTTGTTGCGCGCTTTGCGTCCCATGCTCCAGGAAGACAAGTTGGCCAAACGACTGGTTGAGCAGACGCAGACCGATACGCTGGACCTGCTCATCATTCACGGTGTTGGCGCTGTTTATCCGATGCTCAGAACGCACACGCTGCTGTCGGCACTGCACCCCTTTATGAAAGACACCCCGCTGCTGATGTTCTATCCCGGTCGTTACGACGGCCTTTCCTTGAAGCTGTTCAACAAGCTGGCTGACGACAACTACTATCGGGCATTCCGCCTGGTGTCCTGAGCGCGTCGAATCCAATTGAATCGAACCGAAGAGAAAAATGAAAATTCAAGAGCTGTTCGTAAAACCCATCGACCGTCCGATCAACGGCGTCATCAAGGCGGACCAGCGCGACGCGGAAAGCGTCTGGCAGGAACTCGACGAGTACGTGGTGACCAAGCAGATCACCGAATACCTGCGAAAGTTCTTCGACGCCTACCTCAATGCCGTCGATCGCCCGAACGATCCGACCATCACCGCCCGCATGGGCGTCTGGGTGTCGGGATTCTTCGGGTCGGGTAAGTCGCACTTCATCAAAATCCTGTCGTACCTGCTCGGCAACATCGAGGCACACGACGCAGCGACGGGCGAGCAACGCAAGGCGGTTCAGTTCTTCACGTCGAAGGTCACCGATGCGATGTTGCTGGGCGACATTCGGCGGGCGGTCGCTGGCAACACCGACGTGATTCTCTTCAACATCGATTCCAAGGCCGATAGCAAGTCCGACCGCGATGCCATCCTGCAAGTCTTCCTGCGCGTCTTCAACGAAATGCAGGGGTTGTCGGGTGACGCTTCGCATATTGCCGACATGGAACGCTACCTGATCACCAAGGGCGTTTTCGAGAAGTTCAAGGCCGCGTTCAAGGATAAGCGCGGTGTTTCCTGGGAAGACGACCGGGATGGCGTCAGTTTCCTGCGCGATGAGGTGGTTCATGCCCTCGGTAGCGCACTCGGGATGAGCGACGAGTCGGCCGCACGCTGGTTCGACAATGCCCATGACAGCTACAAGATCAACATCGAAGGTTTTGCCAAGCTGGTACGTGACTATCTCGACAGCAAAGGGCCGGGCCAGCGCATCGTTTTCCTGGTCGATGAAGTGGGGCAGTTCATTGGCAAGAACACCCAGCTCATGCTCAACCTGCAAACCATCACCGAAGAGCTTGGCACCCTTTGTCAGGGCCGCGCCTGGGTCATTGTGACCAGCCAGGAAGACATCGACGCCACCATCGGTGAAGCTAATCACGCACGCTCCAACGATTTTTCCAAGATTACCGGCCGCTTCTATACGCGCCTGTCGTTGTCCAGCTCCAACACCGATGAGGTCATCGCCAAGCGTCTGCTTGAGAAAACGCCGGCGGCCAAGGCCGAGCTCGCGGCTCTTTGGGCCGCCAAGGGCGACATCCTTAACAACCAGCTCTCGTTTGCCAGCAACGCCGTGGCGCTTCCTGGTTTCAAGGATGCCGAAAGTTTTGCTACTCATTACCCGTTCGCCCCGTACCAGTTTTTCCTGATGCAGAAAGTGTTCGAGTCGATCCGCAAGGTCGGCGCCACGGGACGCCATCTGGCGCGCGGCGAACGTTCGATGCTCGATGCCTTCCAGACGGCGACCGTCATCAACGCGGGGCGCGAGTCCGATGCGCTGGTGCCGCTCTACGACTTCTATCCGTCGATCGAGAGCTTCCTCGATTCGGCCGTGAAGCTGGCCATCGATCAGGCCGGCGAGAATGCCGCGCTTGAAGACTACGACCGCAAGTTGCTGCGGGCACTGTTCCTGATCCGCTACGTCACGGACACCATCAAGCCGTCGATCGACAATCTCGCCACGCTCTGCGTCGACCGCATCGATGCCGACAAGCTGGTGCTCAAACAGGAGATCACCAACAGCCTGATGCGTCTTGAACGCCAGAACCTCGTCAGTCGAAACGGTGACCTATGGTTCTTCCTGACCAACGAGGAGCGCGACGTCTCGCAGGAAATAAAATCTGTCGATGTCTCGTCGAGCGACATATCGCGACTGGTGTCCGAACTGATTTTCGACGAACTGCTCAGCGGCCAGACCAAGGTTCGCCATCGGGAAACAAAGACTGACTACGAGTTCAATCGCCTGCTCGATGGCGCGCCCTGGCGGCAGGCTAATCAGGGGCTGAGCTTCGAGGTGGTGTCGCCGATCGGGATTGACTACGAGATGCTCACCGAAGCGCGCTGCATCGGCCGCAGCGTCGAAGGCGTCGGCCGAGCCATTCTGCGCATGACCACCGATGCGCGAATCGATGTCGAGCTGCGCACCTATCTGCAAATCGAGAAGTTCATCGTCGGCCCCAAGGCGAGTACGCCCACGCCGTCGCTGACGCGAATTCTCTACGACCGCAAGGACGAAAATCGCGATCGCAAGGGGCGTCTGCTGCATCAGCTTTCCGATCTGATGTCGGCGGGAGATTTCTATGTGCTCGGTCAGAAGCTCAAGATCAAGCCCATGGCGCCGTCGGGACTGCTCGATGAGATCGTCAATTACCTGATCTCCAACACCTACAGCAAGCTGACCTACCTCAAGCATCGGCAGCCTGACCCCATCGCGGAGATTCGCGCCATCCTCATGGCGGACACGCTGGGGCAGCAGAGCATGGCTCTGGGCGGTGAGGACGGAAACCCGCTGGCGATGGCCGAAATGCGGCAATATCTCAACATCGCCGCCAGCCAGAGCCGCGTATTGCTGTCCGATACCGTCGACAAGTTCGCGGGCATCCCCTGGGGCTGGAAGCCGGAATGGGAGACGGTACTGCTGATTGCGCGCCTGTTCATGGCCGGCGAAATCAAGCTGATGCTCGAAGGCGCCGACCTCGACCCGAAATCCGCCATTGATCCGCTGACCAAGGCGGCCCGTTTCAAGCAGGTCTCGATCCTCAAGCGCAAGACCTCCGATGCCGCTACACGGGCCAAGGCCCGCGACTTGCACCGCGATCTGTTCTCGCTGGTCGCGCCGGAGGATGAGGATGGCCTGGTTGCGCACTACCGCGAGAACCTGCAAAAGCTGCGCGCGGAACTCGACAAGGCCCGCTTCCAGGCCAACGCCAAGCATTACCCGGGGCTGGACGTCATTACACGGATTCAGGCCAGTATCGACAAGCAACTGGCGGTCCGCGACCCCTTCGAATTTCTCGACGCCATGGTCTCAGGCAGAGCGGACTGGCTCGATGCGGCCGACGACGCGCATGACGTACTCAGTTTCTACAAAACCCAAGTCGGTGTCTGGGCCCGTCTGCTTGAAGCACTTGACAACTTTGCCGACAACCGTGAAGCGCTCGACAAGGATCCGGCGGCGTCGGCAGCGCTCAAAGAGCTCGAATCGATTCGCGGCAACAAGACGCCTTACGGCCAAATCAACCGCATCGAAGGGCTGATTGTCATTGTCGATGCGGTAAATAGTGCGGAGTCGGGTTACCGGCGGGCCAAGGCACTGTTGTCTCTCGACGCCAAGATCAACGAGACCCAGCAGGCGCTCGATGCGGCGCACGTCGATGCCGACCTGCGCAATCAGGCGCTCAAACCCTTGCAGGATCTCAAGGTCCAACTCGCTGGTTTTTCCAGCATTCCAAAGATTCACTACACGCATGAACAGTCGAACGAGCTGCAGGACGCGGCGATGGCCAAGATCGCCAAGTTTGTGCAAGCCAGAAAAGCCAAGCAGCAACAAGGGAAAAGCCAGGTAGAGGCCGGCCACACGACCACCATGCCGCTCACAACCGGCGGCACGTCCACCCGACTCGTTGCCGCCGAGCCCAAGCCGGTGAAGGTCATCAAACTCTCCGACCTAGGGACAAAAACCTATCTCGAAACGGAAGCCGAGGTTGAGGACTACATCGCCCGGCTGAAATCCGAGCTGCTCGGCGTCATCGCCACTGGCCATCGCGCCCGCATCCAATAGCCCACAGAAGAAAAAAATGAACAAGGCCAAGCTCAAAACCTACGCGCCGCAAGCGCGCAAGGACTTCATCGCTGCCGTCACAGCGCGCGCCAACCAGCTCGGCATCAGCAGCCAGACCACGGCTCCCGCCGAGAAGCGCGGCGATATCCTGATTGTCGAAGGCCGCGAGTGGCCGGCCAGCATCGCTCCGCAGCGCGATCGCCTGATCAAGCGGATCGGCAAGGACGGCTTCGGGCAAACCATGGAAGCCGTCGCCTACACCTGGTTCAACCGCTTTGCCGCCCTGCGTTACATGGAAATTCATGACTACCTTGGGCACGGGCAGCGTGTGTTGTCCAGCCGAGACGGCGGATTGCCCGAGGTCTTGCGCCACGCCGCGGAACTGGGCCTACCCGGGCTCAATACCGACACGGCGATGGAAATGCAGTTGGCGGGAAATCGCGACGGCGAGCTTTTCAAACTGATTCTGGTTGCCCAGTGCAACGCGCTATCCAGCGCGATGCCTTTCCTGTTCGAGCGCATCGACGACGAAAGCGAACTGCTGCTGCCCGACAACCTCATCCGCACCGATTCCATCGTCGCCAAGCTGGTCGAAGCGATTCCCGAGGAGGACTGGCAGCAGGTGGAAATCATCGGCTGGCTCTACCAGTTCTACATCAGCGACCGGAAGGACGAGGTGATCGGCAAGGTGGTCAAGAGCGAGGACATTCCGGCCGCGACTCAGCTCTTCACGCCGAACTGGATTGTCCAGTATCTGGTGCAGAACAGTATCGGCCGCCTGTGGATGATGGCCAATCCAGCGTCGGCGCTCAAGAGTCAGTGGCCGTATTACATCGAGCCCGCCGAGCAGACGCCCGAGGTTCAGATCCAGCTTGACGCGTTGATCCAGACGCGCATGGCCGACGATGGCGGAAGCTTGAACCCGGAAACGATTACGGTGCTCGACCCCGCGTGCGGTTCCGGTCACATTCTGGTCGTGGCTTACGATGTCTTGAAAGCGATTTATCTCGAACGTGGCTATCAGTTGCGTGGCATTCCGCGGCTGATTCTGGAAAAGAACATTTTCGGTCTCGACATCGACGACCGCGCTGCGCAGTTGGCGGGGTTTGCGTTGCTGATGAAGGCTCGCGCCGATGATCGGCGCCTGCTGGATAACCCGCCACGGCTCAATGTGTTGTCCTTGCAGGAGAGCAAGGGGTTGGAGCATGACGAGTTGGACAGGCATCTCAAGCCGTTCGGAATAAGTAGGGCGCTGCTTGCGTCACTGATAGAGGCGTTTGTCCATGCTAAGACCTTTGGATCGCTGATCCAGATTTCCGATGAATTAGCGAGAGGATTGCCGGCCTTGACTGAAGGGGTGGGGAAGGCGATGCAGCTAGGTGATGTTTTCGCTCTGGCTGCGGCGCACGACTTGTTACCGTTCATTGCACAGGCGACGATACTGAAAAAGAAGTTTGATACGGTGGTGGCGAATCCTCCGTATATGGGCAGCGGCGGCATGAACACTCGCTTGAAGAAATTCGCAAAGGACTACTTTCCCGATGCCAAGAGTGACCTGTTCGCGTGCTTCATCGAGCGTGGATTCACGCTGGCGAAGGATGCTGGCTACAACGCAATGGTTACGATGCAGAGTTGGATGTTCTTGTCATCATTTGAGAAAATGCGAGAAAGGATAATCCAAGAAGAGACTATATGCACAATGGCTCACTTGGGGGCTCGAGCCTTTGGGAGTATCTCTGGCGAGGTCGTTCAGACGACAGCATTTGTGCTGCAGAACTGCCCCCCTAAAGGATTTCGGCCAGTATTCTTTCGGCTTCTTGCAGGGGGAGAAGAGACTAAGCGTACCGCGCTTACTAATGGCGGGAACCGTTATGCGACTATTTTTCAACACGAATTTAAGAAGATCCCAGGTAGTCCTCTGGCATATTGGGTTAGTCCAAAACTCGTAGCCGCATTTGAGTTCGAAAAAGTCAAATCAGTAACAATTGGTGAAGGAAAAAACGTCACTTCAGACAACGCTAGGTTCGTGCGGTTTTTCTGGGAAGTGAGTGCTGCGTGCGTGGGCAGAGGGAAAAAATGGTTGCTGTATGCCAAAGGCGGTGATTATCGCAAGTGGGCTGGAAACATAGAAAACGTGGTCGATTGGTCTGATGAGTCGCGAGACTACTATCGAAGTAATAGCGTCGCTCGAATAATCCCTGAGGCACTTTGGTACAAGGAAGGTGTTACTTGGAATGATATTAGTTCGAGCGGATCCGGGTTCCGCTATCTGCCTGTAGATACTACATTCGCCGATAGCGGGCCGGCTATATTCTTTGAGAATGAGGAAACCATTGCACAGATTATTGGCCTTCTAAATTCAAATTTTGCAGCAATTATCCTGCAACTTCTCAACCCCACGTTTCACACTAAATTCGTGGACGTCAAGTCTGTTCCGCTCAGCAGGCCATTACCGCCAGTTTCTCAGATGACGCGTAGTTGTATAGCCAGTTCCCAAAATGACTGGAACGCATACGAACACTCTTGGGAATTCCAAGGTCTTCCCTTGCTGACAGCCTCCACCGAGCCCGCACTCACCATCGAGTCCAGCTATTCCATATGGATCGCTCAGAATCGCGCTACCATCGCCGAAATTAAGCGCCTAGAAGAGGAAATTAACCGTCTCATCATTGACGCCTACGATCTGAGCGACGAACTGACCTCAGACGTTCCGATCGCGCAGATATCCCTGACGGTAAATCCCGCCTACCGCTACGGTGGAAAGTTTGTCGAAAAGGAGCAGTGGGTACGCTTCCTCCAGGACACCATGGAGGAGTTGCTCTCCTATGCGGTCGGTTGCATGATGGGCCGTTACAGCCTCGACGAGCCTGGCCTGATCTATGCCCACGCTGGCAACGTCGGCTTCGATTCCACACGCTACAAGACCTTCCCGGCCGACGCCGATGGAATCGTTCCGCTCACCGATGAACTCTGGTTCGAGGACGATGCCGCCAACCGCGTTCGTGAGTTTCTGCTCGCCGTCTGGGGCGCCGATACGCTTGACGAAAACATGGCCTGGTTGGCCGAGAGTCTGGGGCAGAAGGGCAACGAAACGCCCGAGGAGACCATCCGTCGTTACGTTTCAGGCAGCTTCTACAAGGACCACCTCCAAACCTACAAGAAACGCCCGATCTACTGGCTATTTTCCAGCGGAAAGCAGGGCGCCTTCCAGTGCCTGGTCTATCTGCATCGCTACCACGAGGGAACGCTTTCCCGCATGCGGGCCGAATATGTGGTGCCGCTCACGGCCAAAATGGCAGCGCGCATCGACCTGATGAACAACGACGCCGATGCGGCGACGTCGGCCGCTGCGCGTACCAAAATCAACAAGCAGATTGAAGTGTTGCGCAAGAAGCAGACCGAACTCCTCGCCTTCGACGAAAAACTTCGTCATTACGCCGATATGCGCATCCAGCTCGATCTTGATGAGGGCGTGAAGGTGAATTATGGGAAATTTGGCGACCTGCTCGACAGCGTGAAGGCGATCACGGGAGGCGCAGGTGATGACTGATGCGCAGATCCTTGCGAAAGCGCCAAACTCGTCCTTGGAATCAGGTACCCCGCTCCATGCGCTCAACCGGTCAGCATTGAAGGCTAAACGGATTGACGAGTTGCTGGATAGTTGCAGAGACCAGGTGCTGAAACAGATCATTGGTCCGTTTGGCCTCACACCAGCCATGTTCAACGACAAAGCTGGTGGCAATGTTACGACGACGCACAACTTCAAGGATGGCATCGTTGCCAACGAAAGCGATGCCGCGCGATACGACGCTTACCGCAGGAGTATGGATGGGCCGATTGACCGTTCGCCCTATGATGCCGAGTTGCCAGGAAAACGAAAGGCAATGTTTCAGAGCGGAGAAGACATCAATAGTGCCTGGACGGGCAATGAACTGCCACGCGACATATCAACCAGTCGATGGGTGACAAGAACAAGAGCGATTGGTCTGCCGCCAGAAACAAGCGAGAACCTGAGAAAACCAATGCCGAACACTACGGCGTTGATGTCGACAGAGTCGAGCAGACAATAAGCATCTCGGAGCAACACCTTGACGATGCACTCTTCAACGCGCAGTTTATGAAGCAAGGTGAAGAACTGCTTGTCACGGGTGCGGAAGAGGCTGGCAGGAACGCGTTCAGGCAGGCAACAGGGTTGCTGCTATATGAATTGGTCAATGGCTCTTATGTTGAAGTCAATCGCATTGCCAAGGATCCCAGCTTGCAGGAGACCTTTGTCAATCATGTGATTGAAGCGCTCCGCAACGTCGCTGAACGCATCAAGGGGAAGCTTGATCACATCTTCAAAAGCCTTGTTTCTGGTGGTATCCAGGGCCTGATCAGCAACCTCCTGACCTACATCATCAATAGCGTCGTTACGACAGCGGCGAAAGTGGTCACGGTCATCAGGGAAGGAATGAAAGGGTTGTGGGAAGCAATCAAGATCGTGACTAATCCGCCCCCAGGAATGTCCGCCGTCGAGGTCGCCCGGCAAGCAACAAAAATCATTGCAGCGGTAGTGACGACGAGTTTGGGTTTGCTTTTTGAGAAATCAGTGGAGGGATTCATTCTTTCCATCCCGCTTCTTGTCCCGCTGTCCGGCTTTCTCACCCCTGCCATCACAGCGATTCTTACGGGGATAGTGACAGCGTTGGTGGTTTTCGGAATCGACAAGTTTTTCGATTGGCTGAACGCTAGCGGGACCGAGATGCTGACCGCGCAAATCGAGAACATGGAAGCGAGCGGAGCGGTCTTCGAGCGAATGGCGCAGATGCTTCAAGCTCAGTTCGACAACTCGACGCAGTATCAGCTATGCATTGAGCAGTATCGCGAGATGGAAGCCGATTTGTCGCGGAGCAAGTCACACGTGGGCAACGCAGTGCTTAGCGCTGAGAAGGCGGTGCGAAGCCGTGACGCCACCTTGTCGGCGATGAAAAAAGGGCTTGTAGAATCAAAGCATATGGATGATGAACTGGAAGCAATGATGCTGGACCACGAAGAAAACAAAAAGGTTGAGAAGTAATGACTGAGCTTATTCGCCAGATGTCACAAATTCAGGTTCCCGACGATTTGCTTCGGCAGATCGACCTCGATGGCCTTATCAAGGATTTCAAGAAAAATTTCGAGCGACTGGGTAATTTTAGAAAGACTCGCGACAACTACGAAAAGCGAGGCTTTTGGGAAAAAGTTGGTGACGTCGTTACCTTTGACAGCACGATGGAGAATGCACAGCTTGATGCGGTTGAAACTCAGGCGGCTTTCTCCAAGGCCATCGGCCAGTTGATGGTATTGAGTATCGTTCAGTCACAACGCTTGCAGCAGCAGCAGGAACTGCTATCCACGCAGCAGGGCATCATCAAGGATCAGACGCAACGAATTGAACGGCACACTCTGGAGCTTCAAGACCAGCATGAAATACTGGCAAAGCAGAATGCCGAGCTCGAAAAACTGGTAACTGACTATTTTGAGCTGAGAGGCTTGACGCAGGATGGTGCGAAAAAGCTGATCAGCATTGCCAACGAGGTGCAGGCTACCCGAGATAATCTTTTGTACTCAGTGGAATCTTCATTGGCCAGGGCAGCCACACAACTGCAAACGGCACTTGAACACGTTTCACACCAGGCAGCAGCGCTGGAAGAGCATGTCGATAAAGAAGTATCGAATGTCATGGGTCGATGTACGGAAATGTCATCTGACTTGCAGGCCAATGACAGCAAATGGTCTGGCCAAATTGCTCATCTTCAAGGCTGTTCATCCGATACCGAACAGAAGGTCGTTTCGTTTGGCGGGGATATTGCCCGGCAGAATGAAAAGCTGGAGACCCTTTCCGTCCATCTTGGAGCGAATCTTGAAAGCGTGACAAGCGATTTTTCTGCTTATCGTGACTTCATGAATGCAAAGATCCGGAAGCTGGTAGGCGCGCTTGGGGTGGTAGCGATTGGGCTGATTGGTTCAGTTTCCTTCTTCGCAACTCGGTTGTGAGATGGGTTCGATCATTCAAGGGTCCGGTCGGCCCGGGAGGGGTACGTGGTGATGACTGACAAGCTTGCACTGCCTGCGGATTACCCGAACTGGCTCTCCAGCCTGAAGGAGCGCATTCATACTGCGCAACAGCGTGCGGTACTGGTGGTCAACCGCGAGCTGGTCCTGCTCTATTGGCAGGTCGGATGCGACATTTTGGAACGCCAGAAAGCGCAGGGGTGGGGCGCCAAGGTCATTGATCGGCTGGCCAGGGATTTGACCGCGGCGTTCCCGGACATGAAAGGCTTCTCGCGCCGGAATCTGCTCTACATGCGGCGTTTTGCCGAGGAATGGCCTGACTTTGAATTTGTGCAACAGGCTGTTGCACAATTGCCCTGGGGCCAGAACCTTCTGCTGCTGACCAAGCTGAAGACCCGAGAGGAACGGGAATGGTATGTGGCCCAAGCCATCGAGCATGGCTGGTCGCGTAACGTAATGTGGCACCACATTTCGACCTGCCTGCACCAACGGTCCGGCAACGCCGTGACCAACTTTGACAAGCGTCTGCCGTCGCCGGATTCCGAATTGGCGCAACAGACCCTTAAGGACCCGTACATCTTCGATTTCCTTGGCGTTTCGAACGAGGCGCTGGAGCGCGAAATCGAGGATGCAATGACGCGCCACGTGACCAAGCTGTTGATGGAACTGGGCGATGGCTTCGCCTTCGTCGGTCGCCAGGTGCCGATGGAGGTCGAGGGAGAAGATTTCTATATCGACCTGCTGTTCTATAACTATCGCCTGCATCGCTTCATGGTGGTGGAGCTCAAGGGCGGCGCCTTCAAGCCGGAGCACGTCGGGCAACTCAATTTCTACGTCACCCTGGTCGATGAGCATCTAAAAAGCGAGGACGACAAACCGACGATCGGCCTGCTGCTGTGCAAGCAGAAACACCGTGTCGTCGCCGAATATGCGTTGCGTGGAATGACTCAGCCCATCGGTGTGGCGGAGTACAAGCTGGATCTGCCCGCCGATCTGGCGCGCTATCTGCCAAGCATCGAGCAGATCGAGGCCGAGTTGCAGGACGATGAAACGGATGAAGAGGGGCCGGTTGATGGTTGAGCAACGCCATGCCGGGATGGCGAATCATCGCGTACGACGCCTTAAATCCGTCAAATTGGAACTGCTGCGAAAGTCGAGAGAAGCTGCTTTGGCCGCTGTTCAGGTGTTTAACAATCCAGCGATCACATTTAAGTCTGAAATTTATGTGGTCTTGATGGTGATCGCTTGGACATATCTTCTCCATGCTTTCTATCGGGAAAAGAAAATTGACTACCGCTATTTCAAGATTCTGCCAGGGGGTAGGAAGAAGTTTGATACTACTTCGCGAGGAGCGCAAAAGCACTGGGAGTTGGATCGGTGCTTGAGTTGTGACGGCTCACCCATTGACAAAGACGCTGCCAACAATCTTCGATTCCTGATCGAATTGCGTCATGAGATCGAGCATCAAATGACGACTCGAATCGACAATCTGTTGAGCGCCAGATTTCAAGCCTGTTGCCTCAACTACAACCTTTACATAAAAAAATTCTTTGGTGAACAGCATGGAATTGATCAGCACTTGTCATTCAGCCTACAGTTTGCCTCGCTGACTGAAGGGCAGGTAGATGTGCTAGCTGAACATAGCGAACTACCAAAACATATCCAGACTTTTGTTGAAGGATTCGACGGATCTCTGTCTGATGAAGAGTTCAACAGTCCGAAGTTCGCATATCGCGTCTTATTTGTCGCTAAAACTGCCAACAACAAAGGGCAGGCTGATCGGGTCATCGAATTTATTAAATCTGACTCGAATCTCGCTCATCAGGTAAATGCTACATACGCATTGATGAAAGATACCGAAAAACCGAAACTATTGCCTTCTCAGATAGTTGAGATGATGAAAGCTGAAGGTTTCCCTAAGTTTTCGATGCACCACCATAGCCAATTTTGGAAATCGAAGGAAGGCAAGAACCCAAAGCATGGGTTCGGAACAGAGGTCGTCGGAAAGTGGTATTGGTACGATAAATGGGTAAAAGAGGTGAGAGACCATTGTCAAAATAATCCAGATAAATTTTCCTGACAATGCCCGTTGATTTTCGTTACGAGAAGCGCGGAACAAATAGTATGAAGTTGCGGCACAACTGAAAGGCATGAAGTGAGCAACCAACGAATTTCCGATGCGATCAAATCACTGTTTGCTGACCAGCCCATCGTTTTTTGGAACGACGCTGATGGCGAGTTTTCCGGCACGCTCGAATCCCTCGATTTGCCAGGCGTTCAGGTGATTCGACTCGACCAGACGCCGGCACTGAGGGCCAAGGTACTGGTCGAGTCGGCGGGTAAAGGTAAGCGCTGGCTGATCTACGCGCCCAACGAAGAACCCGAGCCGGTCAGCGATTGGCTACTGGATTTGCGTTTGCGATCGAAAGTGTTCAGGGCAGACTCCGCGTCCATCCTTCTCGAAGACCTTGGGCTGGGTAGCCTTTCCCTGCGTTCGTATTTGAAAGAACGGACTAGGTTCCTCAAGGCCAAGGATCGGGTCGAACGGCTGCGGCGTTGGACCGAAGCTGCCGACGGACCGGATGATCTGGATCGAAAAATGATTGCGGTACTGGCCCGCGCCGATACCCCGGAACCTGCGGTCATATTGCTCAAAGTTCTTTCTGCTCTGGCCGCCGATGGGGCGGTGAATCTGGATGTTTCGCCCAAGCCTTTGCAGGAGATCGCGGCCAACGAGTTGGACTTGCCGTTCTGGGAACTGATGGAGCGAGAGTTTGGCTACAAGGATCCGTCGCCGACTCTGCGCGGTTTGTTGTTTGCGCTGTTGGCGACTGATTTCGTGCGCTCGCTACGCTGCGGCGCGCCGGCGCAACTGGCCCATTTTGTCATCGGGGAGAAATCCAAGGCCGCCAATGCCTCCGTGTTCGCCAATCGCTGGCGGTCCGACATGGCCAACTATGCGAGTTACGATCTACTGTCCGCCGTGGTGGCCGATGAACTGCATCTGGATCAACTGATCGCGTCACTTTCTGCCGACGATCTGGTGGATACCATGACCTTCCAGGTCGTTGAAAAACGCGTGGCCGCTGACCTCAAGGCCCGTATCCTCGCGGGCCACGGTGCGAACATGGATGCCGTTCGAAGCCTCATTGCCCGTCGTCGGGATGGGCATTGGGCGAATCCGTTGCTGGCCGGGGCGAACGAATCGACTCGGGCATTTTCAGCATGTGGCGATGCGCTGGTGGCGGCGGCAGACTTCTTCGAGTTGCAGGCAAGCCATGCGCAGGGATTCAGCTTTGCCAATCCGGCCGAGGCATTTTCTGCCTACCAGGGCGGTTTATATCGCTTCGATCAACTCTACCGTGGCTTCATGCGGGCAGTAGAGATCGTCGAGCCCATGGGCTGGTCGCTGTTGCATGGACTCAGAGACAAGATCGAGGACGCCTATTCTGGGTGGTTCCTGTCTCAGCTTTCTTCTGCATGGGGCTCGATTGTAGAAGGTCAGGGCGGACTTCTGGCGACGTGGGCGCTGGATGGAACGGTCAATCAGCAGAATTTCTTCGATCGGATGGTCGCGCCAGCATTTACGGCGGGCAGCAAGCGTGTCTTTGTCGTTATTTCGGATGCATTCCGTTACGAGGCCGCCGAGGAGCTGGTTCGCGAACTGAACGGCAAATCGGGGGTGAAGGCTTCGCTCGATACCATGCTTGGCGTTCTGCCCAGCTATACGACGCTCGGCATGGCCAGCCTGTTGCCTAAAGCGGCGCTAGCCTATAAAACAAACGCCAATCTTGACGTGACGGCCGACGGCATGCCGACCGCTACACTGGAACAGCGATCGGCGGTATTGGCGCGCTTTGGTGGTGTCGCCATCAAGCGTGAAGATTTGATGGAATTGGGGCGCAACAAGGGCCGGGAGTACATCCAGCCGCACAAGCTGATCTATGTCTATCACGATCTGATCGACATGATTGGCGACAAGCAGGCATCGGAAACCAAAACGTTCCAAGCGGTCACGGACGCCATCCGCGAACTGGCGGAAACGGTCAATTTCATCGTCAAAAGCCTGAACGGCTCCACTGTATTCCTGACGGCTGACCACGGCTTTCTCTATCAGGAATCGGCGATGTCCGAGGCGGATCGCTCTAAACTTGAAGCCGAGCCGGCAGGCGCCATCAAAGCGAAAAAGCGCTATCTGTTGGGGCGTGGCTTGGGCACGAATCCGAAAGCCTGGTCCGGAAATACGTCGCTCACCGCGGGGACCGGAACGGGTACTGAAAGCGTTGATTTCTGGGTGCCAAAGGGGGCAGCGAGATTCCATTTTTCGGGAGGCGCCCGCTTCGTTCATGGTAGCGCGATGCCTCAGGAAATCGTCGTGCCGGTGATTTCCGTCAAGGAAAGCGAATCCGAGAAGACGAGGATCAAGACGGTCGAAGTCAGCCTTCTGGGGTCCAGCAATAAGGTAGTGACCAACAAGCAGCGTTTCGAGCTGATTCAGACCGAGGCGGTGAGCGAGCGGGTCTTGCCGGTGACGCTGGCGGTATCGCTGCGCGACGGCGAGTCATTGATCAGCGATGAGCAGATGGTGACTTTTGATAGCCCGTCACAACTGTTGGACGAGCGCAAGAAATCGGTGATCCTGACCATCGCCTCGGGCACCTACGACCGCAACAGGGATTATTTCCTTGTGGTGCGCGACGTGAAGACCAAGGCCGAGGCATGGCGGGCGGCGGTCAAAGTTGATCTGGCATTCAGCAACGATTTTTAGGATTCGGCAGCATGGACAACACAGTGGAAGAAGAGGCCAGTCCGGCGCTCGATACGGACCTCGACAAGTTGCTCACGGAGCGCTTCGCCGGTCGTGTGGTGCGCAAGGACCTGACCAAGTTGATCAAGGAAGGCGCGAACGTCCCCGTCTATGTCCTTGAGTACCTGCTGGGGATGTACTGCGCGTCGTCGGACGACGATACGATTCGTTCCGGCATGGAGACCGTCAAGCAAATCCTCACCGAAAATTTCGTTCGGCCGGATGAGGCGGAGAAGGTCAAGAGCAAGATCCGTGAGAGCGGTTCGTTCAAGGTGATTGATAAGGTCACCGTCAGGCTCAACGAAACCCGCAACGTTTATGAGGCACTGCTTTCGAATCTTGGCATCAAGAATGCCGAGATTTCAGACGGCTATGTTCGTCAATTCGAGAAGCTGCTGGTCGGTGGCATCTGGTGCATCATCACGATCCAGTACCGCTTTGAAGAGAACAGGAAGGGATCTCCCTTTGTGATTTCGGACTTGAAGCCGATCCAGATGCCCAATATGGATATGGCCGAACTGTTCGAAGCGCGCAAGGGATTCACGGAGGCGCAGTGGATCGATGCGCTGCTGCGCTCAACCGGAATGGAGCCGACCTGTTTCAAGGAGCGCGCCAAATGGCATCTGCTGGCGCGCATGATTCCGCTGGTTGAAAACAACTACAACCTGTGCGAACTCGGCCCCCGAGGCACGGGCAAGAGCCATATCTACAAGGAAATCAGTCCCAACTCGATTCTGATTTCCGGTGGGCAGACGACGGTCGCCAACCTCTTTTACAACATGGCTTCGCGCAAGGTCGGGCTGGTTGGATTGTGGGATACGGTGGCTTTTGATGAAGTGGCCGGCATCAACTTCAAGGACCACGATGGCATCCAGATCATGAAGGACTACATGGCCAGCGGGTCTTTCTCGCGCGGTCGCGAGTCGATCAATGCCAGCGCCGCCATGGTTTTTGTCGGCAACCTGCCGCAGGGGCAGTCCGTCGAGTCGCTGGTAAAGACGAGCCACCTCTTTGCGCCCTTCCCGGACGAGATGATCGATTCGGCATTCTTTGATCGTTTCCACGCGTATATCCCCGGCTGGGAAATCCCGAAAATGCGGCCGGAGTTTTTTACCAACCAGTACGGCTTGATCGTCGATTATCTGGCCGAATGGCTGAGGGAAATGCGGAAGCGCAGTTTCGCCGATGCCGTAGACAAGTGGTTCAAGCTGGGAAACAACCTCAACCAGCGCGACACGATCGCGGTGCGTCGCACCGTTTCTGGCTTGTTGAAGCTGATCTACCCCGATGGCGAGTACAGCAAGGATGCGGTCAGAAGATGCCTCGAGTACGCGCTTGAAACCCGGCGACGCGTGAAGGAACAGTTGAAGAAAATCGGCGGCATGGAGTTCTACGACGTCCATTTTTCCTATATCGACCTTGAGGATCAGCAGGAGCGGTTCATCAACGTGCCGGAGCAGGGCGGTGGTGGATTGATTCCAGAGGGGCGCCCCAACCCCGGAATTCTGCACACCATCACCATTGGCGCCAACGGTATGCCCGGTGTCTATCGCATGGAGATCCAGACGATTGCGGGCGGCGGGAAGCTGTCGGTATCGGGCCAGCTTTCGCGTGAGCCTGTTCGTGTGGCCTTCGACTATTTCAAGGCCAATGCCTCGCGGGTCAGCGCGTCGATTCATCCGACCGAGAAGGACTTCCACCTGCATCTGGTCGAATTGCAAAATACCGGCAACCCAGGGGCTCTGACGCTCGCCAGCCTGATTGTCCTATGTTCGGCAGCCTTAGGTAAGCCGATGCAAAGCCAGATGGTCGTGATGGGTGACATGAGTCTTGGCGGCACGATCACGCAAGCGCGAAATCTGGCCGAGAGTCTTCAGGTGGCATTTGATGCAGGGGCCAAGCGAATCTTGCTGCCAATGTCGAGCGTGACGGATTTGCCCTCGGTGCCCGGAGAACTGTTCGCCAAGTTCCAGACCAGCTTTTATTCAGATCCGGTAGATGCTGTGTTCAAGGCTCTTGGTGTGGAGTAGAAGAGTCGCCTGGATTACAGGATATCCTTGCGGCGAATTTTCGCCATAAACACCGCATTTGGCGCGGCGATTGGCTTGTCTGAGCGGAGAAAACGGCCCATAATCGCCGCATGAAATACGGTGATTACAAGTACATCTGGCAGGCTCCGGACTGGCCAGACTGGCGCTACGACCTGGCGGTTCTGGCCGGGCCATTGGCCGACGTCAGCCGGGCGCAGGGCGTCTTGATCGGGCGGCTGACCGACGTGAGCGCGGCACTGCGCGACCAGGCCAGTCTTGTTGCGTTGACCGAGGATGTCGTTAAAACCAGCGAGATCGAGGGCGAGCAGCTGAATGTCGCGTCGGTGCGCTCCAGTATCGCCCGTCGCCTGGGCGTGGACATCGGTGCGCTGGCACCGGTCGATCGGAACGTGGAGGGCGTGGTCGAGATGGTGGTCGATGCGACGGCCAATTGCCATCTACCGATTTCACGCGAGCGTTTGTTTGCTTGGCATGCCGCGCTGTTCCCGACGGGTTACTCGGGGCTTTCCAAAATCAAGGTCGCTGGCTGGCGTGATGATGCCAGTGGACCGATGCAGGTTGTGTCCGGTCCCATGGGGCGGCAAAAGGTGCATTTCGAGGCGCCGCCGACGCAGCGTCTCGAAATCGAAACAGCGCGGTTTCTCAACTGGTTGAATGGCGATAGTGGCGAGCCGCCGCTACTCAAGGCCGGCCTGGGGCATCTCTGGTTCGTCACCTTGCATCCCTTTGACGATGGCAACGGGCGGATTGCCCGGGCGGTTGGCGACCTTCTGCTGGCGCGGGCGGACGGCAGTTCGCAACGGTTCTACAGTCTGTCGGCGCAGATTCAGCGGGAGCGCAAGGCCTACTACGACATCCTGGAACGGACCCAGAAAGGGACGCTGGATGTCACCGCGTGGCTGGCCTGGTTCCTCGATAGCCTGCTCCGGGCGGTCGATCAAGCCCAGCACACGCTGGATGCGGTTTTGGTCAAGGCGCGTTTCTGGCAGCGCCTGGCAGCGATCGCATTGAACGAAAGGCAGGTGAAGTTGCTCAACCGACTGCTGGACGGCTTCGAGGGCAAACTGACCAACAGCAAGTGGGCAGCCATGGCCAAGTGCTCGCCGGATACGGCGCTACGCGACATCAACGATTTACTTTCGCGCGGCGTGCTGCAAAAAACAGCCGCGGGCGGGCGCAGCACCAGCTATAAGCTGAACGATCCGGGCAGCTGAATGGATCCGCCATCTGAGGCGGCGCAAGAGTAAAGGTGCACGATCTCGTCCCATGAAATCCACTACAAGCCCGCCCTCTATGGGTAGCTGGGTGGGTAGCCAGAGCGAGCCGTGAAGTAAGTATCGGTTGCAAGTTATTGATTCATAACGGCAGGTTTTCGATGCCCGGCCTATACGACATCGTGCTGCTGTGAGTCGGGGCTTGGGGTTAAGCGCTTGCTATTCCAGGGGTATTTTTTTTGGAAAGCCGTTCCAAACGCGGTTTTTGAAGGAAAATCTGCGCTGACAAAACCCTGCTGACGATAGTGATTAATTGCCATGAAGACCAATCTGCCGATCACCAACACCGAAGTGCCTTTCCCGAAAGGGCACTACATCGTTTCACGTACCGACCTCAAGGGAATCACCACCTACGTCAATGACACCTTCGTCGCGATCAGCGGCTTTTCGCGTGACGAGCTGATCGGCAAGAACCATAACGTGATCCGCCATCCGGACATGCTGCCCGGCGCTTTCGCGTGGCTCTGGGAGACCATCAAGCAGGGACGGCCGTGGCGCGGCATCGTCAAGAACCGCTGCAAGAACGGCGACTTTTACTGGGTCGACGCGCTGATCGTTCCGGTCCTCAAGGGCGGCGAGATCACCGGCTACATGTCGGTGCGCACCGAACCGACCCGGCAGCAGGTGGCCGACGCCGAGGCCTTCTATCAGAAGCTCAAGGCGGGGCGCGCGTCGCTTCCCAGGACGCCGTTCTGGAAGCGCGTCTCGCTCAAGGCCAAGCTCAACGGTCTGGTCTTCTTGCTGCTCGCCATGCAGGTCGGCGGCGTGGTCGTCCACCAGTTCGATTCGTCGCTCGGCGTTCCCGCCGCAGTGACCGATGTGCTGCTGCAGGTTTTCGGCGCTGCCAGCATTGCCGCCAGCATCGCGCTGCTGTTCACGCAGCGCCAGGTGTTGACCATCATCGGTCGCATCGTCGGCCGTCTCGACAATATTGCGCAGGGCGAGCTGACCGACGAGATACCGCTCATCCGCGAGGACGAACTGGGCAAGCTCAACGATGCGCTGGTCACCATGCAGACTCACCTCAAGGCAATGATGGCCGAGATCTCCGAGTCGGCCGACCTGATGGGCGACAGCGCGCAGGTGCTGAGCGGCGAGATGGAAAACACGCGGCGGGTGACGCAGGCCCAGTCCGATGCGGTGAGCGGCATTGCGTCGGCAGTCGAACAGCTGGTCGCTTCGGTCAACGAGATCGCCGACAGCGCGCAGCGCTCGACGCAGGCGGTCGAGGCCTCGCACGGCTTGCTCGGCGAAGCGTCTTCGAGCATGGCGCAGAGCCTGACGGCGACGGCCAGCGTGGTGGCGACGGTCGGCGACGCCGGTCGGACGATGGCCGATCTGTCGCAGTCGATCCTGGCGATCGACCGCGTCAGCCATGTGATCCGCGGCATCGCCGATCAGACCAACCTGCTGGCGCTCAACGCGGCGATCGAAGCGGCGCGCGCCGGCGAGGCGGGGCGCGGCTTTGCGGTGGTCGCCGACGAGGTCAGGAAGCTCGCCGAGCAGTCGAGTACGCAGACCGTCGAAATCACGGCCAGCGTCCAGGAGATTCAACGCGTCACGCAAATCGCGTTGTCGACCATGGAATCGGCGGGGACGCATGTCGCCAGCACCGACGCGGCGATGGCTGTCGCGCGCAGCGGGCTCGATTCGGTGGCGCGGCACGGCGAGGAAGTGGCGTCGATTTCGCAGCATATTTCCGAAGGAACGCGCCAGCAGGCGGCCGCCGGCAATGAAATCGCCAGCCAGGTCGAGGGCATCGTCGCCGGCATCGAGCAGACGACCGCGGCGATTGACGGCGTCACCGAACGAACGGTGCATATGAAAGCGGGCGCTGCGAGCCTGCGGCAATTGATCGGCTACTTCCACTTCATCCGCTGAGCGGCGCGCTACGCCGCGGTGGTGCAATACATCGTCGACTCGCCCTCGATCACCGTCTTGCCGTTGACCGTGCACACCGCGTCGAGGACGCAGCGGCGCTTGCCGGCAAACACTTCGCGCACCGTCACGGTCGCCTTGACGGTGTCGCCGATGCGCACCGGCGCCTTGAACTTGAGCGTCTGCGCCAGATAGATGCAGCCCGGGCCGGGCAGTTTGTTAGCCAGCACCGCCGAGATGAAGCCGGCCGACAGCATGCCCTGCGCGATGCGTCCGCCGAATTGCGTCGTTTTCGCGTACTCCTCGTCCAGATGGACTGGATTGACGTCGGTCGAGATACCGGAAAACAGCACGACGTCGGCTTCGCTCACCGTTTTTGCGACGCTCGCGCTCATTCCGGGGTGCAGGTCTTCGATGTGGTAGCCGCCGAGGGAATTCATGGTGCATCTCCGTGTCTGGGTAGGGCTCTCGATGATACACAAACCGGTCAGTTGGCGAGCGAAATCCGATTGGCGAAATAGCCACACCGGGCGGGATGAAGCCGCACAATCCACTCGATTCCGCCGGCCAGACTCGCCTATACTGCCCGGATGAAAATCCGTACCTTGATCGTGGCGTCGCTGTGCATCGTTCTGGCGGCGTGCGCCAGCGCGCCGTCGCCGCGATCGCCTGCTCCGGCGGCCGAGCGCGCCGGTTTTTCGGCCAAAGGCAACGAGGTGACGCTGTTCGCGCTCGGCCTGATCGACACCGGTTACCGCTTCGGCGGCAAGAATCCGCAGGCCGGGCTCGATTGCAGCGGCATGGTCTCGTATATCTACGACCACGGCGCCGGGCTCAAGATCCGTGGCAGCGCCGCCGACATCGCGCGCCAGGGGCGTCCGGTCGAGCGCGCCAGCCTGCGCCCCGGCGACCTGGTGTTCTTCAATACGAGCAACGCGTCGTTCTCGCACGTCGGCGTCTATATCGGCGAAAACCGTTTCGTGCACGCGCCGTCGGGCAATGGCCGGGTGCGCATCGATCAGCTCGATGCGCGCTACTACGCGCAGCGTTTCGAGGCCGCGCGCAGCTACTTCGACTGATTGACGATTACTCGGTGCGACGCTCGACGCGGCCGTCGATAACTTCGACGCGGTCGCCCTTTTTCACTGCCGGTTCGTCGTCCTGCTCGAAGAAGGCGTAGGTGCCGTCGTCGTAGCGCACGGTCATCTTGTAGTAGCTGATCGGCTTGTTGGCGTTGCGCGCGTTCTTGACCGCCGCTTTGCCGATGATCGGCGTCGTCGCGACGTTGTTGCCGATGCCGCTGACCGGCGGCGCCTCGGGCGCGCGGCCCGGGCTGCGTTCTCGCGTCGCGCTGCGCACGTCGGTAATGACGCCGCATTTGACGCAAGGGCCGGCATCGGCGCGCTCGGTCAGCCGGCGGATGTCGTCCTGGTTTTGCGGCAGAATCAGCTTACTCTGCGCGTTGGCGAGCAGTGGCAAGGCGAGGGTCAGGCAGGCCAGAGTTTTCCAGAGTCGAATCACGCTATCATCCTTTGCGCAGAGTCTGCCGGCACCTGGCGGTGCCGAACCGGTCCTGCATCTTAACATCGACTCAAAAGCTGTAGCGCTTATGCGCTGCTCGCTTGCTTCTTGCCGCTCGGCGCCGTGGTTCAAATCTTTACACCATTTTTACTTTCGCCACGGGACAATTGCGGAACGCCGCATTGTTGGCGGATTAATCGGGCCATTTGACCATGCCATTCCTTTTTCCGACCACGACCGCTTCGCTCGCCAGCTGGCAGCGCTTCGCGCTGGCGGTTCTCGCCTGCGCGGCGACGACGTTGATCGCGACGCCCTTGCTCGGTTATCTGGACCTGGCCAATATCGTGATGCTGTTCCTGCTCACGGTGTTGCTGGTGGCTGTCCGGCTCGGCCTCGAAGCCGCTTTGCTGTCGGCCTTTCTGAGCGTCGGGATGTTCGACTTCTTCTTCGTTCCGCCGCGTTTTTCCTTCGAAGTCCACGACGGACAGTACCTGGTGACCTTCGTCGTGATGCTCGCGGTGGCGATCATCACTGGTCAGCTTACCGCCGGTCTGCGCCAGCACGCCGACGACTCCGACGTCGAGGCGCTACGCTCGCGCGCGCTCTACGAGATGGCGCGCGATCTGTCGGGAGCGCTGATGGTCGAGCAGGTCGCCGAAATCACGCGCAAGTTCCTGCGCGACGTGATGGGCGCCGACGCCATCATTCTTCTTCCCGACGCTAGCGGCAGCCTGCAAGCCTGTGCCGGACAGGATGGCGCCCGCCTGCAGCTCGAGCCGCGGCTGGCGATCATGTGCTTCGAAGGCGGCGCATCGGTCGATTGTCCGCAGCTTGCCGACAGCGGCTACGCGGTGCTTTATCTGCCGCTCAAGTCGCCGATGCGCGTGCGCGGCGTCATCGCGGTGGCGCCGGCCAATCCTCTGGCGGCGCAGGCGCTGCCCTTGCTCGGCGAGCGCGAACGGCTGGAAACGATGGCTTCGCTGGCGGCGATCGCCGTCGAACGGATCCATTACGTCGATGTCGCCCAGCACACCCAGGTGCAGGTCGTATCGGAGCGCTTGCGCAGTTCGATTCTGTCGGCGCTGTCGCACGACCTGCGCACGCCGCTCACCGCGCTCGTCGGCCTCGCCGATTCGTTGGCCGGCAGCAAGCCGCCGCTCGGTGAAGTGGCACGCGAGACCGCCGAGGCGATTCGCGACCAGGCCGAGCGGCTGGCCGGGCTGGTCGGCAACCTGCTCGACATGGCCCGCCTGCACGCCGGTGAGATAACGCTGCAAAAGGAATGGCAGCCGATCGAGGAAGTCATCGGTTCGAGCATCAAGCTGCTCGGTCGCGCGCTCGCCGAGCACCCGATCAAGGTCGCTCTGGCCAAAGACTTCCCCTTGCTTGAGTTTGACGCCGTGCTGATCGAGCGGGTGTTCTGCAATCTGCTCGAAAACGCCGCCAAGTATTCGCCGCCCGGCTCGCCGATCGAGATCGCCGTGCAGCTGCGCGACGATCTCGCCGAAGTCGCGGTCTGCGACAGCGGGGTCGGTTTTGGCGCTGGCAAGGAGCGCGCGCCGTTCGAAATGTTCGTGCGCGGCGAGCACGAGTCGTCGACGCCGGGGGTCGGCCTCGGCTTGGCGATTTGTCGCGCCATCGTCGACGCCCATGCCGGAACGATCAGTGCGGCCAATCGCCCGGAAGGCGGCGCCTGCGTCTCGTTCACGCTGCCGCTCGGTGAGCCGCCGCTGATCGAGGACGAAGTCGTTTCGCCGAATGCCGGGCGCCCCTCGTGAGCGAGCTCGCGCGCGAACGTCAGCCGGTGGTGCTGATCGTCGAGGACGAGAAACTGATCCGTCGTTTCGTTCGCTCAGCGCTCGAGGACGAGGGGTGCCAAGTGTTCGAGGCCGCGACTTTGGCGCAGGGCTTGATCGAGTCGGGGGCGCACAAGCCGGATCTGGTGATTCTCGACCTCGGTCTGCCCGACGGCAACGGCATCGACTTCATCGGCGATCTGCGCGGCTGGTCGGAGGTGCCGATTCTGGTGCTTTCGGCGCGGTCGCACGAGAAGGACAAGATCGCCGCGCTCGACGTCGGCGCCGACGACTACCTGACCAAGCCCTTCGGTGTCGGCGAGCTGCGCGCCCGGACGCGCGCGCTGCTGCGCCGGCAGAGTCGCGGCGGCGAGGCGGCCAGCCCGATCGTCGATTTTGGCGCGGTGCGCGTCGACTTCTCGCGCCGCCTGGTGACGCGTCGCGGCGAGGCGGTGCACCTGACGCCGATCGAGTATCGTCTGCTCTGCGTGCTGCTCGCCAACAGCGGCAAGGTGATGACCCAGCGCCACCTGCTGCGCGACGTGTGGGGGCCGGCCAGCGTCGACAGCGCGCACTACCTGCGCGTCTATGTCGGCCACCTGCGCCAGAAGCTCGAAGACGACCCGACGCAGCCGCTGTATCTGTTGACCGAAACCGGCGTAGGCTATCGCTTCCAGCCGTGATGCAAGTAATTTTTCACCACGGCGAACACGGCGTACACGACGATAACGACAAGGGATATTGTGGTTTTAAACTCAACCGACAGTTGTCGATCGACAAATCAAAAAACCATGATTTTCACTGTGTCCGCCGTGTTCGCTGTGGTTATCGATTTTTTGAATTTCTGCATGATTTTTGAGAACAACTAATGAATCATCCCGCTTCTTCCGACAGCAAACACTTCAAGGCGCTGGCGCTCGCTGCGCTCGGCGTCGTCTATGGCGACATCGGCACCAGCCCGCTTTACGCGATCAAAGAAATTTTCGGCAACGCGCACCATCCGGTGCCGATCACCCCGGACAACGTGCTGGGCATCCTGTCGGTGGTCTTCTGGGCGCTGATGATGGTCGTCAGCGGCAAGTACGTGCTGTTCATCCTGCGCGCCGACAACCGCGGCGAGGGCGGCATCATGGCCTTGATGGCACTGGCCTTGCGCAAGGAAAAACGGGGCTCCTGGCAGCGCCGCGCGATCGTCACCCTGGGACTCTTTGGCGCCGCGCTGTTCTACGGCGACGGCGCGATCACCCCTGCGGTATCGGTGCTCTCGGCGGTCGAGGGGCTCGAGGTCATTACGCCGGCGTTCAAGCCCTTCGTGATCCCGCTGGCGCTCGTCGTGCTGATCTTTCTGTTTTTCATCCAGCGGCGCGGAACGGCCAGCGTCGGCAAGCTGTTCGGGCCGGTGATGATGGCCTGGTTCGGCGTGCTGGCGGTTCTCGGCTTTTCCAATATCATCGCCGAGCCGGGCGTCATGCGCGCGCTCAACCCGGCCTGGGGCGTCGCGTTCTTCGTCGCCAATCCGGGGCTGGCTTTCTTCTCGCTCGGCGCCGTCGTGCTGGTGCTGACCGGCGGCGAGGCGCTCTACGCCGACATGGGCCACTTCGGGCGCAAGCCGATTCAAGTGGCGTGGTTCGGCATGGTGCTGCCGGCGCTGCTCATCAACTATTTCGGCCAGGGCGCGTTGCTGCTCGCCGACCCGGCCGCGATCGAAAATCCTTTCTATCTGCTGGCGCCCGACTGGGCACTGTTGCCGCTGGTGATCCTGTCGACGGTGGCCACCGTGATCGCTTCGCAGGCGGTGATTTCGGGCGCTTTCTCGATGACGCTGCAGGCGATGCAGCTCGGTTATCTGCCGCGCTTCCAGGTGCTGCACACGTCGGAGAGCGAAATGGGCCAGATCTACCTGGCGGCGATCAACTGGTTGCTGCTCGTGGCGGTGATCGCGCTGGTGATCGGCTTCGGCTCGTCGAGCAACCTCGCTGCAGCGTACGGCATCGCGGTGACCGGAACCATGTTGATCACCAACCTGCTGGTCTTTGTCGTCGCGCGCGACCAGTGGGGGTGGAAACCCTGGCAGGCGTTCAGTTGCGTCCTGCCTTTCGTGGTCATCGACCTGGCGTTCTTCTCGGCCAATTCGCTCAAGATCTTCGCCGGCGGCTGGTTCCCGCTGGCTTTCGGCCTCGCCGTCTTCGCCGTGCTGACGACCTGGAAGCGCGGCCGCGAGGTGCTGCACGACAAGCTCGGGCAGGACGCGATCGATCTGGCGCCGTTCATTCAGAGCCTCTCGCTCGGCGGCGCGACGCGCGTTCCCGGCACCGCGGTGTTCCTGACCGGCCGGCCGCAAGGCGTGCCGCGCGCGATGCTGCACAGCCTCAAGCATTACAAGGTGCTGCACGAACGCATGGTGATCGTCACCATCCGCATCTTCGACGTTCCCTACGTTCCCGAGATCGATCGCGTCGAAGTGACCGATCTGGGCGAGAGTTTCTGGCAGGTCACCGTCCAGTATGGCTTCAAGGACGAACCCGACCTGCCCGCGGCGCTTGCGCTGTGCGCGCATTTCGGGTTGGAGTTCGAGATGATGGACACCTCGTTCTTCCTTGGCCGCGAAACGCTGGTGCCGCGCTTCGGCGGCGAAATGGCCTACTGGCGCGTGCTGCTGTTCGCGCTGATGTTCCGCAACGCGAGCAGCCTGACGGCGTTCTTCAAGATCCCGTCGAACCGCGTCGTCGAACTCGGTTCGCAGGTCGTCATTTAAGCGGCGGCCGGGCCGTCGTCTTGGCCGTCACGGCGGATTAATTCGCCGCGCGCAGCGCGGCGAGCGCCTCCTCCAGCGTCGGCAAGGCCTCGACGCCGTCAATCGCGGCCAGCCTTTGGCTGCCGGCGCCGCCGGCCCACAGGCGTACCGCGGGCGGCAGCATGGCGCGCAACTGCGCCAGCAGCGGGCCCGTCAGGCGTGCCGGAAAAGCCGACGAGAACGACAGCGCGACGATGTCGGCGCGGTGCGCGGCGGCGGCCTGGGCAATATCGGCGAGCGGCGTTTGCGCGCCGAGCGAGATACACGTCGCGCCGTCCAGGCTGAGCAGGCATTCAGCCATCAGCAAGCCGAGTACGTGGCGTTCTTCGGGGACGGTGGTGAGCAGGATTCGCGGCCGTCCGTCGGCGCCCGCCGGCAGGTTGCCGATGGCCTGGCGCAGCAGTGACTTGATCTGCTCGGCGTAGAGGTGCTCTTCGAAGACCGCCAATTCGCCGCGCATCCAGGCGTCGCCGACGGCGCGGTTGAGCGCTGCCACGGTGTTGAGTACGAACAACTCGAGCCCCTGGCGCAGCATCGCCTGCTTGAGCGCCTGGCTCAGTCCCTGTGCGTCGTGCGCCTTGAGCCGCGCCAGGATGTCGGCGGTCGCGCCGGCGCGATCTTCTGGCCCGCAAGCTGAGCGTGCTGGCGGCTGCGCACTGGCCAGTTGCAGCAACTCGTCCTCGCCGGCAGCGAACAGGCGCCCCGGGCGATGCCCCTGATCCATCAGCCGCTTGATCAGGCGCAAGCGATCGACCTGGTCGTCCGGGTAGAGGCGTTCGCCGTTGGCGTCGCGGACCGGTTGCGGAAATCCGTAGCGCCTCTCCCAGACGCGCAGCGTGTCCTTGCCCAGTCCGGTATCGCGCTCGACTGCGCCGATGTTCATCATGCTATTCATTTTGTCCTGGACAAATAGTTGACAAGTGTCTTTCTGATCGTTATCTTAGGCTTGTCTCGTATTTTTGTCTAGGACAACAAATGAACTCAACGCTTTTCTTCTTTGCCTGCATGGCCCTGAGCCGGGCCGCTTCGGCCTGCTCCCGAGAGCGTCTCGCGCAAAGCCTTGTCGGGCGATCTGCCCGATCTTTCTGTCCTGGACAAAAAAACGCTGATCCGGGACTTGAATCGCCGTCGGTCGGGGCGCGCTGATGGTCGCCGCCCAACGCATCGCCGTCGTCGGCTCGGGGATCTCGGGGCTCAGTTGCGCCTGGCTGCTGGCGCAAAAGCACCGGGTGACGCTGTTCGAGGCCGGAACTTACCTCGGCGGGCACACCAACACCGTCGATGTGACGGTAGATGGCGTCAGTCATCCGGTCGACACCGGCTTTCTGGTCTATAACAGCGCGACGTATCCCAATCTGTGCGCGCTCTTCGCCCATTTGCAGGTGGCCAGCGTGACGACCGAGATGTCGTTTTCGGTGAGCCTCGCCGAACCCGATCTGGAGTGGTCGGGCAGCAGCCTGGCGACGCTCTTCGCGCAGAAGCGCAACCTGCTGCGCCCCGGCTTCTGGCGAATGCTCGCCGACATCGTTCGCTTCAACCGCGACAGCGTCGCCTGGCTCGACAGCCATCCCGACGAAGGCCTGAGTCTGCGCGATTTTCTGGCGATCGGCGGCTATTCGCGACATTTTTCCGAATGGTATCTGTTGCCGATGGGCGCGGCGATCTGGTCGTGTCCGGCGGCGCAGATGCTCGACTATCCGCTCGCCAGCTTCGTTCGCTTCTGCCGCAATCATGGTCTGCTGCAGATTCGCGACCGACCGTTGTGGCGCACGGTCGAGGGCGGTGCGCGCGAGTACGTCAAAAAGCTGGCGGCCGGCCTGGCCGACGTCCGTCTGGCGACGCCGGTGCGCGCGCTGCGCCGCGACGGCGGCGGCGTGCGGCTGGCGACCGATCATGGCAGCGAGCGTTTCGATCAGGTGGTGCTCGCCTGTCACAGCGACCAGGCGATGGCGCTGCTCGGCCAGAGCGCGACGCGCGAGTTGCTCGGCGCCATCCGTTACCAGCCCAATCGCGCCGTGCTGCATAGCGATGCGTCGCTGCTGCCGCGCGATGCAGCGCTGTGGTCGGCGTGGAACTATTCGGCGGGCAAGGGCAACGATGAGCGGCACCATCCGGTCGCCGTTTCGTATCTGATCAACCGCCTGCAGCCGTTGCCGTTCAAGACGCCGGTGATCGTCTCGCTCAATCCGCAGCGCGAACCCGCGGCGGACAAGGTGATCGCGCAGTTCGACTACGCGCATCCGCTGTTCGATGGCCCGGCGCTCGCTGCGCAGCGTCGCCTGGCGGCGATTTCAGGCGAGCGCGGCGTGTGGTTGTGCGGCGCGTGGACCGGCTACGGCTTCCACGAGGACGGCCTCAAATCGGCGCTGCGCGTGGCCAACGCGATGGGTTGTTGGGCGCCTTGGCAGGATGCTGGCGGCGAAACGTCGCTGGCGCCGAGCGCCCCTGATGAGCTCGCCGCATGAGTTCGGCGGCGCGCCTGTTCTTCGGTCACGTGCTGCATCGTCGTCTGCGGCCGGTGGCACATCAGTTCGTCTACCCGGTCTATTTCTGCCTGCTGTCGCTGTCGGCGATCGAAGCGGTCGGCAGCGCGCTGTTTTCGCTCAATCGCTTCAATCTCTTCAGCTTTCATTTCGTCGACCATGGCGCGCGCGACGGTTCGCACCCGCTGCCCTGGATTCGCGATCTGCTGCACCAAAACGGCATCGTCGCCGACGGCGAAATCAGCCTGCAGTGCTTTCCGCGCGTGCTCGGCTTCGTCTTCAATCCGGTCAGTTTCTGGTTCTGCGAGCGGCGCTCGGGCGAACTCGTCGCGGTGCTCGCCGAGGTCAGCAACACCTTCGGCGAGCATCACAATTACCTGCTGGCGCACGCTGACGGGCGGCCGATCGCCGACGGCGACGTGCTCGAGAGCGCCAAGGTGTTCCACGTCTCGCCGTTCATGGCGCTCGCCGGACACTACCGTTTCCGTTTTTCGGCGCGCGTCGGGCTCGACGGTTTGGCGTCGTGGCGACTGGCGCGAATCGATCATGGCGACGCCGCCGGCGATCTTTTGCATACGGCGATCAGCGGCCGCGCCGGCCCGCTCGCCAGCGCGCCCCTGCTGCGCGCTTTTTTCGCCTACCCCTTGCTGACCTTGCTCGCCGTCGCGCGAATCCATTGGCAGGCGCTCAGGCTGTGGCACAAGCGCGTGCCGTTTCACCGCAAACCCGAACCCCCGCTTGAGGAGACGACGCGATGAGCGCACTGCAAAACACCTTCGAAAACACGCTCAACCCGCTGGCGCGCGCCGCCGGCCTGCCGCGCAACGCGCGCGCGGTGCTCGGCCTGCTCGAGAAGATCGCGCACGGCTCGCTCGAACTGCGCTTGCCCGACGGCAGTTATTTGCGCTGCGGCGAGGGCGCTTGCTGCGGCGCGTCGGCAACGCTGGCGATCGACGACTGGGCGGTCTTCGACCGCCTGCTAGAGCGCGGCGACCTGGGCTTTGCCGAGTCGTGGATCGAAGGGCAATGGCAAACGCCTGACCTGCCGGCCTTGCTGACGCTGCTCGCCAACAACCGCGAAGCGCTCGGCGCCGCCGTCTACGGCCAGTGGTGGCGCCTGCTGACGGCCAGGCTGCGCCATCTCTTCAACGACAATTCGCGGCGCGGATCGCGGCGCAACATCGTCGCCCACTACGACCTGGGCAACGACTTCTATCGGCTCTGGCTCGATCCGACGATGAGCTATTCGAGCGCGCTCTACGCCGGCGATCCGGCGTGCTCGCTGCAGTGCGCGCAGCTCGCCAAATACCGGCGCATCCTGCGCCGCCTGGGGGCTCGCCCGGGCCAACGCATCCTCGAGATCGGCTGCGGCTGGGGCGGTTTTGCCGAACTTGCCGCGCGCGAAGCCGGCGCCCAAGTGCACGGCATCACGCTGTCGCCGGCGCAACTCGACTACGCGACGCAGCGCATGGCGCGCGCCGGGCTCGAGCGGCAGGTGCGCGTCGAGCTTTGCGACTACCGCGACCTTTGCGGTGAAAAATACGACCACATCGTTTCGGTCGAGATGATCGAAGCCGTCGGCGAGCGCTGGTGGCCGAGCTATTTTGCGACGATTTCGCGTCTGCTGGCACCGGGCGGCCGCGCCGTTGTGCAGAGCATCACCATCGCCGACGCACTGTTCGCGCGTTATCGGTGCGGCACCGATTTCATCCAGCAGCACGTCTTCCCCGGCGGCATGCTGCCCAGCCCGGCGGCCTTCGCGAATCAGGCGAACGACGCGGGTCTTGCGCTACGCGATCGCTTCGCCTTCGGCGCCGACTACTCGCGAACGCTCGCCGAGTGGTCGGCGCGCTTCGAAGCGCAGTGGCCGGCGATCGAGGCGCAGGGGTTCGACGCGCGCTTTCACCGCCTGTGGCAGTTCTATCTCGCGTATTGCCAGGCCGGTTTCAACAGCGGCTGCACCGATGTCATGCAGTTCGAGCTGGAGCATCGGCGATGAGCCGGCCGTGGTTTGCCGCCTGGACTGTTGGCCTGCTCGGCCTGTGCGGTTGCGCGGCGACTCCGCTCGAACGCTACCGCACGCAGCAGCCGGTGCTCGATCTGGCGCAGTATTTCAACGGCACGATCGACGGCTGGGGAATGTTCCAGGACCGCTCGGGCGAGGTGATCAAGCGCTTTCACGTGGTGATCGACGCCAAGTGGGAGAGCCGCGACGGGCACGAGGTCGGCACGCTCGACGAGAACTTCGCCTGGTCGGACGGGACGCGCTCGCGCCGGGTATGGACCATCACGCGCGTCGATTCAGGCAATTACGTCGGCCGCGCCGACGACGTGGTCGGACAGGCGCGCGGCGAAGCGGCCGGCAATGCGCTGCGCTGGCGTTACGTGCTGGCGCTGCCGGTCGACGGCCGCGTCTGGAACGTCGCTTTCGACGACTGGATGTTTCTGGTCGACGACAAGATCATGCTCAACCGCGCGCTGATGAGCAAGTTCGGTTTGCGTCTCGGCGAAGTGACGCTGAGCTTTGCGCGGCGCGACAAATGAATCCGAAAATCACCGACTGGCGCGGCCAGCGCGTCTGGCTGGTCGGCGCGTCGAGCGGCATCGGTGCGGCGCTGGCGCAGTTGCTGCTGGCGCGCGGCGCGCGCGTCGCGCTCTCGGCGCGTGATCCAGGCCGTCTGGCAAGCGTCGCCGGCGGCGCCGCCAACGCCTTGCTGCTGGCCTGCGACGTGACCGACGAAGCCAGTCTTGAAAGCGCCTGGAAGCGCCTGCTCGACACCTGGGGCGGCGTCGACGTGGCGATCTATCTGGCCGGCGACTATCTGCCGATGCGTGCCTGGACGCTCGACAGTGCTGAGGCGCAGCGAATGATCGCCGTCAATTTCACCGGCGCGGTCTCGTTCGCCGCTTGCGTCGTCGCCCAGTTGCTGCGCCAGGGCGAGGGGCAGGTCGCCTTCGTCGCCAGCGTCGCCGGCTATCGTGGCCTGCCCAAGGCGCTGATTTACGGACCGACCAAGGCGGCGCTGATCAATTTCGCCGAAGCGCTCTACCTCGACCTCGAAGTGAAGGGGGTCGGCGTTCGCCTGATCAATCCGGGTTTCGTCGCCACCGCGCTGACCGCGCGCAACGATTTTTCGATGCCGGCGCTGATCAGCGCCGAAGACGCGGCGCTGGCGACGATCGAGGGCTTCGCCGGCAGCGCTTTCGAGATCGACTATCCGAAGCGCTTCACGCACCTTATCAAGCTGCTCGCGCTGCTGCCCTACCGCGTCTATTTTCCGCTCGTGCGCCGGCTGACCGGCGGCTGAAGGCGCGGCCATGAACTCGTCAGCCCTGGCGGCGCTGGTCGCCTTTTATGAAACGCTGAGCCGCGAAAGCGTCGCGCAGATTGCCGAGCTTTACGCCGAAGACGCGTATTTCAAGGACCCGTTCAACGAGGTGCGCGGCGTCGCGGCGATCGCGCGCATTTTCACGCACATGTACGCGCAGGTCGACGCGCCGCGCTTTTTCATCGGCGAACAACTCGTCGATGAGCACGGCGCGCTGCTGGTCTGGGAGTTTTCGTTCCGGCCGCGCGGCTGGGGGCGCGGGGCGACGCAGGTGGTGCATGGGGTGACGCAGCTCAAGTTCGACGCTGACGGGCGGGTCGTCTGGCACCGCGACTACTGGGACGCCGCCGAAGAGCTCTACGCCAAGCTGCCGGTCATCGGCGCGCTGATGCGCTGGTTGCAGAAAAGAATGGCCAGCGCGTAGGCGTTGCGAACGCCGAGCGGCTCAATCCTTGAACGATTTGTGGCAACTGCGGCAGCTGTCGTGCACTGCGTCGTAGGCGGTGGCAACCTTCTTCTCGTCGCGGCTGGCAGCGGCCTGGGTCAGGCGGTCGACGGCCAGCAGGAAGTCGTCGCGCTTGGCGGCAAAGCGCTGCGCTTCGCTCCAGACGCTCGCCTTGGCGTGCGTCGGCGGGTAGTTGGTGTCTGGACCGAAATGGCGCCACGGGCCGTCCTTGACCTTGGCGAGTTCACCGGCCTGGGCGATGAAGCGGTCGGCGTCGTACTGCTTCTCGCGCAGTGCAACACCCATCGGCTCGAAGGCCAACAGGATTTTCTTGAACGCTGTGCGCCGCGCGCTGACCGGTTGGCCTGGCCGGGTGTCGGCGGGTTCGCCGCCGCACGCGGTCAGGATCGATGCGCTCAGCGCAGCGATCAGCAGTGCTTGGTGGCGCATCGGCGATCCGTTCAGAGAATTCGACTAGGGTCCAGGCGAGGCGCGCTAAGGCTTAGTTCTTGACCTCGGCCGGCGGCTGGCCGTTGCTCGATTGGGTCCGGTCGAGCTCCATGGCCTTGGCTGGCGTGATGATTTCGAGCAGGTTGACGACGCGCTTGACGCCGGCGGTGGTGCGCGCGACGTTGATCGCCGAATCGGCCTCGGCCTGGGTGACCATGCCGAGCAGGAAGACGGTGCCCGCTTCGGTGACGACCTTGACATGGACCGGGTTGAATTTCCCCGAATCGACCGAGCGGCTCTTGACCTTGGAGGTGATGAACGAGTCGTTGCTGCGATCCGTATAGTTGCTGACCGCACCGACGATCAGTTCATTGTAGACGCCCTGGACGTTGGTGACGCCGGTGACGATGCGTTCGGCTTCGGCCTTGTTCTCAACGGTCGGCACTTCGCCAGTGATCAGCACCTTGCGGTTGAAGCTGGTGAAGTTGACGTGGCCCTTGTCGCCGAGCTTCTCGGAAACGCGGGCGCTGGCCTTCCACTCGATCGATTCGTCTTCGGTCTGGGTGCCGACCGAACGCCGGTCCATGCTCGCCAGAACGCCGCCAGTGAACCCCGCGGCGACCACCGGGAAGCAGCCTTGCAGCGCGGGCAGGACGATGGCGCCGAAGAGCAGCGTGGCAAGTAGTTTTGTTTTCATTCTTCAACTCCTAATAACAGGCAGTCGATGCCGTCGCACAGGCAGTGGATGGTCAGTAGATGGACTTCCTGAATGCGTGCGGTACGGTCCGACGGGACGCAGATATGGACATCGGTGTCGCGTAGCAGGCCGGCGATTTCACCGCCGCCCTTGCCGGTCAGCGCGACGACCGAAAGCTCGTTGTCGTGCGCGGCGTTGATCGCTTCGACGATGCTCTGCGAGTTGCCCGAGGTCGAGATCGCCAGCAGCACGTCGCCGGATTGTCCGAGCGCGCGCACCTGGCGGTCGAAAACGGCCGGGTAACCGTAGTCGTTGGCGACCGAGGTCAGGATCGAGCTGTCGGTGGTCAGCGCGATCGCCGCCAGCCCCTGGCGCTCCATCTCGAAGCGGCCGATCAGTTCGGCGGCGAAGTGTTGCGCGTCGGCGGCCGAGCCGCCGTTGCCGCAGGCCAGAATTTTACCGTTGCCGAGCAGGGCGCCGACCATCAGTTCGGCGGCCTGGGCGATCGGGGCGGCGAGCAATTCGACGGCGTCGAGTTTGGTCTGGGCGCTGTCCTGGAAATGCTGGCCGATGCGTGAAATGAGATCCATGGGTGATGTTGTCGCCAAGGTTGATCAGCCACGTAGTCTAACATCAGAGCCTCAAGTAGACCTCAAACTCGACACGACGCCATGGATTGGCATCGTCGCGCAATTTGGCGACGCGCGCTTCGAGCGCCTCGCCCGCGTCGAGCGCGCGCGCCAGGGCACGGTTTTCGGCGCGCGGAACGTAACCCAGCGGCTGGCCATTCCAGTCGACGCGAACTGCGTTGCGGTCGTGGCGGTTGTCTGGTTCGCGCGTCAGCGTCAGTCGGTCGCCGGGGCGGATTTCGTTCCATACGCGCGAGACCGCATAGTACTGGCTGCCGGCCAGCGGCGACCTCTGCACCACGATTTTGATCGACTCGGCGCTGGCCCACGGCACCAGCGCCAGTCCAAGCAACACGCCCAGCGCGTTAGTCAGCGGCAAACGCATCGCGCAGCCAGTCGACTCTTTCGCCGTCGAGCAAAACGCAGTCGAAGCGGCAGGCGCGCTCGGCAGCTGACGATGCGCCGTGCGCCGCGAGGTAATTCCGGGCGGCGAGAACGACGCGCTGCTGCTTGCGCGCCGTGATGCTGGCTGCTGCGCCGCCGAAGGCCGCGTTGCGGCGCAGGCGAACCTCGACGAAGACCAGCGTTTTGCCGTCGCGGCAGACGAGGTCGAGTTCGCCGCCCGCGCAGCGCACGTTGCGCGCCAGTAGCGTAAGACCCTGCCGTTCGAGAAAACGTGCGGCCAGATCCTCGGCCAGCTGACCATTGCCTTGTGCGTTGCCCCGGGGCAATCTGCAGCGCTCGCTCGTGGTATTGTGGTCGCCCATAGAATAAGTGACTGCCATGACGGATGAATTGTCCACATTATATGTAGTGCCGACGCCGCTTGGAAACATGGGCGACATGACGCAGCGCGCCATCGACGTGCTGCGCAGCGTGCCCTGGGTCGCCGCCGAGGATACGCGGCACAGCGCGCCGCTCTTGAAACATTTCGGCTGCAATGCGCGGCTGCTGGCGGCACACCAGCACAACGAAGAAGCCGCCGCGCAGCAGGTGATCGCGCGGCTCGCCGAAGGTGAGTCGGTGGCGCTGGTTTCCGACGCCGGGACGCCGGCGATTTCCGACCCTGGCGCGCGGCTGGTGGCGCGCGTGCGCGCGGCCGGCTTTCGCGTCGTTCCGCTGCCCGGGCCGTGCGCTGCGGTCGCCGCGCTGTCGGCATCCGGGCTCGCCGAGCCGCACTTCCTCTTTTACGGGTTTTTGCCGGCGCGCGCCCGGCAGCGCGAGGACGCGCTGCGCGAACTCACGGCCTTGCCCTATGCGCTGGTCTTTTACGAGGCGCCGCATCGCATTCTCGAAACCGTCGCCTCGCTGGCCGCAGTCTTCGGCCCCGAGCGAACGCTGGTGATCGCGCGCGAACTGACCAAGCTGTTCGAGACGATCCACAGCGGCCCGCTCGGTGAGGCGCACGACTGGCTGCTGGCCGATGCCAACCGCCAGCGCGGCGAGTTCGTTCTGCTGGTCTCCGGCGCGCAGCTCGCCGGCGACGACGGCGAAGGCGAGCGCGTGCTCAGGCTGCTGCTCGACGCCGGGCTGCCGGTCAAGCAGGCGGCGGCGCTCGGTCACGCGATTACCGGCGTCGGCAAGAACGCGCTGTACGAGCTCGCGCTGGCCTTGAAAGCGCAAACTACCGATGTACAAGTGACTTGAACTCTGAGAGCATCGCTTCTCGGGGGAATAAAACCTTTGGGAGAAGGCGATGAGTGGACTCGCACACATTCGTATCGGACAGTCCTGCGCCAGCGACGCACGCCTGGCCGCTCAGGAGTTTCACGCTGCCGTGCAGCAGCCAGCGACGGCGCTGGTCATCTTCTTCTGCTCGACTCGCTACGACCTCGACGCGTTGGCCGGCGAGATGAGTCGCCTGTTCGACGGCGTCAAGGTCATCGGCTGCACGACAGCCGGCGAAATCGGCCCGAGCGGCTACTGCGACTTCAGCATTTCGGGAGCGAGCTTTCCCGCCGACGGCTTCACCATGGTCGCCGGTCTTTTCGACCGGCTGCAGCAGTTCGATTTCGCCCGCGGCCAGGTTTTCGTCAATGGCCTGCTGCAACAGCTCGAAGCCAAGGCGCCGCACAGCGAGGCGTGCAACAGTTTTGCCTTTTTGATGGTCGACGGGCTGTCGGTGCGTGAGGAACCGGTGGTGCGAACGTTTCAGAATGCGCTGGGCAATATCCAGCTGGTCGGCGGTTCGGCCGGCGACGATTCGCGCTTCGTTCGCACCTGGGTTTTTTTCGACGGCGCTTTTCGCCCCGACAGCGCCGTGCTGTTGCTGGCGAGCACGCCACATCCGTTCAAGGTGTTCAAGACGCAGCATTTTGTCAGCGACAACGAAAGGTTGGTCGTCACCGAGGCCGATCCGGCGCGGCGAATCGTCAGGGAAATCAACGGGCTGCCGGCAGCCGAAGAATATGCGCGGGTGATCGGTTCGACCGTCGCCGACCTCGGCTCCTTGCGCTTTGCCAATTCCCCGGTCGTCGTCGTCATCGATGGCACGGACTATGTGCGGGCGATCCAGAAAGCCAATGACGACGGCAGCCTGACTTTCTTTTGCGCGATCGACGAAGGCTTGGTGCTGCGCGTCGCGCACGGCGAGGATCTGCTGGGCAACCTCAGTCAATCGTTGGCGACGCTGCGCGAAGAAATCGGCGTGCCGCAGGCGGTGCTCGCCTGCGATTGCATCCTGCGCAATCTGGAAATCACCCACGATGGTCTCAAGGCATCCGTTGGCGAGGTGTTTCGCGACCACCATGCGGTCGGCTTCAGCACCTATGGCGAGCAATACGGCGGCGTGCACGTCAATCAGACGCTCACCGGCATTGCCTTCGGGACGGCGCAGGACCGCGATGTCCGATAGCGTTTTGGCGGCACCGCCTGACGAGCCGGCGCTGCGCAACGAGATCGTCCGCCTCAAGAAGATGGTCAATGCGCTGATGGATCGCGCCGAGCGCAGCACCAGCGCGCAGCGTTCCGATTTCGGCATGTTCCAGACCGCGGTCATGCTCGAGGATCAGGTCCGCCAGCGCACCGCCGAGCTTGAAGCCGCGGTGCGCGAGAATGAAAAGATCAACCGCGCGCTGCTCTCCGCCAAAGAGCAGATGGCGTTCGAGATCGACGAGCGCAAGAGCGCTCATGCCGCGCTGGAAAAGGAAAAAGACGAGCAGCGGGTGCTGATCAAGCAGCTCGAGGAGGCGCACAGCCAGTTGCTGCAATCGGAAAAGCTGGCGTCGATCGGCCAGCTGGCTGCCGGCGTTGCGCACGAGATCAACAATCCGATCGGCTTCGTCAACTCCAACCTGGGGACCCTGAAAAACTACGTCGGCGATCTGCTGCAGATCATCGGCCTCTACGAGAGCGCGGATCACCTGCTGGCGGTCGATCCGGCGCTGCACGATCGCATCGCTGCGGCGTGCGACAAGGCCGACCTCGATTTTCTGCGCAGCGACGTCGAAACGCTGATCTCGGAGTCGATCGAAGGAACGGCTCGCGTTCGCCGAATCGTTCAGGATCTGCGCGATTTTTCTCGCGTCGACAGCCACGAATGGCAGTGGGCCGACCTGCACGCCGGGCTGGAAAGCACGCTCAACGTGGTGATGAGTGAAATCAGATACAAGGCCGACGTGGTGCGGCAATTCGGCACGCTGCCCAAGGTCGAATGCATGCCGGCGCAACTCAACCAGGTGTTCATGAACATGCTGGTCAATGCCGCCCAGGCCATTGCCGAACGCGGCACCATCACCTTGGCCAGCGGCTGTGCCGACGATCAGGTCTGGATTTCGATCGCCGACACGGGCAAAGGCATCGCGCCGGAACTGCTGACCCGGATCTTCGATCCCTTCTTTACGACCAAGCCGGTCGGCAAGGGGACCGGCCTCGGCCTTTCCGTTTCCTACGGCATCGTCGACAAGCACGGTGGCCGCATCGAGGTCGATAGCCTGCCGGGCCAAGGCACGACGTTTACCATCTGGCTGCCGGTGCGGCGCCCGCAGCAGGCGGCTTTACCTGCGCTCGATACGGTGTCGCCCACTGATTGATCAAGACTGACGCGCCGCCCGCAGGGCGGAAATCATCTAGAATCGCTCTATTCAATTTCCAGGCTCTGTCATGCACCTCACCATCACCCGTCCCGACGACTGGCATCTGCACCTGCGCGACGGCGCCGCGCTGACCGCCGTCTTGCCGCACAGCGCGCGGCAGTTCGCGCGCGCCATCATCATGCCCAATCTGCGCCCGCCGGTGACCACCGTCGATGCTGCGGCTGCGTACCGCCAGCGAATTCTCGCGGCGCTGCCGGCCGGCGTCGACTTCGAACCGCTGATGACGCTCTACCTCACCGACAACACGCCTGCCGACGAGATCAAGCGCGCCGCCGCGAGCGGCTTCGTCAAGGCGGTCAAGCTCTATCCGGCTGGTGCGACGACCAATTCCGATGCCGGCGTCAGCGACCTTCTCAAGTGCGACGCGGCGCTCGGGCAGATGGAAAAACTCGGCGTGCCGCTCTTGGTGCACGGCGAGGTCACCGATCCTTCGATCGATCTCTTCGACCGCGAGCAGGTGTTCATCGACACCGTGCTGCAGCCCTTGCTGGCGCGGCGCCCCGGATTGCGCGTGGTGTTCGAGCACATCACCACGAAAGATGCGGCGCAGTTCGTCGCCGCTGCCGGCGACAACCTGGCGGCGACGATCACCGCGCATCATCTCTTGTATAACCGCAACGCCATCTTTCTCGGTGGTCTGCGTCCGCATTACTACTGTCTGCCAGTGCTCAAGCGCGAGATCCATCGTCAGGCGCTGGTCGCCGCAGCGACTTCGGGCAGTGGCAAGTTTTTCCTCGGCACCGACTCGGCGCCGCACGCGCGCGGCGCCAAGGAGGCCGCGTGCGGCTGCGCCGGCTGCTATACCGCGTATGCGGCGCTCGAGCTCTACGCCGAGGCTTTTGCGCAGGCCGGTGCGATCGACCGGCTCGAGGCCTTTGCCAGCTTCAACGGCGCCGACTTTTACCGGCTGCCGCGCAATGCCGGGACGGTGACGCTCGCCACGCACGATTGGAGCGTGCCGCAAGATCTGCCCTACGCCGACGGCGGCACGCTGGTTCCGCTGCGCGCCGGCGAAGCGCTGCACTGGAAGCTCGTTGAATCGATAGCCTAGTAGGCCGTCATGCAGAATCGCAGCGATATGAAAAATTGCGTCATTCCGGGCTTGACCCGGAATCCAGTGGTGCGCTCCTGGATTCCGGCACCCCAAGAGTGCTTCCTTCGGGGCGCTTTCGCCGGAATGACGGGGCTATTCCTTGTTTTTAAGATGACTGCCTACTAGGAGGTTGCTCATGATGCTCTCCAGATTTTCGTCGGGCGCGCTGGCGCTGCTCATCGTGCCGTTGCTGGCGGCGTGTTCCGATCAGCGCGCGAGCTTCGAGATCAAGGGCAGCGCCAATTCGCTGAGCTTGATCCGGGTGACCGGAATGCCGTGGGAAAACACCGCCCAGTACTCGATCGTCGCGGCGCGCCTGCCCGACTGCATGCGCCGACACGCGATGGGCAAGGCGCCGCGGGGCGCCAAGGTCGAGGTCTACTCGCCGGGCAACGACGCCTGGATTCTCAAGCAGGGCAACAAGATGTACGTCACCGAGACGCGCAGCTGCGAAGGCTTCGCCAAGCTCGACAAGGTGCCGGATGACGGCCTCGGGCAGTTGATGGGCACTTTCGAGATGCGTTCGGAGACGCTGGTGTTTACCGCCGCGCCGAAACCCGTGGCGCCGCCGCCGGCAAACTGAATTCGCTCCGACACTGCGCGGGGCGGAGAGAAACGTTCCAGCTTCGACTCGCTCAGCCCGAGCCGGGATCGTCGCCTAGCCGATGCTGACCAGTTTTTCGCGTGGCCCATCGGCGACCAGGCGGCCGCCGTCCATGGCGATCACGCGTTTGGCCAGGCCGAGCATGATGACGCTGTGCGTGGTCATGATCAGCACGCTGTCGTCGCCGAGCAGAGGCGGCAGGCGCTGCGCGAGTTGCCGTTCGCTGTCCGGATCGAGGCCCTGCGTCGGCTCGTCGAGCAGCAGGATGCGGCAAGGCTGGGCGAAGGCGCGCGCCAACGCGACCTTCTGCCGTTGGCCGCCGGAGAGGTTGGCGCCGCGCTCGTCGAGGATCATTCCCAGCGTCAGGCGGCCGCTGTTGAGTTCGTCCTCGAGGCCCGAGGTCCAGATCGCCTGCGCCAGGCGTTTGCCGTCACCGCCGGCGATGCGCAGATTGTCCTCAAGCGAACCGGCGAAGATCGAAGGTTCCTGCGATTTCCACGCCAGCCAGCGCGCGCGATCGAGGCGTGCGATGTCGTCAAGCGCCAGGCCGTCGATCAGGATCTGTCCGGCGTCCGGCCGGCACAGGCCGGCCAGGCTGCGCAGCAGCGTCGTCTTGCCGGCACCGGGCCGGCCGAGCAGCGCGATGCGCTCGCCCGGGGCGACCGAGAACGACACCGAATCGAGTGCCGCCGGACGTCCCGCGTAGCGTTTGCCAAGGCCGATCACGACGATGTGGCCGGCGGTGCTCGGCCGCGGCACGCAGTCCTTGTCGACAGTCGCTTCCAGGCTGCTTTCCATGCGCGCTGCGGCGCGCTGGAAATCCTGCCATTTGCCGGTCACCATGAACAGTGAGGCGACCATTCCCATCGCCCGGCCCGCCAGCAGATTGCTGGCGATCAGCCCGCCGACCGAGAGCAGTCGCGCCTCGATCAGATAGGCGCCGGCCGCCAGCATGGCCACCGTACTCAAGGTCTGCATCGCCGCCGACAGTGTGCTGAGGTGGTTCATCGACAGGCGCCGCGCACCGTCGATGCTCGCCGACGACTCTGACAGCTCGCGCCAGCGGCGCAGGAAAGCGCCGGCGCCGGGGACCGTGCGCGCGACGTCGAGCGCGCCGAGCATTTCGCCGATGAACGAGAGCTTGCGCGTGCTGCGCTGCTCGGCTTCGCGCCCCTGACGGTTGATCTTCGCCTGCAAGAGCAGGCCGGCCGCCGCGTAGAGCGCGACCAGCAGCAGCGCGACGATGAGCAGCGGCCAGGCGATGATGCCGATGACGATCAGATAGAGCAACAGGAAGGGCGTGTCGGCGAGGCTCAGCAGATACGAGGACGAGACAAAGTCGCGCGACAGCGCGAGGTCGCGGTAGTTGGACAGGAAGCGCGCGAAGCCGCCGGCCGGTGTGTCGACTTGCGAGGTCAGCCGGTGCCAGAGGCTTTCGTCGCTGCGCCGCGTCAGTTCGTCGCCGATGCGCTCGGTCGACCAGGCGCGCACCAGGCGCATCCCGGCGTCGGTCGCCAGGTAAAGCAGCATGCCGATGACCAGCGCCCACAGCGTTTCGAAGACGCCGTTGGAGACCACCTTGTCATAGACCAGCATCGAGAAGAGCGGCAACATCAGCTGGCCGGAATTGACGAATAGACTGGCTAGCCCGATTTCGGCCCAGGCCGCGCGCAACGCCGGCCACAGCGCGGCGAGCGAGGCCAGTCCTTCGAACTTGAGCTTGGCCAGCGGCGTGCGCAGCACCACGGCTTCGACAAAGGTGTCGCCCGCCGGGTCGGGCAGGTCGGCGAGCGCTTCGCCGTTCTCGCCGATGATCTGCCAGCGCTGCGCGTTGCGTTGCAGCAGCATAAAGGCGCCGTCGGAAAGTTGCAGCAGCGCGAGGTCGCCGGGCAATTCGAGTACGTGGCGCAGCGACGCCGCGAGGTGGCGCGCCGAGAAGCCGACGCGGTCGAGCCGGCGCGCCTGCGCTGGCCAGTTATCGGTGCGTGCGACGAGACCCTTGAGCAGCTGGCGCAGCAGCAAGGCGGATGCGCGGTTGGCGCCGCACAGCCGGGTCGCGGCGGTCAGCAGCGCGTGGCGGTCGAGGCCGCGGTCGGCGGCAGGGCGGGGAGGTGGGGTAGAAGGGCCAGTCATCGAAGGAGTTTTCGCCTCATGGTGGGCTACGCGGCTCAGGCGGTTTGCCAGTGGATCTGCGCGATCACATGGTCTGCTGTCTGTGTTCCGGCGCTGTAGATCGTGCAATCCGAGGCGCCGACAGTGCCAGCCCATGCTACGCTTTCCGTCGCCACGGTGCTGACGGTCAGGGATTCGCCCGTGTTGGCCTTGATCGTCATGCTCGACCCGTTGCCGTCGTCGACAAAGGCCTGGACGTCGGCATAGCTCAGCGTCAGTGCCGTATTCGTCCCGCTCTTGATGTCCAGGATTTCCATGTTGTCGGCTATCGCGGCGAGTGCCGAGAAGTTGTAAGTGGCGGAGAGCCCCTGCAGCACAAGGGTGTCGCCGCTGCCGCCGCCGCCATCGACCAGCGTCGGCAGACTGCTCGACGCCACGTAGAAGGTGTCTTCGCCGAGACCTCCGTAAGCCTTGTCGCCCACCGCGGCGGTGATCTTGTCGTTTCCAGCGTCGCCGTTGAGGGTATCGCTGTCGAGGCCGCCATCGAGGGTGTCGTCACCGGCGCCGCCATTGAGGCTGTCGTTGCCGGCGCCGCCATTGAGGTTGTCATTGCCGAGGCCGCCATCAAGCTGGTTAGCCAGGCCGTCGCCGGTCAGCGTGTCGTCGTAGTTGGATCCGATCAGGTTCTCGATGGTATTGAAGGTATCGCCGACCGCATCGCCGCTGGCGAGATTGGAGATGCTGAGCGCCGCGGTGGTGGAGGTTAGGTTGGCGTTGACGCCGATTCCCGCGGTCAGGGTCGCGCTGCCGGCCGCGGCCTCGGTCATCCCGGAGTGGGCGTAACTGACCGTATCGCTGCCGTTGCCGCCAATAAAAGCGTCCTTACCGTTGAAGCCTTCCAGTGTGTCAGCGCCGTCGAGACCATAGAGTGTGTTGTCGCCCCCGTTGCCCCACAGATTATCGACACCCCCCGTGCCGTAGAGGCCTTCGATGTTGGTCAGGGTGTCGCCTGCCGCGCTGTTGGTGAACGTGAAGCCCAGCGCCGAGTTGATCGAGGCATCGAGCAGCGAGACGTTGACCATGGCGAGGTTGCCGGAAGCGTCGTAGCGCGCATAGTCGGTGCCGTTGCCGCCGTCCATCACGTCGGCGCCGATGCCGCCGTCGAGCGTGTCGTTGCCGTCGCCACCATAGAGCGCGTCGATACCGGCGTCGCCATAGATCGTGTCGTTGCCGATCTCTCCATAAAGGAAGTCGTTGTCGTTGCCGCCCCTGATCGTGTCGTTGCCCCCTCCTCCCCAGATATTGTCGTTACCTGCTGCTCCAGAAAGGATGTTGTTATCGGTGTTGCCGGTCAGGAAGTCGGCGTAATTGGATCCGTAAAGGTTGTCGATGGCGATCAGCGTATCGCTGCCGCTACCGCCGAACGCTGATCCGGGGGCCAATCCGATGCCGAGCAGCGCGGTGACGGCGGCCCCGGCGTTGATGAAATCCACCGAATCGTTGAGTGACAAGCCGCCGGTAATGACGTTGGCGATGTTGGACGCCTTGACGTAGATCGCGCTGGTGGTGCCGCTTGCCGTGACGTTCTCGAAACTGCCGCTGACGATGGCGCCGATTGTTCCTGAGCTGGTGCTTACGTTGCCGCCGGCTTGCAGGTCGATGTTCGATAGCGTCCCGGCGCCCGACCAGACGAAGGTGTCGATTCCGGCGCCGCCGTCATAGATGTCGGCGGTGAGATCGGTGCCCGACGTCATCGTGATCGTGTCGTCACCGGCGCCGCCGTTGAGTATCGCGGCGCCCACGCCGTCATCGCTCAGCGTGTCGTTGCCGTCGCCGCCGTAGAGCTGGTCGGCGCCGGTGCCGCCGGTCAGCGCGTCGTTGCCGATGCCGCCGTAGAGCTTGTCGTCACCGATGCCGCCGTCCAACGTGTCGTCGCCACCGTCGCCGGTCAGGATGTTGGCGTTGCCATCGCCGGTCAGCGTGTCGTTGTATATCGATCCGGTGAGGTTTTGGATGAAATGATAGGTATCGCCGAGGGCGGCGCCAAAGCTTCCCCCTCCAGCGGCTAGTGAGGCCGTCACGCCGACGCCGGCGCCGGCATCCGGGGCGTGAGCGTAACTCACGGTATTGTTCCCCGTTCCGGTGTCGAGGTTGATTTCGTCGCCGTAGTAGATGTCGCCGCCGCCGATGCCTTCGAGCGTGTCGTTGCCGGCGCCGCCGCTGAGTACGTTGACTGAGCCGTTGCCGATCAGCGTGTCGGCGAACGTGGAACCGGCCAGGTTTTCGATGCTGAAGTAGCTGTCGTTGAATGCGTCGCCGGCGATGGCGAGGGTTTGCGTTACCAGTCCGACAGTCAGTGATGCGGCGACTGCGGCACCTGCGTGGGCATAGCTTGCCGTATCGTTACCGTCCGCGGCAAAGCTTGACGAATCGCTGCCGATGCCGCCATAAAGCACATCGGCACCGGCGCCTCCCTCGAGAATATCGTCGCCGGCTTCGCCCCACAGCGTATTGATCCCGGCATTGCCGATCAGCGTGTCGGCAAGGTTCGACCCCTGCAGGTTTTCGATGCTGTTGTTAAAATAGGTATCGCCGATCGCGTCGCCTTTGATGGTGACGGCTGGCCCGTACGCGAAAGCGGTTCCGGCCAGCGAGGCGGTGACGCCGTCGATTCCGGTGTTATGCAGGTAGCTTGCGGTGTCGATGCCGTCACCGCCGTCAAGCGTATCGGCAGCGCCGCCCATCCCTTCTAGAACGTCGTTACCTGCACCGCTGGAGAGCACGTTGAGGGCGGCGTCGTTGCCGATCAGCGTGTCGGCATAGGCGCTGCCGGTCAAGCTCTCGATGCGGGTATACGTATCGCCGTCGGCATCGTTGGTTTGTACGACTCCAAGGGTCGTCGTCAAGCTCGCGACAACGCCTTGCGTGGACGGCGCATAGCTGACGGTGTCGGTGCCGCCGCCGCCGTCAAAATCATTGGCCTGGATTCCTGCGGCGCCGGTCAGCGTGTCGTTGCCGGCGCCGCCGATCAGGTTCTCGATCGACCCGAGAACGTCGCCTTCGGCTTCACCGCCGCTACCGGTATTGCTTGTCAGGCTGACGGTGACGGCAGCGGTCGCTGCGGCGTAGCTCGCGGTGTCGGTGCCAGCCCCGCCCTGCAGCGCGTCGGCGCCGTCGCCGCCGGTCAGCGTGTCGTTGCCGTCGCCGCCGTTGAGCGTGTCGGCGCCGCCGCGTCCTTCGAGGATGTCGTCGCCGAGACCGCCAGCAAGGACGTTGGCGCCCCCGTTGCCGATCAGCGTATCGGCATAATTCGTTCCGGTCAGGTTTTCGATGCCGACCAGCGTGTCGCCAAGCGATTCTGAACCGGCGACGCCCAAGCCGGTACCGTCGAGGACGACGCTCACGCCGACCCCGAGATTGGCGTCGGCATAGGTTGCAGTATCGATTCCCGTGCCGCCGACCAGCGTGTCGGCGCCCATGCCGCCGTTAAGGATGTCGTTGCCCGAGCCGCCATTGAGTTTGTCGTCGCCAGCACCGCCGCTCAGCATGTCGGCGCCGGAACCCGCATTGACGACATCGTCGCCGTCGCCGGCGTAGATGTCGTAACCGACGCCGCTTCTGGGCAGAACCATCATGTTCGTTCCGTAAATCGGATCGGTGACCGGAACCGTATAGTCGGCCTGGCTGGCGGCGTTGCTCGAGATCATCTGAAAACTGGCAGTCACGCTGGGCGTCACCGTGATTCCGTTTTCAATATGGGTTCCGCTCACCGTGACTGATGAGGACAGGACCGTCGCGGCCGAAGCGAGGTAGGCCGCATCGTCGCTGACGTTGTAGACGATGTTGAGATTGAGTCCCTGAGTCAGCAGGTTGGGAAACGCCGTCGGGTCGACGATCCATTGATTGGTTCCTGCGACCTGGGTGGCGCCTTGGATGCTAAACCCCGGAATATCGGTATACGCGCCATTGACCCGAATGACGATCTGGCTGATCGTCGTGAAGTTGGTCGTGTCCACATGCAGAACCCTGACCCACTGCGCATCTGCGGAACTGAATGCGGTGTTGTGATCGATGGTGTCGGCCGCGCTCGTTCCGGTGATCGTCGCGCGGTCGGCCTGCGCCCCCGGTGCGCTGCGGATCGCCAGCTGTTGAGCATAAACGGCGCGGTCGGTGCTGTAGGCCGGGTCGCTGTGCAAGGTCGCCGGCGGCGCGATCCAGGCGCCGTTGGGCGTTCCCGTGGCGCCGGTGAGCTTGAATGAGGACGAGGTAAACAGCGCGACGCTGACCGTCGGCGGGCTAGACAACGAATCGAAGAGGTTGGCGGCGGGGACTTCGACCACCTGCTGCGGCGTTCCCGCGGTATAGACCGGCGCCTGCGGTTGCCCGCTTTTATAGACGGGCGGCTCGACAATCGGCACCGCTTGAACAGGGGGCGATACGTCGCCTGCGCTCGCGCCCGTTCCCGCCCCCGCTGCGTGGCTGGATGCGTTGCTGGTGCCTGCGGCGATTCCCGCGCCAACCTTGACCAGCGGCGCCGGTGGCGTCGGCGGCTCGACGCTCGGTGCCTGCTCCGGCGGCGCTGTTTCGGCGGCGGGCGGCTGGGCCGCGTCGATGCTTTCGCTGACCAGCCGCAAGCTGCCGGCCTTGGCGGCGACCGTGGTGCCGGCCTGCTTGAACAGGTCGCCGAGAATCCCGGTGCCGTCATTGAAGGCGACGGCGTGTGGCGTGCCGCTGATCGCCTCGAGTGCGCCATTGGGAACCACCACGTAGGCGCCGTCGCTGAAGCTGAGCAGCAAGTCGACGTCGGCGACATCGACCGACTGGAGTTGCGCCTTGCCGTGCTGGATATTGACCGTACCGTCGGCGGAGACCTCGGCGCGCTCGACATGCTGCCCCGCCGCCAGCGCCTTGAGTGTGTTTTGAGTCTTCGTCTCGTTTGCCATCGCTGGTCTCCGTCAACCTGAGTTTTTCAGCCGTTGATTGTTCGCGAAGTCGCCTGAACGAGCGCGTTCATCGCCTCGCTGCCACGCCGCTGGCCTTCGATCTGGATGATCATCAGCTTGCGCGTTTCGGCCGCATCGTCGGACATGCGCACCATCAATTCGCTCAATTGCGCCAACACCTCGCTGTTGCCTTTTTCCATGATGCCCAGGATCGTTCCCAGTTGGCGGCCGACGCGCTGCAGTTCGGCGCGGAAATTGGTGACCGCGTCGCTGTGCTCGCTGATCGAGCGCAGCATGTCACCGCGCTGTTTCTGAAAATCGTCGAGTTCGGCGCTCAGCGCGCGCTGTTGCAATCGCGACGATTCGGCGAGCCGGCTTTCGATGCGCAGCAGCACGCGCAATTCTTCGCCGTCGAATTCACCGATGGCACCGATGGCACCGATTGTTCCGGGTTGGCCGGGTTGGCCGGGTTGGCCGGGTTGGCCGGGCGCGGCGTCGCCGGTATGCGCTTCGCCGTCGATGGTTGCGCCCGGCGCAGAGCTTGCCGCGATCGATGCGGTCTCGCTGGCGCTGGCAAAATCGCCTTGCCGCTCGTTCGCCGGCAGGCTGGCGCGAGCCAGCAGATCGATCGCTGCGGCGCTGTCGTGGGGGCGTCCCAGCCCCTGCTTGAGCGCGCCCTTGCTGTAGGCGAAGCCTTCTCTGGCGAGCGCGAATTCGATGTGCTGCGCGACTTCTGAGCCCAGCAGCGAGACGACGTCGACCATGCAGCGGCGGACGCCGACCATCATGAAGCCGAGAATGATCGAGCCGAGCAGGCCGAACAACGACGCCGAAAAGGCGATTCCCATCGATTGCATCGGCGCCTTCATGCGCTCGATCATGGTGCGGAAGACGTCGATCGGGTTGGCTCGGCTCATGTCGATGTCGGCGAAGCTCGAGATCAGCGTCGAGATGTCGCTCAAGGTCGCGAGCAGGCCGACGAAGGTGCCGAGCAGCCCCATGCCGACCAGCAGGCCGGACAGGAACTGCGGCAGCGCCATGCGCGAATTGAGGCGCGACGCCGCCTTGTCGAGCTCGTGCTCGATGGCGATCTGTTCCTGGTGCGTGATCGACCGTCCTGAGGACGCCGCCAGCATGCGCAGCGTATAGGCGATATCGACGTCGATGTTGATCGCCATCTCCTGCAGCACGGTCGCGTCGGCGCCGGCGCGAACAGCCTCAGAGAAATTGGCCAGCGCCCGGGCTTCGTGCATCAGCCGGTGTACGCTGTGCAGGATCAGGAAGCCGCCGAGCAGGATGATCGCGAAGATCGCGTAGTTGATTTGCGGGTGCGGGTTGTTGGTGATCGTCTTGGCGATCAAATCGTAATAGAACGCAGCGCCGACGAGCAGCGCGGCGAAAGGCAGGGCAACGTAAAAGTAGTAAATTCTGAGCCGTTTAAACATGGTCAATTCCGTTCAGTGGATCCATTTATCGATGACAGCGGCCGATCCTCAGCGCGGATCGCGGAAAGCGCCGTCGCGAAATTTGAGCAGCGGCGACAGAACATAAGAGAGCACGGTGCGTTTGCCGACGACGATGTCTGCCGAAACGCTCATGCCGGGGACGATCTCGCCGGGCTGGCGGGAGCCCGGCGCTGGCGTCGCTTCGATGCGCACGCGGTAGAAGCGGCCTTCCTTTTCATCGACGAGCGTGTCGGCGCTGACTTCGGCGACTTCGCCGTCCATCGCGCCAAAGGTCGCGTAGTCGTAGGCGCCGAGGCGAACTCGCGCCGGTAGCCCGCGGTGCAGATTGGCGCGGTCGTTGGGTCGCGCGCGCGCCTCGATGACCACACGCTGGTCGTTGGGCGTGATTTCCATCAGGACTTCGCCGGGGCGAACGACGCCGCCGACGGTGGTCACCGCCAGCCGGTTGATGAAGCCCGAGACCGGGGCGCGCACGCTGTTGCGGTGCAGGCGGTCGGCGTTGGTGCCGACCTCGAGCGTCGATTTTTCGAGGTCGGCGCGCACCTGTGTGAGTTCGGACGAGGCCTCCGAGCGAAAGCGCGCGCGCACCTCGGCAATACGCGACGCGGTTTCGGCTTCGCCGGCGCGCAGCCGCGGAACCGCCGCTCCGGCTTCGGCGATTTGCGAGCTCAAGCGCTGCGTGCGCGACTGGATCTCGAGCGCTTCGAGTTCGGATGCCGCGCCGTCCTTTCTGAGCCCGTCGATGACGCGCTGCTGTCGTTGCGCCACTTCAAGTTCGCCGATCAGGTTTTGCCGGCGCGATCCGCTTTCGGCGATTTCGCCGCGCTTCTGCGCGCCCTGGTCGCTGAGCACGCGGACCTCTTCGGCGAGGCGGGCGCGCCGCGCCCGCCAAGCGTCTGTTTCAGCACGGCGCACGTCAATGTCGTCAAGCCCCGGCGGAAAGGCGATCGCGTCCAGCCCGTTGAGCTCGGCCAGCAGTCGCGCTTCGCGGCCGCGTAGCGCCGCCAGTTTGGTCTGCTCCTGTCCCAGGCTCGAACGCGCCTGAATGTCGGATAATTCCATCAGCGGCTGACCGGCGCGTACCACCTCGCCCTCCTGGACCAGCAACTGGCGAACGATACCCCCCTCGAGGTGCTGGATGATCTGCGACTTGCCGGCGGGGATGATGCGGCCCTCGGTGCGCACGATGATGTCCAGCTTGGCCAGCCCGGCCCACAGCAGAAGGCAGGCGCCGCTCGCCGCCGTGAGCAGCACGAAGGCGCGCGGCGGCGACAGCGTTGAACGGAACTGCTCAAGCCGCTGGCGCAGCAGGAGAAGCGACCTGCCCATCAGCGCGGCATCACGCGAACCTGCGACGCGTCGGCGGCGGCTTTGCCCTCGCGCACCGAGACCTCGATTCGCCCTGGCGGAACCTTCATTTCGATCAGCAGGTTGCGTACCGCCATGGCGCGGTAAAAACCCATGCGCTTGGCTTCCGAGAAGCCGGTCGGGACGACCACGTCGAGCCGCGCGCCGCCGCTGGCGACGATCGGTGCGAGACTAGCGCGCAGCTTGTCGGCTTCGGCCGCGGTCAGCGTCACCGCGTCGTCGGTGTAGCGCACCAACAGGCCGCCGCCGTTTGGCGTCGCCTGGTCGACGCTCTTTTTCGGCGCGGCCACCGCCGACGATGCCGGAACGATCTTTTGCGCCGAGAGCAGTTCGTTGGCGATGCGCGCTTCGCGCTTGAGTTCAGTCACTTGTTTGCGCAGTGTTTCGACCTCGGCTTCAGGCTCGGCGGCTTTGGCCTGCTCGGCCGAGGTCGTCGCTTCGTGGCGCGCGTCGCCGGTCGACTGCTGTTGTCGGCCTAGCTCCATGGCGAACATGAATACCGCGACCGTCATGATGGTCAGCAGAAACAGCAGGTTGAGCACCAGATTGGTGACCGCGTCGACATAGCCGGGCCAGAAGATGTTCGAGCTGTCATTGTGGTTGTCGAGGGACATCTTCAGTTCTCTTGCGCCGTCGTCCGGACCAGCGCCGGTGTCACGCGCAGTGTCGAATCGGCCTGCTCCGACCATCTCGCTACCGGCTGAACTCGCTCGCTGGTGGCCGTCTGGTCGGGGGCCGGCGCCGCCAGCGAAGAGGGCGCGTCGACGGTGGTGCGGCGGGCGGCCGGCTTGGCGGCGGATAACTTGTCAGCGATGGGCTGTTGCGGAACGCCTTGCACCAGGCGAACGACCTGGGCCACCGAGCCCATTTCCAGGATGTGCAAATTGACCAGTTGCACCCGCGACTGGTAATAACGGTCGTAGACGTCGAGCAGGTCGAGCAGCGACTGGTTGCCCGAGAGCATTCGCTTGGACATCGCCTCGGCGGCGATCGCCATCGACTTGAATTCCCGATAGACCGTGGTCAGACGTTGGCGGGTAGCAGTGAGCGTCGCGTATTGCGCCGACAGCGTCTGAATCACGCGGCGCCGTTGGTCGTCCAGGCGGTACTTCAACTCCATGTAACGCGATTCGCGTTCCCGGCCGTACTGAATGTCGCCGCCGCCGCTGAACAGGCTCCAGTTCATTACCACCATGGCGCGCTTGTCGCGCTGGCCGTCAGGATTGGTGTCGCCACCGGCGTGCAATGACTTGACGTCGGAGAGCTCGAGGTCGATGCGCGGCAGGAAGCGGCCCTTGGCGACCGACTTGTCGATCTGCGCGGCATTGGTCTCGGCGACCAATGCGGCGATGTCCGGGTTGGCTTCCATCGCCACGTCGACGGCGCGACCGAGCGAGTCGGGCATCGTCGCCACGCCAAGATCGGCGAGCTCGGGCAGGCGCGCCATGCGCGGCGCGAGGTTGGTCAAACGGACGAACTCGACGCCGGCGGCGGCGTGCGCCGCTTCTTGCTCGAGCCGTGACGACTTGGCGGCCAGCGCGCGCGCGCGTACCCGCGCCATGTCGGCGGTGCTCGATGCGCCGGCCTTGGCGCGTTTCTCGACATAGACCAGCAGTTCCTTCAGTTCCCCTTCGAAATCGCGCGCCATATCGGCCTGCAACCGGGTGGAAACGAGCGCCAGATAAGCGTTGGTCGTCGCCAGATAGGCGTCGCCGTCGGCGGCGCGGCGACTTTCGTCGCGCGATTGCTCGATGACGCCGCGCCGCCCGTAATCGAACAGACTGGGGAGGTCGATCAGCGGCTGCTTGAGGACGATGGATGTGTCGGTCCGGTGGTGTGAGTCGTTGGCGATCGGAACCCCGTTGGCGTCGAGCGCCACCGACGGCATCGAGGTTTCCCTGCCGCCGCTGGCGCGTACGGCCAGTGACGGCAACAGCAGGGCCAGTGCCTGCCCGGTTTGCGCGCGGGCCTGGTCGGTGCGGGCGCCGGCGGCCAGCACCTCGCGACTGAACCCTCGCCCGGCGCCGATCGATTCGCCGAGACTCGTTTCCGAATCCATATTGACCGGTGCGCTATCGAGCGTTTGTTGTCCGGAGATGCCGTTGTTGAATTCGCCGCGCGTATCGACCGTTACCGGGATCTCGTAAGCGCCGACCAGGCCGACCAGCGTGTGTTGGTCGGGAACCAGGAAACGGGTGTTGCTGTTTCGGCTTTTCTCGGGGAGCGGGTCGCTTTCGCCGAGCAGAACGCCGGGCGCGGTGTCCGGCAACTTTTGAACGACTTCTTCAACGGGCTTCGCGCTGGTGGCGGTCTTGGCCGGCGGCGCGGCCCGCTGCGCTGCCGGCAGGATAGCGTTGATTGCCTCGAGCGCCGCGTTCGCCGCTGAAGCCGCCGCAGTCGCCGCGCTCGCCGCCGCAGTGGCCGCGTTGGCCGCTGCCGACGCCGCGACCGCGGCATTCGACAGCACGCCGGAGGTCTTTAACTGCAAGCCACGCTGGTCGTCGCCGCGCGCGTCGGCGCCATGCACCATCGGCGCCGCGGCACAAACCCCGGCCAACAGCGCGATGCACACTCTCTTGCGACTGAAAATTCCGGAATTTACCGGCCGCCCCTGATTTGTCATACTGCTTTTATTATCTAAAACCCGCGCATTATAACTTTAGTCATTGTTTCTCCGGCGAAATTGTTTTCGCAGCTCATTCGTCGCTATGCCGGTCGGCGGCGGCTTGGCGCGGTATAATCGGCGCGGGAAGTCGGCCAGGCAACCGCTGGGCAAAGGGCGCAAGCTTCGAGCCGAGAGGAAAGTCCGGGCTTCGCAGAGCGAGATGCCGGTTAACGACCGGGCACCGTGAGGTGACGGAAAGTGCAACAGAGAATAGACCGCCGATGGCCGAAAGGACTTCGTCGCCGCAAGGCGACAAAGTCTCTTCAGTAGAGTGGTGCGACGCTTGTCGGAGCACCGCTCTGCACGGCACAGGTAAGGGTGAAACGGCGTCCCGGCGTGAGTCGGGACGGTCGGCCTTCAAGTCGGCCGCGCCAGCGCAAGCTGGAGTGGTCGGGCGAAAGTCCGGCCGAGGTAAGAGCTCACCGCGGACGTGGTAACACGGACGGCACGGCAAACCCCATCTGAAGCAAGGCCAAATAGGGAAGCGCATGGCGTGGCTCGCGCCGCTTCCGGGTAGGCTGCTTGAGCGTGCTGGCAACAGTACGCCTAGAGGAATGGTTGTCCACGACAGAACCCGGCTTAACGACCGGCTTCCCCCTTTTTTTCAATCCTGTCGGTTGCGCGGACGTTCTTTTGCCTGCGGCGAGGCAGAAAATGGCCGCCGCCAGACTGGATAAAAATACCCTTGGCGTTATTTGGTCCGGCTAGAATCAACGGATTCTCGCAATGACCTCGACGATTACTGGAGCTTGCAATGGCTCGGCCGGAAAAGATTCGCCTCGGCGATCTGCTGATACAACAGGGTTTGCTCACCGACGAGCAGCTCAAGTTCGCGCTCGACGAGCAAAAGCGCAGCGGTCGAAAACTGGGGCGCATCGTCGTCGAAAGCGCCTTCGTGACAGAAGAGGCGATTTCGCAGGCGCTGGCCAGGCAGTTGCAGATTCCCTTTGTCGATCTCAAGCACTTCAACCCCAAACCTGAACTGATCAGCCTGTTGCCTGAGGCGCAGGCCCGGCGTTTTCGCGCGGTGGTGCTCAGCGAGGCCGACGGCCGGCTGCGCATCGGCCTGGTCGATCCGACCGACCTGCAGGCCTACGACGACATCCTGCGTCTGCTGCGCCGCGAGATCGACCTGGCGGTGGTGAGCGAGAGTTCGCTGCTGGCACTGATCGACCGCGTCTACCGGCGCACCGAGGAAATCTCGGGATTGGCCAAGGAGCTCACTGCCGATCTTGGCGACGTTCCGGTCGAATTCGGCGACCTGCTCGGGAACGCCAGCGGCGCCGAGGAGGCGCCGGTCGTCAAGCTGTTGCAGACGGTGTTCGAGGAAGCGATGCGCTCGCGCGCGTCCGACATCCACATCGAACCGCAGGAGCGCTCGCTGCGCGTTCGTTTCCGCATCGACGGCGTGTTGCACGTGCAGATGGACGCCGACAGCAAGATCGCCGCGCCGCTGGCGCTGCGCCTCAAGCTGATGTCGGGACTCGATATTTCCGAGCGGCGCCTGCCGCAGGACGGCCGTTTCGCGATCAAGGTGCGCGGCAACACGGTCGATGTGCGCATCTCGACGATGCCGACGCAATACGGCGAGTCGGTGGTGATGCGCCTGCTCAACCAGAATACCGGCCTGCTCGGACTCGACCACCTGCATATGCCGCCGCGCGTGCTCGAGCGATTGCGCCACGCGGTGCGTCGTCCGAGCGGCATGGTGCTGGTCACCGGGCCGACCGGCAGCGGCAAGACGACGACGCTTTACGCCGCGCTCGCCGAGCTCAATACCACCGAAAAGAAGATCATCACCGTCGAGGACCCGGTTGAATACCGTCTGTCCGGTATCAACCAAGTTCAGGTGCACGACAAGATCGATCTCGGTTTCGAGCGCGTGCTGCGCTCGGCGCTGCGCCAGGACCCGGACATCGTGCTGGTCGGCGAAATGCGCGATCAGGTCACTGCCGAGATCGGCATGCGCGCGGCGATTACCGGCCACATGGTGCTGTCGACGCTGCACACCAACGACGTGATCTCGACGCCGATCCGCCTGCTCGACATGGGTGTTCCGCGCTACATGGTCGCCTTGTCGCTGCAGCTGGTGCTGGCGCAGCGCTTGGTGCGTGTGATCTGCGAAAACTGCAGCGAGCCGTATACCCCCGCGCCGAACGAGCACGAATGGCTGCGCCTCGAACTGGGCGATGCCGTCGATCAGCAAAAGAAATACGCCAAGGGCAGAGGTTGCGCGCACTGCGGCGGAACCGGCTACAGCGGGCGGACCGCCGTCTACGAAATGCTCGAAATGAGCAACGAGATCGTCGAGGCGATCAACGTCGACGACACCAGCGCCTTCGTCCACGCCGCCCGCGCGCAAATGGCCGGCCAGACGCTGCGCCGCGACGCCGTGCGGTTGGTGCTCAAAGGCCGAACGACGATCGACGAAGCGATGCGCGTCAGCAACCAGTTCGAGGATTGACGTGCCAAGCTACGCCTACAAAGGACGCAATTCCGGTGGCCAGCTGGTCGAGGGGGTGCTTGACGGCGCCAACTCGGGGGCGATCGTCGATCTCTTGCGCGGCCAGGGGCTGACGCCGGTGGCGATCAGCGAGACCAAGGGCGGCGCGGGCCAGCCGTCGTTCGACTGGAACTTCAGCCTGACGCGGCCCAAAGTCAGCCACATCGATCTGCTGCTGTTCAGCCGGCAGATGCACACGCTGCTCAAGTCAGGCGTGCCGATTCTGCGCGCGCTCGCCGGCCTGCAGGACGCGGCGATCAATCCGGAAATGAAGCGCGTGATCGGCGAGATCCGCGAAAGCCTCGAAGGCGGGCGCGATCTGTCGCAGGCGCTGGCCCGCCATCCGCGCGTCTTCTCGTCGTTCTACCTGTCGATGGTTCGCGTCGGCGAGGCGACCGGCCTGCTCGAAGAGATTTTCCTGCGCCTCTTCGAGCACCTCGAGTTCGAGCGCTACATGCGCGAACAGGTCAAGTCGGCGCTGCGCTACCCGAGCTTCGTCGTGCTGGCGATGGGTATCGCCATCGTCGTCGTCAATATTTTCGTGATCCCGGCGTTTGCCAAGGTGTTCGCCGGCTTTGGCGCAGAGCTTCCGTTGATGACGCGCATCCTGCTCAATTTCTCCGAGTTCATGATCGCCTCGTGGCCGCTGCTGCTCGCCGCGGCGGCCGGTGGCGCGCTGGCTTTTCGCGCCTGGATCGGCACTGCCGGCGGGCGCTACGCCTGGGACCGGCTGTCGCTCAAGTTCCCGATCGCCGGAAAGATCCTGCACAAGGCCGCGCTGTCGCGCTTCGCGCGCAGCTTCTCGCTGGGAATTCGCAGCGGCGTTCCGGTCATGCAGGCGCTCTCCAACTCGGCGCAAACGGTCGACAACAGCTTCGTCGAGCGTGCCATCGAAGGCATGCGCGAGCACGTCGAACGCGGCGAAAGCCTGCTGCGCGCGTCGATCAGTTCGGGAATTTTCACGCCGATCGTGTTGCAGATGGTCGCCGTCGGCGAGGAGTCGGGCGCCGTCGACGAGATGATGGACGAGATCGGCGACATGTACCGGCAGGAAGTCGAATACGAACTCAAGACGCTCTCGCAGCAGATCGAACCGATCCTGATCGTGATGCTCGGCGTCATGGTGCTGATCCTGGCGCTCGGCATCTTCCTGCCGATGTGGGACCTCGGCAAGGTCGCGCTCAAACGGTGAGCGCGCGAAGCGTGGCCGGCGAAGATACGCCAAAATTGGCGAGAAAAACCAGGCGAAAATTCGAATTCGCCGTGGTGGTGCTGATCGTCGGCGCGCTTGCGCTGTTGCTGATGCGCTCGCTCGACGCTACGCGCGAAGAGATCGAGGAGGCGAGCGTGCAGTCGGAGGTGGCGGCGCTGCGCGTCGAATTGCTCGACGCGCTGGCGCACCGCGAAGCGTTCGGCGGCGCGCTGCCGCCCGGCAACAACCCGCTGCGCTGGGCCGGGCGCGAACCCGCCGCCTACCTGGGCGAGCTCGACGCGGCGCCGCTCGTGCGCGGTGTCTGGTATTTCGACCGCGCGCACGGCGAGCTGGTCTATCGTTTCAGGTCGGCGCGAGAAGCGCGTTTTCGCTTGGTGCGCGGCGCCGATGCGGCCGGCGTTCCGGGTACGCTGGGCGGCGTCGGCCTGTTGCGCGTCGATACGGCGCCAGTCAGCGTTAATTCGCGTAAAGGCGGCGAATAATCGGTGGTATCGCGGCAATACCCGCGTTATCATCGCGGGCTATGACTAAAGCTGTATGCAAAAAATCCGTTAACGACCTTATGACTAGTCTGCCTTCGCGCGCGCAATGCGGTTTCACCTTGATCGAACTGATCGTGGTGGTGATCATCCTCGGCATTCTCGCCGCGGTTGCCTTGCCGCGCTTCATCAATCTTCAGCGCGACGCGCGCATCGCCAAACTGCAGGCGGCGCGCGGCAGCGTCATGGCGGCTTCGGCTTTGAGTCACGCCGGGACCTTGTCGCGCGGCGGCGTCGCCGATCCGTCCGCTTGCCCCGCCGGTGGCGGTACCGCGACCAACAGCACCGGGGCGAGCGGAACGATCTGCTCCGAGAGCGGGCTGATCTACCTCGTCTATGGCTATCCGCAGGCCACGGCTCTGGGCGGCAATCCAGGTATACTCGCGGCCGCCGGGCTGACCGGAGTCTTCAATCCGAGCGCCGCGCAACTCGCCGCCGAGGGCTACACGTATTCGTCGGACGGCGCCATCGCGACCTTCGGCGTCGTCGGCGCGACCGACGCCGGCAACTGTTATTTCACCTATACCCAACCGGGAGCCGCGAGCGTCGCAGCGACGATCAGCGGACTGACGATTTCGGGCTGTTAATTTTTTTAAAGGGAGCAACACCATGAAAACTGTGCAACGCGGCTTTACCTTGATCGAATTGATTGTTGTCATCTTGATTCTCGGTATTCTTGCGGCGACAGCGCTGCCGAAATTTGTTGATTTGAGTGCAGATGCGCGTAACGCCTCAGCCCAAGGGGTGGCGGGAGCGCTGTCTTCAGGTTATGCGGTGAATTACGGTGCGAAGCTTGCTGGAAATGCGGGGGCTACCTCTGTTAATACTGCAACGGAGTGCACTGCTGCCAAGATGCAGAACTTCGTTTCTGGAGTGACTCTCGTTGATAAGGCGGACTTGGCTGCAGCGACGGCAACCACTCCAGAGAATAATAGTTTCGCGGTATTGGCCTCGCCAGCAGGCGTCTGTACTGCCGCAACGGTCGCTGCAGGGACAGTTGTCAACTGTAGTATCGCTGCGCTTGGTGGCACCGCGGCTGCTAATGTGTCGGTGATCTGCACAAAATCTTAGGAAGCGTGATAGGGGACAAGTCCCGTTTTCCAAGAATGGAAAACGGGCTAGGCCCCTTTTTTTCTTGACTCCTTTCTCTTTGTAAAGAAATAGGGGACAGACCTCGTTTTTCGAGAAAGGAAAAGGGGCAAAGCCCCTTTTCTTGTATCCGGTCGTTGTCTATTGTTCTGCTTCACTCCTTGTGCTTTGTCGCGCCAGGCGTTGGCAGGAGCGGTTTTCGTCAGGAAGGGTTGGAGGCGGGCTGATTAAATTCAACATGAAGAAACCGTGGTTCGCCTTCATTCTCGCCGTGCTCGGGCTGGCGCTGACCTCGACGGCAGCGTTGGCGACCGTCTATGACTTCTCCAGTATCTATCCCGCTTGCAGTTCGAGTTCGGGTGTGTGGTCGCAAAGCGGGACGACCTATACCTGCAGCAGCGGATCGATGAGTCTGGCGGCCGGCGACAGCATCGTCGCCGCGTCGAGCATCACCGTCGTCGCGGAGAGCGGAATCACTCTCGCCGGGAGGAACACGATCGGCAGTTCGAGCGTTGCCGTTAACCTGCAGACCGCCTGGGGCGACATCGTTGCCAGCAATAGCGGCAACAAAACGACGACTTTCTACGGAAACCTCACGTCGAGTAGTGGCGATATCAACCTGACCAACGCGCTGGTTTATGGCTATATCGACACCCTCGATCACGCTGTCCTGAGCGGCGGCAGCGTAACCGGTAACGTCTCCGGTCGCAACGGCGTGACGACGACCAACGGCACTGTGATCGGTGGCAATGTCACAGCCAATGCCGGGAAGATCAGCCTGTCGGGCGGCAGCGTCACCGGATCGGTGCATTCGGACTGCTGCACGATCACCGCGACCCATACCGACATTGGCGGCAACCTAAGTACGACGGTGATCAGCAGCAGCAGTAACACCGTCACCATCATCGGCGGGACGGTCTCGGGGAGCATTTCGACGAGCGGCGGTTCAGGCATCGTCATCAAGGGCGGCGCGACGGTCACTTCGGGCAGCATTACGGCCACCGGTGTGGCGATCGAGATAAGCAACAGCACGATTGGCTCATCGACCAGTCAGGTCAATGTGACCGGCGACAATAAAGTCACGATCACCGGCTCGACGGTCTGGGGCAACGTCACCGCGGGCAACTGGGCGAGCGCACTGTCGATCGATTCTTCGGTGATTTACGGTATTTGCACCTCGGACAACAATTCGGTCACGACGCCGACGCAGTACCCGCACTGCGCGACCGCGCCATCGGGGCCCGACCATATCCGCGTCTTCTTCAACAACAACACGACCGCGCTGACCTGCGCGCCGCGCACGCTCGACGCGATCGCCTGCAAGAACTCGAATTGCGCGGCGCTCTATGCATCGCCGGTCAGCGTGACGCTCGGTCCCGGCGGAACGGCGGCGACGATCCCGGCCGGCGGAACCGGAACGCCGTCGGTCGCGCAATCGACCGAGGGCGCTGCGACGATCGCGTTGGCGGCGAGCAGTCCGGCGGTCACCGCCTTGAGCTGCTATTCGGGAACAGTAGCGAGCCCCGGAAGCCTCGTGTCGCCGTGCAATCTGACGTTCAGCAAGTCCGGCTTCTTCGTTTCCGCTCCCGATCATGTCTCGGGTGTCACGCAAACGCTGACGATCACCGCGGCCAAGACCGACGACAAAACCAAGACCTGCGTTCCCGCCTTCAATGGCGTATCGCGCAACGTCAAGCTGCGTTTCGCCTACGTCAACCCGGCGAGCGGCGCGGCGACGCCCGTCGTTCCCGCGGTCGGCAGCGCGAGTCCGCCGACGTCGGCGCTGGCAACGGCGATCGATCTTTCGCTCGCGATGACCTTTACCAGCGGCGTCGCGACGACCAATTTTCGCTACAACGACGCCGGCAGCCTGAGCGTCTCGGCGAGCTATACGGGGTCGGCAGCGACCGGCGATGTGGGCCTGGTCATGGATACGGTCGCCGGTTCGGCCTTCGTCGTTGCCCCCGCGAATTTCTTGATCAGCGGCATCCCGGCGGCGCCGCTGACCGCCGGCTCGCCTTTCAATATCACGGTGACGGCCAGGAACAACAGCGGCGCGACGACGGCCAACTTCGGTCGCGAGACGCCGATAGCGACGGCAGCGACGGCGCTGTTGACCTCGTCGAATCCGCTGCCAGGGCTCGGCAATGCGACCGCCATCAGCCAGACGCTGTCGGGCTTCAACAAGGGTGTGGCGAGCACCGACCTGAAGTGGAACGAGGTCGGCACCGTCGACATCACCGCGACGACGAGCAAGTACCTGGCTTCGAGCCTCGACGTCGTCGGTACCCAGGCCGCCGTCGGCCGCTTCAAACCGGCGTATTTCGACACCATCGTGAGCCACGGCTGCAGCGGCGCGTTCACCTACGCCGGGCTGACCACTCCGGCGATCGCCGGCCAGCCGTTTACCGTCGAGGTCAAGGCCAAGCGCTATGGCGGCGACTTGACCGACAGCACCAATACCGCCAATTACGCCGGGACGGCCTGGGCCAAGGCGGTGACGCTGTCGGACGCCAACGGCGGCAGCGGAACGCTCGCCAACAACAGTTTTACCGCGACCGATTTTGTCAGCGGCAAGGCCAAGCGCGACGACGTGAGCTACGCGATGGCGACCAAGCTCACAGCACCCTACGCGCTGACGATCCGTGCCGTCGATGTGGACAGCGTCAGTTCGAGCGGGCACACCGAAGGCAGTACGCCAACACGCAGCGGACGGTTGCGGCCTTCCAACGCTTTTGGGTCGGAGAAGGTTGATCTCAAGATGCCTGTTCAGGCGCAGTATTGGAGCGGGAAGTCCTGGGTGCTCAATAGCGATGACAGCTGCACCAGTCTGCCGGCCAGCGCTTTTGCGCTCTATCCTTTCGGTATTGCGACCAGTGCCTCGGCGGTGGCGCTGAGTTCAGGGAAAAGCGATTTGACCTTGACCAAGCCCAGTCCCAGTCCGGTGACAACGGGTTACGTCGATGTCGCGGCGAATCTCGGCGCGAGCGGCAGCGGCAACGATCTGTCGTGTCTGACGTATGCGACAACGCAGGCCAGTACGCCGGCCGGCCTGCCATGGCTGCGCTCGCTCAACGGCAATTGTTCGGCTACCTACGATCGCGATCCGTCGGCGCGAGCGAGCTTTGGCATCTACTCGCCCGAATCGAAGAGAACGGTCGATGTCAGGGAGTCGTATTGAAATGATCCGGGACGCGCGTGGATTTACCCTGGTCGAACTGGTGACAATCATGATCATCATCGGAATCCTGGCGGTGGTGGCTATTCCGCGAATGGACACCAGCGCCTATCGCGCCGTCGAGTTTCACGATCGGACCGTCGCGGCGCTGCGTTTCGCGCAGAAAACGGCGGTGAGCCACCGGCGCTTGGTTTGCGTGACCTTTCCCGATACCTCGACGGTGCAATTGAATATCGAAACAAGCATAAAGAGTGGCTCTTGCAGCGCTTCTGCACCGGCGCTGCCGATTCCCGGCTCGGCGAACCATCAGGTGCATTCCGACAGCGCCAGCTTCACGGCGCTTCCGGCAACGCTCAACTTCGATTCGCAAGGGATGAGTGGCGGCGCCTTGCTGGATATCGCCGGCGCGGCGCAAATAACCGTGGTCGGAGCGACTGGCTATGTCCAATAGGCGCGTCTCCGGTTTCACGCTGGTCGAGATGGTCATGGCCATCGTGATCATCAGTGTCGGCCTGGCGGGCGTGTTGCTGGCGTTAAACACTGCGGTCAAAGCGAGCGCCGATCCGCTGATCCACAAGCAGATGCTGGCGGTCGCCGAGGAAATGATGGAGGAGATCCTGCTCAAGCCCTACGCGGTGAGTGGTACGGCGCCGATCAATTTGCTCAAAACCTGCGACGGCGCGTCGCCACCGTCGCGCGTCGATTTTGACGACGTGCGGGATTACGCGGGCTATCAGACTACGGGGATTTGCGATATCGACGGCGCGGCGGTAGCTGGCCTGGGGGCGTACAGCCTTAGCGTTACGGTCGTTTCGACGGACTGGCAGGGGATCGCCGGTACGCTGCTGATCACGGTGGACGTGCGCCACGACGGCGAGATGCTTTCCCTCGACGGCTGGCGCACGGGGTATGCGTCATGAGGGCGCGCGGCTTCACGCTGGTCGAGCTGGTGATGGTGATCGTCATCACCGGGGTTTTGGCCGCGACGCTGGTAGTTTTCCTCAAGCCGGCGATCGACAGCTACGTCGATACGCGTCGCCGCGCGGATCTTACCGATATGGCCGATACGGCGCTGCGCCGCATGGCTCAGGACATCCGCAGCGCGGTTCCCAATTCGGTACGCTCGGTGTCGCCAACTTGTTTTCAACTGGTGCCGACGATTGCCGGTGGGCGTTATCGCATGGCGTCGGACACGGTCAAGGACACGGCACCGTTGCCCTGCACGCCGTCGCCGACCTGTAGCGCGCCGCTCGACACGGCGCAGGCGACGACCGTTTTCGACGTGTTGTCGCCGCTGGCGAACGTTCCGGCGGTGGACGACTGGGTCGTCATCGACAACCAGAATGCGGGCGATGTCTATGCCGGAGCCAATAGCGCGCAGATAAGCGCGATCAGTGCGGCGCCTCCACTACCGCGAGCTAGCGATGGTTTGTACCGCGTCACCGTCGCCTCGAAGCAGTTCCCCTCTGGTTATGACGGTGGGCGCTTCGTCGTCGTGCCGAATGCGCAACAGACGGTGTTCTACAGTTGCGTCGGGACGACGCTCTACCGCACCGTCGCCGCTTTCGCCGCCAATCAGGCGGCAAGCTGCGCGCTCGCCACTAGCCCTGTCGTCGCCACCGACGTCGCTGCTTGCACTTTCGTTTACGATGCCAACCACGGCGCCACCCAGCAAAGCGGCTTCGTCTGGATGCGCCTCGAATTGAGCCGCGCCGGCGAGGCCGTCGCGCTGGCCCATGGCGTTCATGTGGATAATTTTCCATGAGTTCGCGGCGACGGCAAAGCGGTTTCGGCGCGATCGCCGCGATCGTCGTGCTGGTGATCCTGGCGCTGCTGTCTGCGGCGATCGTCTCGATCAGTACGACGCAGCAGATTACCTCGGCGCAGGATGTGCAGTCGGCCAAGGCCTGGCAGGCGGCGCGTGCGGGCAATGAATGGGGTCTTTACAAAGCGCTGAAGAACGAGACGTGGAGCGCAAGTCCCGCGGACACATGCATTACTGCACCGCGCAATGCGACGCTCGATCTTTCCGCCGTTACGGGTTTTTATGTCACCGTAAGCTGCGCGTCCTGGCCCTATAACGAGGGAGAAACCGTTCCCGGCACGCCAAGCACGCTGACGGTTTATCAGGTCAAGGCTGTTGCCTGTCCCGTCGCCGCGGGATGCCCGGCACTTGATGCGTCGGCTGCCGGCTTGGGCTATGTCGAACGCACGCGGGTCGTGTTGGCGACCAACCGATGACGCAGGCCGCAAGCCGATCGGGACTTGCCGGTGGCGGTGTTTGCCCGGGCCAACTCCACCGATCAACAAGTCGGGGCCAGATCGTGCGGAGTTCGGCTCTGCTAGAAAATAGAGGGGCGGCCGGTCTCCGGCCTAAAACCCCTTGTGATCTAATGGCTTAATCGGTACCCTTGCGCCGGATTACGAGTATGGGAATGAGGATGTTTTCGTTTTTCTCCGCACGACGCCTGCCGGGCTGGATCGCGATCCTGCCGCAGGAGGGGGCGGTGACGCTGGCGCACGTGGTTCGCGAAGTCAATTCGCGCCCGGAAGTTCGCCGGCTGGAGAGTTTTGCGGTCGAGAAAGGCGAGGCCAACCCCTTGCAGCGCCTGCGCGTGGCGCGCGGGCTCAAGTCCTGTGCGTGCACGACCTTGATGGCCGACGGCGACTACAACGTGACGCCGCTCGACGCGCCGCCGGTTCCCCCGGACGAGCGCCGCGAGGCCTTGCGTTGGGCGCTCAAGGAAATGGTGAGCTACCCGGTCGACAGCGCCTGCGTCGATGTGCTCGATATTCCCAACGCCGGCTTGCCGCCCGGGCGGCAAGCCGGTGTGCTGGTCGTTTCCGCCGCCGAAGCGGCGGTGCGCGCGCGTGTTGCCGCTTTCGAAGCGGCGAAGATCACGCTTTCTGCCGTCGACATTCCCGAGTTGGCGCAGCGCAACGTCGCGGCGCTGCTTGAGGACGACAACCGCGGACTGGTTTTTCTGCGCGTCGACGAGCGCGGCATGATGTTGACGCTGACCTTCCACGGCGAGTTGATCGCCGTACGGCGCGGCGAAATGAGCACGCTGCAGCTTAACGGCGGCAGCGACGAGATGCGTGCGCGGGTCCGCGAGCGCCTGGTCCTCGAACTGCAGCGCAGCCTCGACAACTTCGACCGGCAATATGGCCACATCCCGGTTTCCAAGGTCGTGCTGGCGTGTTATCCGCAGGCCGACAAGCTGCTCGCCGAACTCGCGGCGAACAGCTATGTGCCGGTGCACGAGATGGATCTGTCGTCGGTGATCGATTTTCCGGCGCTGCCGGAGTTGAACGATACCCAGTTTCAGGCCAGGAATCTGCTGGCGATCGGCGCTGCGCTGCGCCTTGAAGAGGCCGTCGCGTGAGTCAGCAGATCAACCTTTACGAAGCGCGCCTGCGGCCGAGCTGCGAGGTGTGCACCGGGCGCAATGCGGGAATCGCGCTGGCGCTGGTGCTGGCCGCGATTGTCGCGCTGGGCGTGCTGGCGCGCGCCGCGGCCGAGCGTACGGAGGCTGAGCTGAAGGGATTGCAAGCCGAGGTCACGGCGGCGCAGCAGACGCTTGCCGGCGTCGGTAAAACGCAGGCCGAGCGCAAGGTTTCTGCAGCGCTGCAGGCCGAGATTGCCGGTGTCAAGGCGCAGCTGGCGAGTCGCAATGCGGTGATGGCGCAGCTCGATTCCGGTCAGTTGGGCAATAGCACCGGTTTTTCCGAGGTGATGGCGGGTTTTTCGCGGCAAGCTTCGAGCGATCTGTGGCTGACCGGTTTCTCGGTCGGCCTGGGGGGGCGCGAAATCGAGATTCGCGGACGCTTGCTCGACTCGAGCAAGCTGCCGGCCTACGTGTTGCGTTTGGGCGATGAGCCGGCGTTCAAGGGGCGCCGCTTCGCCACGCTCGACATGCACAGCGTCGATCCGGCCGACGCCAAGCCGGCGGCCGCTGGTGCTGTTCCCGAAGCCGCGCTCTCGCCGACGCTGCCGCGCTACGTCGAGTTCGTGCTGCGCTCCGAGATGAGCGCCGAGCCCGCGGCCGGGGGTAAGAAATGAAGTCATTTTTGTCCGGACTGGCCGCCAGATTCGAGGCGCTGGCCAAGCGCGAGCGTTATCTGGTCATGCTTGCCGTTTATGGCGGCGTGCTGTTGATCGGCTGGACGGCGCTGATCGATCCGGCGCTCTCGCGAGCGCGGATCGCCGAGCGCGCCATCGTCGACCAGCGTTCGCAACTGGCGGCGCTTGCCGCGCAGACGCTGGCGCTGCAGTCGCCAGCACAGAATCCCGAGGTGCTGGCCGCGGCCGAACTCGCCGAGCTCAAAAAGCAGTTGAATGCCCTGTACGCGCGCTATGCCGCGCTGGGCGGCGAACTGGTTCCGCCGCAGCGCGTGGCGCGCCTGCTCGAAGAGATGCTCGGGCACAAGAGCCGCGTGCGCTTGCTGAGCCTGCGCACCTTGCCGGTGGCGCCTGTGCTCGACCGGAGCGCCGACACTGGCGGCGCGGCGCCCGCGGCTCCCGTGGCGGCGACCGCCAGCGCGCCGGCCGGGCTCTACAAGCATGGCGTCGAGATCAAGCTTGAGGGCAGCTATGCCGAGCTGGCCGATTATCTGGCGCGTCTTGAGAAGTCGCCGCAGAAGCTGTTGTGGAGCAGTGTGACGCTGTCGGCAGAAAACTACCCCAAACTGGTGCTGACTTTGACCGTATTTACCTTGAGCCTCGATCGAACATGGCTGATCGTCTGAAGCGCGCGCTCGCCGCGCTGTTCGCCCTGGCTGCGCTTGCCGCGCTGATCCCGGTGGCGCGTGCGCAGATCGCTGACCCGACGCGACCACCGAGCGGCGTCGCCGAAGCGGCCGGCGAGGCTGGGGCGGCGACCGGCCCTGTGTTACAGTCCGTGCTGATTCCCAAGCGGGGCAAGCCGCTGGCGATCATCAGCGGGCAGCAGGTCGGTTTGGGCGAACGCTACGGCGAGAGTCGTCTGGTCAAGCTCTCCGAGCGCGAAGCCGTTCTCGACGGTCCGTCGGGAGTCGAGCGTCTGCAGCTGACGCCTGATGTCGAGAAAACCAATATTGCAGCGAAAAATGTGATGAAGACGCCTGCGCCAAGAGCCGCGCGGAGTGAGGGTAAGCAATGAAGTTCAGATTAGTCCTGTGTTTCGCCTTGACGCTGCTCGCTGGCTGCGCCTCCAGACAGCCGGCGCCGGGCGCGACTTTCGACCGCATCGGCCAGGAAATGCAAGGCGCGCTTGCCAGCAAACCGAAAACGCTCGACGACGCGCTCAATCAGGCGATGCTGCCGCCGCTGCAACTCGAATTGCCGAACTCGGCGCAGAAGGTCGAGCCGCGCTTCGACCTGGCGGTGAGCAATGCGCCGGCCGCCCAGGTCTTCATGGCGCTGGTCAGCGGCACGCGCTATAGCATGTTGCTGGCGCCCGAAGTCGCCGGCAACGTGACGGTCAATCTCAAGAGCGTGACGGTGCACGAGGCGCTCGAAACGCTGCGCGAACTCTACGGCTACGAGTTCAAGGTCCAGGGGACGCGAATCTACATCCAGTCCAACGCGATGCAGACGCGGATCTTTCAGATCAACTATCTGGCCGGCAAGCGTCAGGGGCAGTCGGACGTGCGCGTGACGTCGGGTTCGATCACCATGTCGAGCAACACGAATAACCCGAACAATCCCTCGGCAACGGCGGCGACATCGTCGACCTCGGGAACGACTTCGGGTAACAGCGGCAATACGACGTCGGGGCCGCCCAGCAGCCATATCTCGACGACCCAGAACAGCGACTTCTGGAGCGATTTGACGCAGGCGCTGACCAGCATCGTCGGCACCCAGGAGGGGCGTTCGGTGATCATCAACGCGGCTTCCGGCGTCGTGCTGGTCAAAGCCTTTCCGGCCGAGATTCGCTCGGTCGAGGACTATCTGCGGCTCACCCAGGTGATCGCCGAGCGCCAGGTGATGCTCGAAGCCAAGATCATCGAGGTGGCGCTCAACGAGGAGTTCCAGGCCGGCGTCAACTGGATGGCCTTCGGCGGCGTCAACAATCGCGTCGCGGCCGGCTCGGTCAATCCGGGAACATCACTGACCTCGACCGGCAACATCACCTCGACGTCGAGCAGCAGCGCTAGCTCGACTTCACGCGGTCTGGTGACGGTTTCTCCCGGAACGGCTGGCGCGGCGGTCGCCTCCGCAGCAAGCGGTGGCCTGTTCGGGCTGGCTTTCCAGACCGCCAATTTCGCAGCGCTGCTCAATTTTCTCGAAACCCAGGGCAATACGCAGGTGCTGTCGAGTCCGCGCATCGCGACGATCAACAACCAGAAAGCGGTGCTCAAGGTCGGCACCGACGAATTTTATGTCACCAACGTGAGTTCGACGGTGACCTCGTCGGGAACCAGCAACATCTCGACGCCGACGATCACCTTGCAGCCTTTCTTTTCGGGAATCGCGCTCGATGTGACGCCGCAGATCGACGGTGACAACAATATCGTACTGCACGTCCATCCTTCGATCAGCGTCGTCACCGAGAAACAGAAAGTCATCGACCTCGGCACGCTGGGCACCTATACGCTGCCGCTCGCCAACAGCGCGATCAATGAAACGGACAGCATCGTTCGCGTTCAGGACGGCAACATCGTCGCCATCGGCGGGCTGATGAAACAGTCGCAATCGTCGGACGCCAATGGGCTGCCCGGGACCACGTCGTCGTCGGGCCTCGGCCTGCTGTTCGGCTCGCGCGACAGCTACAAGAGAAAGAGCGAACTGGTGGTGTTGATCAAGCCGACGATCATCCGCAATGGGTCGAGCTGGAAGGACGACCTCGTCGAAACGCAGAATCGCGTGCAGCAGCTCGACCCGCGGCAGAAGCAGCCGCCGGGCGCGCAGCAATGAACGACGCGGCGCGGAGTCTGCCTTGTATCTGAAACATTTCGGCCTGATCGAGTTGCCGTTCCGCATTACGCCGGACACCAGCTTCACCTGTTTGGTCCAGTATCATCAGGAAGCGCTCAATACCCTGCTGATGGCGCTCAGTCAGGGCGAGGGTTTCGTCAAGATCTGCGGCGAGGTCGGTACCGGCAAGACGCTGCTCTGCCGGCGGTTGCTGCAGGCGCTCGACGACAGCGACGAGGACTGGGTGACCGCCTATCTGCCCAATCCCAATCTCGACCCGGATACGCTCTTTCTGGCGCTCGCCGAGGAGCTCGACATCAAGGACGTGCTCGGACTCGATCAGTACCATCTGGTGCGCGGCATCAACCATGCGCTGCTCGACTATGCGCGCGCCAAGAAACGCGTCGTCGTCTGCATCGACGAGGCGCAGGCGATGCCGCTCGAAACGCTCGAGTCCTTGCGCCTGCTTTCGAATCTCGAAACCGAGAAGCGCAAGCTGCTGCAGATCGTTCTCTTTGGCCAGCCCGAACTCGATCAGAAGCTGCGCCGTCCCGAGGTTCGCCAGCTGCAGCAGCGCATCGCCTTTCACTACCGGCTGCGCGGTCTCCAGAAGAGCGAGATCGGCGACTACGTGGCGCACCGCCTGCGCGCCGCCGGCTATCGCGGCGACGGTCTGTTCACCGCGGCCGCCTTGCGCGCGCTTTATCGCGCGAGCGGCGGAACGCCGCGGCTGATCAATATCCTGGCGCACAAGTCGTTGATGTCGGTGTTCGGCGAGGGCCAGCATACGGTCAAGGTCCGTCACGTCAGACTGGCGCGCCGCGATACCGAGGGCGCGCACCGAATCTGGTGGGGCTGGGGATGAAGCGAACGCGGATGGCGCCATGAGCCTGATCAACCAGATGCTGCGTGACCTCGATGCGCGAGGCGTCGATAAGCGCCTGCCCAACGACGTTCGTCCGCTGCCGGCGCCGCGGCGCTCGCGCCTGCCGGTCATTTTCGGCAGCCTCGCCGTGCTGCTGTTGGCCGTCGGCTTGGCCGTCCATCAACTCAATCTGATGCAGCCGCTGGTTGCGTCGTCGCCGGCACCTGCGACGGCAATCACCCCGGCGGTGGGCGCTGCTCCCGTGGCCTTGCCGCCCGCGCCGCCGCAGGCCTTGGCGACGACCGCGCCGCTTGCCGAAACGCCAACGCCGGTGCCGCCGGCGCCGCCCCCCGGCCTTGTGCCGCCGCTGCCCGCGACGACGGTGCCGGAAGCGAGCCCGCGTTCGCGCCCGGCGCCGCCAAAGGCTGCGCCGGCAGAGAAGAAGTCCGTGGAAAAACCGGTCAAAGCAGCGGCGGTCGATGGCGAGCCTACGGCTAGCCGCAAGCCGCAAGCGACGCCGTCGCCGGCGGCCGCAGATCGTGCGCCGCCAGCCGTCGGGAAATCGGCCAAGGAGTCGACGATAGAGCGCAGCGATTCGGCCGGTTCGCCGCGTGCCCGCGCCGAGAGCGAGTATCGCAAGGCCATCGACGCGGTCAATCAGGGGCGGGTTGCCGAGGCGGTCGATGGCTTGACTCGCGCGCTGCGCGACGATCCCTTGCATACCGGCGCGCGGCAGTTGCTGGTCAAGCTGTTGCTCGAAGCCAGGCGGGTCGACGAGGCGCTGCAGGCGCTGCACGAGGGCCTTCAGGGGCAGCCGGCGCAGCTCGGCTGGGCGATGACCTTGGCGCGCCTGCAGGTCGATCGCGGTGATCTTGCCGGGGCCTGGCAGACGCTGGAGTTCTCGCTGCCGGCGGCGGAGCGCAACGCCGACTACCAGGGCTTCGCGGCGCACGTGCTGCAACGCCTTGGGCGGCAACGCGAGGCAGCGGTCTATTACCAGGCAGCGACCCGCCTGGTTCCCGGCGACGGGCGCTGGTGGCTGGGCCTGGGTCTGGCCATGGAGGCCGAGGGGCGCGTCAGCGAATCCCGTGAGGCCTTGCTGCGTGCCAAGCAGTGCGGCAATCTCAACAGCGCATTGAGCGCGCTGGTCGAGCAAAAGCTGCGCTGATTTCCTGAAACGTTGGCCATCGCCGCGTCCCGTTTGATGCACGGCCCGCTGCCGGCGCGCGCGTCGGTTCTAACGAAATTCCCCCGCTCGGCTCCCTCCGCTTGGCCTCGTCAGCGCCGCCGTTTCTTCGGCGTGAGCTTTCGTCGCGCGGATTTCCGGCAGTTTTTCGATGCGCTCGCCTTTGTGTGATAAATCACTTTAACTTGTTTTTTCTTAGCATTGTTTTTTAAGGGAAATAGTTTTAAAAAAAATGTAAGGAATATTCCATAAGTCATTGTAGTCATTGGAAAATATCGAGAAATACCCCTTGCTTTGCCCAATTCTTTGCCTTAAAGTGGGGTCCAGTGGTGAAAAGTGGGGAATCGGGGATTCTCTAATGGGCCAACAGGGGGAGTGGTTTTGATGTTTCAGGGAGCGGCTGCGCTAAGTCTCGATGCCAAAGGTCGGCTCGCCATTCCGGCGCGTCACCGGGAGGCGCTCGTGGCGGCATCCGGCGGTCAATTGGTGTTGACCGCGCACCCGCATCGTTGCCTGCTGCTCTATCCCGCTGTCGCCTGGGAGCCGATCCGCGACCAAGTGCTGGCGGCGTCCAGCCTCAACCTGCAAGCCGCAGCGATCAAGCGCTTGCTGGTCGGTAATGCGCGCGAAGAAACGATGGATTCGGCAGGCCGTCTGTTGGTGGCGCCCGAGTTGCGCCAGTTCGCGCAGTTTGAAAAACAGGTCTGGCTGGTCGGTCAGGGCAGCCACTTCGAGATCTGGTCGGATTCCGGCTGGCAGAAACAGCAGGATGTCTTTCTGACCATGGGTGATCAGCAGTTGCCGCCGGGTCTTGAGGATCTGGCGCTGTGAGCGTTGTGTCGTCGCATCAGACGGTGTTGTTGCAGGAGGCGGTCGAGGCGTTGCAGGTCAAACCCTCGGGCACCTACGTCGATGGCACTTTTGGCCGCGGCGGGCACAGCCGCGCGATTCTCGAGCGGCTCGGGCCGAACGGTCGGCTGCTCGCGCTCGATCGCGATCCGCAGGCGGTCGCTTGCGCGCGCGACATCAATGATCATCGTTTGACCATGCTGCACCACAGTTTCGGCGAACTCGCCGCGGCCGTGCAGCAGGCAGGAATCGACGCTGTCGATGGCGTGCTGCTCGACATCGGCGTGTCTTCACCGCAGCTCGATGATGGGGAGCGGGGCTTTTCCTTTCGCTTCGACGCACCGCTCGACATGCGCATGGATACCACGCAGGGCGAGACGGCGGCAGAGTTTCTGGCGGTTGCCGGAATAAAAGAAATCACGGAGGTCATCAGAAACTATGGCGAAGAACGGTTTGCTTTCCAGATTGCAAAGAAGATTGTGGCTGCTCGGAGCGAGCGGCCTGTTACAACCACGGGCCAGCTCGCCGCGCTCGTACGCGAAGCCGTGCGGACCCGCGAGCTCGGCCAGGATCCGGCGACGCGTACCTTTCAAGCTCTACGGATTCACGTCAATCAAGAGCTCGAGCAGCTTGCGTTAGTTCTGCCGCAGGCCACCGACATGCTCAGGCTCGGCGGACGGCTGGTGGTGATCAGCTTCCATTCGCTCGAAGACCGCATCGTCAAGCGTTTCATGCGCCAGCAAGCGTCGCCCGATACCTTGCCGAAGAACCTGCCGTTGCGTTCGGTCGATTTGCCGCAACCCAAGCTGCGCCTGATCGGCAAGCCGGTCAAGGCGAGTCCGGCCGAGCTTGCGGGCAATCCGCGGGCGCGTAGCGCGGTGCTGCGTATCGCCGAAAAGAACGTCGACGACGCGAACCCGGGGGCGGCTTAAGATGGTTCGCTTCAATATCCTGCTGTTGCTCGCCGCGGTGCTTTGCTCGCTCAGCGTGGTGACCTCGCAGCACCAGGCGCGCAAGCTCTTTCAGGCGATGGAGAGCGAGCAGGAGCGCGCCAAGCAGCTCGACGTCGAATACGACCAGCTGCAGATCGAGTTGTCGACCTGGGCGACGTCGCCGCGCATCGACAAGATCGCGCGTGAGAAGCTAAAAATGCGTACGCCCGAGCCCGCCAAGATAATTACCGCGTCGGCGAGCGCCAGCGGGGTCGCGCGATGATCAACTTCAAGGGCGCGCGCGCGCACAAATTCGCCGAAAGTCCGGTGCTCAAGTTGCGCTTGCCGGCGTGGCGTTCGCGCCTGATGGCGCTCGCCATCCTGTCGTGTTTTGCCGTGCTGATCGGCCGTTCGTTCTATCTGCAGGTGCTCAACAACGATTTCCTGCAGGAGAAGGGCGATTCGCGCTACCGGCGCGATCTCGAGATTCCGGCGTCGCGCGGCCGCATCGCCGACCGCCACGGCGACGTGCTGGCGATCTCGACGCCGATGAAATCGGTGTGGGCGATCCCATCCGACGCGCGCCTGACGCCGCAACAAACCAAGCAGCTCGCCGGCCTGCTCGAAATCGAGTTCAAGGAACTGGCGCGCCGCTTGGCCAGCGACAAATCATTCGTCTTCCTCAAGCGCCAGCTGCCGCCCGACGTCGGCGATCAGGTCGCGGCGCTCAAGCTGCCCGGCATCGGTCAGGACAAGGAATATCGCCGCTACTACCCGAGCGGCGAGATGACGGCGCATATCGTCGGCTTCACCGGCGTCGACGACAAGGGGCTGGAGGGCGTCGAACTCGCTTACCAGAGCCAGTTGCTCGGCCATCCGGGCAGCCGCAGCGTGATCAAGGACCGGCGCGGCCAGATCGTCGAGGACGTCGGTTCGATCAAGCCGCCGCAGGATGGCCGGGACATCCGTCTGTCGCTCGACGCCAAGATCCAGTACCTCGCCTATAGCCAGCTCAAGCAGGCGGTCACCGACTACAAGGCCAAGGCCGGCGGCGCCGTGGTGGTCGACGCCAAGACTGGCGAAATTCTGGCGCTGGTCAACTGGCCGACCTATAACCCGAACAATCGCGAGCGCTTGTCGGGTGCGCAGCTGCGCAACCGGGCGATGACCGATACCTTCGAGCCCGGGTCGGTGCTCAAGCCATTCACCATCGCCCAGGCGCTCGAGTCCGGCAAAGTGCGCTTCGACACCATCATCAACTGCGCTCCCGGCAAGCTGACGATCGGCACGGCGACGATCTCCGACTCGCATCCGCACGGCGCGCTGACCGTCGCCGAGGTGATTCAGAAGTCGTCGAACGTCGGTGCCGCCAAGATCGCCGCGATGCTCTCGGCGCAGCAAATGTGGGACATGTTCGACGCCGTCGGCTTCGGCCAGGTCTCGCATCTTGGCTTTCCCGGCGAAGTGTCCGGCCGCTTGCGGCCGTGGAAGAGCTGGCGGCCGATCGAGCAGGCGACGATGTCCTACGGGCACGGCATTTCGGTGTCGCTGATCCAGCTGGCGCGTGCCTACACGGTGTTTGCGCGCGAAGGCGACATGATTCCGCTGACGCTGACCAAAGCCGACAGCAACCCGGTCGGCACCACGCCGGTGTTCAGCCAACAGACCGCGCGCGAGGTTCGCGCCATGCTCGAAATGGCCGTCCAGCCCGGCGGCACCGCGCCGAAGGCGCAGATCCCCGGCTATCGCGTCGCCGGCAAGACCGGCACCGCGTACAAACTCGAAGGCGGCCAGTACGCCAAAAAATACGTCGCGTCTTTCGTCGGCCTGGCGCCGGCCTCCGACCCGCGGCTGATCGTCGCGATCATGATCGACGAGCCGGGCGGCGCCCAGCATTACGGCGGCGACGTCGCCGGTCCGGTGTTCGCCGGCGTGATGAGCGGCGCGCTGCGCACGCTCGGCGTCGCCCCGGACATCTCGCTGCAGATGGCGCAAACGCCGGCCGGCAAGGAGAAGCTGTGAGCAGCGCCGCCTTTACTGCCGCCGCGGCGCTGATCCGCGAACTCGCCGCGCGCGGCGTCGAGCCGACCGGCGTCGCCGACGACAGTCGAGAGGTCAAGCCCGGCGATCTTTTCATCGCCTATCCCGGCGACCTCTCCGACGGCCGCCGTTTCATCAATGATGCCATCGCGTGCGGCGCTTGCGCCGTGCTCTGGCAGGCCGGCGGCGATTTTCGCTGGAACCCTGACTGGAAAATCGCCAACCTGTCGGCCGACGGTCTGCGCCAGCTCTGCGGGCCATTGGCGCACGCGCTGTTCGGCCAGCCCAGCGAGCGCCTGTCGCTGATCGCGATCACCGGAACCAACGGCAAGACGACGATCAGCCAGTGGATCGCGCGCGCCTACCCGCACCCTTGCGCGATCATCGGCACGCTTGGCGCCGGCTTGCCCGACCAGCTGGTCGATACGGGGCTGACGACGCCCGAGGCGACGACGCTGACGCGTTACCTCGCCGAGTTTTGCGAAGCCGGCGCGCAGGCCTGCGCGCTCGAAGCGAGCTCAATCGGCATCGAGGAGGGGCGTCTTGACGGCGCGCGCGTCGATGTCGCGGTGTTCACCAATCTGACTCGCGACCATCTCGACTACCATGGCACGATGGCTGCTTACGCGGCGGCCAAGGAACGGCTGTTCACCTGGCCGCGCCTGCGCCTGGCGGTGATCAATCTGGACGACCCGTTCGGCCCGGAACTCGCTGCGCGCAGCAGCGCGGCCAAGGTGATCGGCTACACGCAAAGCGAAGCGCGCTGCGACCGGCAAGGCGTGATCAGCGCGCAGGACGTCGAGCAGACGATAGACGGTCTGCGTTTTCGCCTCTGCGCGCCGAACGGACGCGCGCGCGTCGAGACCGGCCTGCTCGGCCGCTACAATATCTCGAACCTGTTGGCGGTCGCCGCCGTGCTGATCGACGCCGGCTTGACGCCGCGCGAGGTCGCCGAGCGTTTTGCGACGCTGCGCTCTCCCGCTGGCCGGCTCGAAAAAATCGGTGGTCGCAACGAACCGCTGATCGTCGTCGATTATTCGCACACGCCCGATGCGCTGCAAAGCGCCTTGCACGCGCTGCGCCCGCTGGCCTGCGCACGCGGCGGGCAGCTGGTCGCGCTGTTTGGCTGCGGCGGCGATCGCGATCACGGCAAGCGCCCGTTGATGGGGAAAATCGCCGCGCAGTTCGCCGACCGCGTCGTCTTGACTTCCGACAACCCGCGTAGCGAGGACCCGGCGGCGATTATCGAGCAGATCCGCAGCGCCGCGCCGCAGGCCGAGGCCATTGCCGATCGCGGCGAGGCGATTCTCCTAACGATCCTGGCGGCGCAGCCGGCCGATGTGATCCTGCTCGCCGGCAAGGGCCACGAGCCGTATCAGGAAATCGCCGGAGTCCGCCGCCCGTTCTCGGATGTTGAGCAGGCGCGTGCGGCACTGGCCGACCGCCTGCAGAGGAGTAGCAAATGATGATGGATCTGCTCGCCGCAGCTCAGGCGATGGCCGCTACGCTGGTCGCAGAGAGTTCGTCGGCCAGCCTGACGTTCAGCGCGGTATCGACCGACAGCCGCGCGGTAGCCGCCGGCGAACTCTTTATCGCGCTGCGCGGCGAGAACTTCGACGGCCATGAGTTCGTTGCCGCGGCGCGCGAACGCGGCGCAGTCGCCGCGGTGGTCGCCGACGCCGCCGCCGAATCCTTGACCGAAGCCGGTCTGCCGCTGCTGGTCGTCGCCGATACGCGGCTCGCGCTCGGTGCGCTGGCAGCGAGCTGGCGTAGCCGCTTCTCCTTGCCGCTGATCGCGGTAACCGGCAGCAACGGCAAGACGACGACCAAGGAAATGATCGCCAGCATCCTCAAGGCGGCTTTTGGCGGCGACGTGCTGGTGACGCCGGGCAACTTCAATAACGACATCGGTCTGCCGCTCACGCTGCTCAAGCTCAATTCAAGTCACCGCGCGGCGATCATCGAAATGGGGATGAATCATCCGGGCGAGATCGCCTACCTCGCGCGCATCGCGCGGCCGACGGTGGCGGTGGTGACCAACGCCCAGCGCGCGCATCTGGCCGGGATGGGCTCGCTGGAGACGATTGCCGCCGAAAAGGGCAGCATCTTCGAGGGGCTCGACGCGTCGGGAACCGCGGTGTTCAGCGCCGACGATCGCTGGGCCGACCTGTGGCGCGCGCAGAGCGCCAACTGCCGGGTGCTCAATTTTTCGTTCGAGCGCGCAGCGCCGGTGACCGGCAGCTACCAGGTGCGCGGTCTCGAAAATCGTCTGAATCTTTCGCTGGCCGGCGAGCCGATCGAGGTCGTTCTGGCGATGCCGGGCGCGCACAACGCGCGCAATGCGCTGGCCGCGGCGGCAGTCGCGGTCGCCGCCGGAATCGCGCCGGCTGCGGTGCGATCGGGTCTGGCCGCCTTTCGCGGGATCAAGGGGCGGCTGCAGCGCCGCGCGGGGGCGAACGGCTCGACGCTGCTCGACGATACCTATAACGCCAACCCGGATTCGGTTCGCGCCGGAATCGACGTGCTGGCGGCGACCGTCGGCAAGAAAATCCTGGTGCTCGGCGACATGGGCGAGATCGGCGACATGACCGGTCAGTTTCACGACGAAATCGGCGGCTACGCCAAGAGTCAGGGCATCGACCGCCTGTTCGCCTTCGGCGAGTCGAGCGCTCTCGCAGCGCTCAACTTCGGCGCCGGCGGCCAGCACTTCAAGAAGATCGAAACGCTGATCGAATCGCTCACCAGCGAGCTGACCGCGGAGACGACCGTGCTGGTCAAGGGGTCGCGCTTCATGCACATGGAAAGAGTCGCCAATGCGCTGGCCGAGGCGCAGGCCGAACCGGGCAGTTCGCCGACGATGGCCAGCGAAGGAGAAAAATAATGCTGTTGATGCTGGCGCAATGGCTGGGGCAGGACATCCGCGGCTTCAACGTGTTCAATTACATCACGCTGCGCGCGGTGCTCGCGGCGATGACCGCGCTGATCATTTCCTTCATCGCCGGCCCGCGCGTGATCCGCTGGCTGGCCGCCAAGAAGATCGGTCAGGCGGTGCGCAACGACGGGCCGCAGACGCACCTTGTCAAGTCAGGGACGCCGACCATGGGCGGCGCGCTGATCCTGATCGCGATCGCGATCACCACTCTGCTCTGGGGCGATCTTGCCAACCGTTACATCTGGGTGCTGCTGATCGTGACGCTCGGTTTCGGCGCGATCGGCTGGTACGACGACTGGAAAAAGGTCGTCTATCGCGACCCCAAGGGACTCTCGAGCCGCTGGAAATACTTCTGGCAATCGGTGCTCGGTCTGGCGGTCGCTGTTTTCCTGGCGGCGACGGCGAGCGTTCCGGCGCAGCTCGAGCTGATCGTTCCCTTCTTCAAGACGGTGACTTACCCGCTCGGCATTTTCGGCTTCATCATCCTGACCTACCTGGTGATCGTCGGTACCAGCAACGCCGTCAACCTCACCGACGGCCTCGACGGCCTGGCGATCATGCCGACGGTGATGATCGCCGCGGCACTCGCGATCTTCGCCTACGTCGCCGGCAGCACGGTGTTCTCGCGTTACCTGTTCATGCCCTACATCCCGGGCGCCGGCGAACTGGCGATCTTCCTCGGCGCGATGGTCGGCGCCGGGCTCGGCTTTTTGTGGTTCAACGCCTATCCGGCCGAAGTCTTCATGGGCGACGTCGGCGCGCTGGCGCTCGGCGCGGCGCTCGGCACGGTCGCCGTGATCGTCCGCCAGGAAATCGTTCTGGCGGTGATGGGCGGCGTCTTCGTCGCCGAAACGCTGTCGGTCGCGATGCAGGTGCTCTATTTCAAATTCACCGGCGGCAAGCGGATTTTCCGCATGGCGCCGCTGCATCACCATTACGAACTGTCTGGCTGGAAAGAGACGCAGGTCGTCGTCCGTTTCTGGATCATCACCATCATGCTGGTGCTGGTCGGTCTGTCCACTCTGAAGATCCGCTGACATGAATCTCTCCGGCAAACAACTCCTGGTGGTCGGTCTCGGCGAGTCCGGGCTGGCCATGGCCAAATGGGCGACACGCCAGGGCGCGCGGGTTCGCGTCGCCGACAGCCGCGTCGCGCCGCCCAACGCGGCCGCCTTGCGCTGCTGCGCGCCGAACGCCGAGCTGATCGCCGGGCCGTTCGCCGCCACCACCTTCGCCGACGTCGAGTTGATCGCCATTTCACCCGGTGTCGCTGTCCAGGAGCCGCAGGTGCAGGCGGCGATTGCGCGCGGCGTTGCCGTCGTCTCCGAGGTCGAACTGTTCGCCTGGGGCGTCAGGCAATTGTCGCCAGCGGCCAAAATCATCGCCATTACCGGCAGCAACGGCAAGACCACGACCACCGCGCTGACCGCGCATCTGCTTAACGCTGCCGGCGTTCGCGCAATCGCCTGCGGCAATATCTCGCCGTCGGCGCTCGATGCGCTGATGGCCGCGATCGACGATCACGCGCTGCCGCAAGTCTGGGTGCTCGAACTTTCGAGCTTCCAGCTCGAGACGACGCAGACGCTTAATGCCGAAGCGGCGACGGTGCTTAACGTCAGCGAGGACCACCTCGACCGCTACGCGGGCATGGACGACTACGCGGCGACCAAGGCGCGCGTCTTCCAGGGCTGCGGCGTGATGGTCGTCAACCGCGACGATCCGCGCAGTCTTGCCGCTGGCCGCGGCGGACGAGAGCTGGTGAGCTTCGGCCTAAACGCTGCGCCGCGCGAGAACGACTTCGGATTTGAAAACGGCGCGCTGACGCGCGGCAGCGAAAAACTGACCGCGCTCGATCAACTCAAACTGCCGGGACTGCACAACGCCGCCAACGCGCTGGCCTCATTGGCGCTGTGCGCGGCGGTCGGTGTCGCGCCGCGCGCCGTATTGCCCGCGCTCGCCGCGTTCAAGGGATTGCCGCATCGCGTCGAACTGGTGGCGAGCGTTGGTGGCGTTTCCTACTACGACGATTCGAAGGGGACCAACGTCGGCGCGACGCTGGCGGCGGTCGAGGGGATGGGCTGCAAGGTCGCGATCATCCTTGGCGGCGAAGGCAAGGAACAGGATTTCTCGCCGCTTAAGGCGGCGCTCGCCGAGCATGGGCGCGCGATCGCGCTGATCGGACGCGACGCGATGCTGATCGGCGCGGCGATCGACGGCTGCGGCGTGCCGGTCAAGCATTGCGCCGACCTCGAAGACGCGGTGCGCTGGTGCGCGCGCGAGGCGCTGCCCGGCGACGCCGTGCTGCTCTCGCCGGCGTGCGCGAGTTTCGACATGTTCCGCAGTTACCTGCATCGCTCCGAAGTGTTCATCGACCTGGTGCGTACCTTGCAAAGCGAGGCGTCACGATGATTCCCGCGCTCGACGCGCCGCGCCGGATGCCGGCCGAAGTCGATCTCACCTTGCTGTGGAGCGGCCTGGTGCTGCTGCTGCTCGGCATGGTGATGGTCTACTCGGCGTCGATCGCGATCGCCGAAGTCGGGCGCTTTACGGGCAATCACCCGACCTATTTTCTGGTTCGTCACGCCGTCTTTCTGGCCATCGGTCTGGTCGCCGCCGGCTGCGCCTTCCAGGTGCCGCTGGCGACCTGGCAGCACCTGTCGCCGTGGCTGTTCGTTGCCGGCGTCGTGCTGCTCGCGCTGGTGCTGGTGCCAGGCGTCGGCCGCGACGTCAATGGCGCGCGCCGCTGGTTGTCGCTCGGCGTCGCCAATCTGCAGCCGTCGGAACTGATGAAGCTCTTCGCCGTGCTCTACGCCGCCGATTACACGGTGCGCAAGATGGCGCACATGCACCAACTCAGGAAAGCCTTCCTGCCGATGTCCGGGGCGATGGTGGTGGTCGGCGTGCTGTTGCTCAAGGAGCCCGATTTCGGCGCCTTCGTGGTGATCATTTCGGTCGCCATCGGCATCCTGTTCCTCGGCGGCATGCGCGCGCGACTGTTCGCCATCCTGATCGTCGTTCTGGTCGCCGCTTTCGCCGCGTTGATCATCGTCTCTCCCTACCGTCGCGATCGCATCTTCGGCTTCATGGACCCGTGGTCGGACGCCTTCGGTCGCGGCTACCAGTTGTCGCACGCGCTGATCGCCTTCGGCCGCGGCGAATTGCTCGGCGTTGGCCTCGGCGCCAGTGTCGAAAAACTCTTCTACCTGCCCGAAGCGCATACCGACTTCCTGCTCGCGGTGATCGCCGAGGAACTTGGCTTCACCGGAGTCGTCATCGTCATCGTGCTGTTCGGGCTGGTGATCCAGCGCGCCTTCGTCATCGGCCGCCAGGCCGTTGCGCTCGACCGCCTCTACCCGGCGCTGGTCGCCCAGGGAATCGGCATCTGGATTGGCATCCAGAGCTTCATCAACATGGGCGTCAACATGGGCCTCTTGCCGACCAAGGGCTTGACCTTGCCGCTGATGAGCTTCGGCGGATCGGGAATCCTCGCCAACTGCGTGGCCCTCGCCATCCTTCTCCGAGTCGATTGGGAGAATAGACAATTGATGCGTGGAGGAAAATTGTGATGGCGATGACCTCGATTCATCAATTGGCGGTTTCGGCGCAGGCTAACTTGCGCAGCAAGTTAAGCGCGCAGCGCGGCCGCAGCCAAAATAGGCAGCGCGGGGGGAAATTATGACCAAGACGCTCATGGTCATGGCCGGTGGTACCGGTGGCCACGTCTTCCCAGGGTTAGCAGTCGCCGACCTGTTGCGCGCGCGCGGCTGGAAGGTCGTCTGGATGGGAAACCCGAACGGCATGGAGGCCAAGCTGGTGCCGTCGCGCGGCTACGAAATGGCCTGGGTGCGCTTCACCGGGCTGCGCGGCAAGGGGCTGCTGCGCAAGCTGCAACTGCCGTTCGCGTTGTTCTCGGCATGCTGGCAGGCGCGCCGCGAGATCGCCCGCGTCAAGCCCGACGTGGTGCTCGGCATGGGCGGCTACATCAGCTTCCCGGGCGGATTGATGGCGCGCCTCGCGGGTTGTCCGCTGCTGATCCACGAACAGAATTCGGTCGCCGGTCTGGCTAACCGCGTGCTGGCCAAAATTGCGACGCGCGTCGCCTGTGGTTTCCCGCAAGCCTTGCCGGGCGGCATCTGGGTCGGCAATCCGGTGCGCGCTGAAATTGCGCAGATGTCGCCACCGGCCGAGCGTCTGGCCGCGCGTGCTGACGACGCGCCGCTGCGTCTGCTGGTGCTCGGCGGCAGTCTGGGCGCGGCAGCGATCAACGAGCGGGTGCCCAAGGGGCTGGCGCTGCTGGCCGAAAACGAACGGCCGCAGGTGGTGCACCAGGCCGGCGAAAAACATCTTGAGCAGCTGCAGAATAACTATCAGGCGGTTGGCGTCGATGCCAATTGTGTTGCCTTCATCGACGACATGGCCGGCGCTTACGAGTGGGCCGACCTGGTGCTCTGCCGCGCCGGTGCGCTGACCGTCGCCGAGCTCGCTGCGGTAGGCATCGCCAGCATTCTGGTGCCTTATCCGCACGCCGTCGATGACCACCAGAGCGCCAACGCGAGATTTCTCGCCAACGCTGGCGGCGCCTTCCTGCTCGCCCAGGACGAAATGACGCCCGAATCGATCAGCCTGATCCGCAACTACACGCGCGGACAGCTGCTGCAAATGGCGCAGCGCGCGCGCGCGCTGGCCAAGCCGGACGCCGCAGCCGAAGTCGCGGCGCTGTGCGAGGAGCTAGTGCAATGAACGAAAAAAAACCAATAACCACAGCGAACAGGGCGAACACGGCGAGATTCACGAGTGCGCAGCGAATCCTGTGCCGGCATTCCATACCCCAACAAAAATCGGGTTTGGTTTTTCGCCGTGCCCGCCGTGTCGCCGTGGTTAAACAAAGGCTTTCACAATGAAACATAAAGTCAAAAGCATCCATTTCGTCGGTATCGGCGGTTCGGGAATGAGCGGAATCGCCGAGGTGCTGTCCAATCTCGGCTATTCGGTGAGCGGTTCGGATCTGGCCGACAACGCGACGACGCGCCGTCTGGCCGGACTCGGCATCCGCACGCTGGTCGGACACAGCGAACAGAATATCGAAGGCGCCGACGCGGTGGTGGTGTCGACCGCGGTCAAGGCCGACAACCCGGAAGTCGTCGCCGCGCGAGCGCGCAAGGTGCCGGTGGTGCCGCGCGCCCAGATGCTTGCCGAGCTGATGCGCTTGAAGCAAGGCATCGCCATCGCCGGGACGCACGGCAAGACGACGACGACCAGCCTGGTCGCGTCGATCCTCGCCGAAGGCGGAATGGACCCGACCTTCGTCATCGGCGGCCGGCTCAACGCCGCGGGCGCCAATGCGCGGCTCGGCTCGGGTGACTTCATCGTGGTCGAGGCCGACGAGTCCGACGCGTCTTTCCTGTTCCTGTCGCCGGTGGTCGCTATCGTCACCAACATCGACGCCGACCATATGGAAACTTACGGCCACGACTTCGGCCGTCTCAAGCAGGCCTTTGTCGATTTTCTGCAGCGCCTGCCTTTCTACGGCGTTGCCGTGCTCTGTGCCGACGACGCCAACGTGCGCGAGATCATGCCGCAGGTGTCCAAGCAGATCGTTTCTTACGGGCTCAACGAGGGCGCCAACGTGCGCGCCGAGAACGTCGTCGCCAGCGACGGCCAGATGCGTTTTGACTGCGTTCGCGTCAATGGCAGCGAGAGCCGCTTCGCGGTGACGCTCAACCTGCCCGGAATGCACAACGTGCTCAACGCGCTGGCGGCGATCGCGGTGGCCACCGAACTCGGTGTTGCCGACGCGTCTATCGTCAAGGCGCTTGCCGAGTTCAAGGGCGTCGGCCGCCGCTTCCAGCGTTATGGCGAGGTGGCTGTTTCGGCCGGCGGGTCGTTCACGCTGGTCGACGACTACGGCCATCATCCGAGCGAAATGCGCGCGACGATCGCCGCGGCGCGCGGCGCTTTTCCCGGACGCCGCCTGGTGCTGGCTTTCCAGCCGCACCGCTACACGCGGACGCGCGACTGTTTCGAGGACTTCGTGAGCGTGCTCTCCGGCGTCGACGCGCTGGTGCTCGGCGAAGTCTATGGCGCCGGCGAGACGCCGATCGTCGCCGCAGACGGTCGTACGCTGGCGCGCGCGCTGCGCGTCGCCGGCAAGGTTGAACCGGTTTTCGTCGAGCAGATCGCCGACCTGCCGCAGGCGATTCTCGATGTCGTCAGAGATGGCGACGTGGTGATCACCATGGGCGCCGGGTCGATCGGCGCCGTTCCGGGCAAACTGGTCGGGGGGCAAGCATGAGCGATTTCGGAAAAGTGGCGGTGCTGCTCGGCGGTCAATCGGCCGAGCGCGAGGTTTCGCTCAATAGCGGCGGTCGCGTGCTGGCGGCGTTGCAACGTCAGGGCGTCGATGCCCAGGCCTTCGACCCGGCGCAAAGAAAGCTCGACGAGCTCATCGCCTTCGACCGCGTCTTCATCGCGCTGCACGGCCGCCACGGTGAGGACGGGACGATCCAGGGCGCGCTCGAACTGATGCGTATCCCGTACACCGGCAGCGGCGTGATGGCTTCGGCGCTGGGCATGGACAAGTGGCGAACCAAGCTGCTCTGGCGCGCCGTCGGTCTGCCGATCCCGGAATTCGCGATGCTCGACGCGACCAGCGATTTTGCCGCGGTCGAACGCGAACTTGGGCTGCCGATCTTCGTCAAACCCGACTGCGAAGGATCGTCGATCGGCATCACCAAGGTCAAGCAGGCCGGGCAGTTGGCCTTGGCCTATCAGGACGCCGCCAAACACGACGCGCTGGTGCTCGCCGAGCGCGGCATCGGCGGCGGCGAATATACGGTCGCCATCCTTGGCGACCAGGCGCTGCCGATCATCAAGATCGAGCCGGCGACCGAATTTTACGACTATGAAGCCAAATACCTGCGCGACGACACCGCGTATCGCTGCCCTTGCGGCCTGCCCGAAGCGCGCGAGCTCGAACTGCGCGCGCAGGCGCTCGAGGCGTTTCGCGTGCTCGGCTGCCGCGGGTGGGGACGCGTCGATTTTCTGATGGACGAGGCGGGCAACGCCTACTTCCTCGAAGTCAATACCTCGCCGGGGATGACCGACCACTCGCTGGTGCCGATGGCCGCGCGCGTCGCCGGAATCTCCTACGACCAACTGGTGCTGCGCGTGCTCGCGCTGGCGACGCTGGGATGAGCGATGTGGAACAAGCCGCAACTGCTGAGCGCCATTTCCGACCTGCTCTACGTCGCCGCCGCGGCGGCGCTGCTGGTCGCTGCCGTGCTGTGGAGTACGCGGCTGCCGCTCTTTCCGCTGCGCGAGGTGGTGGTGATGCAGGAGTTGCACGAGCTGCGGCGCAGCGACCTGGAACGCTCGCTGGCCGGCCGCCTGCGCGGCAACTTCTTCAGCATCAATCTCGATGCGCTGCGCGCCTCGCTCGAGCAGTTGCCGTGGGTGCGGCGCGTCGAAGTGCGGCGCCAGTGGCCGTCGCGTATCGAGGTCTCGATCGAGGAACACGTTCCGGTGGCGTTCTGGGGGCAGGCCACCGGGCAACTGGTCAATTCGTACGGCGAGGTCTTCTCGGCGGCGATCAACGTCGCGCCCGACGAGGCGATGCCGGTGCTGCAGGGGCCGACCGGAATGGCGCCGGAAATGCTGGTGCACTACCAGCAGGCGCAGGACATCCTCAAACCGCTCGGCCGCGTGCCGCGTGCGCTGCATGTATCGGCGCGTCTGGCGGTGCAGCTGCGCCTCGACGACGGCATGACCATCGAGCTTGGTCGCCAGCAGAGCAAGGCGCCGCTGCGCGAACGTCTGGAGCGCTTCGTCGAGTACTACCCGAGTGTGCTGACTGCCGCCAAGCAGCGGCCGAGCGTCGTCGATATGCGATATCCGAATGGTTTTGCGCTGCGCGTCAATGCACTCGCGGCAGCGCCGGCAATTGAGAACAAAGGAAAGCCATGAGCAGGGATAACAAGGAAATAATTGTCGGCCTCGATATCGGGACGTCGAAGATCGTCGCGCTGGTCGCCGAGGTCACCGCCGAGGGGATGCTCAACATCATCGGCATGGGGTCGCAGGACTCCAAGGGCCTCAAGAAAGGCGTCGTGGTCAATATCGAGGACACCGTGGCGACCATTTCGCGCGTCTTGCAGGAAGTCGAGCTGATGGCCGACTGCAAGGTCAAGGACGTCTATACCGGGATTGCCGGCAGCCACATCAAGAGCTTCAACTCGAACGGCATGGTCGCCATCAAGGATAAGGAAGTGACGACGATGGACGTCGAGCGCGTGATCGAAACGGCGCGCGCGATGCCGATTCCGGCCGACCAGGAGATCCTGCACATCCTGACGCAGGAATTCATCATCGACGATCAGGACGGCATCCGCGAGCCGATCGGAATGAGCGGCTTCCGCCTCGAGGTCAAGGTGCATATCGTGACCGGTGCCGTCTCGGCGGCGCAGAACATCGTCAAGTGCGTTCGCCGCTGCGGCCTCGAAGTCAATGACCTGGTGCTGCAGCCGCTGGCGTCGAGCTACGCGGTGCTGTCCGAAGACGAGAAGGACCTCGGGATTTGCCTGGTAGACATCGGCGGCGGCACCACCGACCTCGCGATCTGGACGCAGGGCGCGATCCGCCACACCTCGGTGATTCCGATCGCCGGCGACCAGATCACCAACGACATCGCGATGGCGCTGCGCACGCCGACGCGCGAGGCCGAAGACATCAAATGCAAGTTCGGTTGCGCGCTGTCCGACCTCGCCGACCCCGAGGAGATCATCGACGTCGCCGGCGTCGATGACCGGCCGTCGCGCAAGCTGTCGCGCCGCGCACTGGCCGACGTGATCCAGCCGCGCGTCGAGGAGCTGTTCGAACTGATCCAGGCCGAGCTGCGCCGTTCCGGTTTCGAGGAGGTGCTGTCGTCGGGAATCGTTCTCACCGGCGGTTCGTCGGTGATGCAGGGAATGATCGAGTTGGGCGAGGAGGTTTTTCACATGCCCGTGCGTCTGGGCATCCCGAAGTACCACGGCGCGCTCGCCGATGTCGTGCAAAACCCGCGTTTTGCGACCGCCTGCGGTCTGCTGCTTGAAGCGCAGACGCAGAGGAAGCGCGGCCTGAAAGTGCGTGAAACAAGGGACGTCAAGCAGGTGTTCGGGCGAATGAAGTCGTGGCTTGAAAAGAATTTCTAACTTTTTTTATTCAATAGTTTTTAGCCGAGGAGAGAGTCATGTTTGAAATCATCGAGAAGGAAGATGTGGGCAGCGAATGGGGCACGGTGATCAAAGTGGTCGGCGTCGGTGGCGCGGGTGGCAACGCCGTCGATCACATGATTCGCGAAGGCGTGATGGGCGTCGAATTCGTCGCCATGAACACCGATGCGCAGGCGCTCAAACGCAGCGTCGCGCACAAGAAAATTCGGCTGGGAAAATCGGGTCTGGGCGCCGGCGCCAAGCCGGAAGCCGGGCGCGTCGCGGCGGTTGAGGAGCGCGAACAGATCGCCGATTCGCTGCGTGGCGCGCACATGGTGTTCATCACCGCCGGCATGGGCGGCGGCACCGGCACCGGCGCCGGGCCGATCGTCGCCGAAGTGGCGCGCGAGCTCGGCATTCTGACGGTGGCGGTGGTCACCAAGCCGTTCGATTTCGAAGGCAAGCGCCTGAAGATCGCCGAACTGGGAATCGCCGAGTTGCAGAAGAACGTCGACTCGCTGATCGTGATCCTCAACGACAAGCTGATGGACGTGCTCGGCGACGACGTCTCGATGGACGAGGCGTTCAAGGCGGCCGACAACGTGCTGCGCAACGCCGTCGGCGGAATCGCCGAGATCATCAACTTCCCGGGCCTGGTCAACGTCGACTTCGAGGACGTTCGCACGGTGATGGGCGAGATGGGAATGGCGATGATGGGATCGGCCAACGCTTCCGGCGTCGATCGCGCGCGAATCGCCGCCGAGCAGGCGGTCGCTTCGCCGCTGCTCGAAGGAATCAACCTCTCGGGCGCCAAGGGCGTGCTGGTCAACATCACCTCGACGCGCGGCCTCAAGATGAAGGAAGTCAACGAAGTGATGAATACCGTTCGCGAATTCGCCGCCGAGGACGCGCACATCATCTTCGGCGCGGTTTACGACGAAGACATGGGCGAGGAAATCCGCGTCACGGTGGTCGCTACCGGCCTCGGCCAGGCGCAGGCCAAGCGTCAGAGCTTCGAGGTGATCAACACCCCGGTGATGAAAGCCAACGGCACCGACGGTTTTGCGCACGCCACGGCGCACGGCGGAATCGATTACAGCCACCTCGACGTTCCGGCGGTGGTACGCAAGGGACGCAACTCGACGGTCGAGGCGCTGGCCAACAGCGGCGTCGATCGCTACGACATCCCGGCCTTCCTGCGCAAACAAGCCGACTGAACGGCCGGCTGCGCGTCGCTCATGCGGCGTTGCGGGAACCCTTGCATAGCGCTGCTATGCGGCGGTTCCCCGCGCCTTGCCTGAGCGGCGCTCGCTCGGTCGTCGACCGCTGTAGTTCTCTAGTTTTGTAGATCGGATGAGTCGAAGGCGCCGCGAAGCGAGTTCCCCCGGGAAGACGTTATCCGAGGTAGGGCCAAGGTAAAGACTTGTTATCGCTCGAAAGTGAATTGGCGGGCTGTGTTAGAATTCGCCAATTCCCCGCTTTATCAATCACATGCTCAAACAACGCACCCTCAAGTCATTGATCAGCGCGACCGGCGTCGGCCTGCATTCGGGCGTCAAGGTCAGGATGGCGCTGCGTCCGGCAGCGCCCAATACGGGGATCGTTTTTCGCCGCGTCGATCTCGATCCGGTCGTCGATCTGCCGGCGTCGGCGCTTGGCGTCGGCGATACGCGCCTGTGTTCGTGTCTCGAGTGCGACAGCGTGCAGGGCAAGGTTCGCGTCGGCACCATCGAGCACCTGATGTCGGCTTTTGCCGGCCTTGGTATCGACAACGCCTTTGTCGACCTCGACGCCGCGGAAGTGCCGATTCTCGACGGGTCGGCGTCGCCCTTCGTCTTCCTGATCCAGTCCGCGGGAATCGAAGAGCAGCCGGTGGCCAAGAAATTCATCCGCGTCAAGCGCCTGATCGAAGTTCGCGAAGATGACCGGTCGGGCGACAAGTGGGCGCGTTTCGAGCCGTATGAAGGATTCAAGCTCGATTTTTCGATCGTCTTCAACCATCCGGCGATCGAGCGCACCGGGCAACAAGTGAGCTTCGACTTTGCCGAGCAGTCGTATGCCAAGGACGTGGCGCGCGCGCGTACCTTCGGCTTCATGCAGGAGGTCGAGTGGCTGCGCGAGAACGGCTTGGCGCAGGGCGGCGGTCTCGACAACGCGGTGGTGCTCGACGAGTTCCGTGTGCTCAATTCCGACGGATTGCGCTACGGCGACGAATTCGTCAAACACAAGGTGCTCGACGCGATCGGCGACCTCTACCTGCTGGGGTCTCCGCTGCTCGCGTCGTTTACCGCGCATAAGTCCGGGCACGCGCTCAACAATCTGCTGGCGCGCGAACTGCTGGCCAACCCGGACGCCTGGGAATACGTTTCGTTCGAAGGCGAGGCGCTGGCGCCGCAGTCCGTTGCGCGCTGGCTGGCGTTGCCGGCCGTTCAGTAGCCGTCCGATGTGGCTGCTGCGTCTGCTTGCCGTACTGACGCTGCTGGTCGTCATCGTCGGCGTGGCAGCCTATCTGCTGACCCGGAATCCCTGGTATCTGCAGCTTTCCTATCGACTTTTTCGTTACGCGCTCGTCGTTGCGCTGCTGGCCTTCGCCTTGCTGATTCTCGAGCGCGTCGCGGCTATTGCGCTTTAGCCGAGCGCTCGATCAGCGTCGCCAAGGCCGCGCGCAGCGGCGATGAGGGCAGCGAGTCGCGCAGCCCTTCGAGCGTGTGGCTGGTTCGCAGCGTCAGCGGCTTTTTTGTCGAAGCCATTGATTGCGCGGTGGTTTTCCGGGCTTGCACTTTGATCTGAACGCCGTTACACTCAACGCCCTGTTTGGAAAACCCGTCCGCCAGGGTCGGCGCCAGTTGGCGCAACTTGGCGGCGACCGCGCCGCTGACGGCGTGAATAACGATAATTCCTGACTTGTAATTGGCTAGATGGCTGGCCTGCCCCAGATGTGCCGGCGCGATCTCCTGGTAGAGCGTCGTCAGTTTCATAAGCAGCCTCGCGTGCGCCAGCACCTTGCCGGCACCATCGGCTGCGTCGAGATAGCTTTCAAGCGAATAGTTCATCGGTAACTTCGAGGAGAGACAGCGTGCATATTATTCTTGTCCCCGACCGTCTGGCAACCGCGAGGACGCTCAATATCACGTCCAGGCTGGTGTTGGCCGTGGTGTCCGGCTTCATTGTGCTGTCTTTCGCGACGTCGTTTTTCTTTGCCTGGGTCGGCGTTCGTTTCAACCTGCCTTTCGCCGCCGACCTGGTGGCTGCGGTGCAGCAGGGGCAAAACCGCAAGACCGAAGAGTACCTGCGCGACAATATTTCAGCGATGGCGGTCAAGCTCGGCGAGATGCAGGCGCAGTTGATCCGTCTCGATTCGCTCAGCGAGCACATCTCGAAGCTGTCCGGCGTCAGCGCGCCGAAGGCGCCGGCCACGGGCGGGCAGGGCGGGCCGCTGATTCGTGCCGATCACCCGCTGGCGGCCAACGAGTTGCAGCGCGAAATCGATCGCCTGGCGCTGACCGTCGAGGAGCGCAGCGACACGCTGACCGCGCTCGAGTCGCAGCTCATGGAGCGGCGCATCAAGGCGACGCTGTTGCCGACCATCGTGCCGATCAGCTCGGACCGCATCGGATCGACATTTGGCCGCCGCGTCGATCCGATTGCCGGTGTCGGCGCGATGCACGAAGGCGTCGATTTCGTCGCCGACCCGGGAACCAAGGTGATTGCCTCGGCGGGCGGCGTCGTCGTCGGCGCCGAATTTCATCCGCAATACGGCAACCTGATCGAGATCGATCACGGCAACGATTTCTCGTCGCGCTACGCGCATCTTTCGAAGATCGACGTCAAGCCCGGCCAGGTCGTCAAGCGCGGTCAGCTGATCGGCGCTTCCGGCAACACCGGTCGCTCGACCGGACCGCACCTGCATTTCGAAGTGCGTTTCAAGGGCGTCGCGCAAAACCCCGCGCGTTTCCTGCAGTCGGGAACGCAGCTGGCACTCGCTTCTCCGGGCGAGACCAAACTGGTCGCGCCGGTCGCCGTGGCGCCGGCCAGGGCCGGGCGCGTCAGGGCAAGCCTCGGCGCGCCGCGGTAACCGGCGGTCGGCCGGGCCGGCCCGAACGACGAACAGCCGTCGCACTTGCTGCGCGTGATAGAATCGCTCTCTTTTACGCGCGCCAACACTCACCACAATGATTTCCGGCCTACTCAAGAAGATTTTCGGCAGCCGTAATGATCGGCTGATCAAGCAGTACTCAGTGGTCGTTCGTCAGATCAACGCGCTCGAAGCAGGAATTAGCGCGCTGTCAGACGACGAGCTGCGCGGCAAGACGGCCGAGTTCAAGACCCGAGTGGCCAACGGCGAGACGCTCGATGCGCTGCTGCCCGAAGCCTTTGCGGTGGTTCGTGAAGCCGGCAAGCGCGCGCTCGGCATGCGCCACTTCGACGTCCAGTTGATCGGCGGCATGGTGTTGCACGACGGCAAGATTTCCGAAATGCGCACCGGCGAGGGCAAGACGCTGGTTTCGACGCTGCCGGCCTACCTCAATGCGCTCTCGGGCAACGGCGTGCATATCATCACCGTCAATGATTATCTGGCCAGTCGCGACGCCGAGTGGATGGGGCGCTTGCACCGTTTCCTGGGCCTCTCGGTCGGCGTCAACCTGTCGCAGATGGACCACGACACCAAGCAGGCCGCGTACGCGGCCGACATCACCTACGGCACCAACAACGAATTCGGCTTCGATTACCTGCGCGACAACATGGTCTATACGTCGGGCGAGCGCGTGCAGCGCAAACTCGCGTACGCGATCGTCGATGAGGTCGATTCGATCCTGATCGACGAAGCGCGAACGCCGCTGATCATCTCCGGCCAGGCCGAGGATCATACCGAGCTTTATGTGCGCATGAACGAGGTCGCGCCGATGCTCACGCGCTGCCTCGAAGAGGAGGGCCCGGGCGACTACTGGGTCGACGAGAAGGGCCATCAGGTGCTGATGAGCGAGGCCGGCCACGAGCACGCCGAAGAGATCCTCGAGCGCGTCGGCTTGTTGCCCGCCGGAACCAGCCTCTACGACGCCGCCAACATCCTGCTGATCCACCACCTCTACGCGGCGCTGCGCGCCCACACGCTGTTCCTCAAGGATCAGCAGTACGTGGTGCAAAACGGCGAAGTGATCATCGTCGATGAATTCACCGGTCGCCTGATGTCCGGCCGCCGCTGGTCCGACGGGCTGCACCAGGCGGTCGAAGCCAAGGAAGGCGTGCAGATCCAGAACGAGAACCAGACGCTGGCGTCGATCACCTTCCAGAATTATTTCCGGATGTACGGCAAACTGGCCGGAATGACCGGGACGGCCGATACCGAGGCCTACGAATTCCAGCAGATCTACGGTCTCGAGACGGTGGTGATCCCGACCAACGTGCCGATGATCCGCATCGACCACAACGACCAGATCTTCCGCACCGCCCAGGAAAAGTACGACGCGATCATCGCCGACATCCGCGCCTGTCGCGAGCGCCAGCAGCCGGTGCTGGTCGGCACCACGTCGATCGAAAACTCCGAGCTCTTGTCGACGCTGCTCGACAAGGAAAAGCTGCCGCACCAGGTGCTCAACGCCAAGCAGCATGCGCGCGAAGCCGAGATCGTGATCCAGGCCGGGCGTCCGGGGGTGATCACCATCGCCACCAATATGGCCGGTCGCGGTACCGACATCGTTCTGGGCGGCAGCATCGAGAAAGAGCTTGCGCAGATCCGCGACGATGAGATGCTGGACGATGGCGAAAAGGCGTCGCGCACCGCTGCCCTTCGCGCCGACTGGCAGAAATTGCACGACCAGGTGGTCGCTTCCGGTGGCCTGCACATCATCGGTTCCGAGCGCCACGAATCGCGCCGCATCGACAACCAGTTGCGCGGTCGTTCCGGTCGTCAAGGCGACCCCGGTTCGTCGCGCTTCTACCTCGCGCTCGACGACTCGCTGTTGCGCATTTTCGCCGGCGAACGTTTGAAGTCGATCATGGAACGCCTCAAGATGCCCGAAGGCGAAGCGATCGAGCATCCGCTCGTTTCGCGTTCGCTCGAATCGGCGCAGCGCAAGGTCGAAAGCCGCAACTTCGATATCCGCAAGCAATTGCTCGAATACGACGATGTCGCCAACGATCAGCGCAAGGTGATTTACGCGCAGCGCAACGAGTTGCTCGAAACCGAAGACATTTCCGAGACGATCACGGCGATGCGCCAGAGCGTGCTCTACGACACCTTCCGCCATTACGTTCCGGCCGACAGCGTCGAGGAGCAATGGGAATTGCCGGCGCTCGAAAAGGAACTGTCGTCCGAACTGCTGCTGCCGCTGCCGATTGTCGAGTGGTTCAAGAACGAGCCGACGCTTGCCGACGAAGCGATGCTGCGGCGAATCATCGACCAGGCCGACGCCGTCTATCAGGCCAAGGTCGAGCAGGTCGGCGCCGAGAGCTTCCACCAGTTCGAACGCAACGTCATGCTGCAGAGCCTCGACACCCATTGGCGCGAGCATCTGGCGGCGCTCGACCACCTGCGTCAGGGAATCCACCTGCGCGGTTACGCGCAGAAGAACCCCAAGCAGGAATACAAGCGCGAAGCCTTCGAGCTCTTCGAAGCGCTGCTCGACAGCGTTCGCGTCGAGGTCAACCGCTTGCTGATGACCGTCCAGGTGCGCGCCGAAGAAGTCGAGGAAAGCGCGCCGCGCGCCGAGGTGCAGAACGTCCAATATCAGCACTCGGACTACGACGACGCCGTCGCGCCGAGCGACGACGAAGATCCGTTCAAGATCCAGGCTATCCATGCCGCGCCCAAGGTCGGCCGCAACGATCCCTGTCCTTGCGGTTCGGGCAAGAAGTACAAGCAGTGCCACGGTAAATTAAGCTAGACGAAAACGCTTTTTTGCGACCACGGAGGGCACCGAGTTAACGATTTTGTTTGCTCCGTGCCCTCCGTCTTGAGAGAGACAAAACCATGCCAGTCAATTTCGCCACCCCCGCCGCCGACGCCTTGTATCCTGTCGCCGGGGTCCGTCTGGGCCTTGCCGAGGCCGGAATCCGCAAGGTCGACCGGCGCGATCTGACGCTGCTCTCGCTCGACCCGGGCTGCACGGTCGCCGGCGTGTTCACGCAGAACCGCTTTTGCGCAGCGCCGGTGCAGCTGTGTCGCAGTCATCTCGATTCTGGCAGCGAGATTCGCGCGCTGGTGATCAACACCGGAATCGCCAACGCCGGAACCGGCGGCGCCGGACTCGCCGCGGCGCGGCAAACCTGTGCCGCGCTCGGCGAATTGCTCGGCGTCGCTGCCGACCAGGTGCTGCCGTTCTCGACCGGCGTGATCCTCGAAGCGCTGCCTGTCGACCGGCTGATCGCCGGCCTGCCGCGTTGCATCGACGACCTGGCTGCCGACCACTGGCACGCCGCGGCGCACGCCATCATGACCACCGACACGGTGGCCAAGGCCGCATCAAGGCGCGTACAGATCAACGGCAAGCGCGTGACCATCACCGGTATCAGCAAAGGCGCCGGGATGATCAGGCCGAACATGGCGACCATGCTCGGCTTCGTCGCCACCGACGCCGGCATCGCCGAGCCGTTGCTGCGCGAACTCGTCCGCGAAGCCGCCGACGAGTCGTTCAACTGCATCACCGTCGATGGCGATACCTCGACCAACGACTCGTTCATCGTCATCGCCACCGGTCAGTCCGGCGCGCAGTTTTCCGACGCGCAAGCGCCCGGATACGCGGCGCTGCGCGAGGCGGTGATCGGCGTCGCGCTGGAGCTTGCGCAGGCGATCATCCGCGACGGCGAAGGCGCGACCAAGTTCATCACCATCGCCGTCGAAGGCGGCCGCGACCGCGCCGAATGCAAGCGCGTCGGCTACGCGATCGGCCATTCGCCGCTGGTCAAGACGGCGTTCTTCGCCTCCGACCCCAACCTCGGCCGAATTCTCTGCGCGATCGGCTACGCTGACATCGACGCGCTCGACGTCGATAAGGTTCGCGTCTGGCTGAGTAGCCGCGGCGACGAGGTGCTGGTCGCCGAAAAAGGCGGCCGTGCAGCTTCCTATCGCGAAGAAGACGGCGTGCGCATCATGCAATCGTCGGAGATCACTGTGCGCGTCGACCTCGGGCGCGGTGCGGCCAGCGGCACCGTCTATAGCTGCGATTTTTCGTACGACTACGTCAAGATCAACGCCGACTACCGCAGTTAGATGGTTGGGCACCGCTCATCTATGAATGCGAAAAACAGCGTCTGTTTCAAATGCGCCGTGCTTCTCTGGCTTGTCGCTTTTACCTATATCGCGGTCGGGCTCGGTGGCGACCCCTACCATCGCAGCATGACGCCGAGCTACCACGAGGCGGTCGCCCACTGGTGGGCGGGTCAGCCGGTCTATACCGGCCCGGCAGGGTTCAACTATCTGCCGGTTTTTCTTCTGTTCTTCAGCGCTTTCGACGGCTTGCCGCTCGTCGTCGGTGAAATCGCCTGGCGTTTCCTCGCCTTTGCCGGGCTGGCGCTGGGCTTGTGGCGTTGCATTTCGCTGTTCGTTTCTGACGCCCGCGAGCAAACCAGTTCATTCGCCTTGGCGACGGCCTTGTTGCTGCCGATGGCGTTCAGCACGCTGCGCAACGGACAATCGAGCGCGCACCTTGCCGCCTGCCTGTTGTGGGCGTTCTGCTGTATCGGTCAGCAGAAATGGACTGGGGCGACGATCTGGCTGTGCCTGTCGCTGGTCTGCAAACCGCTCGGCTTGCCGGCGCTCGGACTTGCCGCGATGGCCTTTCCTCAGCTCAGAGGGCGAGCTGTGGTCGGGCTGGTCGTGGTGTTGCTGCTGCCCTACGTCTTCAATCCGGCAAGCTATGTCAATCAGATCTACCTCGAGTTTTGGCAGAACATCGTCGATTGCTCAGATGCCGGGGTGGCGATCGGCGATCGGACCTTTGCCGACCTCAATGGCGTACTCAGGATCGTCGGTCCGCAACTGACCGGAACATGGGCGCTGTGGACGAGCGCCTTGGCCGGGGTCGCGATGGCCGCCTTGTCGCTGCTGCTGGCGAAGTGCGAGGATAAAAAGATCAGCGGCTTGTATTGGCTCAGCTTTGCCGGCGGCTACATCATGTTGTTCACCCCGATGAACGAACTCAATAGCTATGTCATGCTGGCGCCGGCCTTGTCGCTGTGGGCGGTGTGCTTTCAGGCGCAGCGCGACGCGAGGAGTTTTTACGCCATGCTGTTCATGGCGATCACGATCATTGCGCTGCCCGACCTCGTGGCGGTGTTTTTAGGAAAAGAGCCCGGCTTCGAGTTCGGCAAATCGTGGTGCCCTTTGCTGACGCTGATCTTCCTGGGCGTTCTCACGCAGCGACTCATTGCGATGAGGGAGCGCTAGGTCTTTCAGGGAGGCAGACGCCTAATGCAGTACGCGCGGGATCGACAGCGTGAATTCGTCGACCGCCGCTTCGAACTGCATGCCGTCCTCGGCGGTGATCTGGAAGCTGCCGCGCATCGTTCCGACCGGCGTGTCGAGCTGACAGCCGCTGGTGTATTCGAAGGTCTCGCCCGGCTTCAAGAGCGGCTGCTGGCCGACGACGCCGAGGCCGCGCACTTCCTGCACGCGCGAGTTGCCGTCGGTGATCACCCAGTGGCGCGAAATCAGTTGCGCGGCGACGGTACCGACGTTCTCGAAAGTAATCGTGTAGGCGAAAACGTAGCGCTCGCCGGCCGGATCGGACTGGTCGGCGATGAACTGCGGAACGGCGCGCGCCGCGATCTGGTATTTCTTGCTTTCGGCCATGGCAGTCCTGATCCGTGAGTGAGCCCCGCATTGCACACCAAAGCGGCGCGCGAGGCAAGCGCGATCGCCAATGAGCAGCGCAAGGTGACGGTTTACGTCAGGTGGTGACGTCAATGGTCGGCGCGGCGCGCGGCTTGCGGACTCAAAAGCCCGGTTTCCCGTGATTTTCCCGCCTGGCACGGAACGTGAGTGTATCTCGCCCAACGGGTCATCCGTTTCAACCTCAAGGAGTTACACCATGAAAAAGGTTCAGCAAGGCTTTACCCTGATCGAACTGATGATCGTCGTCGCGATCATTGGCATTTTGGCCGCCGTGGCGCTGCCGGCTTATCAGGATTACACGATAAAGGCGAAGGTGTCGGAAGCGACATCAATCTCGTCTACGGCTCGTACGGCGCTTGCGTTGGCTTTTAATGAAGGCACGCTTTCTACTAGCATTACCAATGCTGCTGCAGCTGACCCTGTCAGCGGTTTGCCAATCGCCACTGGCATTACGAGCACCTATGTCACCTCAGTTACTGCTGCTGGTACAAGTGCTACTGCCGGAACGGTTGTAGTAGTAATGAAAGGTACTGGAAACTCAGCCGTTGATACCAAAGACGTGACTTATACGATGACTTGTACTGTCGCCGCTCAGTGCACATGGGCCGTTTCAAGTACTGGCGGGATCCCCGCGAAATATCTGCCGAAGATATAGTTTTATTTCAACGAAGAACCGGAGGCAGACCACTGTTTCCGATCTGCCCTGCTGAGTTGAAGTACGAAAGCCCCGCCAGAAAAACGGCGGGGCTTTTTGTTGGGACATGCGTAGCGAAGTTACACTGGCGAGCAGCTGGCTTGCGCACGGAACTCAGGCGAACTCAACCGGAATTGCCGCGCGCAGCACGGTCTGCGTCTCGCCCTGGCGCGTGCGGTTGGTAAACCACCACAGCGCGCATTTCTTGATCGTCCAGTCGGCTTCCTCGCCGGAAAGCAGCAGCGCGGCGGCACGGCCGAGCGTCGGTTGGTGGCCGACGACGAGAACTGCGCTATGGCCGTCTGGAGCGTCGCCGCCGTCGGGCCAGCCGATCGCGGCGAGCAGGCTGGCGACGTCGCTGCCAGCGCCGAGGCGCGCGTCGGTTTCGAACGGGACGCCGAGCGCGCGTGCCGTCTGCTGGCAGCGCAGCGCCGGGCTGGCGACGATGCGCAGCTTCTTAGGCGCGTTCTTCCTGAGCCACTGCCCCATCTGCGCGGCCTGTTTCTCGCCGCGCGCGGTGAGCTTGCGTTTGGCGTCGGGGCTGCCTTGTTCGGCCTCGGCGTGACGCCAGAGCAGAAGGTCCATGAGCGTTTCCTCGGGAAAAGCATTCATGGTGGAAGGCGATTGTTGCACGCTGATGTCCACGGTGCCGGCGCTCACAGATCGTAGCCGCGCAGTTTTTCGACGTCGGGGATGGCGATCTTGCGTCCTTTGACGACGATCAGTCCGTTTTCGGAAAGCTCGTGCAGGATGCGCGAGAAGTGTTCCTGCGTCAGGTTGAGGCGCGAGGCGATGACGCCCTTGTTGGTCGGCAACGTGACGGTGAGCGCACCGCTGTCGCTATGGTCGCGCAGCAGGTAGCCGATGATTCGCTGGCGGCCCGAGTGCAGCGAATACGATTCGACGTCGGTGATCAGGTGGTGCAGGCGGATCGACAGGCTGGCGATCATCTTGCGCCCGAGCCTGGGGTCTTTTTCGATCTCGTCGAGGATCGCGGCTTTCGAAATGTGTAAGAGCTGCGAATCGGCGAGCGCCTGCGCGTAGACCATATACGGCTTTTCCATGAACATCACCGCTTCACCGAACGAGTGCCCCTGGCCGATGATGTCGACGACCTTCTCGCCGCCTTGCGGCGAGGTGAAGGCGAGCTTGATCTGGCCATAGACGATCAGGTGAAAGCCGGTCGACACGTCGCCTTTGTGGAACAGCACGTCGCCGCGCAGCGCGTTGATCTGCCGCGTGCCGCGCGCGATGCGGGCGATTTCGTCCTGTTCGAGGCCGTTGAAAAGCGGGACGTGCGCGAGCAGCGCCTCGATGTTGATCCCCTGGGTGGCCGGCATGCGCGACTTTCGAATGACTGCTGTTCAGGCTTGTCCGAAGACTTCGTTGAGCTGCTGGGTGACGCGGACAAAGGTGGTGCGCTTGGAGAGTTCCTTGAGCGTTCGCGCGCCGACGTAGGTGCACGCCGAGCGAACGCCGCCGAGAATTTCCTGCGCGGTGTGCTCGACCGGGCCGCGATAGTCGAGCAGCACGTCCTTGCCTTCGGCGGCGCGGTAGCCGGCGACGCCGCCGGCGTACTTGTCCATCGCTTCGCGCGAACTCATTCCGTAGAAGTGCATCTTGCGAACGCCGTCCTGCTCGACGATCTCGCCGCCGCATTCGTCGTGTCCGGCGAGCATGCCGCCGAGCATCACGAAGTCGGCGCCGGCGCCGAAAGCCTTGGCCAGGTCGCCCGGCGAGGTGCAGCCGCCGTCGGCGCAGATCAGCCCGTGCAGACCGTGCGCCGCGTCGGCACATTCGATGATCGCGGAGAGCTGCGGATAGCCGACGCCGGACATCCGCCGCGTGGTGCACACCGACCCCGGGCCGATGCCGACCTTGACGACGTCGACGCCGTCGAGGATCAGCTCCTCGGTCATTTCGCCGGTCACCACGTTGCCGGCCATGATGGTGATTTCGGGGTAGGCCGCGCGCAGTTTGTGGATGAAGCTGATGAAGGCTTTGGTGTAGCCGTTGGCGACATCGACGCAGACGTTCTGGATGGCGTCGCCGGCCGCTTCCTTGACGCGGCGGAACTTGTCGTAATCGGGCGCGGTGATCCCCATCGAGTAGAACGAGTTGGGCGGGCTCGCCGCTTCGGCAAAGAAGGCGAGCAGTTCGGCCTCGCCGTAGTGCTTGTGCAAGGCGACGCAGAGCTGGTGGGCGGCCAGCGCGCGCGCCATCTCGAAGGTTCCGGTGGCGTCCATGTTGGCGGCGATCACCGGAATGCCGTGATACTTGCGCTGCGAGTGCAAAAAGACGAAATCGCGCGAAATATCGACCTCGGAACGCGAGGTCAGCGTCGATCGCTTGGGGCGGATGAGGACGTCCTTGAAGTCGAGTTTGAGGTCCTGTTCAATGCGCATATCGGTGTTCTCTGGCGGTAGTTGACAAAATATCCGGTTCAGCCCGGCGCCGGCCGGGCTGCTTCGAGTTCAAGGTGGCAGGGTGCGAGCAGCAGGTGCGCGAGCTGCTCGGGATCGCTCGTTCCCAGATGGTCGGCAAAAGCCGCGAGCCGCGCGTCGCCGGCGGCGGTCAGCGCGTCGATCAGCGCTTTGGCCGCCTCGCGCGGGTTGGTCGCCCCCGGCTGATAGCCCGGCCAGTCCTTGTAGTGCGCCAGCAACTGCGATCGGTGGTCCTGATAGAGCGCGCTTTGGCGGATGAACTCGAGTTCGACGCGCTTGGCCTCGATTTCGGCGTCGATCACCTCGTCGCTATCCTGGTAGTGCGCCTTCTCGGCGCTGCTCCAGTGCGGCTTGTCGCCATGGGTTTCGCGCAGCGTCACGAAGGTGTTCTTGAGCACCATCTGCGAATGCGTTCCAGCGTCGCGGAAGACATAGACGAGGTCCTTGCCCTGGCCCTCGGTGCCGACGTAGCGCATCCCCGCAGCGACGCGCCGCGGATTGAAGCCGAACTGGCGCGCGCACGCCGAGCGCAGGGTGGCTAGCAGTTCATTGGTTTTCGCAGGACTCACCGGACAATCCTTTCAGTGAATTATCGCCGTTTGGCGTTTCGCAGCATACGCCATTCGCCGGAAGAAAAGCAGGCCGTTCGCGCTGCGCTCGTCGCAGCGCAATGAGCAAGCTGGGCAGGCCTTCGACCGGTTCAGGCCGAACGCGCCAGCGTCGTCATTCTACCGAAACGAAGCAGAAGAAATACAGTCAGCCCGCGGGTCTGCGGAAGCCATCGGCGAGCCAGGCGCTGGCGCTCGCCAGCTTGAGTTTGAAGCCGGCGTCGACGCGCACCTGCGCCAGCTGTTCGCCCGCCTCGTCGTGCGCGGCGAGCAGCGCATGCGGGTCGTCTTCGTCGGCGACGAGGTCGAGCGTGATGCACAGCCGTCCGCCCGGCGTCGCCAGCGTCAGGCTCTTGTGCAGCTGCGCGTGCAGTTGTTGCTCGTGCCGGCGCAACACTTCGGCGGCGGTCTTGACCAGCGTGTTGAACGCCGAAACGTCAAGCGGCTTCGGGTCTTTTTTGTTGCGTCCCATGGTCCACGGGCCGACCAAGGCAGGTTCGGGTTCGCCGTCCTTGATCATCTCGACGGCCCAGCCCTCGTCGTCTTCGTTTTTGATCACTCGAGCGGTCCAGCCGTTGTTGATCCACAGCCGCGCCTGGTGGACCGCGTCGGGCTGTTCGCAGTCGGCCACTGCGTCGGTTTCGTCAATTGGTTTGGAAGTCATGGAGCGAATTGTACGTCGCCGCGGTTCTCCCGCGAAGTTCGGCCAGACGATCCTGAACATAGCGCAGTCGGGTGACCGACCGTAATAGTTTGTAAAGCCGGTCAGCGCATCGTGCTTCGCTGCGTTATATTGAAATCCTTACCGCTTCGGAGCTTCCAATGAAAGCGTTCCTCCTGGCTATTCTGGCGCTGTTGCTGAGCCAGTCCGCCTTCGCTCAGTATCACGGACACGGTGGCTATTACGGCCACGGTGGCCACGGTTATTACGGGCCGCGTGTCGGCTTCTATTTCGGCGCGCCTTATCCGTGGGTTCCGCCGCCGACCTACTACTATCCGCCACCCGTGGTTTACGCGCCGCCGGTGGTCACCATTCGCGAAGCGCCGACCGTCTATATCGAACAGGACCAGGTGGCGGCGCCGGTCGTTCAGTCGCAGCAGACCTTCGAGCCGGGTTACTGGTACTACTGCCAGGAACGCCAGGGTTACTACCCGACGGTCAAAAGCTGCCCCAGCGCATGGCAAAAAGTCGCGCCGTCAACTAATCGGTGAGCGCGATGACTGCCAAGACTTTTCTTCTGCGTCGATTCTCTCCCCTGCTGCTGCTCGGCCTTGCCGCCTGCGTCAGCGTCCCGACCGGACCGAGCTTGATGGCGCTACCGGGGTCCAACAAGGACTTTGACCAGTTCCGCGCCGACGAGGCGATGTGCCGCAACTACGCCAGCCAGTCGATCGGCGCGACCACCGCCAGCGGCACCGCGGTCGATGCCGGCGTGACCAGCGCGCTGATCGGTACGCTGGTCGGCGCCGCGGCCGGCGCCGCGGTCGATGGCTCGCATGGCGCCGGCGTCGGCGCCGGCATGGGCCTGGTCGTCGGCAGCGTGGCTGGCGTCGGCGCCGCCGATGCGTCGCGTTACGGTACCCAGCAGCGTTACGACCAGAGCTACGTGCAGTGCATGTATTCGCGCGGCCATCAGGTTCCGGTCTCGGGCGGCTACAGCGTGCGTCGAGCGGTCGCTCCGGCGGTGCCGGCGCCTGATTACGTGCCGCCGCCGGGCAACCCGCCGCCACCGCCGGGAACGCCGCCCGCTCCGCCTGCGGGTGACCCGCCGCCGCCGCCGCTGCGTTGATCCTTCCTCGGTAGGCGCTTCGCTCTACCGACCTTCACGCTGGTCGGTAGAGGGGCGGGGTGCTAGCATTCGCTTCCCATGAAAATCGAAGCCATCCGCCAGCGCCTGCGCGAGCTCGGCGCCAAACCCTGCCATGAACAACGCCTGCTGCGCGCCTGGCTGCAGGCGCAGTCGCTCGGCAGCGGTACGCGCCGCCAGCGTGCCGAGGACTTTCTGCCGCTCGCCTTGCGTGACGCACTGCCGGCGATCGGCGCCGAACTCTCGGCGCTGGCGCAAGTGCGCTCCGAACACCCCGGCGCCGACGGTTCGGCGCGCCTCTTGGTCGAACTCGCCGACGGGCAGGCGGTCGAGAGTGTGCTGCTGCCGCGTGCGGGCCTGTGCGTATCGACGCAGGTCGGCTGCGCGGTCGGCTGCCAGTTCTGCATGACCGGCCGCGACGGCCTGCTGCGCCAGCTCGGCAGCGCCGAGATCGTCGCCCAGGTGGTGCTCGGGCGAAGCCGGCGGAGCGTCGGCAAGGTCGTCTTCATGGGCATGGGCGAGCCGGCGCACAACCTTTCCAACGTGCTCGAAGCGATCGAACTGCTCGGCACCGCCGGCGCGATCGCGCACAAGAACCTCGTTTTCTCGACGGTCGGCGACCATCGCGTTTTTGAGCGTTTCGCGCAGCTGCCGCCCGGTGCCGTCAAGCCGGCGTTGGCGATTTCATTGCACACGAGCGACGCGCAGTTGCGCGCGACGCTCTTGCCGCGCGCGCCGCGCATAGCCCCGGCCGAACTCGTCGAACTCGGCGAACGCTACGCGCGAGCGACCGGTTATCCGATCCAGTACCAGTGGACGCTGCTCGAAGGCGTCAACGACGGCGACGACGAAATCGACGCGATCGCGAGGCTGCTTTCCGGCAAGTACGCGATGATGAATTTCATCCCCTACAACACCAACTGTCTCTTATACACATCTGACGCTGCCGACGACGGAGAGAGTGTATATCTCGGTGGTCTTGATTTCTAGGCGGCGGACTTGGGAAAATAGGTTTAATATTCACCAGTTTGATTGGCCCGCGCGCTTGCCGAAATCGATGGGCTATTGCGGGGCTTGTTTCGGATTGGCCGTTGCGTTCAGGCGATTTCGCCCAGGCGTTTCGTAACAGCGTTTGCAGGAAGTCAGCAGAAGATGATTCCGCCTCAGCCGGTCAAGATCGAGATTCCCTTCGGGAGCCGCCCGGTGATGGCCGGCGCCGGCATGCGCAGCAAGCTGCCTCTGGTGCGCCTGCCGATGATGCCGCAGGTGCTGGTCTGTCTGCTCGACCTATACCATCGCGACGACGTCAGTCTTGGCGAAATCGCCGACGTCATCCGGCGCGACGCCGGCATGTCGGCCAAGATCATGTCGGTCGCCACGTCGGCCAGCCTGCACGGACGCAGTCGGCCGGCTAGCCTCGATCAGTGTCTCTCGCTGCTCGGCATGAGCGCGCTCAAGAAAATCGTGATCAACGAATCGATCCTGCAGGTCTTTCGGCGCTTCACCAAGGATAGAGAATTCGACCTGCGCCGTTTCTGGGAGCATTCGCTGCGCAGCGCGCTGATCGCTCGCGAGCTGGCCAAGGCGATGGCTTACGCCAACCACGACGAAGCCTATCTGGGCGGCCTGTTGCACGATGTCGGTCAATTGGCGATGCTGGCCGCCGACGCCGACAGCTATTTCCCGCTGATTACCCACCGGGGCGACGATGACGGCCTGTGCGCCCTGGAGCAGCAAAGTTACGAGCTGACGCACGCCGAAGTCGGTGCCTGGCTGATCGAAAAGTGGGAGCTCGACTCGCTGCTTTCCGATGGCGTGCTTTATCACCATGACCCGGTCGAGCGCCTGGTCGGCGCCCATGCGCTGATCCGCATCGTTTTTCTCGCCAACCGGCTGGCGCTTCTGCGCGGCCAGCCGCTGTCCGCGGCGGACAGCGAACTGGCGCGCCAGTGCGACGCCGGCAACGTCGAGCTGGCGCCGCTGCTCGAAAAAATCGAGCAGGAACTGATCGATCTCGCGCAGGAGCTCGGCATCGAGTTGCTCGAAACGCTGCCGGGTGATCCGGCGTCAGACGACGCCGCCAATTGCGGCGCCGACGTGCTGAGCGATCGGGTGCGCGACGTGTTGCTGGTCGATAACGTGCTTGGCGACGTGCTGCCTTCGGATAGCCTCGAGTCGACGCTCCATCATATTGCCCAGGCGGCAAAAGTGTTGTTCAAGGTCAATCCGGTCTTTTATTTCCTGCCGCACGAAAAAGGCAGCGATCGCTATTGCGCGCATCCGATCGGCGGTCGGTCGGCGCAGGTCTCGCAACTGGACTTCGTGCGCGGGCGCAGCAAGTCGGGCGTGGCGCGTGCGATCGATCACGGCATCCTGTCGATCGCCGCCGATTCGCCGGACAACGAGTTGCTCGATCATCAGCTGCTGCGCCTGACGGGAAGCGCCGGCTTGCTGCTCGTTCCGCTGCGCAGCAAGGGCGAATGTCAGGGGGTGCTGGTCGCCGGCTTCGCCAGCGTGCTGCAGGCCAACGACTTGTGGACGCGAATTCCCTGTTTCGAGAGCTTTGCCAGCCTCGCCGGCGATCTGCTGCGCCAGGGCCTGCTGCCGGTGGCCGCTGCCTTGTCGGCGACCCCCGCCGGTGAGGACGCGGGGCGCGAACGTCTGCGGCGGGTGGTCCATGAAATAGGCAATCCGCTCGCCATCATCCAGAATTACCTGTCGACGCTCAAGGCCAAATACGCGCAGAGCGATGTCGGTACGCGCGAACTCGGGATCGTGAGCGACGAGATCGGCCGGCTGACCAGAATCCTGCATGACGCCTTGCACGATTCCGGCGAGACGCCTAGCGCGGTCGGCGCCGTCAAGCTCAATGCGCTGATCGAGAACCTGGTTTTGCTCTGCCGCAACTCGGGTTTTGTCGCCAAGAGCGTCGATATCCGCACCGAGTTGTTCGCCGATCCGCCCGAGTTGTGGACCGATAGCGACCGGCTCAAGCAGTTGCTGCTCAATCTCATCAAGAACGCGGTCGAAGCGATGCCCAGCGGCGGCGTCGTGCGGGTCGGCTCGGCGCCGTGGGGCAACGGCGTGCGGCCGACGCACATCGAAATTCGCATCGATGATTCGGGTTCGGGAATCCCCGCCGAGGTTCTGGCCAACCTTTATCAGCCGGTGTCGAGCAGCAAGGGGAGCAACCATCAGGGCGTCGGGCTGGCGATCGTCGGCCAGCTGGTCGGCGATCTGCACGGCCTGATCAACTGCCGTTCGAGTGAACAGGGCAGCAGTTTTCAACTGCTGCTGCCGCTGGGCAAGCGATGAATAGCCTGTCGATCGTTCCGCGCAGCGAGCCGAATTCGTCGGTCAATGCCGATCAACGTGTTGCGCCGCACGCCGACCTGCTCAAGACGCGCCGTCTGGTGGTGGTCGATGACGACGAAGCGTTCCGCATCAGCCTGTGTGATCTGCTGCACAGCCGCGGCTACCCGATGCCTGAGTCGTGCTCGGGCGGGCGCGATTTGATCAGTCTGCTGATGGAGGGCGCGCCCTTCGACCTCGTTCTGCTCGACCTGACCATGCCCGATCTGGGCGGCCTCGACGTGCTCAGGATGTTGCGCCAGGCCAAGCTCGAAGTCGCCGTCGTGGTCGTCAGCGGTGACCGCATGATGGAGTCGGCGATCGGCGCCTTGCGGCTCGGTGCAAACGATTACGTGCGCAAGCCCTACGCTCCGGAAATGCTGCTGCATACCGTCGAGACCGTGCTGCGGCGCCACGACCTCGAAAAGTCGCATCGCCAGATGACGGCGCAGCTCGAGTGTTCCGAGCGGATGCACCGCTTTCTGGTCAACACTTCGCCGGATCTGATTTTCACGCTCGACGAAGCGCATAATTTTTCGTTTGTCAGCGACCGCGTCGGACAATTGATCGGGTGCACCGCCGATGAGCTCGCAGGCCTGTCGTTCTTCTCGATCATTTTCGAGGAGGATGTTGAACGAACGCGCTATCTCCTCGACCGCGTCGGCAAGGGCGAGTGTTCGACCGAGCTGCGCCTGGTCAGTCGCGAGCATTCGAGCTACCGCCATTTCGACGTCAAGCTGATTCCCGTCGAATTTTCCGATCTGCATCTATCGCGCGCAGCCGGGCCGCACCGTGGCGTCTATGTCGTGGCGCGCGACATCAGCGACAAGAAGCTGGCCGACGATCACCTCGCCTATCTCGCCTATCACGACGTGCTCACCGGCCTGCCCAACCGCGCGCTGTTCCGCGACCGCGTCGGGCTGGCGATGGTTCAGGCCAAACGCAGCGGAATGAAGGCGGCGACGATGTTCGTCGACCTCGATCGCTTCAAGCTGGCCAACGACACCTTCGGTCATCAGAAGGGCGACGAACTGCTCAAGGAAGTGGCGCGGCGCCTGCAGGACAGCTTGCGCGAAACCGATACCCTGGCGCGCATCGGCGGCGACGAGTTTACGGTGCTGCTGCCGTGCATCCGTTCGACCGAGGATGCGGCGCACGTCGCCGGCAAACTGGTCGCCGACATGGCGCGTCCGTACCTGGTGTCCGATAACGAGGTTTTCCTGACGGCGAGCATCGGCATTTCGATCTGGCCCGAGGATGGCGACGACATCGAAACGCTGATGCGTCACGCCGACCTCGCGATGTATCACGTCAAGTCGACCGGCAAGAACAATTTCGGCTTTTTCTCGAGCACCATGGGCCAGGCGTCGAGCCGGCGCTTGTCGTTCGAGAACGAGCTGCGCCATGGCTTCGAAGACGAGCAGTTCGAACTCTATTATCAGCCCCAGGTCGATGCCGAGTCGCAGCAGGTGGTCGGGCTCGAAGCCTTGGTCCGCTGGCGGCACCCGGCCAAAGGCGTGGTCTCGCCCGGACACTTCATCCCGGTGGTCGAAGAGATCGGCCTGATGCCGGCGCTGACCTACTGGGTTCTTGAAACCGCGTGCCGTGATCTGCGCGACTGGTGGGAGCGCGGCTTTGACGTTCCGCGCATGTCGATCAATGTCTCTCCGGCGGTGCTCGACAACGGTGATTTCAGTCGGCGTCTGGAGGGGACGCTCAAGAAATACGCGATTCCGCACGAAAATTTCGAAATCGAAATCACTGAAAACATTTTCGTCGGCGACCGCCAGAAGGTCTCCGACTGCCTGCTGCGCATTTCGCAAAAGGGAATTCGCATCGCCATCGACGATTTCGGTACGCAATACTCGTCGCTGAGCTACCTGCGCTATCTGCCGGTCAGTACGCTCAAGATCGACCAATCCTTCGTTCGCGAGATCGACCGCGTCGACGACAGCTCGCCGATCGTTCGCGCGATCATCGCCATCGCCGCCGGGCTCAATCTCAATGTCGTCGCCGAGGGCGTCGAGACCGAAGTGCAGGCCGAGTTCCTGCGCCGCCTGGGCTGCCGCGAAATGCAGGGTTACCTCTACGGCCGCCCGTTGCCGGTCGATGCGCTCGAGCGCTTGCTGACGCGCGTCTCGCCGCGACCGGTGGTCGAGATCGAGGCCGGCAGCGCGGGCTGAACGGCGATCGCTCGGGGCGTCTTCGTTCCGGCCATTGAAAACCCGTCTGATCTCGGGCGGGCGGTATACTGCGTCGCTAACACCCACTGGAGAAACACATGGCCGCTTCACCCGAGACTGTCAGCATGGCGATGTTCTGCGACTTCGAGAACGTCGCGCTTGGCGTACGCGACGCCAACTACGAGAAGTTCGACATCAAGCCGGTGCTTGAACGCTTGCTGCTCAAGGGCAGCATCGTGCTCAAGAAGGCCTACTGCGACTGGGAGCGCTACAAGGGCTTCAAGGCGACGATGCACGAGGCCAACTTCGAGCTGATCGAGATTCCGCACGTCCGCCAGTCGGGCAAGAACTCGGCCGACATCCGCATGGTCGTCGATGCGCTCGACCTGTGCTATACGAAATCGCACGTCAATACCTTCGTCATCGTCAGCGGCGATTCCGATTTCTCGCCGCTGGTCTCCAAGTTGCGCGAGAACGCCAAGTACGTGATCGGCGTCGGCGTCAAGCAGTCGACGTCGGACCTCTTGATCGCCAACTGCGACGAGTTCATTTTCTACGACGACCTGGTTCGCGAGATCCAGCGCAGCGCGGCGCGGCGCGATCCGAAGTCGCAGCAGCACGCGCCCAAGCGCACGCCCGAGGAGGACAAGAAGCGGCGCGACGAAGGCGAGGCGCGCAAGAGCCAGGCGATCGAGCTGGCGGTCGCCACCTTCGAGGCGCTGATCGCCGAGCGCGGCGACAGCGGCAAGATCTGGGCGTCGATGCTCAAGGAGGCGATCAAGCGCCGCAAACCCGATTTCAACGAGACCTACTACGGCTTTCGCGCTTTCGGCAACCTGCTCGAGGAGGCGCAGTCGCGCGGCCTGCTCGAACTGGGTCGCGACGAGAAATCGGGTGCTTTCGTCTATCGCAGCAGCGCTGCAGTCGCGGCGCGCGGCGAGCCGCTGCCTGGCGATGCGGCCAAGCCATCGACTCCAGCGAAGGTCGAAAAGGCGCCGGTCGCCGAGCCGGCGGCGCCGGTCGTGGCCGCGGTCGCGCCGGCCGCGCCCAAGCGCCGCGGCCGCGGCGGCAAGGTCAAGGCGGCTGCCGAAAAAGTCACAGCGGAATCGGCATCTGTCGAAACGATCGTCGCTGCTGCGGTTCAGGAGCCGCCGGCCGTCGCCGAAACGCCCGCCGTTGAGTCAGTTCAGGCGGAGAAAAAAACCGCGGCGCGCAGCCGTCGGCCGCGCCAGCCCAAGGCCGCAGCCCCCGAATCAGCCTGAAGGCCGGCGGACGGGACTTTCCCGAGGGGATGCCGGGAAAGCCAGTGTCTATGCGCTTTCCCGGGCGGGTGGTCTGAACATCGTCGATTGGCGGGCCGCCCGCCAGGGTGTCAGGACTGCAGGTAACGAACGCGCAGCACGCCGGCGATCGCCGAGAGCTGGTCGATCACCGCGGGCGGTACGGCGGCGCCGACATCGACCAGCGTGAACGCCAGGTCGCCGCGCGACTTGTTGGTCATGTTGACGATGTTGAGTCCGGCGTCGGCGAGCAGCGTCGAGATCTGCGCCAGCATCTTGGGCACGTTGGCGTTGGCGATCGCCAGCCGGTACGCCGATTCGCGCGCCATATTGATGTTGGGGAAATTGACCGAATTGACGATGTTGCCGTGGTCGAGATAATCGGCGACCTGGTCGGCGACCATCACCGCGCAGTTTTCCTCGGCTTCCTCGGTCGATGCCCCCAGGTGCGGCAGCGCGACGAAGCGCGGATGCTGGCGCAGCAGGTTGCTCGGGAAGTCGCAGACGTAGGCGTGCAGGCGGTTCTCGTTGAGCCCGTCGAGCACGGCCTGTTCATTGACGATGCCGTCGCGCGCGAAGTTGAGCAGGATCGTTCCCTTCTTCATCAGCTTGATGCGTTCGGCGTTGATCAGGTCGCGGGTCGCGGGAAGCAGCGGCACGTGCAGGCTGATGAAGTCGGCGCGCTTGACGAGCTCATCGACGCTGGCCGCTTTCCTGACGCTCGACGGCAATCGCCAGGCGGCGTCGATGGTGATTTCCGGGTCGAAGCCGATGACGTTCATGCCGAGCTTGATCGCCGCATCGGCGAGCATCGAGCCGATCGCGCCGAGGCCGACGATGCCCAGCGTACTGCCGGCGAGCTCGTGGCCGACGAAGTGCTTCTTGCCGGCCTCGACCTGTTTGTGCAGCGACTCGTCGTCGCCGTGCAGGCCGGCGACGAAGTTGAGCGCCGGGAAGATGTTGCGCGTGCCGAGCAGCATGCCGGCGATGACCAGTTCCTTGACCGCGTTGGCGTTAGCGCCCGGCGCGTTGAAGACGACGACGCCGCGCTCGCTCATCGCCTTGATCGGGATGTTGTTGGTGCCGGCGCCGGCGCGGCCGATGGCCTGCACGCTGGCCGGGATGACCATTTCGTGCATGACCTGCGAACGCACCAGAATGGCGTCGGGGGCGCTGCCGTCATTGCTGACGACGTAGCTTTCGGGAAGCCGCGACAGCCCCTTCTTCGAAATGGCGTTGAGCGTCTGGATTTTGCGGGTCATGACGGGAGTCCTTCGTCGTTAGCTTGGCGTAAAAAGGGCATTCACCACAGCGAACACGGCGAAACCCGAATACGATCAGGTTTTTCGCTGTGTTCGCTGTGCACGCCGTGGTTGGCTGGTGTTGGGTCGTTGCTTAGCCGTGCTGCTTTTCGAAGTCGCGCATCAGGTCGACCAGCGCCTGCACGCCTTCGATCGGCATCGCGTTGTAGATCGACGCGCGCATGCCGCCGACCGAGCGGTGTCCCTTGATCTGGATCATTCCGCGCGCCTTGGCGGCCTTGATGAATTCGTCGTCGAGCGCGGCATCCTTGAGCGTGAACGGGATGTTCATCAGCGAACGGTTCTCCGGCGCGACCGGCGAGATGAAGAAGCTCGACGCGTCGAGCGCGTCGTAAAGCAGCTTGGCCTTGGCGCGGTTGGTCTTTTCCATCGCCGCCAGGCCGCCCTTGGCCTTGAGCATCTTGAATACCAGCCCGGCGATGTAGATCGCGTAGGTCGGCGGGGTGTTGTACATCGAGTCGTTTTCGGCGTGGATCGCGTAGTCGAACATCGTCGGCGTCCCCTTGACCGTCTGGCCGATCAGGTCGTCGCGGACGATCACGATGGTGAGGCCCGCCGGGCCGACGTTCTTCTGCGCGCCGAAGTAGATCAGCCCGAATTTTTCAACGTCGATCGGCCGTGACAGGATGTTCGACGACATGTCGGCGACCAGCGGCACGTCGCCGGTCTGCGGCGTCCAGAACAGCTCGACGCCGCCGATCGTCTCGTTCGACGTGTAGTGCACGTAGGCGGCGTTGGGGTCGAGCTTCCAAGCGTCCTGTGTCGGCGCGTAGGAGAAGTTCTTGTCTTCCGACGTGGCGACGACATTGACCTGGCCGTATTTCTTGGCCTCCTTGATCGCCTTCTTCGACCATTCGCCGGTATTGAGGTAATCGGCCGACGCTTTGCCGCGCAGCAGGTTCATCGGCACCATCGCGAACTGCGCGGATGCGCCGCCCTGCAGGAACAGCACCTTGTAGTTGGCGGGAATTCCCAGCAGCTCGCGCAGGTCGGCTTCGGCGTCGGCCTGGATGCTCATGTATTCCTTGCCGCGGTGCGACATTTCCATCACCGACATGCCGCAGCCGTGCCAATTGACGAGTTCGTCACGCGCTTGTTCGAGAACCTCGAGCGGCAGGGCGGCGGGGCCGGCGCTGAAATTGAAGATGCGTTCCATGGGGAAGTGATCCTTTCGTGAAAATGAGCGGGAGGAAATGGTCTGGCGGAGGGCAATGCTGTGCTGGTCGCGTGACGCCAAGCGCACATTCTAACGATATTGACCGCCGCTGTGGCAAGCAGGCGACAAAGGCGCGCGGCAAAGCCGCGCCGATTGCCGAATCGGCAAGGCGAGCGGGACGATGCGCGGGGCGTCGGGCGCCAAACCGCCGTCAGCGGCGGTCGCGCCAAGGGCCCGGACGTTTCGTCCGGGCTGCTTCAGGGGCTGGGGTCAGGCGGCCTGCGCGGGAATCGCGTGGCCGGTGCGAACGATGCGGTTTTGCGCGTCGACGTAGATCAGCGACGGCGCGACGCTCGCCAGTTCGGCCTCGTCGTAGAGCGCAAAGCTGGCGATGATCAGCAGGTCGCCGGGCGCGGCGCGGCGCGCCGCCGAACCGTTGACCGAGATGATTCCCGAACCGCGTTCGGCGCGAATGGCGTAGGTGGTGAAGCGTTCGCCATTGTTGACGTTCCAGATGTCGATCTGTTCGTTCTCGATGATGTTGGCCGCGTCGAGCAGATTTTCGTCGATCGCGCATGAGCCTTCGTAGTGAAGCTCGGAGTGCGTCGTCGTCACGCGGTGCAGCTTCGACTTGAGCATCGTTCTCTGCATGGTCTTTCCGGTGCAAGTAGGGTTGAGGGAGGGCATTGTAGCGGCTCACGGCGGCCTGTCAAATGGCCGCGCCGCGCTGCCTAAAATTCAATGTTATCAATGAGTCGAGGCGTTCCCAGGCGACTTGCGGCAAGTGCCACCAAGGGCGGCGAGCCGGCGCCGGGCGCTTGCAGGTCGGCTTGTTGGCGCACTGCAATATAGTCGGTTTTCCAGCCGTGCGCGTTGAGTTCGGCGGCGGCGTCGCGTTCGAGTCGGGCAAAATCGCGCTCGCCGGCGCGCACCGCGTCGCGGATCGTGCACAGCGTGCGGTAAAGACGCGGCGCTTCGGCGCGCTCATCCGCCGTCAGGTAGCCGTTGCGCGACGAGAGCGCCAGGCCGTCGTCGGCGCGAACCGTCTCGCCGCCGACGATCTCGATCGGCAGCGCCAGCTGGCGAGTCATGTTGCGCAGAACCATCAGTTGCTGGTAGTCCTTCTTGCCGAAGAGAGCGGTCTGCGGGGCGACGATATTGAAGAGCTTGAGAACGACGGTGGCGACACCGCGGAAATGACCGGGCCGGAATTGCCCTTCGAGCTCGTTCTGGATCGCCGGCGGGTCGACGTAGTACTGCTGGGCTTCGGGGTAAAGGTCGCGCTCACCCGGCGCGAACAGCAGATCGACGCCGGCGGCAGCGAGCTTTTGGCAATCGGCGTCAAGCGTTCGCGGATAGCTGTCGAAGTCCTCGTTCGGGCCGAATTGCAGTCGGTTGACAAACAGGCTGGCGACTACCGTGTCGCCATGCTGGCGCGCCTGCTGCATCAGCGCGATGTGGCCGGCGTGCAGATTGCCCATGGTCGGGACGAAAACGACCTTGCCGCGGTTTTTCAATGCTGCGCGCAGGTCGGGAATGGCTGAGTGGATTTTCATGGTTTCTATCAGTAACAATGTTCGGGGCCGGGGAAGCTGCCGTCCTTGACCGCGGCGACGTAGGCGGCAATGGCGGCGGCGATCGTGCTCTGGCCGGCCATGAAGTTCTTGACGAAGCGCGCCTTCTTGCCCGACGTGACGTCGAGCATGTCGTGCAGTACCAGCACCTGGCCCGAGCAGCCCGCTCCGGCGCCGATGCCGATGGTCGGGATCGACAGCTTTGCGCTGACCTGCGCGGCGAGCGCTGCCGGGACCGCTTCCATCAGGACCTGCGCGGCGCCGGCGTCCTGGTGGGCGAGCGCGTCGGCGAGCAGCTTGGCCGCGCCGGCGTCATCCTTGCCCTGGACGCGGTAACCGCCGAGCTGGTGCACCGATTGCGGCGTCAGTCCGATGTGCGAACAGACCGGGATGCCTCGCGTCGACAGGAAGCGCGTCGTTTCGGCCAGCTCGACGCCGCCTTCGAGCTTGACCATCTGCGCGCCGGCAGCCATCAGCAGCACTGCGTTGCGGTACGCCTGCTGTGGGCTTTCCTGGTAGCTGCCGAACGGCAGGTCGGCGACGATCAGCGCGCGCTGGCAACCGCGCGCCACGGCGCGGGTGTGGTAGACGATGTCGGCGACGCTCACCGGCAGCGTCGAGTCGTGGCCCTGGACGACCATTCCCAGCGAGTCGCCGATCAATAGCGAGTCGACGCCGGCAGCATCGCAGGCCTGCGCAAAACTCGCGTCGTAACAGGTGAGCATGGCGATCTTGTCGCCGGCCGCGTGCATCTTGGCAAGGTCAAGCTGCGTCAGTCGGCGGGGGGTTGAATGGCTGGACATGGGTTAGTCGCCTCGGTTGAAGTATTCGCGCGGTCCGCGCATCGACTCGATGCGCTGGACCAGCAGTTGGAAGTCGTCGCTGTGGTCGACAAAGTTGAGGTTTTCGGAATTGACGACCATCACCGGCGCCGCGTCGTAATTGTGGAAGAAGCGCGTATAGCGCTCGCCCAGGCCGATCAGGTAGTCGTCGCTGATCGTGCGCTCCATCTCGATGCCGCGTTTGCGCACGCGCGCCACCAGCGTTTCCGGCTTGGCCTGCAGGTAGATCACGAGGTCGGGGGCGACCTGCGCCGGGGCCGACAGGCGATCGTAGATCTGGCGGTAGAGCCGGTACTCGTCTTCGTCGAGCGTCAGCTCGGCGAACAGCGGGTCTTTCTCGAGCAGGTAATCGCACACCAGCGTGCTCGGAAATAGCTCGGGCGGCGGCAGCTCGCGCAACTGGTCGAGACGGTGAAAGAGGAAGAACAGCTGAGTCTGTAGCGCGTAGCGTTGCTGGTCCTGATAGAAGCGGCCGAGGAAGGGGTTGTTCTGCGGCTGTTCGAGCAGCAACTCGGCTTTCAGGTGGTCGCCGAGGCGGCGCGCCAGGCTGGTTTTGCCGACGCCGATCGGGCCTTCGACGACGATGTGACGTGCAGATTCGAGTAGGTTTTTTTTCATGACGTTCAGATCAGAAGGGCTGCCCTAGAATACACAGACCAGCCCAATGCGTGTCAAGTTTCATGGCGCCAGCTTTTCGATCGCCTGCATGCTGACCGCGGGCAGCCAGGCCGAGGCCAGTCCGCGCCCGGGAATGCGGCAGTCCGGGGCGATTTCGAGCAGCGGGGCAAGCACGAAGGCGCGCAGATGCAGGCGCGGGTGCGGCAGCGTCAACCGCGCGCTGTCGATGACCTCTCCATCGTAGAGCAGCAGGTCGAGGTCGAGCGTGCGCGGCGCATGGTGATAATCGCGCCGCCGTCCGAACGCGGCTTCGACCGCGAACAGCTCGTCGAGCAGCTCGTGCGGCGCGAGCGTTGTCTCAAGCGCGGCGACGGCGTTGATGAAGTCGGGCTGGTGCGCAATGCCGACCGGCGCCGTACGGTAGAGCGACGAGGCGCGCAGCAGTGTCGATTGCGGCAGTTCGGTGAGCGCGGCGAGCGCGGCGCGGATCTGGTTCGCCGGATCGGCGAGGTTGGCGCCGAGCGCGACGTAGGCGAGGTGCATCGGGAGTTTCAATCTATTGCGTTGCGCCTGCCGCTGGCTTGCGTTTGCGGCGCCGGCGCTTCTTCGCTTCATCCGGCTTGGGCGGCAGCAGCATGGCGGCGCGCGCCTCGCCGTCGCGGTTCATGAAGTCGGTCCACCATTGTCCGAGCTCGGCATCGACTTCGCCCGATTCGGCGCGCAACAGCAGGAAGTCGTAAGCGGCCTTGAAGCGCGGCTGCTCGAGCACGCCGTACGGACGTTTGCCCGAGCGCTGTTCGAAGCGCGGCTGCAGCGCCCAGATGTCCTTGATGTCGCCGGCAACGCGGCGGGTGATGGCGAGCTTTTCGGCCTGCACCTCGAGCACTTCGTCCATCGCCAGGAACAGCGCCGGGGTCGGCCGTTCGCCGCCGGCCTTGATCGCCTCCCACTTGCTCAGCACTTGGCTCCAGAGCAGCGTGGCGAACAGGAAGCCTGGCGAAATCGGTTTGCCCTCGCGCACGCGGCGGTCGGTACTCTCGAGCGCCAGCGTCACGAAGCGCTTGCCGATCTCCTCTTCGAGAATCACGTCGAGCAGCGGCAGCAGGCCGCGGTGCAATCCTTCGGCGCGCAGCTGTTGGACGCATTTGACGGCATAACCCGAGGTCAAGAGCTTGAGCATCTCGTCGAACAGACGCGACGGCGGAACGTTCTCGATCAGTTCGGACATCTCGCGGATCGGCCGGCTGGCGTCCGGGTCGATGGTCAGGCCCAGCTTGGCGGCGAGGCGAACGGCGCGCAGCATGCGCACCGGGTCCTCGCGGTAGCGCGTTTTCGGGTCGCCGATCATGCGCAGCGTCTTCTGCTTGAGGTCGGCGAGGCCGTGATGGTAGTCGACGATGGTTTCGGAGGTCGGGTCGAAGTACAGCGCATTGACCGTGAAATCGCGCCGCGCGGCGTCGTCCTGCTCGCTGCCGAAGACGTTGTCGCGCAGCACGCGACCCTGCTCGTCGGTCTGCGCCTTGCTGCTGGCCTGGCTGCCCGCTTCGCCGTGGTGGCCGCGGAAGGTGGTGACCTCGATCGTTTCGGCGCCCATCGAGACATGCACGATCTGAAAACGGCGGCCGATGATGCGCGAGCGCCTGAAGCACTGGCGCACCTGCTCGGGCGTCGCGTTGGTCGCGACATCGTAGTCCTTGGGCGTCATTCCGGCCAGCAGGTCGCGCACCGCGCCGCCGACGACGTAGGCTTTGTAGCCTTGCTGTTGCAGCGTTTCGACGGTACGCCGGCTGCCGCTGCTGATCGCTTCACGGCGAATGCCGTGGCGCGCGACGCCGATGATGGCGGGTTCGCCTGCGCTGCTTGGCGATTTATGTCCGAAGACACGGGAGATGAATTTGCGAATCATTGCTCGTTTCTTATTGTATTGCGGTACGGCAAAAATGCGCCATGATAGCCCGTTCCGGGAATCAATGGCTGGTGCTGTTATCGGTGCAGCGTGAGGATCGTCCAGCCGGCGGTTTGGGCATGCGCGTGCAGCGCCTGGTCAGGATCGACGGCGACCGGGTCGCTGACGCGCAAAAGCAGCGGCAGGTCGTTGTGCGAGTCGCTGTAGAACCAGCTGCGTTCGAAGTTGCCCCACCACAGTCCCATCGCTTCGAGCCAGTCCTCGACGCGCGTGATCTTGCCTTCGCGGAACGCCGGGGTGCCGCGTGCTTTGCCGGTGAACTGGCCGTTCTGCTGCGCCGGGATGGTGGCGATCAGATGCGGGATGTTGAGCTCGCGGCAGATCGGTCCGGTCACGAAGCTGTTGGTGGCGGTCACCAGCGCGCACAGATGGCCCTGGTCCTGGTGGCGTTTGACCAGGTCGCGCGCCGGCTGCGCGAGCATCGGCACGATGGTCGTGGCCATGAATTCGGCGTGCCAGGCTTCGAGGTCGGCGCGCGAGTTGTCGGCCAGCGATTGCAGCTGAAAATCGAGAAACTCGAAGATGTCGAGCGTTCCGGCCTTGTACTGTTCGTAGAATTCCATGTTGCGGTGTTCGAAGACGTCGCGGTCGAGAACGCCCTTGTTGACCAGGTGCAGTGTCCATTCGTAGTCGCTGTCGCCGGAGAGCAAGGTGTTGTCGAGGTCAAATAAAGCAAGTTGCATGGTGATCTTTCGTTTCCGTACTTGGGACGGTGGTCAATTCAGGGGCGTCTGCAAGACTTCGCGCAGCAGCGGCAGGGTAATCGTTCGCTGGTGTTCCAGCGAATAGCGGTCGAGTGCCGTGAGCAGCGCCATCAGGCTGCGCATGTCGCGCGGCGCGCGCGCCAGCAGGTAGTCGAGGGCGCCGGGCGGCAGGCGCAGGCCGCGCGCCTGCGCCTGCGCGGCGAGTGCGGCGATTTGCTCGCCGTCGCTCAGGCCGTGCAGTCGGTAGATCAGCCCCGAGCCCAGCCGCGTGCGCAGGTCTTCGCGCAGCGCGAGTTGCCGCGGCGGCTGGTGGGCGCCGGTGAGCAATCGGCCACCGGCGGCGCGCAGGCGATTGAACAGGTTGAACAGCGCGATCTGTCCGGCAGCGCTCAGCGCGTCGACGTTGTCCACCGCGTGCAGCAATGCGCTGGCATCGATTCTCACCAGGTCGGGGTCGGCGGCGGCGTCGCTGTAGTGGGCGGCGCTGGCGCGCAGCAGGTGGGTCTTGCCGGCGCCCGTTTCGCCCCAGAGCAGCAGCGACGGTTCGCGATTGTCGGGCGAGAGCCAAGCCGCCAGGCCGGTCAGCGTCTCGCTATTGCCGCCGGCGACAAAGTTGTCGAGGCGGGGCGGTTCATTCGGCAGGATGTCGAGGATCAGTTGGCGCATGGGAGCATCGGGTCGCATTGCCGCGCGGGCAGCACGCGAGACGGCTATTTCGGATAAAATCCTGCTTTTTGCTACGCAGGTGGCGCATTTTACCACTGCAGCGGCCAGCCTAGTTTGGGATGACATAGACGATGACACAACAATCACTTTCCTACCGCGATGCCGGCGTCGATATCAGCGCTGGCGATGAGCTCGTCGAACGCATCAAGCCGTTTGCCAGGAAGACGATGCGCGACGGCGTGCTCAGTGGACTCGGTGGTTTCGGCGCGCTGTTCGAGGTGCCCAAGCGCTATCGCGAGCCGGTGCTGGTGTCCGGCACCGATGGGGTGGGGACCAAGCTCAAGCTCGCTTTCGACCTCAATCGTCACGACACGGTCGGCATCGACCTGGTGGCCATGAGCGTCAATGACGTGCTGGTTCAGGGCGCCGAGCCGCTCTTTTTCCTCGATTACTTCGCCTGCGGCAAGCTCGACGTCGAGACCGCGGCGAGTGTCGTCCAGGGCGTCGCCAAGGGTTGCGAATACGCGGGCTGCGCGCTGATCGGCGGCGAAACGGCCGAAATGCCGGGAATGTACCCCGAGGGCGAATACGACCTCGCCGGTTTTGCCGTCGGCGTCGTCGAAAAGTCGAAGATCATCGGCGGCCAGGAGATCGTCGCCGGCGACGTGGTGCTTGGCCTGCCATCCTCGGGGGCGCATTCGAACGGTTACTCGCTGGTGCGCAAGATCATCGCGCGCAGCAATCCCGATCTCGACGCGCCGTTCGACGGCAGCAGAACCTTGGCTGACGCCATCATGGCGCCGACGCGAATCTACGTCAAACCGATGCTGGCGTTGATCAATGCGCTGCCGGTCAAGGGCATGGCGCACATCACCGGCGGCGGCATCACCGAAAACGTTCCGCGCGTATTGCCGGAAAACGTCAAGGCAGTCATCAACAAGGCGAGCTGGCAGCGTCCCAAGCTTTTCGACTGGCTGCAGCATGAGGGCAATGTCGCCGACAGCGAAATGCATCGCGTCTTCAATTGCGGTATCGGCATGGTCGTTGTCGTCGCGCGCGAGAACGTCGACCAGGCGCTCAAGCTGCTCAACGCGGCGGGCGAGTTGGCGGTCGAGATTGGCTCAATCGAGGCGCGCGGCGAGGGCGAGGCGCAAACGATCGTCGTCTGATCGGCCCGGCCTCAGATTTCAATATTGATCGGCGACGCCGAACTTCGGCGGGACCGTGTCAGGCGCGTGTCGAGCGTGGTCGGGACGTTCTTCTGGCGGCGATCCTGCCGCCGACGTTCCGGCGAGTTACTCCCCCCGTCATCTGGACGCGCTGCCTGCTGGCCGTGCTCAGCAGACGCTTCAGGGGTTTGCCGTGGCTTCGGGAAACCCTCGGGCAGGTCGCTCGGCAAGCGAGCCGAGCCGTTGACCGGTCGCGTTCCGTGAGTATCGGCAAAGCGATCGCTTTCGTTCGGATAGGGCGATGACAAGATTTCGGCTGGAATTCGCATCACGTTCCCCTGTGGCTTTCGTGGGAGTGATTGAATTATCGGTGTATTTTGATGAAACTTAAGTAATCGCTGCGGCAATGTCCCGCTTGCCGGTTTGGCGCAAGGATCTGGCAGCTGTTTATTTTTAAAACTGGTTTTTTTCAATACACGGTCTACAGTAAGTACGTACTGTGATGTGCGGTGAATCCGGTACGCAGTGTTTGTTCCAACCGTGCTTTTTGGAGACTTTATGGTTCTTTGTTCATCTCGCTCTTTACAGATCACTGAGTAGCAACCATAGCGGCGAATAGCCGATAGCCTTGGCTTGGTGTGCTGAGGTAGAAGTCTCTAAAGCCCATGCTGACCAGCATGGGCTTTTTGTTAATCGACTGTAAGTGTCGTTGTAGAATGCAAAACGATTTCTCGTCAGCGGCTTATCCATTCAGGCATGAAAAAAAACACCATTGCGCTGCATGATCGGGTGCATCTGATTCGAATTCAGCTTTTCTTCCGGAACGCTGCCGGGAATCCTCTGGGCATCAGTGTCGGCGGGGTGCTGCTGGCGCTGGTTCTGCGCAGTGCGGGGGTGTCTGATAACGCGTTGCTGGTCTGGCTGGCGCTGATTTTTTTGGTGAGCGGCATTCTCAGTGTCTTTCAGCATCACGTCGCAAGGGTTGGGCTGTCGCCAAACAACGCCGAGCGCTTTTTCCGCATCCGCGCCGTGCTCGGTGCCTTGGACTGCGGTCTTTACGGCCTGGCGGTGTTTTTTCTGCCGCAACAGAGCGCCGAAACGGCGTACGTTTTTGCCTTCGTCATCGCCTCGGCGGTGGTGACCGTCGGCTACACGGCTTATGCCACGGTTTTCTCCTACGGCGTGCTGATCAATGTCGTCACGCTGCTGCCGTTTATTGCGCTCTATTTTTATCGTTACTTCAGCACCGGGAACTCATTTTTCCTGCTCATGGGCGTCACCGCGATCGCCTGGCAGGTCGCTGTGGCCGGCAAATCACTGCAGGTTTCACGCGCCGCCGTCAGTGCGATCATGGGCAGCGAACGATTGGCCGACGAGATGGCCGAGCGACAATTGGCCGAGCAGGCGCTCAAGGACAGCGAGGAGAAGTCGCAACGTCTGGCGTCGATGCTGCGCCTGATCTGCGACAACGTTCCCGACATGATCTGGGCCAAGGACCTGGATAATCGCTATGTGTTCGCCAACAAGGCACTGTGCGAAACGCTGCTTGATCTGGTGAGCACCGACGAGCCGCTGGGCAAGACTTTTGACTACTTCGCTCGGCGCGAACGCGACCGTCACCCCGATGATCCCGAGTGGTATAGCTACGGGCAGTTCGCGCAGGACATCGACCGGCATACCCTGGGGCGCGACGAGCCGACGACGTTTGAGGAGTCAGGTAACGTTTTCGGCAAGTTCGTTTTCCTTGAAGTCCATCAGGCGCGTCTGGTCAATTCGCACGGCGAGGTCATCGGCACCGTCGGCTGTGCGCGCGACATCACCGAGCGCAAGGCGTCTGAAGCGTTCGTCCAGCATCTGGCGCACCACGACGTGCTCACCGACCTGCCCAATCGCGCGCTGCTCACCGACCGTCTGCGCCAGGCGCTGGCTCAGGCGCGGCGCGACCGCGGCGAACTGGCGGTGCTGTTCATCGACCTCGACCGGCTCAAGCCGGTCAATGACACCTTTGGTCACGACGTCGGCGACCTGCTCTTGCAGGCGGTGGCCAATCGCTTGCGCGGGGCGATGACGCGGCAGTCCGATACGGTGTCGCGCGTCGGTGGCGACGAGTTCGTGATCCTCTTGCAGCGCATCAATACCGCGCAGGATGCCGCTGCCGTCGCCAATAAGGTGCTGCACGCGCTGAGCCAGTCGTTTGTCGTCAATTATCAGCATACGATCGACATTTCGGCGAGCATCGGCATCGCCATCTTCCCGCAGCACGGCGACGAGGTCGATCAGTTGCTGCGTCACGCCGATGCCGCGATGTATGCGGCGAAGAACGCCGGCCGTAACGGCTACGCGTTTTTTGACGTATCGATGTCGCGTGCCGTCGGCGGCTAGCCCAGCAGCTCGCGGACCCGGGCGCCGACCTGAGCCGGCAGGTCGGGTGCCAGGCAGTCGAAGGTTTCCGGCTTGAGCGTGTTGGCGAGCCAGGTGATCTGGCGTTTGGCGAGCTGGCGCGTGGCGTAGATTCCGCGCTCGCGCATTTCGCTGCGTGGCGCGATGCCGTCCAGCACTTCCCAGACCTGACGGTAGCCGACGCAGCGCATCGACGGCAGTTTGGCGGTCAGCCGATATTTCTGGCGCAGCTCGGTGAGCTCGTCCTCGAGCCCTGCCGCGAGCATCGCGTCAAAGCGCTCGGCGATGCGCGCGTGCAGTACGCTGCGATCCGACGGCAGCAGGCCGATGGCCAGAAAATCGTAGTGCGGCGCCTGCGCGCTCGCTGCGGCGAGCAGCGCCGACAGCGGGCGACCGGCGAGGCGATAGACTTCGAGTGCGCGTTGGACGCGCTGGCTGTCGGTCGGGTGCAGGCGCGCTGCGCTTTGCGGGTCGACGCGCGCGAGTTCCGCATGGACCGCCGGCCAACCCTCGGCGGCGGCCTGCGCGTCGATGCTGGCGCGGGTTTGCTGACAGGACTGCGGCAGCTCAGCGAGCCCCTGGCGCAGCGCCTTGAAGTAGAGCATGGTGCCGCCGACCAGCAGCGGCACCTTGCCGCGCGCGCCGATGTCGTCCATCGCGGCCTGCGCGTCGGTGCAAAAGCGCGCCGCCGAGTAGCGCTCTTCGGGGCTGATCAGGTCGATCAGGTGGTGCGGGTATTCCTTTAGCGTCGCTTCGTCGGGTTTGGCGGTGCCGATGTTCATGTCGCGAAAGACCTGCGCCGAATCGACGCTGACGAGCTCGACGGGAAAGCGGCGCGAGAGTTCCATCGCCACCGCGGTTTTGCCGCTGGCGGTCGGACCCATCAGCAGGATGGCCGGGGGAAGGACTGTCCTAACCACGGCGGACTCGGCGGTCACGGCGAAACCCGCGTTCTTTTTTTCGCTTTTGCATTGAGCATTGCCCGTCATTTAAAAAATACTAAGTACATCCCAGAAACTGCAGTTGTGAACCACAACGACACGACGGGCACAGCGAAGAACCTCGGCTTTTTTGGGGGGCAACTTATGGGTGATACGGAAACACATGGCCAGTCATTGTTTTTTCGTTGTGATCGTTGTGTTCGCCGTGGTTAATTGCTTTTCTTGGTTCATTGTGTTGCGCTGTCGCCGTGGTGAGGCGCGCTTTTAACGGCCGCGCAGGAAAAGGCGGTCGAGGTCGGCGAGCGAGACCTGCGTCCACGTCGGTCGGCCGTGATTGCACTGGTCGGCGCGATCGGTTTCTTCCATCTGGCGCAGCAGCGCGTTCATCTCGGCGATCGCCAGCTGGCGCCTGGCGCGCACCGCGCCGTGGCAGGCCATGGTCGCCAGCAACTCGTTGCGCCGCGCGGTCAGCAACTGCGTGCTGCCGTGCTCGCGCAGCTCGCCGAGCAGCGCCCGCGCCAGCGCTGCCGGGTCGGCCGCCTGCAGCAGCGCGGGAACGGCGCGCACGGCGAGTTGCGCGGGGCCGATCGGCGCGACGTCGAAGCCCAGTTCGGCAAGTGTTCGGGCGTGTTCTTCGGCGGCTGCGACGTCGAGCGCGTCGGCGACGAACACGGCGGGAATCAGCAGCGCCTGGGTGGCGACCTGACGCGCGTCGAGCGCGGCCTTGAGTTTTTCGTAGACGATGCGTTCGTGCGCCGCGTGCATGTCGACGACGATCAAGCCTTGCGCGTTCTGCGCCAGGATGTAGATGCCGTGCAACTGGGCGATTGCGTAGCCGAGCGGCGCCGCTTCGCCGGGCGCCGGTGCCGGCAAGGCGTCGGGCGGCGACTGCGCGGCGCCGGCAAAGGCGAGGTAGGCCGCCGTCGCCGGTTCGTTGGCGCCTAGCGACTGCTGGCGCGGTGCCCAGTTCCCGAACGCCGGACGCGCGGCGAAGCTCGCGCGCTGCGCGTCGGCCGGGTACGACGGTGCGGCGAAGGCGGTTTGACCGGCGTTGGCGGTCGGTGAATCGGCTTCGCTCGTCAGCGCGCTGGCCGCTTGCGAGTGGGTCGCCTGGGAAGCGGCGAGCGTTCGCTGAACGGCGTGAAAAACGAACTGATGGACGGCGCGCGAATCGCGGAAGCGGACCTCGGTTTTGGCCGGGTGGACGTTGACGTCTACCGTCGATGGGTCGATTTCAAGAAAAATACAATAGGCCGGGAAACGGCTGCCGTGCAGCAGGTCCTGATAGGCTTCGCGCAGCGCGTGACTGAGCAGCTTGTCGCGGACAAAGCGGCCGTTGACGTAGCAGTACTGCGCGTCGCTGCGCGCGCGCGAATGGGCGGGCAGCGCGCAATGGCCGAACACCCTGATTCCGGGGCCGACGCCGGTATCGACCGCGCGCGATTGTTCGAGGAACTCGTCGCCCAGAATCGCCCCGGCGCGAGTTCGCGCGTCGGTCTTGGCGAGATGCAGGCTGGCGCGTCCGTTATGTGTGAGCGTGAACGCCACCGCTGGGTGCGCCAGCGCGATGCGTTTGATCGCGTCGGCACAATGCGCGAACTCGGTGCCTTCGGATTTGAGGAATTTTCGGCGCGCCGGGGTGTTGTAGTAGAGGTCGCGCATTTCGACGACGGTGCCGGCCGCCAGCGCCGCCGGTTGCGGCTGCGCGTTGGCTTCGGCGGGTAGCCGCCAGGCGTGCGCCGAATCGCGCGCGCGGCTGGTCAGCGTCAGGCGCGCGACCGCCGCCACCGAGGCCAGCGCTTCGCCGCGAAAGCCGAGCGTCGCGACGCGTTCGAGATCGTCGAGCGAGGCGATCTTCGACGTCGCGTGGCGCGTCAGCGCCAACGCGAGCTGGGCCTGTTCGATTCCGCAGCCGTCGTCGGTCACGCGGATCAGCTTGACGCCGCCTTCCTCGAGCTGGATCTGGATCGCCGTGCTGCCGGCGTCGAGCGCGTTTTCGAGCAGCTCCTTGAGTACCGATGCGGGTCGTTCGACGACCTCGCCGGCGGCGATCTGGCTGATCAAGAGGTCGGGCAGCAGCAGGATGGTGGGGGTGTGCGCTTCGGTCATGGGTCGATTATACCGGCCAGGCTTCATGTAGAATCGCGCTCTTTGCTCAGAGCGCTCGCCACGATGGACTACCTCGCCTTTTTTATCGATCTCGTTCTGCATCTGGACAAGCACCTTGCGGTGCTAGTGCAACAGTACGGCACCTGGATCTACGCGATCCTTTTCGTGATCATCTTCAGCGAGACCGGTTTCGTGGTGACGCCGTTTCTTCCCGGCGATTCGCTGCTCTTCGTCGCCGGCGCGCTGGCGGCGCTCGGTGGCATGAACATCGGCGTGCTGCTCGCCGTGCTGCTGGCTGCCGCGGCGCTCGGCAATATGCTCAACTACCAGATCGGCCGTTTCCTGGGGCCCAAGGTCTTTCAGTGGGAAGACTCGCGCTTTTTCAACAAGGCGGCGTTGCAGAAGACCCATGCCTTCTACGACAAGCACGGCGGCAAGACGCTGGTGATTTCGCGTTTCCTGCCGCTGTTTCGCACTTTCGCGCCGTTCGTCGCCGGCATCGGCGCGATGAGTTACGCGCGCTTCACCCTGTTCAATCTGGTCGGCGCCGTTTCGTGGGTCGGTCTGCTGACGCTGGCAGGCTATTTTTTCGGCAATCTGCCGTGGGTGCAAAAAAATCTGTCGGTCGTGATCCTCGGCATCATCGCCGTTTCGCTGGTCCCGGTGGCGATCGGCTGGTGGCAGCAGCGCAAGGCCTAGGCCGATAATTGCGCACGGGAATGATAGAAACATGAAAGCAATGCAAAGTCTGTGCGTCTACTGCGGTTCGAGCAGCGGGCGGCTCGAAGATTACGCACAAGCCGCGCGCGTTCTGGCCAGCGCCATGGTCGAGCGCGGCATTCGCCTGGTCTATGGCGGCGCCAGCGTCGGCATCATGGGCTCCGTCGCCGACGAGGTGCTGCGCCTCGGCGGCCAGGCGGTCGGCGTGATTCCCGAGTCGCTGATGCGCAAGGAGCTGGCGCATGCCGGGCTAAGCGAACTGCACGTTACGCCGTCGATGCATGCGCGCAAGACGCTGATGGCCGAACTCGCCGACGGTTTCGTCGCGCTGCCCGGCGGCATCGGCACCTTCGAGGAAATCTTCGAGGTGTGGACCTGGGCGCAGCTCGGCTTCCACGGCAAGCCCTGCGGCCTGCTCAACGTCGCGGGTTATTACGACGGCCTGGTCAGCTTTCTCGACCACGCCGCCAGCGAGCGGTTCGTTCGACCCGACCAGCGCCGGATGCTGGTCGTCGAAGAGAGCCCCGCGGCGCTGATCGACCGCTTCGCCAGCTATACGCCGCCAGCGCTGCCCAAGTGGGTCGGGCGCGACGAAACCTGAACGCCGCCGCGATGCTCAACATCGGTTGTCACCTGTCGACGAGCAAAGGCTTCATGGCAATGGGGCGCGATGCGCTGTCGATCGGCGCCAGCACCTTCCAGTTCTTTACGCGCAACCCGCGCGGCGGCGCGGCCAAGGCGATCGATCAAGACGATCTTGCCGCTTTCCTGCTGCTCGCCAGCGAGCATCGCCTGGCGCCGCTGCTGGCGCACGCGCCGTATACGCTCAACGCCTGTTCGGCCGACGAGAATACCCGCCGTTTTGCGGCCGAGATGATGGCCGATGATCTGGCGCGAATGGAATTGCTGCCCGGAAATCTCTACAACTTCCATCCCGGCAGTCACGTCGGGCAAGGCGCGAGTGCCGGGATCGAACTGATCGTCGCGCAGCTTAACGCGCTGCTGACGCCGCAGCAGACGACGACCGTGCTGCTCGAGACGATGGCCGGCAAAGGCAGCGAGGTCGGCAGCACGTTCAGGCAATTGCGGCAGATCATCGACGGCGTCGAGCGCAAGGAAAAAGTGGGCGTCTGCCTCGACACCTGCCACGTGCACGACGCCGGCTACGATATCGTCAATGACCTGGACGGCGTGCTCGCCGAGTTCGACGCGGTAATCGGGATCGACAAGCTGCGCGCCATTCACCTCAACGACAGCATGAATCAGCTGGGCAGCCGCAAGGACCGCCACGCGCGCATCGGCGACGGACAAATCGGCCTGCCGGCGCTCACGCGAATCATCAACCACCCGCAATTGCGACGCTTGCCGTTCTATCTCGAAACGCCCAACGAGCTTCCCGGTTATGCGCAGGAGATCGCGCTGCTGCGCGGCGTCTATCGCGATTAGGCGGCGACGATGCCGCTTTTCTTAAAACTGACGATGAACTAGGATAAGCGCTGTCGCTGGAATGTCCGCGGGCGCCGGTCGCCCTCTGGCAGCGCGCTGACGAGTTGCCGTCGGCCTCCTTTCAAGGGCTGATTGCGCTCTTGCCAGAGCGCACGGCATGGCGAGTTGATGTCTTCAAAAAAACAGCTTTCAACGGGAGCTCAGGTGGACAAGATCTGGCTGCAGAGTTATCAGCAAGGCGTGCCTGCCGAGGTCGATATCAACGAGTTCGAGTCGCTTGGGCAGATGTTTGAAAAGAGCGTCGCGCGCTATCGCGACCGCGTCGCCTACGTCAGTATGGGCGCCGAGCTGACCTACGGCGAGCTCGACACGCTGGCGCGAGATTTCGCCGCTTACCTGCAGAACGATCTCAAGCTGGCGCGCGGTGCGCGCATCGCGCTGATGATGCCCAACGTCCTGCAGTATCCTATCTGCATGCTCGGCGCCTTGCGTGCCGGCTATGCGGTGGTCAATTGCAATCCGCTCTATACGCCACGCGAGCTTGAACATCAGCTCACCGATTCGGGCGCCGAAGCGATCGTCATCCTGGAGAACTTTGCGCATACGCTCGAGCGCGTTCTGGCGCAAAGCACGATCAAACACATCGTGATCGCGCGCCTGGGCGACCTGCTCGGTTTTGCCAAGGGCAGCTTCGTCAATTTTGTCGTCAAGTACGTCAAGAAAATGGTTCCGGCGTGGCAGTTGCCGCAGCCCGTCGACTTTCGCAAGACGCTGCTCCGCGGCGCCGGTCGCGAGTTCATTCCGGTGGCGGTGAAACCCGACGATCTCGCCTTTCTGCAATACACCGGCGGTACCACCGGTGTCTGCAAGGGCGCCATGCTGACTCACCGCAACATCCTCGCCAACCTGGCGCAGGTCTATGCCTGGATCATTCCGGATATCGAGGAAGGTCGCGAGTTTGTCGTCACCGCTCTACCTCTTTATCATATCTTCGCGCTGACCGCCAACTGCTTCACCTTCCTGCGCATCGGCGCGAGCAATCTGCTGATTACCAACCCGCGCGATATCCCGGCCCTGGTCAGCGAACTTGCAAAATATCCGATCACCGTCTTCCTCGGCGTCAACACCTTGTTCAATGCGCTGTTGCACAATGAGGCGTTCCGCGCGCTCGATTTTTCTCACCTCAAGATCTCGCTGGGCGGCGGCATGGCCGTGCAAAAATCCGTCGCCGATAGATGGAAGCAGCTGACCGGGACCGCGTTGATCGAAGCCTACGGCCTGACCGAAACCTCGCCGGCGGTGACCATCAATCCGCTCAACAGTACCGAATACAACGGCTCGATCGGTCTGCCGATTTCATCGACCGAGGTGGTGATCCGCAACGACAGCGGCGTCGACGTCGCGCTCGGCGAACGCGGCGAACTTTGTGTCCGCGGCCCACAGGTGATGACCGGCTACTTCAACCGCCCGGAAGAAACGGCCAACGTCTTCATGGCCGACGGCTTCATGCGTACCGGCGATATCGCGGTGATGGACGAAAAAGGTTATCTGCGCATCGTCGACCGCAAGAAAGACATGATCCTGGTCTCGGGTTTCAACGTCTATCCAAACGAAGTCGAGGACGTCGTGGCGATGCATCCGGGCGTTCTCGAAGTCGCTTCGGTGGGAATTCCCGATGCCAGGTCGGGAGAGGCGGTGAAGATCTTCGTCGTCAAGAAGGATCCGGCACTGACCGCCGCGCAACTGATCGCGCACTGCCGCGAACACCTCACCGGTTACAAGGTGCCGAGTCAGGTCGAGTTCCGCTCCGGGCTGCCCAAGACCACCGTCGGAAAAATCCTGCGCCGCCAGTTGCGCGACGAGCTCGGTCGCTGAATGACGTTCGATCGAGCCGCGTCGCGTTCAAGCCACGGCCGCTGCCGAATTGTGTCCAGCGTATGCAAAATGCGCGGCGCCGGTGCTATATTCGCCGCCGTGACGGCAGCCTGCGGCATGATCCGGCAGCGCGGCGCCACCTAATCCACTCTTCAAGGCAATGCTATGTGGAAATCGATCCTGGCTATCAGTCTCGGCGCGGCGCTCGGCGCCCTGCTACGCTGGCAGCTCGGCAGCAAGCTCAACAGCATGTTCCCGACCGTTCCTCCCGGCACGCTGGCCGCCAATCTGGTCGGCGCCTACGTCGTCGGACTGGGCATCGCCTTCTTCGCGACCTATTCGGCGATCTCGCCGGAATGGCGATTGCTGGTCATCACCGGATTTTGCGGCGGCCTGACGACGTTTTCGACTTTTTCCGCCGAGGTCACCGTCTTGTTGCAGCAGGGGCGGATTTCCTGGGCGCTCGGCGCCGTTGCCGCGCACGTCGTCGGCTCGGTGCTGATGACCTTTGCCGGGATCGGCACCATTTATCTGTTGAGGAATGCGCCGTGAACTCGAAGGAGGTCAGCATGCAAGGATCGTTGCTCAGGTTCTATCTCGTTGAGCAGCAGCGTCACCAGGGTGTCCTGCTCTGGGAGTGGCTGCTCGAAAAGGCCAATGCGATTGGTATTCCTGGTGGTTGCGCGTTTCGCGCCGTTGGCGGTTTCGGGCGACACCATGCGGTGCACGAGGAGCGTTTCTTCGAGCTGGCCGGCGTCGCCGGAATCGCAGTCGAGTTCATCGCCAACGACGACGAGGTCGAGCAATTTCTGGCGCTCATTCATGACCAAAAGATTCGCCTCTTCTATGCCCGTATTCCCGCCTTTTTCGGCGTCATCAACCCGGATGCCGATGACTTCATCGGCGTCGCTGACGGTCAATGACGGATGGTTTTCCGGCGACTCTTTCGAGCGCTTCCTGTCAAGCCTTGAGCGACGAGCTCGATAAGCGCAGGGCATTCCGTTGTATAGTCACGCTTTTGTTTGTTTTTTTCACCGTGTTTTTGATCAACTTTTGTATTGGAACCCAAAATGGCCACAGCCGCTAAACCTGTCTCCCCCAAGAAAGCCGTTCCCGCCAAGAAGCCCGTCGCTGCCGTGAAGGCTGTTGCTGCCAAGAAGCCGGTCGCTGCCGCGAAGGCCGTCGCTGCCAAGAAGCCGGTCGCTGCCAAGAAGCCCGCTGCCGCCGTCAAGGCCGTTGCCAAGACGGTCGCACCGGCCAAGTTCGTCAAGATCACCAAGGTCGTCGGTCGCCAGATTCTCGACTCGCGCGGCAACCCGACCGTCGAAGTCGACATCACGCTCGACAACGGTTTCGTCGCGCGTTCGGCGGTTCCGTCCGGCGCCTCGACCGGCGAATTCGAAGCCTGCGAACTGCGCGACGGCAACAAGAAAGTCTATCTCGGCAAGGGCGTGCTCAAGGCGGTTGAAGCCGTCAACGGCCCGATCGCCAAGCTGCTCAAGGGCAAGAACCCGCTCAACCAGCGCGAGCTCGACGACGCGCTGATCGCGCTCGACGGCACCCAGAACAAGTCCAAGCTCGGCGCCAATGCGCTGCTCGGCGCATCGATGTCGATCACCGTCGCCGCCGCCCAGGTCAGCAAGATGCCGCTCTGGAAGTACATCGCCAAGCTGCACAAGAACAAGGAATTCGTTCTGCCGACGCCGATGGCCAACATCATCAACGGCGGCAAGCACGCCGACAACCTGATCGACTTCCAGGAATTCATGATCATGCCGATCGGCGCCAAGACCTTCTCCGAAGGCCTGCGCTGGGTCACCGAAGTGTTCCATGCCTTGAAGAGCATCCTCAAGAAGGGCGGTCACGTGACCGCGGTCGGCGACGAAGGCGGTTTTGCGCCCAACCTGACCAACGACCAGGCGCTTGACGTCGTCATGCAGGCGATCGAAGCCGCCGGTTACAAGCCCGGCAAGCAGATCGGCATCGCCCTCGACTGCGCTTCGTCGGAGCTCTTCGACGAAGGCGGCCGCAAGGGCTACAAGTTCTGGAAGTCGAACCCGGACAAGCTGTTCTCGGCCGACGAAATGATCGCCATCTACGCCGACTGGTGCAAGAAGTACCCGATCGTTTCGATCGAGGACGGCCTCGACCAGAGCGACTGGGACGGCTACGTCAAGTTCACCCAGGCGCTCGGCAAGAAGGTTCAGATCGTCGGCGACGACTTCTTCGTCACCAACCCGACCCGCCTCAAGAAGGGCATCGACATGGGCGCCTGCAACGCGATCCTGATCAAGGTCAACCAGATCGGCACCGTGACCGAGACGCTCGACGCCATCAAGATGGCCCAGAAGGCGGGCTACGGCGTGATCTCTTCGCACCGTTCGGGCGAAACCGAAGACTCGTTCATCGCCGACCTGGCGGTGGGCACCGGTGCCGGCCAGATCAAGACCGGTTCGCTGTCGCGTACCGACCGCATCTGCAAATACAACCAACTGATCCGCATCGAAGAGCAACTCGGCGCCAAGGCCATCTTCAAGGGCTTGAAATCGATCAAGGGCGCCGGCTACTAAGTCAGTCGCTCCGCTTCAAAGAAAGGCAGCGCTTCGGCGCTGCTTTTTTTTGCGCTCGTTTTGCCGCAGGTGTCGCATTGGCGCGGGCTATAATCCGACGCTGTCACCTGTCATTTCGGGCCTGTCATGTGCGCTAAGCGTTTTCAATCAGTCCTTGTCCTGCTCGGCGTGCTTGCCGTGGCGGGTGCCGCCAACGCCGTCGGCGTTCGCCAGTTCTCGCCGCAAGGCGAGGTCGACCCGGCGGTTCGCGCCAGCGCGGTGTTCACCGCCGACATAGTGGCGCTCGGCCGGCCCGACGCCCCTTCACCTTTTGCCGTCGATTGCGGCGAGGTCCGTGGCCGCGGGCGCTGGAGCGACGCGCGGCGCTGGACGTTCACGCTCGAGCGCGCCTTGCGGCCCGGCGAGCGCTGCGACTTCAGGCTCAAGGGCGATCTCAAGGCCGCCAACGGCGAGGCGGTTGCCGGCGAATCGGCTTACGCCTTTTTCGCTCCCGGTCCCTGGCCGCGTTCGCTGACGCCCGCCGCCGGCGCGGCGATCGAGGAAGACCAGGCTTTCGTCATCGACGCTTCCACCGCGCTCAAGCGCGCATCGGTCGAGCGCCAGGTGTGGTGCGAGGCCGACGGCGTCGGCAACCGCATCCCGGTGAGCATCCTGCCCGATGCCAAGCGCGGCGAAATCCTCGCCACCTTGCAGCGCAAAGCGCAGCCCGCAACGCTGGCGATTTCCTGCGCCGAGCGCCTGCCGGCGGGGGCCAGGATGCGTCTGGTCTGGGGCGCCGGCGTCGAAGCTGAAAACGGGGCCAAGGCGAGCCGCAGCGAGAGTTTCGCCTACCGCGTTCGCCAGCCTTTGCGCGCCAGCGTCAGTTGCGAGCGCGAAAAGCCCGCTGCACCGTGCTCGCCGCTCTCCGATCTGCGCCTCGAGTTCTCGGCGCCGGTCGATGCCAAGCTGGCCGCCGGCGCGCGCCTGATCTCGCCGGCCGGATCGCGCTCGCCGCAATCGCCCGATCAGGACGGCAGCCGCGAAAACACGACGAGCGTGCTGACCTTCAAGCGACCGCTACCGCCCAACGCCGAGCTCACTATCGAGCTGCCGGCCGGAATCAAGGACGAGGCGGGACGGTCGCTGGAGAACGCCGCGAACTTTCCGCTCAAGCTGCGCACCGGCAGCGCGCCGCCGCTCGCCAAATTCCCCGGCGCTTTCGGCATCGTCGAACTCAAGCAGGGCGGGGTGTTGCCGGTGACGCTGCGCAACGTCGAAGCGATGCTGCCGGTGGCCAGCCTTCAATTGCCTGGTCAAAACGCGCATCGCTTGACCAGCCAGCGACTGACCGACGACGGCCAGGTGATCGCGGCGATCCGCGCCATCGCCAAGTTCGAGCAGCAGACCAAGCGCTATCGGATCGGCAAGGGTCAAGAGGCGTACGACTACGACGATCCGTATTACGCGCGCGAACTGCCTTTTCTCAAGGACAAGGCCGGGGTCGTCAGCCGCGAGCTGCCCAAGCCGGGCGGCACTAGCGAGTTCGAGGTGGTCGGCATTCCGCTGCAAAAATCCGGCTATCACATCGTCGAGATCGAAAGCCGCCTGCTCGGCGCCGCGCTGCTGACGACGCCGGGGCCGATGTACGTGCGCAGCACGGCGCTGGTCACCAATATGGCGGTGCATCTCAAACGCGGGCGCGACAACGCGCTCGTCTGGGTCACCGCGCTCGACAGCGGCAAGCCGGTCGCCGGCGCCGAAGTGCGCCTCTCCGATTGCGATGGAAGATCGCTGTGGGCCGGGCGCAGCGACGATCAGGGACGCGCGCTGGCTGCCGTGGCGCTGCCCGAGCAGAGCTGCCAGGACGACAATTTCTTCTTCGCCAGCGCGCGCCTTGGCGATGACTACAGCTTTGTTCGTTCGGACTGGAACGAAGGCATCGAGCCCTGGCGTTTCGGCGTCGAAACCTGGGGCGAAATCGATGCGCGCAAGATCCACACGATCGTAGACCGCACGCTGCTACGCGCCGGGCAGACGGTGTCGATGAAGCACGTCGCGCGCGAGCGCGGCAGCAGCGGTTTTTCTTTCCCCGCTGTGCAATCGTTGCCGCGTGAAATGGTGATTCGCCACGACGGCAGCGGCGACGAATTCCGCCAGCCGCTTTCCTGGGACGGTCGCGGTGTGGCGGTTAGCGCGTGGAAAATCCCGTCGTCGGCCAAGCGCGGCAGTTATCAGATCGAGCTTGCCGGCGCCAAGAATGGCGTCAGCGTGAGCAGCGGCAGCTTCAACGTATCCGATTTTCGCCTGCCGGTATTTTCCGGCAGCGTTCAGGGGCTCGCCTCTGCGCAGGTGGCGCCCAAGGAAGTTCCGCTGGCGCTCTCGCTCGCCTTCCTCAACGGCGGCGCCGCCAAGGGCGCCAAGGTCGAGCTGTCGGCGACGCTGCGCGCGCGTTGGCCGCAGTATAAGGGCTACGAGGACTTCCGCTTTCTCGTCGATTTCGACGCGCCGGGGCGTACGGCCTTTGCCGTCGACGAGGGGCGCGAGCAGGAGACGCTGTTGGTCGACAAGGCACCGCTGACGCTCGACCAGGCGGGCGCCGGCAAGTTCAAGGTGCCGCTGCGAGAGCCGATCAAGGGGCCGAGCGAAATCTACGCGCAGATGACTTTCGCTGATCCGAACGGCGAGATCCAGACGCTGCACGGCTCGGTCGAGCTTTCGCCGGCGGCCGTCGTCGTCGGCCTGCGCGTCAAGGATTGGGTGTCGGTCAGCGACAAGGATTCGGCCAAGAGCGGGGTTGAAGTCGTCGTTCTCGATTCGCAGGGCAAGCCGGCCGCCGACGCGCCGGTCAAGATCAGCGCCAAGCGGCGCGTCGACTTCAGCCACCGCAAGCGCATCGTCGGCGGTTTTTACGCCTACGAAAACTCGACCGAATTTTCCGACCTCGGCGAAGTCTGCAAGGGGCGTTCGGACGCGCGCGGCAAGTTCGCTTGCGCGCTGCCGGCCGGCGAGCCGGGCAACGTCTACCTGCTGGCGCAGACCAGCGACCGCCAGGGCAACGTCGCCCGGGCCGGCACCAGTTACTGGGTCGGCGGCGGCGACCCGTGGTTTGCCACCGGCAACCAGGATCGCATCGACGTGATCCCCGAAAAGCGCAGCTATGCGCCGGGCGAGACCGCGCGCTTGCAGGTGCGAACGCCTTTCCGCGAGGCCACCGCGCTGGTTTCGGTCGAGGCCGGCGGCGTCATCGAAACGCAGGTGATCACCTTGAGCCGCTTCAAACCGGTGATCGAACTGCCGGTCAAGGGCGAGTGGGGCCCCAACGTCTACGTCTCGGTGCTGCTGGTGCGCGGCCGCGTCGAGCCGCTTTCGTGGTATTCGTTCCTGAGCTGGGGCTGGCGCGAGCCGGCCGCGTGGTTCAAGGAATGGTGGAACCCGCTCCAGCCGACGGCCATGGTCGATCTGGCCAAGCCCGCCTACAAGATCGGGCTGGCGGCTATCGCCGTCGGCGTCGACGCCTTCCGGCTCAAGGTCGAGGTGAGCCCCGAAAAGCGCGACTATCAGCCGCGCGACCAGGCGCAGGTGGATATCCGGGTGACGCTGCCCGACGGCAAGCCGGCGCCCGCCGGCACCGAGATCGCTTTCGCCGCGGTCGACCAGGCGTTGCTCGAATTGCGACCCAACGAGAGCTGGAAGCTGCTCGACGCGATGCTGCCGAGTCGTGCCTATCAGGTCGAAACGGCGACCGCACAGTCGCAGGTGATCGGCAAGCGCCACTTCGGCAAGAAGGCGGTGGCACCCGGCGGCGGCGGCGGCCGCGCGCCGGCGCGCGAGCTCTTCGATACGCTGCTCGCGTGGAATCCGCGCGTCGTGCTCGACGCCGAGGGGCGCGCGACGATCAGCGTTCCGCTCAACGATTCCCTGAGCGAATTTGCGCTGGTCGCCGTCGCGACCTCGGGCGCCGGCCTGTTCGGCACCGGCAGCGCGAGCCTGCGCACCCGGCAGGATCTGCAGCTGATTTCCGGCTTGCCGCCGCTGGTGCGTGAGAAGGACCGTTTCAGCGCCTTGCTGACGTTGCGCAACGGTACCGCGCGGCCGATGACGGTGAGCGTTTCGGCCAAGGTGAGCAACTCGGTCGGCGAGCGCGAGCTCGCGAGTCGCGAGCTCAAGGTCGACGGCGAGAGCGCGGTCGAGTTGGCGTGGCCCGGCGAAGCGCCCGAGGGCGCGAGCGCGCAGGTCTGGGAGTTCGCCGCGGCCGAAAAGGGCGGCAATGCCAAGGACCTGCTGCGCGTCGCGCAACAGGTCGCGCCGCTGGTGCCGATCAGCGTGGCGCAGGCGAGTTTCGCTCGCCTCGATGGCACGCTCGAAATTCCGGTCGCGTTGCCGCCAGGCGCCGTTTCGGGAAAATCCGGACCGCTCGGCGGCATCGAGGTCGCGCTCTCGGCGCGGCTGTCGACGGCGCCGCCGGCGCTCAAACGCTTCTTCGCCGATTACCCGTTCACCTGTCTCGAACAGCAGGCGTCGGTCGCCATCGGCCTACGCGATGCGGCGCGCTGGCAGCAGGTGCAGGACGCGCTGCCGACGTATCTGGACGCCAACGGGCTGGCGCGTTACTTCCCGAACGAGGGCGGCAGCTCGAACGCCGGCAGTCCGGCGCTCACCGCCTATCTGCTCGACGTCGCCCAAGCCGCCGGTTTCGCGATCGCGCCGCAACTCGCGCAGCGCATGGAGCGCGGCCTCGCGGCCTTCGCCGAAGGACGCATCAAGCCCGAGCACTGGTCGCCGCAGGCCGATCTTGTCGTGCGCAAGCTCGCGGCGATCGAAGCGCTGACGCGACGCGGTCAGCCGATGCGATCGGCGCTCGCCAGCCTCGACGTCGAGCCGCGGCGATTGCCGACTTCGGCGCTGATCGACTGGTATCTGATCGTCAAACGGCTGTCCGCTTTGCCGCAACGCGAAGCCAGGTTGGCGGCGGCCGACCGCGAACTGCGCAACCGTCTTTCCTACCTCGGTGGCCGCCTGGTGTTTACCAGCGAGCGTTCCGATTATTGGTGGTGGCTGATGGTCAGTGGCGACACCAACGCCTTGCGCCTGATCGAGGCGGTGCTCGACGATCCGGCGTGGCACGATGATCTGCCGGCCTTGCTGCAGGGCGCGCTGTTGCGTCAGCAGCGCGGCCGCTGGGCGACGACGGTGGCCAACGTGTGGGCGACGATTGCGCTCGAGCGTTTCGGCCAGAAATTCGAGCCCGACGCAGTGAGCGGCAACACGCATCTGACGCTCGGTGCGCTGCCGGTGCAGAACTTCGCCTGGGCTGGCAAGAGCGATGAGCAGAACGCGCTGCTGCTGCCGTGGCCGGCCAAACCGTCGGCCAAGGATCAGTTGCAGTTGCGGCACGAAGGCAGCGGCAAGCCGTGGGTCTTCCTGCAGGCGCTCGCCGCAGTCCCGGTCAAGGAAGCGCGCGCCAACGGCCTGCGCGTCACGCGCGAAGTCACCGCGTTGCAGCAGAAGCTGCCGGGCAAGGTTTCGCGCGGCGATCTCTGGCGCGTTCGTCTTAACATCGAGTCGGATCAGGAGATGACCTGGGTGGTGGTCGATGACCCGATCCCGGCCGGCGCGCGAATCCTCGGCGATGAGGGCAGCGGGGCGCGCGATGCGCGGCTGGCCAGTGGCGACGAGGCGGGTTCGGGCAAGGCCGAGCGGCGCGTCTGGCCGGCTTACGTCGAGCGCACTTTTTCCGCCTTCCGCGCGTATTACGGCTTTGTTCCGCGCGGCAGCTTTTCCGTCGATTACACGCTACGCCTCAACAACGCCGGCGAATTTTCGCTGCCGGCGACGCGCGTCGAGGCGATGTACGCGCCCGAGGTTTTTGGCGAGACGCCGAACGCCAAAGTGGTGGTCGGCGAGTGAGCTTGAATGAGCCGATCGCTGCGCGCTAGCGCGTTGCGATGGCGGGCGGGACGTCGACGATCGCCGCCAGATACCGCGCGGCGAATTCCTTGGGCATTCGCCGCGGACGGCCGCTGGCCATTTCGATGCACACCAGGTCCCAGCGTCCGCGCAGCACCGTCGATCGATCATGCGGGCGGATCAGTTGAAAGCGGCGTTCGAGCGTGATCTTGCCGTCGCTGCCGGTGAGCCAGGTGGCGAGCAGCAGCTCGTCGCCGAGCACGCTGGGCAGCAAATAGTCGTATTCGCCGCGGCGGATCGCCATCGCCCGATCGAGGCGCTGATAGTCGGCGAGCTCCAGGCCAAGGGCCTTGGAATGCGCCCAGCCGACGGTTTCGCACCAACGCACATAGACCGCGTTATTGGTATGTTTCAGACCATCGATGTCGTCAAAGCCGGGTCGCACGGCAAGGGTGAAAGGCTGGGGATAGTCCCAGTTGAATTGCGCAGCAGCTTCCATCTTTTCGCAGTCTATCCGTTTCGTCAAAGAGCGGATTGTGCATCGCAATCGACCGCGCGAACGAATATTTCGGGCCTCCCGCTAGCGCCTGATCCCCTGGACGTTCGCTTTTCTTCGCCAGCACGCCGGTGTGCGCAAGGCGAGAACGTCGAGGCGCGGCGCCGCATAGATTTCCTGAGCCAGCGCCCAGCGATCGCGCTGCTGTTGAGAAATACCGGCGATGAATTCAAACACTCTCTGGATTCGATTCATGGTCTCTCTCCTGGTTTCGCTATGAAGGAGCGCATTATTAACCATAACTGTACGCATGTACAGTATAAATGCTGCGCGCTTTCTCTCGGCGCGCCAGCCGCCTTCGTTCGACGGTACGAATTGCACGCATTTCTAGCGCTGCGGGCAGAGACCGGAGCATAATTGGAATGATTTGCCTATCCGGCGATTCGGACTGCGCTCAACCCGTATCAAGACGATGTGAACCGGTACAACTCTATACATTTCGAGGTGATGATGAACAACCTGAAAATCGGCACGAGACTATGGATAGGCTTCTCATCGGTAGTGATGTTGATCTTCTGCATGGCTTTCTTTGCCTACCTGGAGATCAATACCGTCAAAGAGCAGACCGACAATCTGGCGCGCGCCAGTTCGGTCTCCTCGCAGTTGAGCGCTGATGCGCAAAAGCAACAGGCCGACTTAAGCTATGGCAAGGCGGTTGCTGCGTACGAATCCGCAGTGCGGGGGCTGGCCATCGGTTGCGCATTGGCCTTGCTGATCGCCGCAGTCGCTGCGGTATTGATTTCCAGAAGCATCGTGATCCCGCTTGGCTCGATGATCGCCATCATGCGCAACATCGCCGAAGGCGAGCGCGACCTGACCCAGAACATCTATTTGCAGAGCAAGGACGAGCTGGGCGAATTCTCCAAGTGGTTCGATATGTTCATGGACAATATCCAGGAGGACATCACCCACATCGGCGCCAGTACGCATCAGCTTGCGGCAGCAGCGCTCCAGCTCCACGGGACAGCGGAACAGATCGCCAACGGGTCGGAAAAGGTCGCCGCCCAGTCGGTCAATGTGGCGACCGCCGGCGAACAGATGTCGGCCTCTTCCGGACACATCGCCGAAAACTGCAGCCTGGCCGCCGAAGGTTCGCGTCACGCCAGTGAAGCTGCGGTATCAGGCGCGCAGGTCGTCGATGAGACCATTGCCGTGATGCACAGCATTGCCAACCGAGTCAAGGATACGGCGCAGACGGTTGAACGCCTGGGTAGCCGTTCAGAACAGATCGGCGAGATTATCGCCACCATTCAGGAGATCGCTGATCAGACCAACCTGCTGGCGCTCAATGCGGCGATCGAGGCCGCTCGTGCGGGCGAGCAAGGCCGCGGTTTTGCAGTGGTGGCCGACGAAGTGCGTAAATTGTCCGAACGCACCAGGAAAGCGACCACCGAAATCGGCGAAATGATCAACGCCATCCAGAACGAAACCAAAGGGGCGGTGATCGCCATGGAAACGGCGGTCGATGAAGTCGCCAAGGGCAGCGAGAAGGCGGCCGGGTCGGGCAAGGCGCTGGAGAGCATTCTGCAGAAGATCAATGAAGTCACCCAGCAGATCAATCAGGTGGCGACCGCCGCCGAAGAGCAGACCGCGGCGACTCTGGACATCAGCAACAATATGCACCAGATTACCGAGGTCGTCGCGCAGACCTCGCACGGTGCTCAGGAAACGACCAAGGCTGCCGACGAGCTCTCAGCGCTGGCCGGCGAGTTGAATACGATCGTCAAGCAGTTCAAGGTCTAGGATCGGAAAACAGTCAGGTCGCCAGCGGGGTGCGCGCTGACTCGCCGCGCCTGGCGTTGCGCCAGGCCTGTTGCTGGCGTTCGTCAAGCCAGGTCCAGGCGACGATCCGGCTTTTTTTCTGCCCCTGCGCCATGGCGATGGTCCGGCTGTCGTGCACCCCGGCGCTCTTGAGTGCGCGATAGACCGCCGGCAGCGTCGTCGCCTTCGAAACCAGCGTGGTAAACCACAGGCAGCTGTGGGTGATCTGCGCGCTCTCGCCAATCATGCGGCAGATGAAGCCTTGCTCGCCGCCGGCGCAGCACAGCTCGTCGCTCTGTCCGCCGAAATTGAGCCGCGGCGCCTGATCTCCCGGCGCGCCCTGGCCGAGGTTCTGCCACTTGCGCGCGCTGCCGGCCTGCGCGTCGTCGATCGATGCATGAAAAGGCGGGTTGCACATCACCAGGTCAAAGAGCTCGTCAGCGTGCAGCACGCCCTTGAAGACCGACAGGCGCGTGGGCTGAAAACGCAGTTCGATCGCCTGCTGGTGGTTGGCGTCGATCACCGCCTGCGCGCTGGCCAGCGCGGCGCGGTCGATGTCGCTGCCGACGAAGGACCAGCCGTATTCGCTGTGGCCGATCAGCGGGTAGACGCAATTGGCGCCGACGCCGATGTCGAGCACGCGGATCGCTGCGCCATAGGGGATCTGTCCGCCGTTGCTGCGCGCCAGCAGGTCGGCCAGATAGTGCAGGGCGTCGGCGCGCCCGGGGATCGGCGGGCACAGGTACTGGGGCGGCAGATCCCAGCCGGTTACGCCGTAGCTGTCCTTGAGCAGCGCACGGTTAAGCGCCCTGACCGCCAGCGGGTCGGCAAAGTCGATCGACTGGTCGCCGTAAGCGTTGGCTGCGACATACGCGGCGAGCTGCGGGCTGGCGGCGATCAATTGGGCGAAGTCGTAGCGGCCCGCGTGCTTGTTGCGCGGATGCAGGGGTTTGGTCAGTCCCTGGTCCGCGGATTTTCTCGGTGCGTCAGGGGCGGTAGGCTTCTTGGGCATGGGAGTCAGTGCGGCCAGGCGGCCTTCCGGTAGGTTGCGGGCACCCTATTGTCCCACACCAGGAGCGGCGAATTGACCCAGGAAAAAGCGGTTAACCACGACGGACATGCCGCGAAGCCAATCCCTGTGGGACAACGATCACGAAGAAAAACAGCTACCTGCTCTGTGTTGATGCATCGGTGTGTCACAGAAATCTCCAAAATCAAGGATCTTCGCTGTGCCCGTTGTGTCGTTGTGGTTTGAACTACTAGGGTGACGGGCCCGAGGTGTCGTGCTCAGGTCGCCGGCAGCGCTGCCAGAATCGCCGTCAGCAACTTCCAGCTCTGTTCGACGCTGGCGAGCTCGACGCGCTCGCCGGGCGCATGCGCGCCGTGGATCGTCGGGCCGAACGAGATCATGTCGAGTCCGGGATACTTGGCGCCGATGATGCCGCATTCGAGTCCGGCGTGGATGACCTGGAGCGCCGCGTCGGCGCCGAATTCGCGCGCGTAGACGCGCTGCGCCAGTGCCAGCAGCGGCGACTTCGGTGCGGGCGTCCACCCCGGGTAGCCGTCGCTGGCCGCACAGTCGGCGCCGATCAGCGCGAACAGGTCGGCGATTTCGCGCGCCAGCGCGAGCGCCGCCGAATCGACCAGCGAGCGCACCATGAAATTGGCGCGAACGACGCCTTCGCTCATGGTCAGCACGCCGAAACTATTGGATGTCTCGACCACCCCCGGCAGCTGGTGGCTCATCGCCTTGACGCCGCACGGCGCAGCGTTGAGCGCGGCGAGCAGCACCTGCTGGTCGGCCGCGGTCAGCATCTCGGTGGCGCGGGTCTCGGCTTCGCCAAGGCGCAGCGCGAGGCGTTCTTCAATCCCGTCGAACTCGCGCGCCAGCGTCGCGGCGCTGGCGGCGACGGCCTGCTCAAGCGCGGCGTGACTTTCCGGGGCGACGGCGATCATCGCCGAAGCCTCGCGCGGCAGCGCGTTGCGCGCGTTGCCGCCAGCCAGACTGACGAGGCGCCAGAGCCCGCCTTCGGGCAACTCGCGCAGCGCGCGAACCAGCAGCTTGATGGCGTTGCCGCGTCCGCGGTGAATGTCGACGCCGGAGTGGCCGCCGAGCAGCCCGCCAACGCTGAGTTTGGCGGTGCGCCAAGCGGCCGGCAACGGTTCGCTGGCGGTGGTGTAGCTGACATTGACGTCGATTCCGCCAGCGCAGCCGACGTAGAGTTGCCCCCACTCCTCGGTGTCGAGGTTGATCAGGCGACGCCCGTGCAGCCAGTCTGGTTTGAGTCCCTGGGCGCCGCCCATGCCGGCCTCCTCGTCGACGGTGAGCAGCACTTCGAGCGGCGGGTGCGCGAGCTCGTCGGCTTCGAGCGCGGCCAGCGCCAGCGCGACGCCGATGCCGTTGTCGGCGCCCAAGGTGGTGTTCTCGGCGACGAGCCAGCCGTCCTTGAGCGTCGCGGCGATGGCGTCGCGGGCGAAGTCGTGCGCGCTGCCCTCGTTCTGCTGGCAGACCATGTCCAGATGGCCTTGCAGGATCACGCCGGGGATGTGTTCGCGCCCGGCGCTCGCCGGCTTTCTGATCAGCAGGTTGCCGGCCGCGTCGGTGAGCGTCGCCAGGCCGCGCGCCTGGGCCCAGGCGTCCAATGCCTGGCGCAGCGGACCTTCGGCCTTGGACGCGCGCGGGATTGCGCAGAGCGTCTGGAAGTGGCGCCAGACCGGGCGCGGCGAGAGAGTGGAAAAATCCATGGGAATTCCTGGAGGGAGTGGGGTGGGGCGGTCAGCGACAGGCGCTGACCGGGACGAGGCCAAATTTAGCACAGAAGTCGGATGGTCGTTGGCGCCGAGGCCAGGTGGTTCTGTGCAGTCGTAGTTGACGTCAGAGTCCAGCTTCAGAGCCATGGTGATTGCTTATGCTTTTTCTTGCGAAACGGTTGGGTTTCGCCGTTGACCGGCGAGGTACTTCTTCTTGTCTTGCCAAGAAGAAGTACCCAAGAAGAAGGCGCGCCCGCCGCGTCGCCCGGCTACGCCGGGTGCTCTGCGCTGCTCGGTTGCAACGGGGGCTGCGCAACTCGCCCCTGCGGGGCTCAAACAGTGCTCGCCCTTTTTCCCGTTGCGCCCTGAGCGCCGCGAAGAAGTACTCCTGGGGTGCGCCCTGCGCTGCTCGACGACGCAGAGGGCAGGAGCAAACCCAACACCGATCGTAGTTTCATGCGCAGGCGGTCGAGTTCAGACGCAGCTTCCCCTGTGGAGCGCCGAGCAACGCAGGCAAGCCGGGGGGCGTCGGCGAGCACTGTTTGAGGGCCGTAGGCCCGAGTTGCGCAGCCGCGCCCTGAGCGACGCAAAGCATCGCGAGGAAGTACTCTTGGGGTACCCGGCTTGACGAGTAGCGCAGGGAAGTCGGCGGAGCCGACCGCGGAGCCGGAGTCGCCTTTTGGCTTCGCCGAAACTTCGTTTTCTTTCGCTACTTTCTTTTGGCGAAGCAAAAGAAAGTATGCCCGCGCGTCAGGCGCGGAACACAGCAGTTCCGTATGTGAAAACGTCGCTCATTCCTCTGGCCGGACAAGTCCGGCCAGAGGGCGCTAGCCTTACCTGGTCGCCGCGTCGACGACGACCAGCGCGGTCATGTTGACGATCCGGCGGACGGTCGCGGTGGTCGTCAGCACATGCACCGGACGCGCGGCGCCGAGCAGGATCGGTCCGATCGTGATGCCATCGCCGCCGGTCATCTTGAGCAGGCTGTACGAGATGTTGGCGGCGTCGAGGTTGGGCATCACCAGCACATTGGCTTCGCCGGTCAATGACGAGTCCGGGTCGAGCTTGCTGCGGATCTCCTCGGACAGCGCGGCGTCACCGTGCATTTCGCCGTCGGCCTCGATGTCGGGCGCCTTGGCGCGAAACAGCGCGGTCGCTTCGGCCATCTTGCGCGCCGAGGCCGACGGCGAAGCGCCGAAGTTCGAATGCGAAAGCATCGCGACCTTGGGCTCGATGCCGAAACGGCGCACCTCTTCGGCGGCCATCAGCGCAATCTCGGCCAATTGCTCGGCGCTCGGGTTTTCATTGACGTGCGTATCGCAAATGAACAGCGCGCGACCGGGCAGGATCAGGTGATTCATCGCCGCCAGCGTCGAGCATCCCGGCGTCTTGCCGATGATGTCGTCGATTTGCTGCAGATGATGGGCGAAACGTCCGGTGATGCCGCAGATCATTCCGTCGGCGTAACCGAGCTTGATCAGCATCGCGCCGATGAGGGTGTTGTGTTTGCGCAGGCGCGTGCGGGCGATCTCGACCGTCACGCCACGGCGTTTCATGATCTGGTGGTAAGCGCTCCAAGCCTCGTGGTAGCGCTCGTCGCTGTTCGGGTCGACGACCTCGAAATCCTTGCCGAGGCGCAGCTTCGAGCCGATTTTCTCGATTCGCGCGGCGATCACGTCGGGGCGGCCGATCAGCACCGGGGTGGTCAGTTGCTCTTCGACGATGATCTGTGCCGCGCGCAGCACGCGTTCGTCCTCGCCGTCGGGATAGACGATACGCGTCGGTTTCCCCTTCCTGGCGGCGTAGAACACCGCGCGCATGCCGACGCCGGTGCGGTAAATGAAGCCCTTGAGCTTTTCCTTGTAGGCGGCCATGTCGGTGATCGGCCGCTTGGCGACGCCCGAATCCATCGCGGCCTGCGCCACGGCCGGCGCGATGACCAGGATCAGGCGCGGATCGAAGGGCTTGGGAATCAGGTATTCGGGGCCGAAGGCGAGCTCCTGGCCGGGGTAGGCCATCGCGACCTCGCTGGCGACCGCTTCATGCGCCATGGCGGCGATCGCGTGCACGCAGGCCAGCTTCATTTCTTCGGTGATGCGCGTGGCGCCGACATCGAGCGCGCCGCGGAAGATGAACGGGAAGCACAGCACGTTGTTGACCTGGTTGGCGTAATCCGAACGTCCGGTCGCCATGATCACGTCGGGGCGCGCTGCACGCGCGAGCTCGGGCAGGATTTCCGGCGTCGGATTGGCGAGCGCGAAAACGATCGGCTGTTTCGCCATCTTGGCGACCATTTCGGGCTTGAGCACGCCGGCGGCCGATAGCCCGAGGAAAATGTCGGCGCCCTCGATGGCGTCGGACAGCGTACGCAGTTCGGTGACTCGCGCATAACGCGCCTTGGTCGGCTCCATCTTGGCGTCGCGCCCGACGTAGATCACGCCCTTGGAGTCGCAGACCATGACGTTTTCGACGCGGATGCCAAGGTCGCACCACAGGTTGAGGCAGGAAATCGCCGCGGCGCCGGCGCCGGAACAGACGACCTTGACGTCGCCGATCGCCTTGCCGACGACCTTGAGCGCGTTAAGCATCGCCGCCGCCGAAATGATCGCCGTGCCGTGCTGGTCGTCGTGGAAAACCGGAATCGCCATGCGCTCCTTGAGCTTGCTTTCGATGTAGAAGCACTCGGGCGCCTTGATGTCCTCGAGATTGATTCCGCCGAGCGTCGGCTCGAGTGCGGCGATCATCTCGACCAGCTTGTCGGGGTCGTTCTCGGCAAGCTCGATGTCGAAGACGTCGATCCCGGCGAATTTCTTGAACAGGCAACCCTTGCCTTCCATCACCGGCTTGCCGGCGAGCGGTCCGATATTGCCCAGGCCAAGTACTGCCGTACCGTTGGTGACGACGCCGACCAGATTGGCGCGCGAGGTATAGAGCGCGGCGGCGTCGGGATTCTCGACGATCGCCTCACAGGCGTAGGCGACGCCTGGCGAGTAGGCGAGCGCCAGATCGTGTTGGTTCGAGAGCGCCTTGGTCGGCTGGACCGAAATCTTGCCCGGGGTCGGGTACTGATGGTATTCAAGCGCGGCTTCGCGCAGATCCTTTTCCATGTGTTCTCCAGTTGCAGTGTGAGGCTGAATTTTTGTCGAGGCCGATACGGCGGGCCGCCGCTACGACACTCTTCTTATAACCGAAATTCCCTGGTTGTTTCAAATTGCTGCGCTACTTCGGTCGAACGTCGGTCATGCGGTAGTATCTGCGTCAAACTTTCTATACGAATCGAGACTCGCGTGTTGCGCTTCCTTCGCCGTTTCTGGCCGGCAACCCTGCGCATGCAGCTGATGCTGATCCTGCTGCCGGTCGTCGGACTGCCGATCATTGCCACCGGCTACGTCCTCAAGCTGCACGGGCAAGAGGCTATCGTCGGCGAGAAAAGGGTGCATCTGCAGGGGATTGCCATGCTGCTCTCGCAGCATTTGCGCGATAGCGGCGGCTACCAAGGCCTGCTCGCCGACTACCGGGGGAACGACGACGACCGCGAGCACCAGATCGCTTTTCTCAACCGCCGCCTGCGCGGCTATACGGACCAGGTCGCCGCTGCTTTTCCCGAGGTCGGCGTCGGCTATTTTCATCTGGGCCTTAACGCCATCATCACTTACGGTCCGAGCGTGGACTACGGCCACACCGTGGGGATGACCATTCCACCCGAGCATCCGGGCTGGAAAGCGATGGCGAGCGGCGATCCGATGACGGTCAGCGGCGGCCAGGTGCGCGGCAACATCATGAACGCCATGTTGCCGATCAGCGAAGGCGGGCGCGTGGTCGGCTACATCTGGGCCAACGAGTTCGTCGATGCGATCGACCAGCAGGCCAGTGCGATGCGCCTCGCCGTGCATTCGATGACGCTGCTCGGCGTCGTCCTCGCACTGGCGGTGGTGGTTTTTGTCATTGCGCAGCTCACCAGCAGCATGGCGAAAGTCAAGCAGGGCTTGCTGCGCCTGGCGCTCGATCTGCGCGAGCCGATCCCGCCGATCAAGGGCGAAATCGGCGAAATCGTCGACGCCATCAACACCATGGCGCGCGTGCTGCTCGAAACCCGCTCGATGCACCACAACATTCTCGACAGCCTGTCGGACGCGGTGATTACCGTCGATTCGGCGAACAAGGTCTCTTACATCAATCCGGCCGGCTGCGAGCTGTTTCGTTGCCAGACCGGCGATGTCGTCGGCCACCCGTATCTCGCGCTGTTCCGCCCCGAGGCGCACTTTTCGAGCATGCTCGTCGATACGCTCAAGAGCGGTCGTGAACATCGCGACGTCGAGCTCGACTACCCGTTGCCGCATCAGACCTATCACGTGATGGCCAGCAGCAGCCTGCTGTTCGACGGGCGCGGCCATCAACTGGGCGTCGTCGCGGTGGTGCGCGACATCAGCGAGACCTTTTCGCTGCGCGAGCAGGTGGCGCGCGCCGACCGGCTGGCGGCGATCGGCGAAGTGGCGGCCGGAATTGCCCACGAACTGCGCACGCCGCTCACTTCGATCCGCGGTTTCGTCCAGTATCTGCAAGGCTCGACCGACCCCGTAGAATGGCGGGAATACGGCGACATCATCATCCGCGAGGTCGATGGCTTGAATCGCATCGTCTCCGACCTGCTCGACCTGGTGCGTCCGCACCCGCTGCGTCCGACGATGTGCACGCTCGATCAACTGGTCGAAGAGACGCTGCTGCTGGCGCGCGACAGCGCCGGACGCATCGCCTTTGTCTTCGCCGCGTCAGCCGAGCCGTTGCCGATCGAGGTCGACCGCGGCCAGATCAAGCAGGTGCTGCTCAACATCATCGTCAACGCCATCCAGGCGATCGCCGATCAGGGGCAGATCCGTATCGTCAGTGCGCGGCTTGCGTCCGGCGAGGTCAGCGTCTGCGTCAGCGACAACGGCTGTGGCATCCCGGCGGCGATCCGCGCGCGGATTTTCGACCCCTTCTTTTCGACCAAGCCGAGCGGCACCGGGCTGGGCATGACAATTGCTCGGCGTATTGTCGAGGACCACCACGGTCGTCTCGAAATCGACAGCGTCGAGGGCCAGGGCAGCAGCGTGACGCTGATCCTGCCCGGCGCACCGCCAGAGAAAATAGGATGAAAACCGATTACCAGATATTGATCGTCGACGACGACGAGAGCATCCGCCGCATGCTGGCTGCGGTCTTGGCGCGCGAGGGCTTCCAGACGGTCACCGCGGCCGACGGCGAAGAGGGCTTGGCGCTCTTTCGCAGCAGCTCGCCGGACATCGTGTTGATGGACATCCGCATGCCCGGGCGCAGCGGAATCGAAGTGATGAGCGACATGCTCGAACTGCGTCCGGGCGCCGCGGTGATTCTGATGACCGCTTATGCGGATCTTGATACCGCGGTGCAGGCGATCAAGAACGGCGTCTTCGATTTCGTGATCAAGCCCTTCGACCTCGCCGAGATTGGCCTGCTCGTCAATCGCGCCTACCAGATGCGCGAGATGCGCCGCGAGATCGTGACCTTGCAGCACGAGCTGTCGGAGAGCCTGCGCTTCAACCGGATCACCACCAGCGACCCGGCGATGCGGGCGCTGTGCGACGCGGTGGTGCGCATCGCGGCGAGCAACGCGACCGTCGTGATCTACGGCGAGAGCGGCGTCGGCAAGGAGCTGCTGGCGACCTCGCTGCACTACAACAGCCCGCGCGCCCAGCGGCCTTTCGTCAAGGTCAATTGCGGCGCCATTCCCGAGGGCTTGCTCGAGAGCGAGTTCTTCGGTCACGAGAAGGGCGCGTTCACCGGCGCGGTGGCGCGCCGCACCGGCCGCTTCGAGCACGCCGACGGCGGTACGCTGTTCCTCGACGAGATCGGCGAACTCCCCTTGTCGCTGCAGGTCAAGCTGCTGCGCGTGATCCAGGATCGCGCCTTCGAGCGCGTCGGCGGCGACAAGACGCAGAGCGTCGATGTCCGCCTGGTCGTCGCGACCAATCGTAACCTCGAGGAAATGGTCGCCGCCGGAACTTTTCGCAGCGACCTCTACTATCGGCTCAACGTCGTCAATCTGGCGGTGCCGCCGCTGCGCGCGCGTCCCTCCGACATCCAATTGCTTGCCGCACATTTCCTGCGCAAGTTTACCGCCGAGCACGCGCGCGAAATCGACGGTTTCGACGACCATGCGCTGGCGATCATGCAGCGTTATTCGTGGCCGGGCAACGTACGCGAGCTTTCCAACGCGGTCGAACGCGCGGTGGTGATGAGCACCGGCCACAGTATTTTCGCCGAGGATCTGCCGCTGACGATCGTCCATGCCAGTCGCCAGAACATCAGCGATGACGTCGCGCCGAAGCTGCTCAAGGAGCTGGTTCGCGGTTTCGAACTGAAGGTCATCACCGGCGCGCTCGAGCGCAATCAGGGCAACCGTTCGCGCACCGCGAGCGAGCTTGGCATCAGCCGGCGCGCGTTGCTCTACAAGCTGCACGAGTTCAACCTCGATAGCGGCGAGTGCGCAGATGC